>JBNKRZ010000012.1:0-35786 GCA_050297015.1 Alphaproteobacteria bacterium | reverse complement strand
CACACCCAAACGGCCATTCGTGCTATCCCAGAACAGGCTGCTCGTCGACCAGAGCTGCGCGCCGGATTTGAACTGAAGCTCCCCGTCATTACCGTGAGGAATCGCCGCATCCGTCGCAAAATCCATCCACGTGCCGGATTGGTACCCCTCGAACCGCCCATTATCCGTGTTGTAGCGCATCATGCCGTTCGCCGGCACACCCGGTTGCTGCGCCGTTGTTCCCGCCGCTACAGACAAAGCGCCCGTCCCGCTCATCACAATATCATCGGCGAACGTGCCCACGCCCGTCACGCCCAGCGTACCGCCCAGAGCCGTCGCATTCGCCCCCACAACCGTCAGCGTATTATTAAACGTCGTAGCCCCCGTTACATCCAACGTGCCGCCCAGAGCCACAGCGCCGCTCACCGCCGCCGTACCAACAACATCCAACGTGTCACCCGGCGCCGCCGTTCCCAATCCCATACGACCCGCAGAGGTGAAGACAAAGTTATCGTTTGTGGCCAGATCGCCGTTGGAATTAAAGAATATCTCCCGATCGTCCGCCGGATTCCCCAGCGCGCCGCTTGCCACTTCGGTCGCCGTGAAACAGTTATTCCCGGCATCATCACAATAGTTGGTCGCGCCGACATCCCCGGTCACGTCCAGTTCAAGGTCTTGCTCCCCGCCTGTCGTCGCCGTCACATCACCGATAGCCATCGCCCCGCCCATCAGCGCCAGCGTATTCGCGTCGGTTAAATTAACACCTGACTGGTCTCCCATAAAGATACCGAAAGAGGAGTTACCGGATACCACAGGGTCAGCGCCCGCCGGCGCGCCCAAACCAAATCCGACAGCGTACTGGCCGCTCGGATTAACCTCACGCCCCATCGCAATGCTGTTATAGCCGCTGGCCGTCACATTTTGTCCCAACGCCACAGCAACATTAGTGGTAGCGCTTGAATTAATACCGACAGCAAAGCTTTCCGCACCGCTGGTCGTGTTTCCCAATCCCATAGCAACGCTGTTGCTACCGCTGGCCGTCGATGAGCTCCCCACGGCAAAGCTTCTAGCACCGCTGGCCGTTGTATTTTGCCCCATGGCCACTGAATAATCGCCTATGCTTGCATCGTCCCATTGCGCACCGGAAACGGTCCCTGCGCGGAACGCACTCATTTCGGGGTGGAAGAACATGCGAGTCCCTGCGCCCGTTACCGGCACGGCACTCACGCCCGTATGCGTCCCGGTCACAAGCAGATCGCCGCTACTCAAGTGGATATCGGCACTCGGCGTCGCCGTGCCCACACCAAACCACCCGGCGGAGGTAAAGACAAAATTCGCATCCGTGCCCAGAACACCGCCGGAGTTAAAGATCACTTCACGATTGTTCCCCGGCGCCCCGATTGAACCGCCGGAAATACTGGCTGCCGTAAAACAATTCGCGCCATTTTCATCACAGTACTGGATCGCCCCGACATCGCCCTCCACATCGACGGTCAAAGCCGCACTCGCCGCCGTTTGCGTAGCGGGAACATTCGGGTCGATAACCAATTCGCCACCGGCCAGAAGCATCGTGTTGGCCGTCGCGAGGTCTAATCCCGACTGGTCGCCCATAAAGATACCGAAAGCGTTCGCGGCGGAGACGATCGGGTCGACCCCGGCAGGTGCCCCAAGCCCGAAAGACATACTATAATTGCCGCTGACATCCGCCTCATTGCCCAGCCCTACGGCATAATCGCCCGTCACGGTCGTTCCTGTGCCAAAAGCAATCGCCCGGGTCGCATTCGTGGATGCTCCCTGCCCGAAAGCAAACGTCGTCTGGCCGGCGGCGGTTGAACCCTGCCCGCCCGCGAAACTACGGCTCCCCGATGCCGTCGTCCCATCACCGATGGCAAAAGACCAATCACCGGAGGCCGTTGTATTATTCCCCACGGCAAAGCTGCTAGCACCGCTGGCCGTTGTATCCTGCCCCATGGCCACTGAATAATCGCCTATGCTTGCATCATCCCATTGCGCACCGGAAACGGTCCCTGCGCGGAACGCACCCGTTACCGGTTGGAAGAACATACGGGTCCCTGCCCCCGTCAGCGGCACAGCGCTAACGCCGGTATACGTCCCGGCAACGAGCATATCACCCGTTGTGTGTAAAGTCGCCAACGGCGCGGCATTCCCGATCCCTACGGCATCCGTATTGTAATAAATCCGGCCATCACCAACAGCGCTCCACAAACCACCACCACCGCCGCCGCCACCGCCGGACGCAGCGACATTTTCCCACTGTCCTGCCGTACAAAGCAACAACGCATTGGTCGCTAGACTGTATTCAAGATACCCTTCCGTCGCACAAGCATTCCCCTGCACCGCGCTGACATACCCCACCCCGATGTAGTCAGCGACGGTCAAAGCATTACCCAATGCCGTCAAGCCTGCCACATCAAGCGTCCCATCAACATTGAGGTTCGTGTCAATATCGGCGCTACCCGTTACATTCAGGCCGTCATTGATAATAACATCGGAATCCCCATCGGAAATCTGGCCGTTGACCTGCAAAGTACTGGAAAGGGTTGTGCCCATCGTAACCGCCAAGGTATTCCCCAAGGTCGTAGCGCCCGTCACACCCAACGTTCCAACCATCGTCGTATCACCATCGACATTCAGCGTGCCATCGAAATCAACCGCCGTCGCCACACCAACAACATTCAGGTTGTTATTGATATCCGTTTGACCGTCGACATTCAGTGAACCGTCGAAATCAACCGCCGTACCACCACCGACAACATTCAGGTTATTATTGATATCCGTCTGGCCATCAACATTCAGTGTTCCATCAAAATCGACGGCCGTACCACCACCAACAACATTCAGGTTGTTATTCAGTGTCGTGATCCCCGTCACGCCCAGCGCCCCGCCAACCGCCGCATCCCCGGTCACATTAGCAGCCCCCGATACATCCAACTCAACACTCGGCGAATTGTTTCCAATCCCCAATCTGTCGTTCGTATTATCCCAATGCAGGTTTGCCGCATCGCCCTGCATCACACCGGCTTCGGCAAACTGCAGCGTTCCGTCAGCACCAACGGCAGCCACAGCCCCCGTTGCAGCAACATCAACCCAATCCGCAGTCAAATCCGGATCACAAATTTGTAGAATATTTTGCGTTCCACCCGCCGTATCGACCCGCAGCATCCCACGGTTAGCGGCATTACAAGCGCCCGTCTGTGTCTCATCCGGCAAGTCCATTAAACCGCCACCGGAGAGGTCCAAAAGACTACCCGATTGAAAAGCTGCATTACCCTGGAATTGAACACCGCTGGCAAAAGTAGCCCCTTGCGAAACTTCAATATCCTTATCGGTGGTAATTGTATCGGAGGTTCCGGACTTTACGGACCACAGACCGCCACCGACACCATCGGAAGCCTCGTCATAAGTCCATGACATGATGATATCGTCGTGGTTCGCCGGCTCCACAATATAGACATCCCCAGAACTGGGAGTCCCCGGGGCCGGATCATCCTGACAAGTCACATCGAATACACGGTTAGGCCCGGCGGAAATAACCGCCACCACTGTACCGACACCCGCCTGGTCGCCGACCAGAACATCGGCCAATCCGCATGAGTCCGTCCCGTGGTCCCACGCACAATAACCGACATCCGTTCCCCAGGGGTCTTGCCGCGCCGCACCAACGGTCAATGGCAAACACCCCCCGCCCGTTGGTGAACTCGTACAGCCGCCACCTGTGTCGGGGGACATAGGCTCGATGTAGGAATCCGTATCGCAACTACCTTGATTCATAGCAGCATCAAGGGCAGCAAGCTTACGGGCAATCTGGAGTTGGGATTCGATTTTTGTTTTCTGATTGAGAGCGATGACCGTTCCGAGGGGACCACGCATAAGGGTTGCCGTAGCGACACCAATCACACCAATCAGAGCCACGGCTCCGAACAGTGTAAAAAAGACGTTACCGCTTTCGCGCCGGTATTGCGTCATTGGTTATGCTTCCCCCGAATACTTGTCCTCCTTGGAATCCTTCCAAGGCCTCTCTCTTTTCCAAACATACACGTGTGCAATTCTCATTATCTCAAAAAGTTGTTACCAAATTGATAACGTTGCTAACGTCTTAGCGACTTTTCAAACTCTATGTATGTTGGCTCATCGTCAAGCTATCACCCCATTTCAAAAGGGAGCAAGGGGTGATAAAAACTCATCCACATGATTTTATCTCTTTTTTTCAATAACTAATGATTGCCGATATTTGTTTTTGCGCGTAGGTTATGCCCCATGAATAACATCCGCTCTCTGTCCCAGTTGATCCATGATTTACAGGCCGACCTGAAAGGGGAGGAAATCTCCCTCGCCGCCCTTCTGGAAAGTTTTCACGAACGGGGCTTTGGCGCTATTCTCCTGCTATTTGCCACACCGATGGCTCTGCCTCTCCCGGTACCACCGGGAATCAATGTTGCGCTGGCCTCTCCTCTTTTGCTGCTAACAGCCCAGCAAGCTTTGGGCCGCCACACAATTTGGCTACCGGAAAGTTGGAAAAGAAGAACACTCTCTTGCCGAAAAATCGAAAAACTGACCAACGGAATGCTTCCGTGGCTTGAAAAGCTGGAAAAACTGGTTCACCCCCGATTGGGGTTTATTACCGGACACAATGCCTCCCGTTTTTTTGGCTTTTTGGGATTGTTAATGGCTCTGTCCGTTTGCATTCCCGTACCGCTAACAAACACCGTTCCCAGCCTCGGCATAGCCCTGATGGCTGCTGGCACATTAATGCGAGACGGCTTAACCATTTTGGCCGGCGCGTTCATCGGCACGGCATGGGTTTTAATGCTGGTCTGTGCCGTGATATTCTTGGGGCCGGAGGCTTTCGACATCACAAAAGATTTTATCAAGTCTTTGATTTAATAAACTGATATGAAACGATTAATCAATTTTACAATAAATATTTTATCCCGTCCGGCCATTGTGTTTGCAGGGCTTTGCACCTTGTCACTCTTCTCTCTCGGCGCAGCTCTAACAACTCAATATGGGTTCGGTCTGGAACCCTGCATTCTATGCATGATCCAGCGTGCACCTCACCTCGTGATCGCCCTATTGAGCATCACAGGCTTGATCCTGACATCACACTCTAACAACAACAACGCCCCAGCCGCACTCATGGCACTGTGCGCCCTGACATATCTGACAGGTACAGGGATAGCCTTTTACCATGTCGGCGTAGAGCAGCACTGGTGGATATCTGTTCTCGAAAGCTGCAAAAGCGACTTTAGTGGCGATGCGAGTGCCATTCTAGCCCAGATCAAAGCCAAGCCGGCCGTCCCCTGCGACCAAATACCGTGGCAAATGTTCGGCATTTCGATGGCGGGCTACAACGCCCTGTCTTCCGCAGGACTTACCTTTATGAGCGCCCTTAGCGCCCGTCTGATTTACTCAAACGCCAAACGCGCGTAACAGGCTGGAAAACAAAAGAAAAACACCGCCATAAAACAGGAAAAAACCGACAGACTGTTTTAACGTCCGCTTTTTGCCAAAATCAAACAAATCATCAAACATAACCCAAAACCTTTCAAATCGCAGAAAACTCAAGGCTTTCATAGCCTCTCGAGAAACAAAAAGTCAATAACTTTCAATAGGTTTTCGGGCGTATTTAAATAAAAATATCAAAAATGTTAATTGCAAAAAAAGAAAGCCGCAGCATTTCAAACCACGGCTTCCTTACTAACTTATGTATATTAAGGCTTATTTCTTGCCCATCGTCGTCAACAGAGCAATAGGAACCAGCCCTAAAAGAACGCTCGTTGTCCAGGCCAGATATAATCCAACCATCACAATAATCACGGACATCATATCGCCCGTCAGGTCCTTTTTATGCAGAATGGAGCCGCCCAGATATAAGACAAAGAGCGAACCGATCATGGTATGAACATGACCGCCTTCAAAGAAGCCCCCTCCTCCACCGTCAAGCATGCCGACATGGCCGAGAATATAGACCGTAACCGTCGACAATCCGACAAGAAGGACCAAATTGGTAAGGTAGAAGAGAAAAGCGCCGACAAAGTCGTGCTTCACCCCTGTATCAACTAACTTTCCTAACATAACAACCTCCTTTGGTTCAGTTTAAAAACACTTTGGCTGCCGCTGTGCAGGCGCGCAGACAAAGCTTACGTTTACTGGTCCACCAACTCGGTGCTCCAATAAAGAAAATCCCCCCAGCTTTCGTGCAGAAAATTGGAGGGGAATCTTTTACCTTGTTCTTGTAACTCAAATAAATCCGGCTGCTTCGGCATGCGCATGGGCCTGAACTCATTTTCGGGCATATGAGCGCCCTTGGCCCGATTACATGAACGACAAGCCGTCACGATATTCTCCCACGATGTCCGCCCACCGCGCGCCCGCGGAATCACATGATCGAATGTTAAATCCTTCGCTTTGTTCTTTTGCCCGCAATATTGGCATCGAAAAGCATCGCGCAGAAAAACATTAAAGCGGGTAAAAGCCGGCTTATGCTCCGGCACCACATACTCCTTCAAAGCAAGCACGCTCGGCAAGCGTATAGAATGCGAAGGAGAATGCACCTCTTGCTCGTACTCAGACACAATAAAGACAGACTCCCGGAAAACCGCTTTCACAGCATCCTGCCAAGAGCATGTCGATAAAGGAAAATAACTAAGCGGCCTGAAATCTGCATTCAGGATCAAAGCCGGGCACTGTTCTAACGACGCCATCCCATTCATGATACTTCTGTCTACTCCTTCCTGTTTCGGGCCTTTCGGTGAATCAGGTTGCAGAGACGGCCCATAACCACAGAACGTGGCGAAAGCCTTCATGGCGGGTTTTTATTATTTTTATCGAAGAAGGCTTCGCAAACCTCTACACCTTCATTGTAACGGAAATTGAAAGAAACAGGCAGAAAAAAGCACCCTGCACCGCAAAATACGGTAACTTTATTACAAATAAATAGTAATTGCGGAAAATAAATAACAAATATTAACGCTCTATTACTGCAAAATGCGCTGCAAAAAAGCTTGCCCGGCCGTAATGCCGGTGCCGTCAATGCCATGCTGCAATGCAGGAACGGTGTGCCCATCGACATCAAACCCGGCCTCCGTGAGAGCTTTCATAGCGCGATCAAAAGCATCGACAGGCACGATAGGGTCAGCCTCTCCATGCGTCAAATAAACAGGGATTTTTTGCAAATTCTCAAGAGGCCCATCATCCGCCGTAATAAGAACGCCGGAATAACCTAGAATTCCCCCCAGCTTTTCCGGGTAGCGGGGACCGACATATAAACTCATCATTGTGCCTTGTGAAAACCCCAGCAGTACAACACGCTCAGCCGGAACGGCATATTTCTCCATTTGCTGCCCTATAAAGGCCGTTAAGATCGGCGCGGCTATTTTCATCCCTTTCAATATCGTTTCATGATCCCGCTCCTGCAGAGAAAACCACTGTCGCCCCATCGGAGCCATATCACAGGGAAACGGCGCATCCGGCGATACAAAAACGGCATCAGGCACAGCGCGCGCCAATTCCGGTGCAAGACCGATCAAATCCTGGCCATCCGCCCCCAACCCATGCAATAAAATCACCAACGAGCGTGGCGCACCGTCAAGCGCCGGACCGTACGTATAGGCGTTCAATTCTTTATCATCACTCATAATCAAGTCCCCTCTGTATTCTTCTCGGTTTTCCTAACACAAAAAAGCGGATTGTTAAATTCCCCCTTGCGTCCTATTGTAAAAAACCGATAGAATGTAATTGTGATTGAAAATCATTCTCAATTGGAAAAACATTTATTTTACAAAAAAGAGCCATACCATGCTTGAGACCTTAGTCATTACCTTCCGCGAAGGACTAGAAACCTTTCTGATCGTTGCCATTACTCTGGCCTACCTACGAAAAACAGGACGAGCGGCCTTAGCGCCCGCCGTTTATGCCGGAATCGTCACCGCAATTCTCATCAGCGCAACAACCGGCTGGCATATAAAGGATCTAGTAAAAGAGCCTATGATGGAAGGACTTATGGCCATGGCCGCCGGGCTATTGGTGGCTTCCATGACTTTCATGATGCTGCGCACCGCCAAGCACATGGGAAAACAAATCACAGACAAACTGGAATCACATGCCAATAAGGGCGGTATAGCAGCTATGGCGAGCGTCTTTATTTTCACCGTCCTTATGATTGCCCGTGAAGGCATGGAGCTATCTATGATGCTCGGTGCCATGACCTCCTATCTCTCTCTTCCCTCTTTGCTTATAGGTGGGCTTTCAGGGTTTGGCATCGTCGCCCTCATCGGCTTTTTATGGATATCGCAGAGCAACCGCATTAACCTGAAACTCTTCATGCAAGTCACGGGGGTCTTTCTGGTATTGTTCGCAACACACCTGTTCGTTTTCGGTATACATGAAATATCTGAAATTAACGCCCTGCCACTTTTCAGCAAAGAAACGAACTATACCATCCACATCGCGACGGAAGCCTTCGGCCATGACAGCCTATATGCACACCTTGTAACCTACAGCCTGCTGATTGTACCTTGCGCATGGCTGGCTTTTTCTATCCTTCGCGGAAATCGGAACTCGTCTCAGGTAGCTGCGGAATAAAACGGCGGACAAACCAGCCGGAAAACAGCCATATCCCCGTTGCAACAATGATCGCAACATAGCCGTCGGCGGCATAATGCCACCCCAGATGAACAGAGCCGATCATTGTTAGCAACAAAAAGACCGTAAAGAACACCCCCCATCCGCGGCTTCGCCTCCACCCCAACAGCATAAAGATAAAAGCTATCGAGACATGCATACTGGGCATCGCCGATATACCGGATAAAAAGCCAACCTCTTGTTTGTTAAAAGCCTCCCACAAATAATTCTGTGCGAACAGCGCCCAAACCGGCGTGCCGTTTTCATCCAGTTCGTGTAAAAAGCTCATCAGCCCTGCGAAGGGATCCATCAAATCCGGATGCAATAATCCGAAATAGCACGGCCCCGCGGAGGAAAGAAATGTTGCCAAAAGCGTCCCGTTAATGATCCATGTGAGTAAGAAAGCTATAAAGAAGTGTGATCGCAAACGGTAGTCCTCTAGCGAAAAAGCCTGCCACAAAACGACGGTAAACTTAGCAAAGAACCACATCTTATAGAAAAAATTAATCGCAAACGTTGCCGCAGAAAAGCCCAAAAGAGGATGCAACCACTCCCACGGTTGACGGCCAAAATGGAGCACACGGTCAAGCTCTGCAAAGGCCGGATCCCATACAAAGGGCTGAATCAACGGGATCATATTTTTAGCGGTCATAAAAAGCGACAGAAAAAACGGGATCAAAATCAAAACCGGCAAAGCGCGGATAACACGGCGGTTAGCAAGATAGTTATGCCATAAATCATGGCCAATCGCGCGAAACAAACGCCGCGGCCGCTGGAAAATCATAATGGCCAAAATGCGCCATAGGAAAAACCCGATAACAAAAACAACAACGGAATAGCGAAGGGGAGACGGATAAAGAGCGCCCGTCACCGTTAAGACACTCCCGATCGTTGAAGAGGCTAGCATCACAGCCAGACCGTACAAAGCAACAATTGTGACAATGGTGTACATAAAGGGATGACACCACTCCTCCTTCAAAATTTTGAATAGAGTTTCCCTTCGGGATGCAAAATCAAGGCTGCTCATACACGCCCTTTCCCGCCCCTTCAAAGCGCGCAATCAGCCAACCGGAAAAGCGCCAGATAAGGAATGTACTAACAAGTGAGAAATAGCCATCCACAGCATAATGCCACCCCAGATGAACTGAACCGATCATAATCAAAAAGGCAAATCCTCCCAGCACGATCGCCGCTGCACGGTTCGTCCGCCGTCCAACCAAAAAGAAAACAAAGGCCTGAGAAACATGCATGCTCGGCATTGCCGATATGCCGGAGCCTATAGCCAACTCCCCGGCCTGATATTTCTCCCATAACATATCCTGCGTGCTCACAGCCCAAATCGGCAGCGCTTCATCAATCCCGCGCAAATAAGCCATCAGCTCGTCAAAGGGATTTTCTCCCCCGGCAACATATTCATAAAAACACGGCCCCGCCGAAGAAAGCACGATAGCCAGCAAGGTGCCGTTAATCGCCCAGGAAAGAAAAAACGTGTAAAAAAACTGCATGCGCAAGTGCGTATCGCGCAGAGAAAAAAGTTGCCAGTACAAAACGGTAAACATGACAAGGAACCAGATATTATAGAACACGTTGATAATAAAAGTAACCAACGGATAGCCGAGCATAGGCTGGAGCAACCGCCACGGTTCAATACCAAAATGTAAACGCCGGTCAAAGGCTGCCAAAAACGGATCCCATTCATAAGCATGAAAATCCGGGATCAGAGTTTTCATGCTTGTAAAAGTCCCCAGCAGAAAGACAAAAGAAAAAAACGGCACAATCGCCCGCACCATGCGCTCTTTCGTGAACACCACATTCCGAAAATCATCAATCAAATAACGCGTCAGGTGCCGCGGCCGAACAAACGCCATGATGTAGAAAACCCGGAAGACAACGAAGGATATCAAAATCACAGCCGTCGAAACCCGCACCGTATGCCCATACAGAAAGATACGGAAAGTTTCGCCCTCCCCATAAAAAAGCGCCAGAGCATAACACGCACTGCTAAAGGCAAACACAAAAGCCAGCATCGTGTATTCGGCGATATCGAAAAATTTGAGAAAACTTTTGAGTCTTTGCATTACGCCACCGTGTAGCCTGTATTTAAATTTCAATATGGTGATTATAAAATGCCCTGCAAAGAGAGCGTGAAAAAACAGTCTAGCCCGAAATCCTTTACGAAACCATAAGGGGATTCACAAAAGCCCCCCGCTATGTTATGTTTCTTATTGCAACATTGTCTCTATAAAGGAGTTTTCGATTATGAATCACGACCTTTTGCACATACAAGGCAAGCCCTATATGCTAGTCCCGCTACACGAATACCGTATGATGACGGGCAATAATGTCAATGATAACGCTTCAGATCTTCCCGATGACTTGCTTGACCGGATTTACGCCGGAGAAAGCAGCCCGATCAAGCTGATCCGCAAGCACCGCACTTTAACACAAGCCGATTTGGCAAAAAGCGCCGGGATATCCCGTCCCTACCTAACGGAAATCGAACGGGGTGCCAAAGACGGCTCCGTTAGCGCCATCAAAGCCATTGCCGAAGCTCTCGATGTTCCTGTCGGTCTGATTGTTTAAATTCCGAAGGCTGGAATTATAAAGGGATATCCCGATTATCACGCCACGCCGGAATAGCTGCGCGGGCTTTGTCTACAGCATCCATATCGAGATCGGCATAGATAATATCCGATGTATCCCCCGCCTGCGCTATAATTTCCCCCCACGGGTTGATAATCAAAGAGTGGCCATACGTTTGACGGCCAGCCTCGTGCGTGCCACATTGCCCCGGCGCCAACACGTAAGCGCCGTTTTCAATGGCACGCGCCCGCAGCAAAACCTCCCAATGCGCTTTCCCCGTCGGCACAGCGAAAGCCGCCGGAACCATTAAAATCTGCGCACCGCGCTGCGAAAGCGAACGGTACAAATGCGGGAAACGCACATCGTAACAAATACTCATCCCCAGCACGCCCCACGGCGTCTCGGACAAAGCAAGAGAATCTCCAGGCTCAACAACACTACTCTCCCGGTAGCTTTCTCCACCGGGCAAATCGACATCGAACAAATGAACCTTGTCGTATTTAGCAACAATGTCGCCCTTGCAATCAAACAAGTAAGAACGGTTAGCAATCTTCTCTTCCGAAATTTTAACACCGAAAGATCCGGCAAGAATCCAAACCTCGTTTTCCTGTGCCAATTTAGAGAAAAGGGGTAAACCGGGATGGTCCTCTTCCATTAAGGCTGAAGCTAGTTTGTCTTTAAGATTGCCACGCATAAAATCCGTATTTTCCGGCGTACAGATCAATTGCGCGCCCTGCGCCGCGGCCTCACAGATCAGCCCTTCTACCACGCGAAGATTTTCCGCAATCGTGGGGCCACTGGTCATTTGAATCAAAGCCGTTTTCAGGAACGTCATCCCTCTAGCATCCCATCGAGTTTTCCCAGCTTATCAAGGGCATACAAGTCATCACAACCGCCAACATGGGTGTTGTTAATAAAAATCTGTGGCACGGAGCGTTGCCCACCGGCGCGCTTAATCATGACTTCCATCGCATCGGCGTCGGAGAAAGAAATGTGATGCTCATCATACGTTACCCCCTTGCGCTCCAGCAATTGCTTGGCCCGCACACAGTAAGGACACATTTTCGTAGTATAAATTTCAACTTTCGACATATTTAAACGCCCTCCATTGTTTCATCAACTATGCCGAACAACGCGCGCCACTGCAAGCACATGAACAGCCTCGACCCCGGCGATGCGCAAAACCCGCGCACATTCTTCAACCGTAGCGCCCGTTGTGTACACGTCATCAAGCAAAACAACCCTTTTCCCCTTCAATTTTTCACACCATGACGGCCTGACAACAAAAGCCCTCCGAACATTTTTATGTCGTTCTTTGTAGTCCTTATGCCCCTGCGGAGGGGTCGCGCGGCAGCGCATCAAAGCGTCCGGCAGACATGGCACCCCCGTTTCTGCGGTCAAAGCCTGTGCCAACAAGCAAGCCTGATTATAACGCCGCTTTAAAAGCCTGCGCGGATGAAGCGGCACCGGAATCAGAAAGTCGGCATCCGGCAAAATCGTCCCTGCCGCTGTCTTAAGCCACGGCACAAAAACAGAGGCCGCATGGATATGATCCGCATGCTTGAAACGTAGAATCAACGCACGACTGGCATCATTATAAACCAGAGCCGCCCGCGCCGTATCGTATGCAGGTGGTTTTTCAAGACAAGAAACACAAAGCGTTTCATCCCCCTCTTCCACAGAAAATTCAAACGGCAAACCGCAACGGGCACAATGCGGCGCTGCGATAAAATGCAGGCCCTGCCACGCTTCCGGGGAAAGGCGGCCCGCCCCATCAACAATAGCGCCACTGACAACGCAACGGGGCGGTAAAACAATATCCAGCGCCCGTTCATAAATATTTTTTAAAAATAAAGCATAGGTCATTACGGCTCGCTCTTCAGGAGATAAACGGAATTTGATACCCCTGTTTCTTGCACTTAAGAAATAAAGTCTATACAATCCGTTCCACACAAAAAACAAAAATAAAAGGCAAAAGGGCTTAGAAAGGCTCTATGGCACAAACGGCGCAATTATCGTTACGTAACAAGCATATGGGCGCACACTCCCCAACAGATGAGGAGTCCCCCTCCACAGACGCACGCGTGGAAGAAAGCCAACACCCCGCCAATAAAGCTTTTTACGAGCGTCATGATCTGCTCCGGAACATCCCGCCCAAAACCATAAAAAAAGCTTGGTTTACGCTATCTCACATGCTTTTGGAACCGGGAGCACACCTGCTGGACATGGGCTGTGGAAACGGAGAAATAAGCTATGTCATGGCCGTCCTCGCACCACAAATCAAAATCACGGCGCTTGATCTCGACAGGCATGCGATTGCGCGGGCCGAAAAGAAGTATAGCCGCCCCAATCTAAATTTTAGAACTGCGGATATTACCGGCAATGCCGATTTTGAAAATGAATCTGTCGATGCCATTGTGAACTCTTTCATTCTTCATGAGATATTTTCGGGATCCCACTACGATGACCGCCCTGTTGCACGAACATTAGAGAACCATTTTTCTCTGCTAAAAAATAACGGGATCATGATGATTCATGACTATGCGCAGCCGCCGCCGGGGGAATATGTTCTCCTTGAGATGCCAGACACCCCCAGCAAAAACGATACGTTGGAACAAATGTCCGAACCGGACTTACTCATGTGGTACGCCGATCATGCGCGCCCCCGTGAAGAGGAAGGCTGTCACGGATTCTTTATTGAAGAGCACCCCCCCCGTTTTCCAAAGACGCGCCTCTTCCGGCTACCTTACAAATGGGCGTACGAATTCATAATGCGCAAAGACCGGCGCGCCGATATCAAGGCCGAGCTTCATAAAGAATACGCTTTTTATACACCGCGGGAATACCGCAAAACCATCCGGGGACTGGGCGCACGCGTTCTTTATACGGCCCCCCATTGGGAGGAAAGCACCATCCGCAAAAAATTTGAGGGCCGCTTCCGTTTGTATAACGATGACGGGCAACCGATGGGCGCGCCGCCGACGAGCTTTATTGCCGTCGCACAAAAAATCAACGAAGGCCGCAGCCTGCGCCTTAGCGAACGACGCTCATCTCACAAAAAGCAGGATACCCCCTTACGCATCACGGCCCTACGGAACGACACAGATGGGCGCCTTCTCGATGTCGTCTGCCGTGACTACGACACCACAGAAATCATACCTTACCGCCTGACACCGGAAGGACGCCTAAATATTTTCCTTCATGAAGCCGTACCACGCGCGATCACGAATACCGTCCCCCGCCAAGGCAAAGCCCTTGACGGACGGGGATGGTCGGGCCACATGACAGAGGCCATTGCCGTACCCACGGAAAAAATGGAACACATTGACGAAAGTGCCGTCAAAGATACCGTATTATTCGCCCGCGATTACTTGGGCCTTATGCCTGCGTCTGATGCCACGCTTGAAATGGGCCCCGGCTTTTTCCCCGCCCCCGATTTCATCGAAGAACGTATCCAGACCCGCTACCTGAACGTGAGAGAGCGCGACCGCCCTACGCCCCCGAAAGTTATAGCCCCTGATATGGAGAAATTTTCTTCCCACGGCCGGATCCGCGAACTGGACGCCCAAAGCGTACTCAACGCGCTCAGCGTTGGTTTTATTCCCTCCGGGCGGCTAGAAACCCAAATCCTTGCGCTGTACGAAAAGCTGGGGCTTAGAGCGGAAAGCTGGGCTGAATGTCCTCTCGTATTAAAAGAACGGGAGATCAAAAACACTGTGAGCGCCAAAGACCTCCTCCAGCAACTTTCCGAAGGAGACGTGCGCTATAAAAAGACAAAGGGCACCGCAGGGCAATTACGAAACATACAATCCGTTTTTGTTGAGGAAGGCTACCGTAACGCTCACACGACGGGTATGGCTTCCTGTGACCTTTCATTCGTTTTACCGGAAGAAGAATCCATAAACAAAGCGGTTGTTCTGCCACTGGCGAAAAGCATGAATGGTGAAGTGATGGCAGGTATTGTCTCGGAATTCCTGCCCGTGCCACAGCGTTATAAAGGGAACGGCATGACCGTCACCTGCCCCAGCTTTACACTCCCCAAAGATGTCACGACGATGGAGAAAGCCCGAAAATACGTTGCTGCACAATTTGAAATACCGCCGGAAAACGTCTCACAAATGGGTGAAAGTTATTTTTGCCACATAGGCCTGACACCTCTGCGGATTTTCCCTTTCGCCGTAACAGACGTTCCTGATTTCTACGATGGTCAGGCCCACGGTGTCACTCAGTACGCGCCCATTGTCGATTTGTGGAAATTGTTGTACTGGGACAATCATGACAGCTTCATGAAGATCGTCGCCATGAGCTATAACACGTTCTGCCAAGACAGCGACTTAAGCGTTAAGCATGCCTTTGACAAAAGCTTTTCCGCCGAAAAGGCGCAACTAACAGCGGTCCACAGCACCAATGTCATGGGATTAGAACCGGATCCCCCGAAAGCGGACGCATTCAATCGGCGCAGCGACGACCGCCCGCATCATGAACCTTGCTAAAAAGACAGGAGGCAAAGCGTAATGACCCTGCAGAATGCTACTACGCCAGCCCCTCTATTCGATTACAACGCCTTGCGTCATGCCCGCACCCGGGCCGGGCGACATCGTAACACATATGGTTTTCTTCATGACCGGGTTGCCCGCGAAATGGCGGAACGCCTCACCATGATCCGGAAAGATTTCCCCCGCGCGCTATACAGCGGCGTGCCATTACCGGAACCACTGGAGCAAGCCATAAAACAGGCGGGCGGAATAGACACGCTCATCAACATGGATATAGTGAAGCATAGAAGTAGTACCCTAACCGCCCGTGAAGATTCCCTACCTTTGGGCGGGGATACGCTTGATGCTTTTATCAGCACGTTGAACCTACACAGCCTCAATGATCTGCCCGGCGCCCTTGCACAAATCAACCATGCTTTGCGCCCCGACGGTTTGTTCATGGCGGCGCTGTTCGGCGGAGAAACCCTCCATGAGCTACGCGCCTGTCTGATGAAAGCCGAAATGAATGTGCGTGGTGGCGTTAGCCCACGCATAGCCCCCTTCGTCGATAAACAGCAAATGGGAAGTCTGCTCCAGCGCGCCGGGTTTGCGCTGCCCGTTATTGACTCTGACATTCTGAGCGTCACATACAAGGATGCTTTTTCCCTTATGCGCGATCTGCGTTTTATGGGAGAAAACAATATCATCACCCAAAGAGATAAATCCTTTGCCGGGCGGCCCCTATTCTCCGAAACCAACAGCCTGTACAAAAACAAATTTGCCGAAAAAGACGGACGCATCCTCGCCACATTCGAGATCATCTACCTGATCGGCTGGGCGCCGCATGACAGCCAACAAAAACCGCTCTGCCCCGGCAGCGCCCAAGTCAGTTTGGCAGAAATATTGAAAGAGCAATCATGATAATGATGAACGTCACCCCCATCCCCGCACTACAGGACAATTACATTTGGCTGCTCATCGATAGCAGCGGCACGGTAGCCGTAATTGACCCGGCGGAAGCGGCCCCCGTAATAGAAGAACTCGACAAACGTAGTCTGACACTGGATTACATCCTGAATACGCACCATCACTGGGATCACACCGGCGCTAATCTGAAACTGAAAAACCGCTATGGCTGCAAAATCATCGGAGCCACAAACGATGCGCACCGCATTCCCGGCATTGACAGACAAGTCTCTGAAGGTGACATTGTTACTATAGGAAACACAAAAAGCCGCATCATCGAAACGCCGGGCCATACCTCCGGCCATATCTGTTTTTATTTTGCCGAAGACAAAGCCCTATTTTGTGGCGATACGATCTTTTCCATGGGGTGCGGCAAATTATTTGAGGGCACTCCTGCGCAAATGTGGGAATCGCTATCCAAATTGGTCACCCTGCCCGATGACACGATGATCTACTGCGCCCATGAATATACGCTGGAAAACGGCGCTTTCGTGGAAAACCGGGAACCGGATAATGAAGCTGTCAAAGCCCGAATGGCGGAAGCCCGTACGCTACGCGCACAAAACAAGCCAACTTTGCCCATCTCTCTGGCCGAAGAAAAAAGAACCAACCCGTTTTTGCGGGCCGGCTCTCTTGAAACCTTTGCAAAAGTCCGGTCAGACCGGGATAATTGGTAGGTTATTCCCCACCTTTAGCAGAAGATGGGCGGCGGCGGCGCTGAACCTTTGGTTTTCCACCATTCCCAACATTGCTTTCATTGCTGTCCGGCATACCTTCGCCCGCCCCATCATCATTGTGGCGTTTGCGGGAAGAACGGTGCGGCGGGATCGGAATAGGCTTGGAGGCCATTTCATTGCGCTCGCTCACCGCGATTTCAATCTCAAGACGGGCAGCAACCTTACGAAGCTCATGCACAGCTTCCATCAAGGCTTCTCGAGCGCTGGAATTTTTTTGATCTTGTTCCCAAGCTTCATAAGAAGAAACACAGTTTTCACTGGTTTCTTTTAGTCTTTGTGCAATCTCGCTCATATCCCGCTCTCCTTGTCTTAAATAAATCAGGCACCAACAATAACGTCCCCGCCCTCAATCCGCAAGGCAAAGATAAGAGGCTTAAGAGGAAGGACCAAAGATGTTATTGATTTGCTGCGTTACGCGAATAAAAGTCGTGCGTTTTGAAAGCTCCTTCAGCTCCACAGCTCCCACATAAGTGCAGGCCGAACGAATCCCGCCGAGAATATCCTGCAGGCTGGCGCTAACATCCCCGCGATATGGCACCTTCACGGTTTTTCCTTCACTGGCGCGATATTCGGCCACCCCGCCTGCATGCTTGTTCATAGCGGTATCGCTGCTCATACCATAGAACTGAACAAACTTTTCGCCTTTTTCCTTGATGATTTTGCCCTCACACTGATCGTGCCCGGCCAGCATCCCACCCAGCATAATGAAATCCGCTCCGGCGCCATACGCCTTGGCCAGATCGCCCGGCACCGTGCAGCCGCCGTCAGCACACACCAGCCCTTTCAAGCCATGCGCCGCATCCGCGCACTCAATAATCGCAGAAAGCTGCGGATACCCCACCCCGGTCATCTTGCGGGTTGTACAAACGCTGCCCGGTCCGATCCCGACTTTAACCACATCCGCACCGGAAAGGATCAGCTCCTCGACCATCTCACCCGTCACAACATTCCCCGCCATAATCGTGGTTTTGGGAAATTTATCGCGCATACGACGCACAAATTCGACAAATGGCTCGGCATAGCCATTGGCCACATCAATACAGAGTTTATCAACCCGGCCGCCTTTTTTAAGAAAAGCGTCGAGTTTTTCCTCATCATGACCGCCAACACCGATGGAATACCAGCTGTTTTTAAAGCCACCATCTTTGGAAAACGCCAGAAGATCGTCCAGCGGATAATGCTTGGTCAGCGCCACACTCAGCCCGTTGCCGTCTTTAGCAAAGGCGTGTGCCATTTCCATTGTCCCCACCCCATCCATATTCGCAGAGATAACCGGCACGCCCGTATAGGTACGGCCACTCCACTTAAAGGTAAAGGTACGGGAAATATCGACCTCCCTGCGGCTCGCCAGCGTCGAACGCTTGGGCCGGATAAGAACGTCTTTAAAATCAAGTTTGATGTCAGATTCGATACGCATACAAAGATAATACGCATTTCACCGCCACAGGAAAGAGCTTTTTAACGAGGGGCGTATTGCATCCGGTTCCGGGCATTCCGCAAGTAATGAAAACGCCATATGTTTTCACCTGTTTCATGCTCCTTTTCATTAAATTCCACAGACTGAAAGCTCGTCGCCGAAGCAATACCGCCAAGCCATTGTTCCAATGTCTCATTAAGCCTGCCCTTACAGTAAACGCGCCGAATGTCCCCCTCAACGGGGCGATGAACATCTTTCCCGCCGTGATCTTCCTCTAGAGCATACGCACTGGCACTACCGTAATAATCCATGTACCAGCTTTCTTTTTCCCCATCATAGCGATGTTTTGCATCACACTCTAAATGCCCTGCAAATATACTACCGCTCATCAAAAATTCTGCTCCGGCCGCAAAATAAACCGCCGCCGTGCCGGATTCACTCATCCCGCCGCCATCAGGCACAATAAATCCCCCCGCTTCAGAGGCCGCCTGAAAACATTCCAGCGCCGTCGTCAGGGTCGGACGGTAATGCCCGGCATTGTGACGGGTCCGGCAAACTTTGGCAGGACCATGATTAAGCTTAATGCCATCAGCGCCCGCTTCGATCAATGTTTTCGTCCAGTTGCCGGAAACCACATTTCCAGCCAAAATAACACCCCGATCACCAACAATCTCTCGGGCCTGTTTGACGCGATCAAGCATCTTCTGCATATGACCGTTCGAAGCATCAATAACGACTTTGAGCTGGGCGATATCACCCTCCATCACCCGGTTAAAAACATTGCTCAACTTAGCGTATTCTGCGTCATCCTTTAGACCAACCGTAACCCATGCGGCACTATTGCCATGCTGGGTCATAAAATTGACCAGTTCATCTTCCGGTATCGTTTTCTTAAGGGCAATCTGAACGCGGGCATCCGGGTTAGTAGTATAGGGCAGTTGCAAATTCGTTAGCACTTTTGCCAGGCCGAGCTTGGCAAAGTGAACGTTTGCACAAATCAGGGGAACAATTGTAAACGGCTCAGTACCGTGCTTTGGATGAACCGTTACGTCCCAACGGCATTGCGCACGACTTTCCGCCAGAGTGCCCTCTCCGGCCATAAGACGGATGTCTCTTGCATCATAGCCATGATGAATCGTGGCACCGAAGTGCTCCACAGGACCGCTGGTTTTCATGATAATCCCCTTTTTAAAAGTCAGAAATTATCCATAAACAGAAAACAGTAATATGTCTATTAATTTATTTAAATACGCTGGCCGCGGCGGCGTGAGAGGCTTTTTTCTTCTTTATATCCTCTTCGGCACGGGCGATTTCACCTTTCAGAGATTCGATATAATCCTCAAGATCACTGACTGACAGGTTCTCCAAATTACGTGGAAATTCGTGAGTTTTCGGTTTGGGTAAATCGTCTTCGTCGAACATAGGGGGGCTCCTTCACACTTCCCGCTTTTTGTAACATGTTACGCACCATTATAGAATTTTTTTCTAGCGTTTTTCAGAAAAGCGTTATAGTCTGCCTCTCGTCTCCCCTGACAGCTTGAATAAGCGCGGAGCCGCCCCCTGAAACACTGGGGACCGGACACGGGGATTAATGATTTTTTGAAACAGGAGATTTAAATGGCTGCAAAACTTGAACCAACCGGACTTTTAATGCCCAAAGCCACTGCCGTATGGCTGGTGGAAAACACAGCGCAAAGCTTTGAACAAATCGCTTCATTCACGGGTCTGCATGCCATTGAGGTACAAGCACTGGCCGATGAGGAAGTCGGACGCGGCATTGTCGGCCGTCACCCTGTCGAGCATGGCGAAGCGACACAAGAGGAACTGGACAAAGCCAACGCCGATGATAGCTACGTCATGCAGCATGCCAAAAAACGTAGCGACATTCCCGGCGTCAAAGTACGTTCCAAAGGACCGAAATACACCCCCGTTTCCAAACGCGGCGATAAACCCGATGCTGTGGCTTACATCCTCAAGCACAATCCGGAAATCACGGATGCGCAAATCTGCAAACTAATCGGTACGACCAAGCCGACAGTCACGGCGATCCGCGAACGGACTCACGCCAATATCAGCAACATTAAACCACGCCACCCGGTCGATCTGGGGCTTTGCTCCTATTCCGAACTGGATGCGGCTTCCCGCAAGGGCCTAAAGGCACAAGGCAAGGACCCGGATGCAGTCAAAGCCGAGCGTGAAAACGCCGCCGCCGCTGAACGCGACGCACAAGCCGCCGCCAATGAGCCGGAAATGAGCGCCCGCGCCGAAGCGTTAAGTGGCTTCGACTTCAGCAATTTCGTCTCCGGCAGCACGGGCACGGACGACGAATAAGCGCCCCCTATAACAAATTTACAACAAACAGGAAGTCCGCCGGACTTAATTAAACAGCCGGGCTTCCTCTTCGATTTCCTCTTTCAGCTTAAGCTTTTTCAGCTTCAAATCACGCAAGAAAAAATCATTCACACCGGGATATTTCTGCTCGTTTTCAATACGCTCCGCTAAAGCCGCATGTTTAGCCTTTAAAGCCTCTAGTCTGGAGGATTGAGACAAAGTCAATTCTCGATCGACAATCATGATCGTTCTCCCTTCCGGTTATGGTCTATAAGACTCGCATGCATTGATACTAACGCCCCTTTTTTCAAAGAATCAAATCAATATCATAGCGCACTGATTTGAAACACCTTTTTAAAGTGCATACAAAAACGGAGGGGCTTCCCGCTCACAAAAATCAACCGCCGGGTTACGGCGGTTGAGTAGGTAGTATGCGTGTGAGGAGGAACTTTCGTTCACCCTTTTATTTTACAGAATAAATGGTTAACTCCCGTTAAAGAATAGATAAAATTTTAGGAAAAGCCCGCCCCTATTCCTTTACGCTGCGCAGGCGCGTCTCATGGAGCAGCCCCTTCTCTTCCAGTATGGGGTAAGCCACAGAGCACATATAACTATTAATCCGGCGGTAATCTCGAATAATATCGAGATGAAGTGAGCTTGTAGCAATCGTCTCAACGACGCCCTCCCGAATCCGTTCAAAATGAGACGTCGTCAAACGCGCTTCGATTCGGCGCAGCTCATCTTTCCGCTCAACAAGCCGCCGTGCTAATTCTACATCTTCGGAAACAAAAACATTTTGCGCCAAACGCACTGATTCAATAACAAACTGATGAACGCCCTGAATTTCTTTCCACCCCTGATCTGAAAAACGTTTATGTTCTCTGATCTTTTTAAGAACCATCTGCATCAAGCTTTTGTCGATCATATCGCCGCCATTTTCGAGATTTGTCGAAAACGCCAATATCTGGACATAACGCATCCCTTCATCCGGGTCGAGCTGTTCTTGAGACATACGCGCCATATACATTTTTATCGCACGGTAAAGCTGGTCGACGACATCGTCCTGCTCCCGGATTTTCTGCACAAGACGACGGTCGTCATGGCGCAGCGCCATCATCGTCTCTTCCAGCATAATTTCAACGATATCGGCAATCCGCAGAGTTTCACGCGCCGCCCCCGCCAGAGCCACCGCAGGCGTATCAAGAGCGCTTTCATCAAGATATTTGGGCGTCCCCGGCGTTTCCCGTTCGGCATGTCGTGGCAAAAATATCCGGCACAACCGGGCAACAAACGGCGTAAACGGCAGAAACAAAAGCGCGAGCGTCACATTAAACAGCACGTGAAACGTCACGATCATTTGCGCCGGATCAGGAGATATTCGGGCCAAGTACCCATGCGCTATCCCCACAAACGGCAAGCATAGTAAAACCCCCGTACTCCTGATGAACGCATTTCCCAATGGCACCCAACGCGCCGCCACACTGTCCTTCATCGTAGAAACCATCGGTGCAATAACAGCCCCCATATTGGCACCCAAAACCATAGCGAGCCCCTCTTCCACCGGTAGAACACCAGCAGAAACAAAGGAGATAAGCAACAGCACAACAGCCAAAGACGAATGGACAAGCCACGTCAAAAGCACAACGAGTAACAAAGAAAAAACAACATCCTTTTCCAGAGAATGAAGAATAAGCGGCAGTAATTCAGATTCTTTAAGAGGCGCGGAAGCAGACTTAATCAGCCCCAAAGCCAACAACATCAACCCCAACCCAAACAAAAATTTACCTATATGTCCCCAACGCCCAGCCTTCTCATAACCTGAGTAGAGAATAAATCCCGCAATAATAAAAAGCGGTGAAAGCCAGGATAAATCAAAAGACAAAAGCTGTGCTACAATGGATGTACCAACATCAGCCCCTAAAATCATGGCAATCCCGGCCGCAGCATTCAACAAACCTTGCGCGCAAAAACCGCTAACGATCAAGGCCATAGCTGTCGAACTTTGCAAGAATAGCGTCAAAACACCGCCGGACAAAAAAGCCATCAAGCGGTTGCGCGTCCCTTTCGTAACAAAGCGGTGAAGCTTTTTACCAAAAGCCCGGCTAACACCATAGCGCACCTCGTGCAGCCCCCATAACAGCAAGCACACACCGCCAAAAATATTAATCAGGATTAACGTGGGTGTAATGACAGCCTCTCCCTCACAAAACGATAGACGGTAACTAGTCTAGAATCCTTGAGGATTCTCGGCAAGATAAGCTTGCTCTTCCGGCGTAGTTTTCCGTCCCAAAATCGCGTTACGGTGTGGAAAACGTCCAAATTTTTCTATAACGTCAAAATGGCGGCGCGCGTATTCATAGCCCTGCGGATCATCGCCTTTCATCGCTGCAAACAATGCAACGGCTTCTGTTTGATCGCTGAGCAATTCACTATGCTCATAAGGTAAATAGAGAAAACGTCGTTTGATCGGGGCAAGCGCCTGATCGAACCCTTTGGAAACCGCAAACTTGGAAACACTCAAAGCCTTGGGGGCGAGATCAAAAGCCTCCCGTTTATCTCGAAAAATATGGTAAGGAAACTGGTCACAGACCAAGCACAGAGCCAAGCACCCCTCCGGGTCCTCTTTCCACAAATCACATAGCCCCTCCCGCACCATTTTATAAACAACAAAAAAGCGGTCTTTAATCTGCTCATCAAATAGGGGGCTAACCTGAAACCATTGTTGCGGCAACGTTTCCTTAAACCAGAAGTGAAGAACATCAGACTTGGTATCTCTCATGCGCACAATTATGGCAGAATTAATGCACGATAAGAAGCCTCTATTCGTCTGGCTCCTTCGGTTCTTCTTCCCGGTTTTTCTCAACAAATGAATAAAATTTATCTTCCGTTCGCGAAGCCATCAAAGATAGAACCACCGCCGGCAAAAAAGGAAAAAGAAGAGCGCCAACAATAAAAGGCCGCCGCAGCGCCTCAAGCAAATGCCCTTCAACACTGGAAAAATAAATAAAGATAAAAACCGCAAGCCCGATCAGCGCAAACGTCACCGCAACATAGCGATAAAGGCGCGACCGAATTAAAAGCGAGCGCGCCTCCTCATAGAATTCATGCTTACTTATATCCATAGCAATCCATCATTAGTGAGCATCAGCCCATATTTTTCTTTTCACGCCATACATTAAACCGGCGAAAATAAATAAGAAAAACAGCGCCTTAAAACCAACACGCTTGCGCGCCTCCATTTGAGGTTCGGAAGCCCATGCCAAAAAAGTGGCGACATCTTTGGCATATTGCATCATTGTTTCAGGCGAGCCGTCTTCATAGCTAATCAAGCCCTCCATCAACGGCGGTGCCATAGCCAAAACGTTCCCGTTCATATATTTGTTATAGTACTGCCCCGGCATCAAATGGACACCAGCCGGCGCATCTTCATAACCGTTAAGGAGAGCATAGATATAATCCGCCCCACCATGGCGCGCCTTAACCAACAAAGACATATCCGGCGGCACCGCGCCATTATTGGCATACATAGCCGTTTCTTTGTTTGGGAACGGTGACGGGAAAGCATCGCTCGGCTTACCTTCGCGCTCAAACATTTCACCTTCCTCATTCGGCCCGTCTGTAATGTAAGCCTCCGCTGCGAACGCCTTGATCTCTTCTTCGTTGTAGCCCAAAGCCTCTAGATTGCGGAAATAAACGCGATTCATGGAATGGCAGGACGAGCACACTTCGCGGTATATCTGAAAGCCCCGTTGCAGCGCCCCCCTGTCATACGTCCCGGTCATACCCTCAAACGACCAGTCCATATTCGGCAGGGAATGCGTCCCCGTTTCAGAGGCATGCCCCGCTACAGAGCCCCCTCCGGCCAGAAAAAGACTGCAACAAACGATTATGATTTTTTTCATCATGGTTTTTCTCTCAAACTTTTTCATTAACCCGCGGTCCCTTCCGGAATCGGCTCTTTATGTTTCGCAAGCACGGCCTCATGGATGCTGGCGGGCATTGGCAAAGGCCGCTCAACAAAGGACAAGACCGGCAAGATCACAAGGAAGAACGCGAAGTAATACCCCGTCGCGGCCTGCCCCATCAAAACGGTAGCCTCCGTCGGCAATTGCGCCCCCAGCCAGCCGAGAAAAACCGTATCCAGCAACAGCAAAATCAGAAAAATACGGAAGAACGGACGATAGCGCGCGCTTTTCACCGGATGACGATCGAGGAACGGCATCAGAAACAACATAATAACAGCCCCGAACATCGCGATCACCCCACCAAGTTTGGCCTCAACCAAGACAATATCCGTAAACGGAATACCAATATCAAACGTAACGGCCCGCAAGATCGCGTAAAACGGTAGAAAGTACCATTCCGGCACAATATGCGGCGGTGTCACCATCGGGTTATAAGGCACGAAGTGATCGGCATGCACCATCGCATTCGGCGCAAAGAAGGTGAACAGGACATAAATCAGCAAGAACACCGTCAGCCCGAATGTATCCTTCATCGTGTAATACGGATGAAACGGCAGAGCATCGCGCTCATCTTCCATCTCAATCCCCGCCGGGTTGTTGGAGCCCGTAATATGCAGCGCCACCACGTGCAGGAATACAACGGCGAAAATCACAAACGGCAACAAGAAGTGCAATGCAAAGAAACGGTTCAGCGTCGGATTATCAACGGAGAACCCGCCCCACATCCACTCCACCAGCGTCGGCCCGACAACAGGAATGGCAGAGAACAGATTGGTAATCACATTCACGGCCCAGCCCGCCATCTGGCTCCACACCAGAGAATAGCCAAGGAACGCCGTCGCCATCATCAACAAGAAGATGAGCACACCGAGCATCCACAAAAGCTCGCGCGGGTATTTGTAAGAGCCGTAATACATGCCGCGGAAAATGTGAGTGTACACCGCGATAAAAAAGAACGAAGCCCCGTTCATATGCATATAACGAATCATCCAGCCCCAGTTCACATCGCGCATTGTGCGCTCAATCGAATCAAAAGCATGATCAACGTGCGGCGTATAATTCATCGCCATAAACAGCCCGGTCAAAAGCATCGTCACCAGCATGACCATGGCAATCGCGCCAAAATTCCAGAAATAGTTAAAATTCCGCGGGGTTGGAAATTCCCGGTATTCATTCGCCATAATCGTGAAAAGTGGCAATCGCATATCGATCCACTCAATCACCGGGTTATCAAAGGGGGTGCGTTCTCCGCTAGACATGATATGTGTCTCCTAAAAGCTTTTAACTTAAAACTATCCAATGCGCACTTTTGTGCTGTCGAGAAAGGCGTAATCCGGAATCCGAAGGTTCTTCGGCGCCGGACCCTTTCTGATCCGTCCGGAAGTATCATAGTGCGAACCATGGCAAGGGCAGAACCATCCTCCAAAATCGCCGTGTGGGTCGCCCTGTTTGTTGCCAAGCGGTACACAACCAAGGTGCGTGCAAATGCCGACCATAATCAACCATTCCGGGTTTTGCACCCGTTCGCTGTCGGCTTGCGGGTCACGCAAGGTCGAAACATCGACATCCGCCGCAGCTTGGATTTCCTTTGCCGTACGGCGGCGAATAAAGACAGGCTTCCCGCGCCACATAACGGTAATGGCTTGCCCGACTTCCACAGAGCTTAAATCCACCTCAATCGAAGCCAGCGCCCGCGTATCCGCCGCCGGGTTCCATGAATCAACAAAGGGCCAGACCACAGACCCTACACCGACGGCCCCGACAGCCCCCGCCGTTAAACTTAAAAAATCGCGGCGGCCCGCACCATCGTCATCCATTGTATTATCCGCACTCATTGCTTTCGGTTCCGATTTTAAAACTGATTTTTTTACGAGAAAAAAGTACTCTTCTCTGGATGTTGGTACCCCTTCTTTATACCGAATGCAAGAGGAACAATCCCCCTCTTCCACAACCTTGATTTTATATGTAACCTGTAGCTCATGATTCATCTAGCCCTGTACCAGCCCGACATTCCGCAGAACACCGGAGCAGCCATGCGGCTGTGTGCGTGCCTGGGGTTGGGGCTTGATATTATCGAGCCTTGCGGCTTCCCGTGGGATGATACCAAAATCCGCCGTAGCGCTATGGATTATATCGATGCCGTGAAGCTAACCCGGCACGATTCATGGGATAAATTCCAAAGCGCGTATCCGGGACAGCGGCGCGTCTTGATGACCACCAAAGCCGCTGTCCCCTACACGGACTTTAAATTCCAGAACGGCGATATTTTGATCGCAGGACGCGAAAGCGCGGGCGTCCCCGATGACGTTCACAACGCCGCCGACGGACGTATATTTATCCCGATGGCTCCGGGCATGCGTTCCCTCAATGTTATCAACAGCGCTGCAATGATCGCAGGGGAAGCCCTAAGGCAAATAAACACAGGAGACAACCAATGACACAACTCACATGGCTCGGCCATTCAGCCTTTCACATTGAGGCGCAGGGGCAAAACATACTGATCGACCCCTTCATCACGGGGAATAGCATGGCGCCGGAAGAGAGCGAGCAATGGCTCTCGGATATCGATATTCTCATCCTGACCCATGCCCACGGCGACCATATCGGCGATGCACTGGACATCATCAAGGCGAACAACCCAACAATCGTATGTATTTTTGAAATCGCAAACTGGCTGAAAAACAATGGCGTCGATCCCGACACGATCATTGATATGAACATTGGCGGCACGGTTGAACTGCCGGGCCCAATCAAGGCAACGATGGTCAATGCCGTGCACAGCTCTTCCCTGCCCGACGGCAGTTATGGCGGCCAGCCTGCGGGCTTTGTCGTCGATACCGGAGATCATCGTATCTATCACACGGGTGACACGGATGTATTCAACGATATGGCGCTGATCCAAAAGCTGCATAAGCCCGACATTGCCCTGATGCCGATCGGCGACCGCTACACCATGACACCCCACACGGCAGCTTATGCCTGTAATGAGCTGCTAGACGTAAAGGTTATCGTGCCTATGCATTGGAATACCTTCCCGATCTTGACGGGCGAACCGGAAGATTTCAAGCACCAAGTCAAACACGGACGCGTTGAGATTTTAACGCCCGGTGAGCCGCTGAAGCTCTAATAAACACGCCGCCCGGTCTGGCTGAAAACCCGCATCAATCCACCATTTTTCGATGGCGGAGAGAATTTTTCCAACCTGCGGCCCTTGTGACACGCCGGCCCCTATCACATCCGTACCGCTTAAAGGGAAAGCAGGAACAATCCCGTCTTTCACAACAGACATGGCTTCGGCCAAACCACTTTCGTCCCCCCCACGCACCGCACGTAAAAGCAGGGCCTGTGTCGTCAGATCGCCCCCGTAACGATATAGAAAAACCTCAGTTTTTTCGGAACTATTTAACATTTCCAACAAAGTCTTGAACTCTTTCTTTTGCGCGTTAGAAAGAATTAGATATTTTTCCAACGCCGCCATATGCGCGGCGGAAAACCCGGACAAAACAATCAAACGCGCCACAACGCTGAACGCCGCATAACACTTTTGAAAAGCACAGAGTTTCCGTAGCAGCTCATTCTCATGTTTCACACTAACAATATCATGTAAGATGTTGTTTTCAAACATAACACCAAGGATGCTATACGGATCATCAACGGACAGAATTTTTAAAAATTCCTGCGTGACACGTTCACGGGACAGCGCCCCTATACGATCCGCCGCTTCCCTGCACGCCGCCAGAGCCACTTCATCCGGCGCCCCTTCCCCGTAAAAAGCATGAAAGCGAAAAAAACGCAAAATGCGCAAATAATCCTCCGCAATGCGTATAGCCGGATCACCGACAAACCGCACCCGCCGCGCCTCCAGATCGGCAAGCCCCTGCCCGGTTGGATCAAAAATATGACCTTCCTGATCGGCTAGCAGAGTGTTCATCGTAAAATCACGCCGCTGCGCATCCTTCCGCCAATCCTTTGTAAAAGCCACAACGGCATGCCGGCCAAACGTCTCAACATCCTTACGTAATGTTGTAATTTCAAAGGGCTCTTTACCCATAACGGCTGTCACAGTGCCATGATCTATCCCCGTCGGGATGACTTTAATTCCCGCTTTTTTCAGGCGAACAGTGACCTCCTCCGGCGTACATATCGTAGCAATATCAATATCGCTTACAGGCTCCTTCAACAGGCTATTACGAACACATCCTCCAACAAACAAAGCGCACGGAGATTCCCCCTCTGCGGCAAGAGCCGCCATAACGGCACACACAGCATCCCCCTTCATCCAAAAAGGCGGGGTAATCGTGCAAACGGGCGTCATCATGCTGCGGCATCCTTAGTATTTTTGAGAATTCTCACACCATCGGGCCCACCACGCTCCACCCCCAGAATATCCGCCAACGCCCGTTGCAACACACTGCCCTCAATCGGTTTCCTTAAAAGCATACGCACCGATGGGTTGGATTTGCGCAATTCTTCAAGCTCTTTTCGGCTATAACCGGTAATGAGCAAAAGCGGCAACTCAGGAAAATCATGTCCGATCTCTTCAACCAGCTCAGCGCCCGTCATATCGGGCATGATATAGTCCGTAATCACGAGATGATAGCGCTCCGGATTTTCGCGCAAATGATCTATAGCATCACAAGCCGAAGAGCACCCCTCAACCTGATAACCACAGCGCGCAATCATGCGGATTAACATGTCACGCACATCGTCGTTATCCTCTACAACCAGAATAAAATATGCCGCAACATCCGTCACAGATACCGGTTCTTCCTGGTCAGGCTGAAATTCAACACTTCCCATACCTTCCATCAATGGAAAATACAAATCAAAAACGGCCCCTTCCCCTTCTTTACTGGAAACGGTCAATGCGCCCTGATGCGTCGCAATGATACCATGCACAGAAGAAAGCCCCAGCCCGGTCCCTTTCCCCCCTTTATTCATTGTATAAAAAGGATCAAACATATGCTCCATAATGAGTTGGCTAAGACCGCATCCCGTATCGGCTATTTCAATCTGCACGTAACGCTGCCCCCGCACGATATTCCCCATTAACAACAAATGCCCACCATCCTCCCGCGATTGAATCACCGTGGACAAAAAGCTCTTCTCCCGCGAAAGGGAATCTGACAACATCAAATCATAGGGAAAGTCACCCGCTTCCCGCACAGCAAGAGAAATGGACAAACGTCCATGCTCATCTCCCATAGCATCCGCCGCATTCACACAGACATTCATTAAAACCTGTCCTATCTGCGACGGATTCGCATGAATGAAAGCCTCACTCACAGGAATATCCACTTTAGTAGAAATCGTTGCTGGCAGGGTTGAACGCAACATACTATGCGTTTCCCGTACAACCTCGACCATATCAACGGGGCCTTTAACCCGATCACGCTGGCGCGCAAACGCAAGAATTTGATCTACCAAGGCGCGCGCCTGCTGTCCGCCGCGTTCGATCTGACGGGCAAAACCATATTGTTCTGTTCCTTTTTCAAGGTCATCCAGCAAAAATTCCGTATACCCCATCATTGAGGCGAGAATATTATTAAAATCATGAGCAACCCCTCCGGCAAGACGCCCCAACGCCTCCATCTTTTGCGCTTGGAAAAACTGTTGTTTCAAAAGCTGCTTTTGTGCATAAACCCCCTTAAGTCGCCAAAGCTTAAGCAACAAAAGAGCAATTATCCCCAACCCGGCAATAATCATCGTCACTATCGAGAAAAACAAAAAGCCTTCATCCCCGTGAGGTGAGTGATAAGGCAAGATAGATATCTTTGTCTCTGCGAGAAGAAAGAGACTTTGAAGGGCTGAAAGACAAAAAATAAAAATAACAAAACCGATCAGAAAGGCTTCAGCCATCTTCATCCATCGTCGCTTCAGACCGAAATCTTTCATATCCACCGCCCTCGTTCTTATAGGATAAAGATACATAATGAACGGTTTCCATCAACCCCTTATTTTCTGAGCGATAAGAGCTGCCTGTGTACGATTTTTAGCCCCCAGTTTCCGGCAAATACTACGCACGTGCAGCTTAACCGTTACAACCTGCAAATCAAGATCACGGGCTATTTCCTTGTTAGATTCCCCACGCATCAAATAAGACAACACTTCGGTTTCCCGTGGGGTCAACTTCCCCTTTGGCTCCGGCATATCCAAACCAGCAGATGACACAACGCAGTGCTCTTGATCCCCATAATAGGATGGTAAAGGAACACTATCTTCATGATCGACAGGCACAAAAGGCACACCCGCCAAAATATCTTCGACCCCTTTGACTAAGCGGCTCCCCGATAGGGTTTTCGGTAAATACCCGGCCGCCCCCAGCGCAAGGGCCTCCTCCACATCTATCCGCTCGGCTACCCCCGACAATAAAGCCACTTTCATTTGCGGATCATGAAGCTTCACTTTTTTCAGACCTTCCAGCCCTCTCATACCGGGCATTTGCAAATCTAAAAGGATCAGATCAATATCATCACATGCCTGTAAAGTCGCCATAGCCTCATGCATATCAGAGACCGAAACAATCTCAGCTTCGGGCAAAAAGCGTTCAAAATAGTGCGTTAGAACGTCCCTAAAAAGAACATGATCGTCTGCCAGTAATATTTTCATAGAATTTCCTCTTGTTGCTCAGACACTAAACATATGTTGAGAACAGCGAATATCAACCTGAAGTTCACTATAGCACATAGACCCTTCACATTTAATATATTTTTTCATTTAAAACCAAGAGGATAGAGTGAATACCCCTATTTTTTCAATACGCCGGGGTGTACAAAGCCGTTGTATAACCGCTTTTCCGCTGAACATCCCCCAGTTTTACGTGGTAAACGTAAGCGCCCTCCAAAACGCGCTGAACATAGTTGCGGGTTTCATAAACAGGGATAAGTTCCATCCAATCCTCCATAGCAATCCCGCCCTTACGGGGATCTCCCCATTCCTTTAACCAGCGATCGACACGCCCCGGCCCGCCATTATAAGCCGCAACCGCCAAAGGGTAAGAACCATCATAACGCTCTAACATCTGCGTCAAATACCCTGCGCCCAAACGAATGTTATGAGCTGGATTATTCGTCAGCCATTCAGTCGCATGAGAAACTCCTTCCTTGCGCGCAACATCCCGCGCCGTCGCCGGCATGAGCTGCATCAACCCGCGCGCACCGGCAGGGCTAACGGCTTTCTGGTTAAAGGCACTTTCTTGACGAATGACCCCATGAACCAAAGCCCAGTCCGCATCAATCCCCTTCATATAAGAAAGCAAGGTGGGGTAAGCATGATCCATGAGGAATATATTTCGCCCCAATCCCTGCTTAGCGATCGCGATCGCGTTATGATAATGCTTAAGCTCACGCGCCAGATCGGCCACATAAAGATATTCCTCCGGCGTTTGTGTCTGCCGGGCCAGCGCGTTTAGGAAATCCGTGACCTCCTCCCACATATTGGCATTCTGGAGAATACGCGCCATTTGCACCATTTCCTTGCCTTCAAAGGCAGAACGCCCCGGCTCACTCCCCTGTGGCGGCACTCTTTCCGGCTCCCGGTATGCTATCTGCAAATATTTTTGCGCCTGCTGCCCGTAATAAGCCGTCGGGTATCGCGCTGCAACCTGATACCAGTGCTGAGCGATTTCATCATATTTCAAAGCCTCACTGGCGCGTGCCGCCCAATACGCTCCACGCGCCCGACTAAGCGGTGTTTTTGTCCGGTGATATAAAGCTTCAAAATGCTCAAAAGCCCGCCACGGCTCATCCAGAAAACGTAGCGCCAGAAACCCTGCCAAAAATTCAGCCTGCGCAAAGGGCAGACCTTCCTCCTGCATGTGCTCGGAGACCAACAAATACGCACTTTTATAATGCTTTTCCTCCATCAGGCGCCGCGCGATAATATGCCGCTCCCGCCACCAATCGGCCGGGTTGGAAATTTTTTCCACCGGTGGAGGACGGTGAAGAATCTCCATGGCCCGGTAATCAAGATCATGCCGCCGCCGCCAGCGTAAACGCTCGAATGCCAAGCCTGGATCGTCTTTCAGCACGCCCGGCACTTTTGCGATCAAATGGTCTATACCGCTTTTATCCTCGGACAGTGCAATACGCGCATCAGCCAAAGCCGGATAGCCGCCCCCCAGCAGCATAGCCAAAGAGCGTGCGTTGGTGTAATGCTCCGCAAATAACAGAGTATCAAGACGGCGGATATGAGAGTCCCGATCGAGCATAGCGCCGTACGCCCTCAAAAAATCCACCTGCTGCGCCGGCGTCAAAAGCGTCTCCCGCCACCAGTGACGCGCCTGTTTTTCCAATTCCGCCGTACGCCCTGTATTCTTAAGAGCGGACAAATAACGGTTCATCCCGTCCGGCGTACGCGGTGCATAATCAGAAAACCATGCGATCACAGCCCGGTCACTCAAATCGCGTGGCATGTTTTTCTCCGCTCGCAATTGCAGAGTCCCTTGCGAAGGCCAGTCCGGATTAGCGCGTATAAAAGCCGCCAAACGATTAAATTGCACATCTCCCGCACCTTCCGTGTATTTCAGCCAGTAAAACAGCTTGGCCGACAACGGATTGCGCGTGCGCGCTATTTGCCGCTCCGCTGACCCCCACTGTTTTTTCTGAACAGCCAACAAAGCCTGATGCGTCAAAGCCGCATCCTCCCCGGAAAGCGCCGCAACATCATGTCCGGCGGCCGCCTCCCCATGCATAGAAACCGTCAAGGCGCAAAGTGTAAAAACAGAAAATATTACGGCCAGATAAGGCATCTTCTTGAAACTTTGCACTAAACGCAATAAAGTGCCTTTTTCAACGATACCTACAGAGGAAAGGGCATCACCATGCTCCACGGATCCATCACGGCTTTGATTACCCCCTTTAAAGACGGCGCGGTTGACTGGAGATCGTTTGAAAAGCTGATCGAATACCAAATTGCTCAAGGCTCGCACGGCCTTGTGATTTGTGGCACCACAGGGGAGTCCCCGACTTTGTCGCATGATGAACATAACCGCATCATTGAACGCGCCGTACAAATCGTCAAGGGGCGTATTCCCGTAATCGCAGGAACGGGGTCGAATTGTACACAGGAAGCTATCGAGTCCACACAACATGCCGAACAGGTCGGCGCCGATGCAGCTCTACTGGTCACGCCCTATTACAACAAGCCAACGCAGGAAGGGCTCTACGTGCACTTTAAAGCCATCCATGATGCCAGCAGCCTGCCATTGATTATCTACAACATTCCCGGCCGGTCCGTTATTGACATGAACACGGAGACCATGGCCCGCCTTGCAGAATTGCCGCGCTTTATCGGCGTAAAAGATGCCACGGGCGATTTGAATCGCGTCGCCGCCACGCGCGCAGCCTGTGGTGCTGAATTTCTCCAATTCTCCGGTAATGACGATACCGCGCTGGATTTTCTGGAGCGCGGCGGACATGGCTGCATTTCCGTGACATCCAACGTCGCCCCTGCTCTATGCGCGCAGATGCATGAGGCATGGGAGGCTGGCGACGCAGAAACGGCCCGCGCGCTTAACGAACGCCTGATGCCGCTGCACCACGCCCTGTTCGTAGAGAGTTCTCCACAGCCCGCGAAATATGCCTGCGCGCGCATCGGCCTGTGCACCGATGAAATGCGCCTACCTCTGATCCCCGCCTCCGCCGCCGCCCGGCAAGCCGTCGATGAGGCGATGGAGGGATTGGAACTGGCGGAAAGCAATAAAATCGCTGCTAATGGCTAGCTCCATGCTACTCCCCACTTCTGATACTCTCCGTGCCCTGATCGATTTTTACTATCGTTCGAACTACGGTACCTATACGGAACGGGTTGAAGGGCCGGATTACGATCTGGCGTTCAGTGCCAACGTCTCCGATTCTTACTTCAACCACGCCCTTTTGAAGCACGGCGATCCGCTTGCGACGTTGCAGGCACTAAGCCCGGAATTTGCACAGCGGGAGCGCACCCCTGCCCTTTACATCACACCACTTCATTCGGCGCATAATGCACCGTTAGAAGAGGGGCTGCAAACGCAGGCAACCGATAGCTGGATGATTTTGGATAAAGCACGCTTTGCAGAGGCACTCGCGCACAAATCTGAAAGCTGTACGCTGGATATCAAAGAAATCGACCGGGCGGACGAGGAATCCTATATCGACACCTTTCGCCGCGCCTATAGCCACCCTGGCGATGTGTACGGCCCCCTGCCGGAAGGGTACTGCACGATTGAACGGCGTTTTTTCGACTCGCCGCCGGATTTGGAAAGCCGCGTATTTCTCACCCGGCAGGATGACGGAATGCCCATCGGTTCCGTCCGTGTTGTATCGGATGAACGCTATAGCCTGATTTATGCGCTCGGCGTCGATAAACCGCACAGGCAAGGCGGACGCACAGCGATCGAAATCGGTGCATTTGTGATTAAAGAGATCATAAAACGCCATCCGAACAATAGTATCCTTATCATGACGGAAGCGGACACCGCCCTTGAACGCCTATACCGCAAAGTCGGATTCAAGCGTCTGTTTACAGGCGCGGTTGTTACGGCACTTTAGCCACACCTTCCTTTTTAACTCTATTTCTCTGCTCTTCCTTCCTGGCCACCTCACCTCACCTCACCTCACCTCACCTCACCTCACCTCACCTCACCTCACCTCACCTCACCTCACCTCACCTCACCTCACCTCACCTCACCTCACCTCACCTCACCTCACCT
>JBNKRZ010000011.1:0-206729 GCA_050297015.1 Alphaproteobacteria bacterium | reverse complement strand
CGAAGGGCGCGGCATCTTTTTGCGTCTGTTCGCTCAAAATGCTTAACCGTAGCTATGGCTATGCTCTGCGCATTTTTCGCGCACATTCATCAAAAACCTGCTTGCGCAGAAATGTACATAACATGTGACTACAGTATCTAGACATGGAAACAGATGAGACGATAAAAATTCGCGATGCGCTTGTGGAGGCCGTGTTGCCTGATGTGCCTTTTGAGGGCTGGAAATGGACGCTTTTTGAAAAAGCGGCACAGGAAGGCAATTATGAAGAGGGTATATTGTGGGCGCTCTTTCCCGGTGGCTTGCCGGAAGCCGTCAGTCATTTTTCCGATTGGGCCGACCGGAAAATGATGGAAGCACTGGATTCTGTGGATCCGACTTTACTCAAAGTGCGAGAGCGGGTGGCGCTGGCGGTAAAAACACGGATAAAGGTTCTGACGCCTTATAAGGAGGCTGTGAAACTGGCAGGCTCATATGGGGCGATTCCGCCGCATGGATGGGGGGCGGGGCAAGCGGTTTGGCGTACGGCCGATGTGATTTGGGAATGGGCCGGCGATACGGCAACCGATTATAATCGTTATACAAAGCGCGGCATTTTGTCGGGGGTTTTGGCGACAACGACGTTGGCTTGGCTGGGGGATGAGAGCACCGATAACGCCGCTACTTACGATTTTTTGGACCGCAGAATCGAAAATGTGATGCAAATGGGTAAGATTCTTGGCAAAATAAAAAGATCAGCATAGTGATGAAAGGTGTGGGAGGTATCATGAGAAGAATAACTGTTTTGTTGCCGTTGACCGTTTTTCTATGCGCTTTCGCCTTTGCCGGGGCGGCTTTTGCGCAAAGCTACGAGGAAGATGACTCTTTGCCGATTTTGCTTGATGACGGGACGATTAAGGCACCTTTTATCCAGCCTGTCGAACCTCAAAAAGGAAAGAGTTTCTGGGGAAGTCTTTTCCGTTCCGGTGGAACGGCTGCGGATTTATCTCAGCCGCACCGTCATAAGGACCAAGTCGCTCAATGGGCGGCTGAGACAGTGGCGCAAGCTTTGAGCCTTGATATGTTGAAATATGAGGAACAGCACGCAGCTCTGGAGGAGCTGCTTACGCCCGCGGGGTTAACGGCTTATGAGGGGTTTCTTGAAAAAAACCGTATTCTTGAAGTGCTTCAGAGTAATGACATGGTTGTGAACAGCTATGTTGAATCTTTCCCTGTTCTTACCCGCTCCGGGGCCGTGGAGGGCTATTATCGCTGGCGTTTCGAAGTGCCTGTGACAATGACTTATCTTGCGCGCTCTCAAGTTGGTGTTACGGGGGCAGCGGCGGTGAATCGCCGTATGACGGTTATCGTTCAGGTCGTTCATGTGGGTGAAGGCTATGGTTATGACGGTATGATGATCGAAGGCTGGAATGTAGCGGCGGCTAAGAAATAAAATTAATAGCTCTTGAGCCTGAGCGCTTAGCTGTTTATTTGTAAGAACTCAAATAAACAGCACAAGTAAGGAGATGTACAACGATGACCGATGGTAATGTGGCGAGTTTTCCGCAAGGGAACGCGGGGGATGATAACGAGGACAAGGATGTCGGCGGCGTGGCGGGTAAGCGTCTGCGCGCTTTTCTTGAACGTATTGAGCGTTTAGAAGAGGAAAAAGCGGCGCTGGCCGAGGATATCAAGGAAGTGTATGGCGAGGCCAAAGCCGTGGGATTTGACACAAAAACCATGCGACGGATTTTAAAACTTCGCAAAATGGATATCGAAAAACGGCGTGAGGAAGATGAACTTCTTGAGCTTTATAAAGCCGCTATTGGGATGGAATAACGTTTTTTCCTTTCTGTTTTTGGGCGGCGCTTTTGGTGCCGCCCTGTTTTTTCGTGGCACCGACAGCATGCTGTTCGCGCCGGCTTTGATCGGGTTGCTGATTGCCGGCCTATTGATGCTTCGACCATTCGGGCGTCTGGCACCTTGGGCTTTGCCGTGCTCGGCTACGGCGATTTTTCTGTTTTTATTCTGGGCGTATATGGGCATATCGCTGTTTTGGTCGACGATTCCCTATATGAGCACTTTGTTCTTTTTTATTCTTTCGGCGCTTCCCTTTTTATTCTTTGCGTTGGTTATGGCACCCGACTCTGCTTTTGTGACGCGGGGAGCATTTATTCTCTTTTTGTTGATGATGGCGGCGACGGCTGTGTGGGCGGCAACGCAGTTTTTCTTTCTCTATGATGTGTTTGGACCGCGCATTAAACATCCTATGCTCAACCCCAACAATATGGCCGCGGTTTTGAATATGGCCCTTTTTCCGGCGTTGGGGCTTTTCTTTATGGCGCGCGGACGGTGGGTTGTTATCGCTGCCGGTGCTTTGGCGGCTTTGCTGTTATTTGCTTTGCTGGTGACGCAAAGCCGTGGCGCTTTTTTGGTGGCGGTTTTGGTTTTGCCGCTGTTCTTGTTGTTTGTGAAACCGGCTGTGACGCACTTTTGGATTCGCACGGCGGCTTTTGCTTTTGTGACGGGGCTGTGGACTTTGATCGTCAACATCAAAAGTACCGGGTTGCTTGAAAAATATGTCGTGACAATGCCGGGGATGGGGCATACGCACAGCGTCGTCGATCGTCTTTCCCTTTGGGATTCAACGCTGCAAATGATGATGGCTCATCCGTGGACGGGAACGGGGCTTGTCTCTTTTTCTTATTATTACGGCTATTATCGCGATGTGAAAGATGTCAGTGACGGCTATTTTGCGCATATGGATCCGCTACAGTTCGGGGCCGAAATGGGGGTTATGGCTCCGTTTTTGTTTTATGGCTTTTTGCTGGCGGTGTTGTGGCGTACGGTGCGGGCTGTTCTGGCGGCGGGGCAGGATTATGCCTTGCGTGCTCATATCATCGTTCCGTTTTTGGCTGTGGGAACGCTGGCGATGCATACCCATATCAGCTTCCATTTGTACATGCCCGTGGTTTTGATTCCGGCTGCGATTTTGCTGGCTTATTGGTATGTAAAAACGGAGGAAGCGTTGCCGGATGCGCGCTGGTCTGTTGCTGAGTGTGGGGCGACAATGCATAAAGGTTTGGGCGTGGCTCTGGTGGCTTTGTGTCTTTTGTCCGGCGTGTGGGTTGCGCGCGCCGTAGCGGATGTTCATTATACGGCCGAAGTGAAGAGCTTGATGAGGGAAGGTCAAAAAAAACAGGCAAAAGCCGCGCTTGACCGGCTTTGCTTTTGGGGGCCGGGAAACGGTTTTCATTGTGATGAATATCATGCCCGTTTTGTGATTGATCGCTTCATCAATAAGAAGAAAAATCTTTCCTTATCGGAGAGGGAAGGACTCTACAAAGAAGCGATGATTTATCTGGACCGTTTGGAGGAAACCCATCCGGCGATGACGCATATTTGGGATTTGCGCGCTAAATTGTATTTTGCAGCGCAGGGAGATGTCATTCCTGATGGTTACCGTAAGGCCGAGCAAGAACTGCGGCGCTTGCTGGCGGCGGATCCTTTGAATGTCGATGCACGGATTGGACTGGCCGCTATCTATAAAAAGCGCGGAGAATTCAAAAAGGCGCTGGCGGTTTTGGAGGACGGCCTGCGTTGGCCGCGGCCTAAGGCGCCTGTATCCGTCCATTATTTGATGGAAACGGCTAATATGCAGCGGCAATTGGGAAATTTGCGTGGTTACCAACAGCTCTTTAATCAGGCCCAAAATATGGCGCGGAATTTACAACGGCATCAGACAAAAATGCAGGGACATAGACGCTAGCACTATTTCGACGCTAGCACTATTTCTATGCTTCGTCGCTTGTGCTTTTGTTGTCTTTAAACGACTATATATCAACAGGCAGGGACAATCCGGAAGAATAAGCGTCCCACCGGGCCGTGCCTATGTCCTGATTTTGAGAGAGTGCTTCTACGTTCGGTAGCCCCCAAACCACGGTGTTAAACAGCCCCTGCGGTAAAGTGCGTGCTTGCCAGTGTTCAAAAATCTGGCCGCTTTTTTTGCAATGCCAAACCTTTCCCGCTGGGGCTTGCGCCGCCTTTCCCCAATAAATCACAGCATCATCAGAGCGTCTTTGTGCTTCGGATAATTGCGCCCATAGGCGATATAGACGTGCCGATGGTGCTGTTTTTTCGGCCTCTTTCAAATGATGTTCGGCCTCTCCCCATAGCCCGTCATTCAACGCCGCTTTTGCCGTCGCCAAGTGCCCTTCTGCGGCGTGTTCATCGGGCGCTATCGTTATTAGCCGTTCTGCCCAACGCAGCCGCGCGGCGCTGTCATGCGGTTTGTTTTTTGGGGCTAGCTCTGCCCAAAGAGCCGCCAATTCCGGGTGTGGCGTACGGCGCCATGTTTGTTCGATCGCCGCAACGGCCAAACGTCGTTTGCGGGCTTGTTTGTAGTATTCCGCCAATCGTAGGGTCGCCGGGACAAAGCCCGGTTCAGCTTTGTGTGCTTTCTTATAGAGTGTCAGCGCCCCATGTTTATCGCCGCGCTCCAGCGCTTTATCGCCGCGGCAGAGCCACAAAACCGTTTGGTCATTACGCACTATTTGGGATTCAAATGCTTTATGCTTAAGCGCACGTTTGAGCGTTTTCTCTGCGGCCGCCCATAGTCCGGCTTTTAATTCCAAGCGGTAAACCAGCTGTAATAGCCATCCCTGCTTTTTGTGATGCGCTAAGGCTTGTCGCGCCAAGATCAGAGTCGCATCATAATCTTTTTGTTCCAGCGATTCAGATATCAAAGCGCGCAGCCCCAAAAAGGCGGTGTCTTTGTGCGCGAGCATTTTTTTAAACCCCTGATGCGCGCGCATTGAATCGCCGCTCAATCGCGCTGTTTGCGATTCCAAAAGCAAAGTTAAGCCGTTTTTCCCCGGCAATGTTGCCCGTATTTTTTTTAGATTTTTTTCTGCCGCCCGCACATCGCCCGCTGCCAGCGCACTCAAGTTGCGTACAACAGCTTGCATTCCCTGTTCATGCCGTCTATGAGAGCGCCTGTTACGCCATAGGGAGGGAAGGGCAAGGACTTGCAAGATTGCCGCAAACAAAAACAGAAGCCCCAGCCCCAAAAGAAGGGCGAACCCCACATCAATCCGTATATCGTAGCCCAGCCAGTTAATCGTGACCTCGCCAGGGCGCGCGGCCACCCAAAGGGCCGCAGCGATAAACAAGCCAAGCTTAATCAGAAACCATAAAGCGCGAAGCACGAAAAACCTCTTTCACAACAAAAGGCGGCGGGCGAATCTTCCAACCGCTTTTATTGTACCCGCCCTGCGTCCTGCAATCCAGAACTTAGGAAGAGGTTATAAGGGTTACAGTATCATAAAAATCAATCCATTGAGGATGGGATAGCTGGTGCCAATTTCGGTGGTTGGAAGCCCTTTTTTTTCTGTAAGATATTAACGCTGCCGCTTTCGTCACTCACAACGCTGCCCCCCGGCACCGCTTGTTCGACACGGTTGATAAGGGATTTTAAATCGTGCCCTTTGGCGATGTAGGGAACATTGCCGCCGATTCCGGTGCGCATACTCACCAGCTCACTCAATAGTGATTCAACATCACTTGCCATTAAGGTCATGGCTGCTTCGTTCATGAACGGTGCGGCGGTTTCCGCAGCAGAACCCTCCAATGTTTGCAGCTCGGCCAGTGCGCCCTCGATATTCCCGTCATCGAGCATTTTTTGCGCCCGCGCCACGGAGGCTTGCGTATCCGTTCCGGTAATCAGCTCTCCGTTTTTTTCGACTTGTAACAATTCGTTCAAGCGTGCTTTGGCTTTTTCCTGGATAGAGATGTTCTCCCCCGTTAAAGATGAGACAACAATATCCCCGGCCAGTCCTTTAAACTCATCGGAAAGGCGTTCCGGCGATAAAACGCCATCTTGTGCATGCGGTGCCAATTCGATAAGAGCCGATTGCAATTCAGGATGATCTTCCCCTAACAGATTTTGCAACAACGCCAGATCATCATCAAAAGGCTCGCTGCGGTTCAAAGATGTGCGGAATTGCGATAGTCCCAAAAGCAAAGCAGCGGCTTTCAAATCTGTGCCGGATAGCCCCTCCAGCGTTTGGCCTAAATCGCTGTCCCCGGCTGTTTGCACAGACTCCAAAGCGCTATCCAATGCGCCCATTTGTCCCTGCATCCCGGTGACGATATTTTGGAGCTCTTCAAAAGAGCCCATAAGCTGGCTTTGCCCTTCAACCGTACGGCTCAACGTTTCCAGCTTACTCATCATCGCGGTTAGATCTGTCGGTGCTTCCATTGTGCGCATCTGGTCTTCCAGATGGCCAATCCGCGCGGATAGAGGGCCGGCATCAGCCCCCATCACCCCGGAAGACATGGATTCAGCCTGCTCTTTGGCCGTTTGCAATGTTTCCTGTAGAACGATGGCCTGCCCTTTGATCTGATCGATTTGCGCTTTCACATCATCCGGAATCAAGCCTTTCAAGAAAGATTTATGATCTTTTGCAACCGTTTTTACTTCACTTGTCAGATCGGAAATGGCCGCGCCGTTTTCATCGATTTTCTGTTTGCTGGGCCACAGTAAAAGAACCGCTACAAATATGGTCATCAAGATAAAAAGTGCCGAAACCCAAGCGCTGGTTCCTATCGCATTTTTTTCGGCCCGTTTGATTTCTTCCATCAAAAGGTCGCCGCTCATAATTCCTTCCAGCCCGTGTTTTTCAGCCAGTTTCTTTTGTTTTTCCTTTTCTTCACGTGCCTTGGCAACACGCACGGCGTTTTCATGTTGGGCGCGGCGTTCGGGCGTTTCCTGTTTTTGCGCTTTGATAACCGCCGCATCGAAGTTATTTTCATTGGCAATTGTTGCCCCGCCCAACAAATCTGACAGATCGACATTATGGGTCTGCGCCGCTGATAAAACTTCGTTCCGGCGGCTACCGGGGATGACATCGCGTTTCTTCCAGCCCTGCACCGTCGTAACCGCGACATTCATTTTTTTGGCCATGGGGCGTATGCCGCCAAAACGGTCGATAATCTCACCGGCATTGTTTAGGGCGTCATCATTGTCGTTACGATCACTCATAGCTGTCATTGTCCTGCCTTGTACGTGTTTATTAAATCCTTGGGGTGTACGTCTTTAAAATTTATAAAGCGTTTATCAAATCAATCATCGCTTTGCCATCTGCACGGGCGGCAACCTGTACGTTTTTCCATGGCAAATCCTCGCACGACTTTACCACCGAATCGCTGATACACAAGGCTTTTATTGAAGAAACGAGTTCCGTACGCTCGCATTTTTCGAGCAAAGAAACGAAGGCCTCAGCCGTACGTGCCGAATAAAAAAGGATCGCCTCTATCGTCCTGGCATCCAGAGTATCCATGATCTCTGGCGGTAAAACCTTCATCTTTTCTGCCTTATAGATGGGGAGCTGTTCCACGGTCATTCCCGGCACGCTTACGGGCATTTTTACATCCACACCACAAGGGTGTAAAAGCGGCTTGTCCGCCGAGATTTTGCCTTGCGCCAAAAGAGATTGAAGATAGGAAGAGAGGCCTATGGCGCCCCCCTCTCCCTCATTTAATTTTACATAATCAAAACCGTTTTGAAAAGCTTTCTTTTGCGTGCCTGCGCCGACTGTGTAAACAGGAAGGTCGCGAACAGGTGAAAGAGCGGCAAAAACCTCAATACCGTTGGCGCTGGTAAATACAAGCCCCTGATAAGCGCTCAAATCCGGGATTTTTATATCATCCAGCGCTTTGATCTCTAGCATGGGCACATGCAAAGGCGTAAAGCCACAGGCACGAACAGCCGCCATAACCTCCTCGGCCTGCCCGGCGGGGCGTGTAATCAAAACCGTTTTATTTTGCATAATTCAAACGCTTTGTGTTAAAACCATATCCATGAACGAGAATAACGATCTTTATATAGCCTCCGCAACCCCCGAAGACAGCGATCAAATCAAAGCGCTTCTCTTGCCACATTACATAGAGGAAGGGTTCGGGGCGCAGGCGCACGAATATATCACAAAATTTTTACAAACAGACGACACGGCACAAATCTTTGTTGCCCGCACCGCAGAGCGTATTGCGGGCGTTGTAAAAGTCTATAAAGATGAACGCCCTCTAATATCCCTTGGCGCACAATTCGATGAAGTAAAGGGACACATTTTATCGCTATACATCCATCCCGACTTTAGGCAACGAGGTGCGGCGCAATCCCTCCTTCAGGCGAGCGAAGAGTGGGCAAAAGAGAAGAACCTACGCAGCATCTTTTTGCACGTCAGTGCTGAAGAAAAAAGCACCCCGGCGCGGGCCTTATACAACAAAAGCGGTTTTGAAATCACCCGCGATTTTTTCGATTATCTCGACCAAGGCAAAACATATATTACGAGGATTGTCGGTTATCAAATGGAAAAGAGATTAACCCCGTAAGATTCAAGCGACTTGTTCTAAAATCTCCGGCGGCACGATTGTTTTGAGAGCGTGCCCCAGCTTTTCACCCAGCGCTATCGCAGACGATATATCCGCCACCATTTCCGTTGCTTCTTCGAACCATGTGCGGGAACCGTCCAAATCGGCAACCATCACACGCAAATGCATTTGACCGTCATCCAGTACCGCATACGCCCCGATCGGCGTGTGACAGGACCCATCAAGCACCTGCAATGCCGCCCGTTCTGCCGCCGCGCGCAAGCCCGTTTCCGGGCAATGGAGCGGATCAAATAATGAGCGCGTTTTTTCATCCTCCGTGCGCGTTTCAATGCCGACGATCCCCTGACAGGACGCGGGCAACATTTCCTCCGGCGCAATGATAGAGGAGATTTCATCCGTCAGCGCCAAACGGTTCAGCCCCGCCATAGCCAACAGCGTGGCATCGACCTGCCCGGCGCGGAGTTTTTCTATGCGGGTTGGGACATTGCCGCGGAATGGCACAATTTTCAAATCAGGACGCCGGGCCAGAATCATCGCCTGCCGCCGGAGCGAAGACGTGCCGACAGTTGCCCCCTCCGGCAGATCGGAAAATGTTTTGTAATCATTCGACAGGAAAGCATCGCGGGCATCCTCGCGCGGGAAAACATGGTCGAGCGCCAACCCCTCCGGCAGGAAAGAGGGCATGTCCTTCATCGAATGAACGCCGCAATCGACGCGCTTTTCCAAAATCGCTTGTTCGATTTCCTTGGCAAACAGGCCCTTACCGCCCTGCGCTTCGGAAAGACGGTTTTCTCCCTCCGCCGGTTTCCATTCTCCAGAGGTTTCGATTTTTATGATTTCAACGGAAAGGCCGGGATGTGCGCCGCGCAAGGCATCCGCCACCATATTGGTTTGCACCATTGCCAGCGCCGAGGCCCGCGTTCCAATCCGGATTTTATTTTCTACAACACTCATAAATGCCGTTGTAGAATCATAGAACAGCAAAGTCCATCACAAAGCCGCCTCTCATCCCCAAGAATGCGGGGAAGGGTTTTTACCGGAAGAAATTGTAAATCTCTATAATAGTTTCTGCTCACGGTGACGTGCTGCAATACGCCGTTGTCCCTCACGAGCTTCCTTATGATAAAAACGAGCACGGGCTGCTCTTTCTTCATCTTCGATAGGGGCGGTACTGGGAAGCATAACTTCCTGACCGTCATGCGTGGTATAGGGAACATAGATCGTCTTGAATCCGGAACGGTTTAAAGCCGCTTCATCAAATGCTTCCTGAATCTTTATCCGATCAGAAAAATTAGCAGCTCTTAAACAAAATATTTTAAAATAATTTCTCATAGTGCACTCCTCGATTGCCGCCCTTATTCAATAGACATAATGTTTAAGCACATTTCTCTTTCCATTTCAAACTTTTTTCGTTAGGGCTTCTGTCTATGGTCGTTTCGCTTTTTATTTACACAAGGCATGAGGAGCGAAGCGTAGTTAAGTCTACGTGAGCGACGACATAACGATGTGTAAGTGAAAATGGGAACGGCTATATGAAAGTTCTGGGCATAGAGACATCCTGCGATGAAACGGCGGCGGCGGTGGTCGGTGACGATCATACTATTTTGTCCAACGTCGTTTTAAGCCAGATCAAGGAGCACGAAGTCTTCGGCGGCGTTGTGCCGGAGATCGCCGCCCGCGCGCATCTGGACCATTTGGACAAAATTATCAAAGCAGCCATGGATGAATCCGGCATAGATTTTAGCGCTCTCGACGGTGTGGCTGCGACATGCGGCCCCGGCCTGATCGGCGGCGTGATGGTCGGCATGATGGCGGGCAAGGCAATCGCCGCGGCTCATAATTTACCCTTTATTGCCGTCAACCATCTGGAGGCCCATGCCCTGACTCCACGCTTGAGCGATGATGTCGCATTCCCCTATTTGTTACTTCTTGTTTCCGGCGGACACACGCAATTCCTGATCGCCGAGGATGTCGGGCAATACCGCCAGCTCGGCACAACGCTGGACGACGCACTGGGTGAGTGTTTCGATAAATCCGCCAAGCTAATGGGGCTTCCTTATCCGGGCGGGCCGAATCTCGAAAAAATCGCGGCGACCTGCGAAGATCAAGATTCTGCGCGCAAACGCTTTCCTTTGCCGACGCCGCTTAAAGGCCGCAAGAATTGTGATTTTTCCTTTTCCGGCTTAAAGACCGCCGTGCGTACCCATATTGATAACTTGCCGGGCGAAGCGCTTGAAAGGGATGATATCGCAGCGCTGGCCTTTGCCTTTCAGGATACAGCCGCCGCCGTCATCCGCGATCGCTGCCGCCATGCTATTGATGCCTTTTTCACACAATGTGGGGAGAGAGCCAAAACGCCTGCACTCGTTATTGCAGGCGGCGTTGCGGCAAACAAGACCATCCGCGCCGCATTGGAGGACTTGACGGCGCAGCACAAAATGGCTTTTATTGCACCGCCCATCAAATTATGCTCTGATAACGGCGCTATGATTGCTTGGGCCGGTATAGAACGGTTACGAAAAAATATGACTGACTCACTTGATGTTCCCGCACGGCCGCGCTGGCCGCTTGACCCGAAAGGCCCACAGGTAAAATCTGTGGCCACGGGGCGCTAGCGTCATATCCTTAAAAGAACGCATATAAACTTCATCACAAAAGAAAAGATAAAAACACATGGCAAAAATAGGAATCATTGGTGCGGGAGCATGGGGAACGGCATTAGCGCAAGTCATGACAGAAGCCGGACGCGAGGTTATATTATGGGCGCGGGAACCCGAAGTTTCCGAATCTATTAATGAACGTCACGAAAACACCATGTACCTGCCGGGGATTGTTCTGAACCCCGCCCTTACCGCGACGAGCAGCCTCTCTCAGGTCGCCGGATGCGACTTCCTGTTGTTGGTCACACCGGCGCAGCACGTGCGGAATACCTTGCAAGCCCTGAAGGGGGAAATCGCCGCGGGCATGCCGATTGTTATCTGCGCCAAGGGCATCGAATGCGAAACCGGCCAGCTTATGTCTCAGGTCGCGCATGAGGAAGTGCCCGGCGCCACCATTGCCATTTTGAGCGGCCCGACTTTTGCGACAGACATCGCCCACGGCCAACCCGGCGCTGTAACAATTTCTGCCGAGGACAAAGACGTTTTGCAGGAAATCCGTGAGGGTCTTTCCTGCCGAACGCTGCGTTCCTATATCACGGACGACCTACTCGGCGCTCAAATCGGCGGCGCGGTTAAAAATGTGATTGCGATTGCCTGCGGTATTGTTATGGGCGCGGAATTGGGAGAAACCGCGCGCGCGGCGCTCATGACTCGCGGCCTTGCCGAGATGAGTCGTCTGGCCACCGCGATGGGCGCCAAGAAAGAAACGCTGATGGGCATGTGCGGCGTTGGCGACCTCGTGCTTACCAGCACCTCTCTGCAATCACGAAACTATTCTTTTGGAATGGAACTGGGACAAGGCCGCACGGTCGAACAAATCCTCGGTGCGCGCAACGGTGTCACGGAAGGCATACACACCGCCCGCGCGCTCATTACGCTGGCCAAAGGGCTGGCGGTTGAAATGCCGATTTGCGAAGCCGTCTATAAATGCACAGCGGAGGGATTGCCCGTGCAAGACGCCGTGAACCTTCTCCTCGATCGCCCGTTAAAACCGATAGGGAAGTGATGAACCTTTCGTGAAAACAGAAAACAGGTGCTTTTAATGACTTGGTTCTTTGCCGCCTTTTTATCTGCTTTTTTCATCGCGTGCCGGACAGTATACGATAAACATCTGTTTACCAATCTTGAGCTATGCTACCGCGACATTGCTTTCCGGACATTTCTGGTTCCCGCCGTGTTGATGGCGTTTCCGGCATTTTATTTTCAAGAATATGTTCACCTGACACAAATGAATTTCATTCTTCCCACGTTGGGAAATGTAACGTTCAACATTCTCGCTTTTTTTCTCTATTCCCGCTTAATGAAAAGCGACGCACCATCGACTATCCAAGGCTTTAAGGTCTTTGAACCGGCCCTGATATCTATTACAGCCTTTATTTTCCTGGGCGAGTTTCTTTCACCCCTTGCCGTTTTCGGGATTGGCATCATCGCTCTAGGGTGCTGGATCTTGGAGCATAGTCGTCAAAAAGATCACAGGGAAAACGGCGGTTTAAAACCGACAAGCCTCTTTTTGATCTTCATAATGATTCTTCTGACCGTTCTTGCCACGACATGCAGCAAAGGCGCTCTAAACGCGGCAGGGGGTGATATCTTCGTATATATATCAACCCGTTATACTTTGATATGTGCTTTTTTCTTTGCCATCCGCAAAAAACAATCGGCAAAAACGGGAAGTGTAAAAGACAATTTCCATCTGAACAAAATCTTTCTTTCCGGCTTAATGGTCACGCTGTTCGTGGCATTTGAAATGTATGCCCTGACCCTCACCAACGTTGCCTACGTTGAAGCAATCCGGCAACTATCCCTCCCCATCATCCTTATCATGGAAAGTTTTCTCTTCTACAATCGCTTCAATTTAAGCAGAATTGCCGCCGTTTTTATTTTGCTTTTTGGCGCACTCATAGTCAGTCTGGCAAACGGTACGTAACTTAACCCTAGTTAGAAAACTTTAGACTTTGGCAGTAATAACGATAGCTCATGCCGTTTTCTTTTAAACATTTCTGAACCGGCGTTTCCGGTAAGCGATAGCCGTGATCGACTTCCCAATGGTGCCGTTCGAGGCACTGTAATTCAGTTTGCGCACGGTTACCGTTTTCGCGTTCACTGAAATAATCAAATATTTTAACAACCCCGATCCCGGCAATAATAAAGGGCGCCGTTTTCAAATTAAAGGCACGGGCGGCACCATACCCGGCAAGGCCACCCATCGCATACTCACCGGCATCAACAACGCCGGCCTCGGCGCATGTATCGTTGGATAAACGCACAGGCTCTCCGGTGCTTTTACCGTCTTTGGTGTAATACAGAACACCGCGATGATCCGACTTAAGGACGACCGGCACTTTATTGTCTTTACCGTTAACCGTTGTCGTGTACTTCACATCGGGAGATCCAACCAATGTCTGCCCCATATTAGGGCCGACCCCTGTCGCACAAGCAGACAGAAGCGCAGGAGCCAACACAGCGGCCCCGACCGCTTTTAACCATTGCTGTTTAAGGTTTGGTGTCATTGCTTTCTTTTCCTCCACACAAAAAATTATGATCGTCTTTTTCTTATCTCGGCCCTTGTTATACGCCTCTCAGCCTCAAAAAGCAATAAATTATGTAAACACGTTTCCTTTATCCCTTTTCCCCTGCCCAAAGGGTGTTGACTGTGCTATCAAGAAGGTCTGATTATTTTTTCTTTATTCTCACTAAAGGAATAGTCCCATGACCAGCTCAGTTAAGCTTTCCGCCCCGGATGAATTATTTGTTCCCGCCCCCACAACGGTTAGAAACGCTCACATCTCACCGGAACAATATGACGCGCTTTATAAACGCTCCATCGAAGACCCGGATGGATTTTGGGGTGAAATGGCGGAGAGAATCGACTGGTTCAAAAAGCCAACCCGTATCAAGAACACTTCATTCAAGGGGGATGTTTCCATACGATGGTACGAGGACGGTATTCTTAACGCTTGTTACAATTGTATTGATCGCCACTTGCCCGCACGAGCCGATCAAACGGCTATCCTTTTTGAAGGTGATGAACCCACCGCCGATCGCACCATTACTTACGCCGACTTGCATGGTGAAGTGTGCCGTCTGGCCAATGCCCTGAAATCCCGCGGCGTCAAAAAAGGCGATCGGGTTGTGCTGTACATGCCGATGGTGCCGGAGGCCGCCTATGCGATGCTGGCCTGTGCCCGGATTGGCGCGATCCATTCCGTTGTCTTTGGCGGCTTTTCACCCGAAGCTCTGCGCGGCCGGATTCAGGATTGCGGCGCCCGGATTGTTATTACGGCCAATGAAGGCGTACGGGGCGGGAAAACTATCCCCTTAAAAAACAACGTGGATGAAGCCTTGAAAGAATGCCCGGACGTTGAAACCGTTTTGGTGCTCGAACACACGGAAGAGCAAACTGGCGGGAATACCGGCTGGAACGAGGGGCGCGATGTGTGGTGGCACGAACTGGTCGACGATCAGCCCTCCGATTGTCCTTGTGAGGAAATGAGCGCCGAAGATCCGCTTTTTATTCTTTATACCTCCGGCTCGACCGGAAAGCCCAAGGGCGTGCTGCACACAACCGGCGGCTATATGGTTTACGCCGCTTTAACTCACGAATGGGTTTTTGACTATCAAGACGGTGAGGTTTACTGGTGCACGGCCGATGTCGGCTGGATCACAGGCCACACTTACATTGTCTATGGCCCGCTGGCCAACGGGGCGACAACCCTGATATTTGAAGGCGTACCCAACTACCCGGACTATTCACGGTTCTGGCAAGTTGTAGACAAACACAAGGTCAATATTTTCTATACGGCCCCTACGGCGATCCGCGCCCTGCTGCGGGAGGGAGATGATTTTGTTACGAAAACGGACCGCAGTTCCTTACGCATTCTCGGCACCGTCGGGGAGCCTATCAATCACGAGGCTTGGCACTGGTATTACGAAACCGTGGGCGAAGGGCGCTGTCCCGTTATTGACACATGGTGGCAGACCGAAACCGGCGGGCATATCATCACGCCGCTGCCTTGTATGGACCTCAAGCCCGGCTCCGCCGCCAAACCGTTTTTCGGCGCGCAGTTGGCTATTGTTGATAAAGACGGCACGCCCCTTGAGGGGGCATGTGAGGGCGCTTTGGTCATTCTCGATAGCTGGCCGGGACAAATGCGCAGCGTTTACGGCGACCATAACCGCTTTATCACAACCTATTTCCACGATTTCCCCGGCACGTACTTCACCGGAGATCGTGCCCGGCGAGATGAAGACGGCTATTACTGGATCACGGGCCGGATGGATGATGTACTCAATGTTTCCGGGCATAGGCTCGGCACGGCGGAGATCGAAAGCGCCATCAACGAAGCCCCCGACATCGCCGAAAGTGCCGTGGTCGGCTATCCTCATGACATCAAAGGGCAAGGCATTTATGCCTTCGTTACACCGATGGATGGGGTAACACCGACGGAGGCCACGCGGGAGGCTGTGATAAAAAGCGTGCGAACCATCATCGGCCCTATCGCCACGCCGGATATCATACAGTTTTCCCCCAGTCTGCCTAAAACACGCTCCGGCAAAATCATGCGCCGGATCCTGCGCGCGATTGCGAATGGCACGGAGGATAAAATAGGCGATACTTCAACACTCGCCGATCCGGAAGTGGTTGATGAACTGATAAAGAACAAGCCATAATGAAAAGTGACTACAGTATCTAAGCTACTTTCACCTCGTGTTCGTGCAAGGTTGCATCCGCAAAAACTTGCGCCAACTTAAGTCGTTCATAGCTGTATTGAATGCTTTGCTGGAGCAGCCAGAGCAATATCCACGCGACGAACATGCCATCGCGCCCCTCTTTTTCGGCCTTGCGCCGGGCGCGGTCACGGGCGCGGCGCCCGTAAAAAGCTTCCTGTTGTTTCGCTTTTTTTAGTCGTCCGGCTTTTGCACGGGCTTCATCCAGCCGCGCCATAATATCCGTTTGTTCATCCGTGCGCGCGCAACGGCGGTCTCTCTTCAATTCGATCAGCCGCGTTTCAAATGCACTGCGATTGCTTTCCATCATGTCTTGCGCGATTTGCGCCATGGGATCGTCCGGCCCGTTTGCCTTTAACAAAGCCTGATAATTTGCTTTAGAATTGCGGTAACGTTTGTACAGAGTCGCCAGCAAGGAATCCGATTCCAGAGAATCGGTCCAAGCATCAACCGGCACGCATGCCTCCTCTATCCCGCGTTCTTCACCGCGAGCGATGGCATTCATCAGCGTTTGTAAGGAATCTGTTGTCATTTTTCTATTTGTCACTTTCGCAGGCATTATAAAGCCTCAATCGTAAAGGTCGGGTTAATAAATGACATAATATAAAAAACTCTTTGTTTCTGATTGTCCCGGATTTGCAGCATTTCCCACGAATGTGAGAGAATAAAGGGAGGAAACAGGAAGGAGACCTAATGCCATGCATGAAAGAGTAGAAGGACAGAATGTCCGCAGTGCTTATGAGATTAAACAAAATTTGCTTCGGCGTGCGATTGCCGAAAACCGGGGGCCGGAGATGATTGCCCGCATTTTGAAGCGCATAACGCGCGTGCGGGAGGGCACAGAAGAAGACCGCGAAATCCTCGATGATTTGCGGCTTTATTTCGACCAGCCGCGCAGTGTGCAAATGCTCAATGCCTTGGCCCGCCATCACGGTACAGCCCAGCGTTATACCGAGCACCCCGCGGGAGAAACAATCCATTAGAGGGCGGCTTATGGCCGCGCCGGGAAAAGGCGGTAGCCGAGCGCCAATCCGCACAAAAAACCGCCAATATGCGCTGCCCAGGCAATCGTACCGCCTCCGGGCGCTTGCATAAAGCCAAAGGCCACCGTAATCGCCAGCCATAACAGAACAAGCGGCCACAGGCTTTTCTTAGTACCGGGTGTTCCTCCACCCCCGCCGAGCGCCCCCGCCCGGTTGAGCATTACCAGAAGCGCGCCGAACAGACCACTGATCCCGCCGGAAGCGCCAATCACAGGCTCTGTGCTGCCGGAGAAAAACAAGCCGTGGATTAACGCTGCACACAGCGAACTGGCGAAAAAGATAACAAACATGTTTTTGGTCCCGGCCGCGCGCTCCATCCCAGCACCGAAAGCCATCATCATAACGCTGTTCATCAAAACGTGCGGCCAGCTGCCGTGCAGAAAGGCGTAAGTCAGCGGTCCCGTCAATGCCGGCCAGCTAAAGGGGAGCGCGCCGCTGTACCATCCCGGCACAAAACCGAGCATCATGTACGTGTCATAAATTTGGGGCGGCGTCAGAAGCATCGTTGTCAATAAGTGAAGGCCCAGCCACGCCAGCACCATAAATTTGGTCGCCGGCGGCAGATTAATCATAGGCTCCCGCGGCGGTTTTCTCTCGGCGTCCTTATCCGCTTCTCTCCGAGAACTTGCCCGTTCTTTCGGCGTGGGCAGCTGGATGATGTTGTCTTTATCTTTGCGATCATTCATGGTGATGGTTATACACTAAAAATTTGAAGGCTTTGTGTGTTATTTTGCGGTGGCCGCGCAAAGATGAAATTGGAAGCGCTTTAACTATCTGAATTTATTTTATTTTATTCGTTTCCTTTAGTTCGGATGTCGTTTTTTACAGGGGGTGGGGGATAGTCTTATCTCCAAGCGAAACGACTATATCTTTTTGTGTTTTTGGGGCGTGTTTTTTACCCTCTTATTATAGGAGAATATTCCTTTTGTGACAAGGGGAATCCGCGCCCCACTTCCCCCTCTTATTTTTTCATAACTCATTTCCAGGGGGAGGGGCGCAGAGCTTCATTTTGTCGCCATTGCGAGAGAGCAAAGCGAACGAAGCAATCCAGGATCACGGGGAAATTTTGGATTGGCGGGCTTTGTTATTTCTTGCTCTACACACCATTGGTTTTACATAATCTAGAACCAAAGAAAAAGGAAGGGATGAAAAGGGGCATTAACATCCCCTCCCCCCTGTCCCGAAGTGCGAAGCACGTGGGACAACGCTTAATAATCAGGGGGGAGGGTTAGGGTGGGGGTCGTTGGTTGTGGGGGTCGTTGGTTGTGGGGGTCGTTTACGGTGTTTTATACCCCCCTCCTGACCTCCCCCCTTAAAAGGGGGGAGGGAATGGGTGGTGCCTCCTTAAAAAAGGGGGGACCGTCATCCCGAACGTATGTGAGGGATCTTTGACGATTGATAGGTGGGGGTAAGATTCCTCCGCTTGTGTTGCAAGCGTTCGGAATGACGGTTTTTTGATTCCCCCATTGTTATTGCCTTGTTAATTTTAGCCGTAGAATAAATCCGCGGCCAGAAAGGCAAAGAAAAATCCCGTCGAATAAATCAGGATCGAGAAAATCAAAATCCCGACGGATATTTTTCTAAGCCGCAGGCAGGCTTTTGCTTTTACCGGATCGGCAGGACAAGGCGCATAACGCCCCCGCCACTGCCAATACGCTGATAAAGCCAGCATGATCCCGGCGCCCGCAAATACCCATTCTTTATATTCGGAAATGCCGGTAATCCACGGCACGCTGCCGACAAAACCCGCCAGTGCCGCGCCCATGCCAAGCGTCACCAGCAAGGCCGGGAGCGCGCAACAAACAAGCGTTCCCATGCTGGTGAACAGGCTGAGCGTTGGCAAAAGCGTTTGTTGCCATAGAGAGGGTGAAGATTTATTCGACACGGTGAATACCCTCCACATTATAGCCGGAATCAGTGATAAGTTTTGTTAGTGTCTCATCACTCAACGTTTGGCCCTCATTGAAGTTCACCGTGATGATTTTGGTATCAAGGTTTACATCAATGGCTTTTACGGTTTCTTCCTTGCCGAACACCTTTTCAAGCGCGCGGGCACAAAAATCGCAAACAAGGCCGTTGACGCGGATATGAACGTCACCGGGTGATAAAGGTATTTCCGCATGCGTGGTGTTCCCGCTTTCCATATGTGCGGCATGATCGTTTCCGTCATGATTGGCATAGGCCGGCATTGCGCATGTTAACGTTAAAGCGCTCAGTAATAATGTTAGTGTTTTCATGAGTATGGTTCCTTCCTTAATTTTAATATCTGAAAATGTAGTTGAATAAGAGTTCGCCGCGGTTGTTCATGCCTGCCTCCAGCAGGTGAACATCCTTGAAAACTCTTACAAGAGGCGTGACGGTGAAATGGTCTTTGCCTTCCGGTGTGTGATCTACCTGAAGCATCAGCCATGTATGCAAATCGCCGTAATCGCCTTCATACGGTGCCCAGCCGACACGGGCGGATTGCTGATAAAAATCGTCAATCGCACCGGCCTCTGTATAGCGGTTTTCGTATGAGGTGAAAAAACGGCGGCTTTCCCAATCTGCGGCAAGGCCCGTGAAGCCTGCCACGCTCGTTTTACCGTCAAAAGCGCCGGCATCGCTGTAGGCAACACCAAGGCCGGATTTAAGATATAAATTACCTTGGCTTTCTTTGTTGTTCCAACGTTTGAGCAGGTTATTCATTTGCACGGCATTGATAACCATTTCTTTATCATGCCAGTCTTCAAATCTGTAACCCACAGACGTTTTTGCCGTTGGTGAGTAGTGAATATGAGCGCTGTTCACGTCGCCATTATTCGTCAACATAAGTGTCCAGCCACCCGGATAAGATACGGGCCGTGCATAGACGGAAGGAATGAATGCCCCCATTCCCAAAAGGGCCCCCAAAATGGAGGTTAAGTATAAGATTCTCATGGAATCCTCCTGTAGTCATTTCCATTTACTTCTTAAAAAATGTGAAAAATCAGGAGGTGAATTTGGGAGGGCGGCGTGGCGGCGCTGTTGTCATTGAAGTGGGGCGCTCATTTTCCGTTAAAAGCCATCGAGACGGTATTGAGGATATGTCTAAAACGGCTTGATTGTCCAGTACAGGTGTTTGATTGATAGATATATGAAAACACAGGCAAAGCCCGTCGCAATGCTTGATAGGGTCTTTTTGTGTATCCTGCTTTTCATGGCAGGGCATAGCGCCCATATCCATCGTATCTATCATAGATGAAGATTTGTTCATATTGAGGCACGGCTTCGCCCATGCCGCCACCGTAAAGGCATTGGCAAGGAACATAATCGCCGTAAAGATCACAATGAAACGCTTCATTCTTGTTATTATAATTTAATTCGTGAAAGTTGTCATTTTTCTTGTGTGCTAAAAAAAAGCAACCGCTGCCAATCAAGATAGCGGTTGCCTGTGTTTTTTCAAGCCTCATGGCCTAACGGGGGGTCATGGCGCCAAACATGACCTCGTTCTTTTCACGGTCATATTTGTATTTGGTGTCGTATGTTTCGCCTTCTTTTTGCTTCATGAATTCAGGCGGGGTCACTTTGGTGACAAACTTCCCGGCATGGGCCAGCAAATCAGTCGGGGCGATCTTGGCGTGCTTGATCTGCGCTTGCAGTGTTTCAAGAACGGCTGCCATAGCTTGTTTGGCGATTTCCTTCCCCATCACAACCATCTTGGTGATTTCCCCAGCGGAAGGAATTTTCCCCTCAACAACTTTGGAAAAGGCACTTAGGGAAGATTTTTCTTCCTGTTTCTTTTTCATCTTCCGGCCGCCGCCGCCACTTTTGCCTTTGCTGCCTTCTTCGCCCTCATCATCTTCATCGTCTTCATCGTCATTGGCGGCTTCGATGTCGAGGTATGTGTCGGCCTGAAAACTAACGGGATATTTGGCAAGTTCCTTGGGATCAAGCGTTCGGCCGCTTAAGCCGGCTTTGACCTCAATGCGCAGTGTGTCCGAATTATGCCAGTCGTAAATAACGCTGTGGCTTTTGAATTCGCCGGGCTGTGTTAAGCGTTTGACGACCTTTTTACCGGGGTAGAGCCGTTCGCCTTCCAAACCTGTCTGTTCGAGTAATTCTTGTATGTTCACTTTCATTTTACCGCTCCGTTTCTGGCCTTTCTGTTGCCGCATTATTTTACGGAATTTGAGTTCATAATGGTCTGAAAAGGTAAAAAATGAGTTAATCAGAAAAATAAATATGAAAAATAATCATGAGAGGCTGAAAATGAGCGGGCATATTAGCTTTTAAGAGGACTTGCCCGCTCTTTGGGAAGCTTATAACGTACGGGGTATGGAATTATTTTTTGCCCCTGAAAATTTTTTGTTGCTCGGAATATTATTGACGATCGGAGGCTGTGCCGGATTTTTGGCTGGGCTGCTGGGGGTCGGTGGCGGGATTATTACCGTACCGGCGATTTATTACGTTTTGGGAGCGCTGGGGTATGACTCTCCGCATTTGATGCACATGGCTGTGGGAACGTCGCTGGCGGTGATTGTGCCGACGGGCCTGTCGGCTGTTCGGGCTCATCGGAAAAAGGGCGCGGTACGGGGTGATTTGGTTAAAATGATCGGGCCGGGCATTGTGATAGGAACCCTTTTGGGAACTTATCTTGCCGATATCATGGCGGGGGAAACGCTTAAGCTGATCTTTGCGGTGGCTTTGTTTTGTCTGGCGCTGATTATGGCGACCAATCCCGCGCGCTATGCCTTGACCGATCACATGCCGCGCCAGCCCGTGCCTGTTGGGGCCGGGCTTCTGATCGGTACGCTTTCCACTTTGATGGGGATTGGGGGGGCGACGCTGAGCGTGCCCTTTATGGCGTGGTGCCACGTGCCTTTGCGGCAAGCGGTCGGTACGGCCTCGGCCTTGGGGCTTGTAATCGCTGTGCCAGCGGCACTGGGGTTTGTCTTTATCGGTCAGGGCGCGGCAGGGTTGCCGCCTTTTTCGCTGGGCTATGTGAACGGGATGGCATGGTTGGCGTTGGCGGTGATGAGCATTACAACGGCGCCGCTGGGGGTGAAAGTCGCGCATATGATTGCCGTTGAAAAACTCCGGCTTGTTTTTGCGTGTTTGATGGTGATTGTTGCCGGACGGATGCTGTGGGAAATCCTTCATGGATGAGGCGCTTTCCATGTCTGTACGCCTCTGTCAAATGCCTTTTATGCGCCTTTGCGCGCGCCTTCCGGCGGCCAGCATTCCGCTCGGCGCTTTGTTGCTGGCGCTTATGGTCTATGCCCTGTGGGGGACGCCAACCCCGGACCGGATGGCCATGCCGGAGTACATGATTGGCGGGCTGTTACTGGTTGCGGCGGGAACTGCCGGGATATGGCAGGCCGTAACGTGGCAGCCCCGCGCGCCATTATGGGCGCAGGCCGGGCGGGTGCTTCTGTGGTACGGCTTTACCAGCGGCATATGTGTAGGAATGCTGGCGGGGAACGATCCGGCCTTGATCGCACGTGATGCGCTTTCCTTTATGTTCTTGTTGATGCCGGTGTTTTTCTATGGGCAAACGGCCCGCTTTCCGGTCTTTCGTAACCTTCTGACAGGGACGGTTATGGTGGCAGGCTGGGTCATTGCTGTGCGCGTGGTTGCGCCTTTTTTCTCCGGCTATAGTCCTGTGAAATGGGATCCCGACTATCTGGCTAATGGGCCTGTCGTTCTGGCCTCGACCTTGTGTTTGCTGGGTTATGCGCTGTTGGGGCTTTATCGTTCGGCCACCGTGCTTTCCTTTGCCAAAAGCGCATTGATGCTTGTGATGGCTTTTGTACCTCTGATGGCTATGGCGCTGATTGTTCAAAGGGCTTTTCTGGGAGCGGTTGTTCTGGCGTTGCTGTTCTGGATGGTTGTGGGATTATGGCGGGCCCCTGTGCGGGTGTTGGCGCCGCTTTTTCTGGGGGCTGTGGGATTGTGGTTGCTTGTGCCTTATCTCGGCGATATCGCGCAGGCCTTGTTCCATAAAACAGCAATGGTCGGTTTTAATAACCGCGATAATGAAGCCATGGCCGTCCTGGATGAGATTGACGGGCGGCTTATCGATTCCCTGTTCGGTAAAGGGTGGGGGGCGACTTATGCTTCCCCGGCGGTGGGGGAGGTGACGGTGAATTATACCCACAGCCTTTTGACGACATATTTGCTTAAAACCGGTTTGTTTGGCGCTGGGCTTGCCGTTTGTTATCTCGGAGGGCTTTTGTGGAAGCTGGGGGGCATGTTGCCGCGACGGCCTGTGATAACGCTGGCTTTGGCTGCACCCTTTCTGGTGACGAGCTTGCTGTATGCTAGCTTTAAGTCTCTCGATTTCGGGTTGCTTTTGTTACTGATCGTTGTGTGGAGTAACCCCCATGCGGCGGTTGCATCCGGGCGACAATTCCAGTAGGAAAAAGTGATGCGTCATCCGTCTGTTATATTTTTTAATCGCGTTTATCCGCCGGGGCGAGGGGCTTCGGGTCGTTTGCTCCGTGATCTGGCCCATGCCTTTGTGCAGGAAGGTTGGCGCGTGACGGTGGTAACGACCGGTCCGCGTAATGTGCAGGAAAATGATGGTGCTGTGCGTGTGATCCGGGTGAAAGCGCCGCTCAGAAATAAGTCCTCTTTTTCCTATTTTCGGGTTTGGTTGAAAATGTTTTGGTGCGGGGTAAGACTCCCCCGGCATGATTTGATCGTGACGATGACGGATCCGCCGCTTTTTATGGTCGCGGGGCAATATTTAGCCCGTTGGAAGAAAAGCCGTCACTTGCACTGGTCCCAGGATGTCTATCCCGATTTATTGCCGGCTTTAGGGGTTAAATGTTCCGAAAAGCGCATGGAACTTCTGAAAGGGCTGGCGCGTAAGGCTTTAAAGAAATGTGACAAAATTGTTGTGATTGGGCGCTGTATGGCGCGTCATATGACGCATGCCGGGATTGCGCCGGGCCGTATTTCAGTGGTTCCGAATTGGCCGGATAAAGAATTGGCGCACGGCGCGGTTTTGCCGGATGAAAAGAACAACGGTGTGAAGGGGCGCCGTACCTTGAAAGCCCCCGCCTCGGCCCGTCCGTTTTCCGAACAGCGTCGCAATGATTCCGATCCTAAATTTCGTGTGCTTTATGCGGGGAATATTGGGCGGTCGCATCCCATTCGTCCGGTTTTGCGCGCTATTGAAATTTTAAATGCCGAACATCCGGAAATCGAATTTACCTTTGTGGGGGAGGGCCTTAATTTTGACAGGCTTGCCCGTGAACGTACGAAAAGAGGACTAGAGAACCTTCGCTTGATGCCCTTTCAGCCCGCAGATCAGCTTCGTTCTGTGATGGAGGGCGGGGACGTTCATCTTATTACTATGCGTAACGAGGCCGCCGGTTTGTTGGTGCCGAGCAAGCTTTATTCCGCGCTGGCGGTGGGACGGCCTGTGATTTTTATGGGGCCAGCGCATGGGGAAACGGCTAAAATTATCAACGATTTTAAAGCGGGGCGCGTTATCCCGCCGGATCGTGGGGATTTGCTGGCGGAAGCAATTTTATCCTATCGCAACAGCAGTGAGACATGGTTTAAGGCGCATGAGGGGGCGGTGCAAGCGGGGGAGATTTTTGTGATGAAGGAATCTCTCGATGCGTTTATTAAGCGCGCGCTTGATGTGGTGCAACAGCCGTGGAAGGGAAGAGGATGACAGATAAAAGGCGGGCCAGCGAACTGACGCTGGCGGATTTGTTGGTTGCGTTGTGGCGGGGGCGTTATTTTGTTTTGGCCGGGGCGGCGCTGGGGCTTGTTTGCGCCTTGGCGTTTTTTGCAACGGCGGTTCCCCGTTACAAGGCTGTGATGCTGGTCGGGCCGGAGTCCGGATTAGCGGCCCCGCGCACGCTTGAGGTTGCTACGCCGGATGGGGCTCCTTCGTTATCTTCTTCCGTCTCTGAGGAAGAGTCACGTTTTGTGCGTTTTGAAAGTGTATTGCGTGGCGCGACGGTTGCGGCGGCTTTAAGCACGGATAAGGAGATATTTGATAAATTTCAAAAAGACCCTTTATGGCCGCGGGGAGAGAAAGCTGACACGCCGGAGGAAAAGGCGGCATTATTGTCACGTTATCTGCAAGAGCGCGTGGCAATCCAGCCCGTAGGGGAGACCGCTTTACGGCGGCTTGTTTATACGCACCCGGACCGGGCGTTTGCAGTGCGTGCTTTGCGGGCGCTTTCTGAGGCGGCAGACGATGCTATTCGTCGCGATGATAATCGCAAGCTTACGGCGCAAGAAGGATGGTTAATAGCAGCGCTGGATCGGATAACTCACCCGGATCACAGGAAGGCACTTACGGTTTTATTGATGCGGCAGGAGCAAAAACGGATGCTTTTGGCTGTGGATGCTCCTTTTGCGGCGGCCGTTATTGAGCCGGCTTCCAGTGATGTGCGTGCGGCTTGGCCGCGTAAGCGCTTGTTATTTCCGGCTTTTATTTTGGCGGGCGCGTTTTTGGGTTATGTTGTCTTTGGCGTGCGCTGTGCCTTTCGGGGTGAAGGCGCTGTCTGTGCGGCGGGGGATCATCCTCCTCAAACGGAAGGGTGATACGCGGTGCGTACTACGTGGTACGTATCACGTAATATGTTTTAAATCAGTTTTTTAGGGAGGGTTTCTGTGCCATCTAATGATCGTCTTCCCCTTTCTGTCATCGTTGTGACTAAAAACGAAGGGCCGCGGCTGGCCCGTTGTTTGGCGGCATTAACGGCATTCGATGAAGTTATCGTGGTTGATTCCGCCAGCGCGGATGATACCGCTTCGATCGCGCGCGCGGCGGGCGTGAAGGTGATTGATTTTCAATGGGCTGGAGGATACCCCAAAAAACGTCAATGGTGCCTCGATACGTTGAAGTTGGCGCATGACTGGGTATTTTTCGTTGATGCCGATGAAGTTGTCCCTCCAGCCTTAGTGGAGGAAGTGGCCTCTCTCGATTTCACAGCCGCCGGTTATTTTGTGAAAGGCTCGTATGTCGTCCATAACAAGACACTCTGTCATGGTTTGCAAAATAATAAGCTGTGCCTGTTTGACCGGCGGCGGGTCATGTTTCCGGTTGTGGATGATTTGGATATTCCCGGCATGGGGGAGATCGAAGGGCATTACCAACCCGTTTTACGTCCGGAGCATGAAGCTGAAACCATTTGTCAGCTTCACACGCCTCTTCTTCATTATGCTTTTGATGATGGCGAGAATTGGGAATGTCGTCACAGACGCTACGCCCAGTGGGAGCAGGGCATGATTGCCCGTAATGCTTACCCGCGCGATCCCCTTCTTGCGAGGGAGATTCTAAAAAGGTTTTTTCGGCGGCTGCCCTGCCGGGGAGAATGGGCCTTTTTTCATAGCTATGTCTGGAAATTTGGTTTTCTCGATGGCGTGGCGGGCTGGCATTTTGCACAACGCCGGCGCGCTTACTATCGTATGTTGACAAAGGTGGCCAGTTCCGAGTAAAGATAAATTATGAAAACAGGATGGCACTTGCAACTCTCTCATTTTTTTAATGGATATGCCTTCTTTGATCCTGATAACATTCAATACTCAGATCAAAGACACGGTGCGCGTACCCCTGAAATTGAACATTTATTTGAAAAAACAAAGCAAAGTGCAAACCAATCCTTTGAGTTTGCTGCGGGCAGTTTTCTTTTTGGAGGCTTAACCTTTTTGAGCAAATTGCAACATTCTCCCGAAGAAGGTTTATTCTTTACGGGAATGGTCGTAACAACGGCGCTGTCAGCGGCTTACCGTTTGCATAGCTCCCGCAAAGGCCAGGAGATTCTTAAAAGGATAGCAGAGCAAGGCAATGCGGCTTTAACGCCAGAGTGATTAGCGCTTTGATTTGAAGCACCAATAGACGGTCGGTACATAATCTTTCAGAGATTGAGCGATGATTTGCTTGCTGACAATAGCCGCGTTCAAAAGCGCCGGCGTGCACAGTACCCGGCGGCGGATTAAGGCTTGTTCACGCCGGCCCAGCCGGGTTTGCTTTTGTGAAATGCCGCCCGCTTCAAACAGACAGACCGTCAAGGGGAGGGAGACGGCATCCTGCCTGTTTTGGTCCAAAAAGCGCAAGGTGAAATCATAGTCGGCGGCAATTTTATAGCGCGTATCGTAACGCAACACGCCGATGGATCCCCGGCGATAGAGTATGGCTTGATGATGGGTGAACAGCCCCCAAACGGCTTTACTGTGCGCGCGTGCCGGTTTTAGAGCCGGAGCATCGTTACCGGTCGCTTCCTCCAGTGCGTCGCCGTAAAGCATAGCGGGGTGGTTGGCGGCTTCTTCCAGATAGGCGGCAACTTGCTCCAGTATTTCTGGCGCGGCTAACGCGTCACCTGCATTCAGGAATAAGAGATATTCCCCTGTGGCGCTTTCTATCCCTTTGTTCATGGCATCGTAAATGCCCTCATCCGGTTCGCTGATCCAGCGGGCGGGCGTTTTTTCCAGATAATCCGGCGTGCCGTCGTCAGAGGCACCATCAATCACGATCCACTCATACGCACCGCACGTTTGCGCTTTCAGGCAAGCGTGAGTGTGTTTGAGGCCCTCAAGATTATTGCGGGTAACGGTGATGATCGAAAACAGCATAAAACAAGCTTATGGGTTGTTGCTGAGGTCGTCAATCCAAATGCCGGTAATCGCAAGGTTCGATATGATTTGGCTGAGGTCGCGGGCGCTTTCAAGAAAATCGAAAGGCTTGGGATCGCGCGGCACGATAATGGAGCTCCCCGGTGGGATAAAGGTGGCTTTATGGTTCCAGTTGTTCACCAAAAGCGGTTGGGCGCTGCCGTCCGGATAGAGAACAAAGGTACGATCCTTATCCGCGTGGTAGGTAAACCCACCGGCCTCCATGATGTAGTCGCGTGGGTCTTTGTCTTTCCTGAACTGTAGTGCTGCGGACGACAGTACTTCGCCGGATACACGGACGGTTAGCGGGCGCTTGGGAATGTAAACCCGATCCCCTTTTTCGAGCAGCATATCCAGTTCCGGCTGACGGCCTAAAATGCCGGGGTCCGTTTCGACCGTGATGCGCCCGACGGCCTGCGCTTGTCTAAGCTGGTCGATCAGTTGTTGCACGGTTGATATTTGTGCGGTGTCGGGTTCGTCCTTTTGTTCGAGGGCGGCGGCGAGCTTGATTTCGAGGTCTTGTGCCTGCATACGGAAGCGCGCCTCTTCTGATTTTCGCTCAGATTCGCGGCTGAAAATAGCGCCGGGCGGGTAGGCTTGCGGGGTCATGCCTCCGGCGCGTTTCAAGAGGTCGGAAACTTTATCGCCGGGGAGCAAATCGTAGCGGCCGGGATTTTTAACCTCTCCTATAATCAGGACGCTGTTATCCGCTATTTTTTTGAATTTTTGATTAACGCGCACCGCGTCCCCAGCGGCGATGAGCACGTCCTTGGGGCGGGTTTCTTTATAGTCAACGAGCGTGCGGCGCGTCCCGGAGCGGCCATGCGCTTGTGCATCTTCACCGGAGAGGGCTGAGGTCACTTCGATATTCGAGGTGTTGGCCTCCAGCGTCAGGCCGCCACTAACCGCAAGCAGGTTTTCGAGCGTAATGCCTTCGGCTACAGGCCATGGCCCCGGTTGGCGCACGGCGCCCCGTACGAATGCCGCGCGTTCCTTTAGAAAAGTGCTTACAACGGGGTCGGCAATGTCATCTTTGGGGCGTTCATCAAGTGACCCCTCTTCGGTCTTGCCCATTTTAATTTTCTCATTTTGCAGGGCGAGGATTTGCGCACGGGAAAATAGATGTACGACATCGCCGTCTTCCAGTTTGCGGTCAAAGGATTTTTTGACAACCAACAGCGGGGGAAAGGGAATCATTTCGGCGGTGAGTTGATCGTCATTCCAGCGCTCAATCACGCCGATCAGTGGGTAGATATCAGGACCAAAGACTTTCTTGTCGGACAGAAGAGCCGATAGCGTCTTGTTTTGATCGAGGGCGTGAAGGCCCGCGCGGCGCGTATGACCGCTCAGCTCCACCGTCCCGGCGCGCTTTTCATCACTGGCGGCGACCATAAGGATTGCGCCATCGGCAAAGACAGATTCGTAAGGGTCGCTAATCTCGGATACGGTTTCCTGCCCATCCGGGGTCAAACCCAGATTGACAAAGCGGTTTTGCCCCGGTGCCAGAACGCCGCCCGCCATACCGAGCATGTCATTGAGGTTCAGTTTGTCGCTGGCTTCTTCGGGCTGATACCACATGCCTTGCAGCGTGCGGGGGATTTCGTAGATGCCGGGGCGTTTGACGGCGCCCGCAATGGCAACGGTCGGCCCCAGTGGTGGCACAATAATCCGGTCGCCGTCGCGTAAGTTTAAATCCATCCCGGCATCGCCGTGGAGAAGCAGGCCGTATAGGTCAATATAGGTGCTGCGTCCGCCGCGCACGAGCTTGATCTGGCGCAATGATCCTGTTTTTTCAACACCGCCGGCGCTCATCAGTGCATCAAGTAAGGTATGGAAGACCGTCACAGTTTGCCGCCCCGGCTGTTTAACATGTCCAACGATAAGGATATTGATCTGGTGAACGCTTTCTAGCGCTATATAGATCTGTGTGTTGTGGAGCTTGTCGGCTTCAGCCTCCAGCGATTCGCGCACCTGTTTGATGGTGCGCCCGGCGGCGGGTAGCGGCGCCAGCCCATCAATCACGAGGAGGCCTTGATTGTTAATACCGTATGTTTTGGAATCGTCGCGTTGGCCGCGGAATGTAACGGTAAGCCGATCACCGCTGCCCAGAACAAAGTCGTCTTGCACCGCGCCAAAGGGCGCGACGGGGGCGGTCTTTTCGCTTTCTGTCACGGCGCTGGCTGTGCCAAACATGTCATAGCCGAATTGCTCCAGCCGATCGACAACCCGGTGGGCGTAGTTTTCCTCCAGCGGGGAGGGCTTGGCCTTCATCCGGTCTATTTGCGTTAGAACATCCAGCGTATTGCGCGGCGTTATAACGGGTGTACGCGGGTGGGCTGCGTCGCTTGTTTGTTTGTCTGAAATCGTGATGTCACCGTTTTTAATGGCCTGTGCGATGGCATCGGCCTGATGGCGTTCATCATCGAGCCATGGCGGTACAATAGGAAAGCGGCTTTCAGCCCGCGCACTGGCGAGCGCCAGAAAAAAGCAGGAAAAAAAGATCAGGGCGTACAAAAATCGAGCAGAATGCATAAGCATATCGTAAAAGCGGGTGGCACAACTACGGATGAGTGTACCCTTGTATGCGTAATCTATGAAAGGTCGATGTTTCTGCTTTTCACAGTTTTATTGTGATTTGTGCATTCCGGGGAGATCAAGCTGCGCCATCATAATTAATTGCACCGGGTCGTTGACCAAAGAGCTGTAAGGGAGCATTCGCGACAGGGGGAGCGTGTTTGCGGATTCATTTGTGGCCATTTCCAGCAAGCGTAGAGCCGGATTTTCCATGTTTGTCATGAAATCTGAAGCGGCGTTATTGCGGGGAAGCCCAAGGGGCTGAGGAAGCAATCCAGCATTCTGGATCGCCGCACTCTCTTTGTTCGCTCGCGATGACGATGCGTAAGATACAGGTTCGTTAGCGCTGGCTTGGAATTTTTGCGCAAAGAAATCGTAAACTCCGGCCAGTGTCCGCGGCTGCCCGGTTTCCCTGTCATAGAAAACATTACGGTTGGCGCGGGCGGCTTTGGGGAATAAATCGGCGGCGGTTTGCAATGGGTTTTCTTCATTGGCTTTCAGGAAGGCTGTCGCGCCGCCAGCCCCCATAAAGTGCGCGAGGTAAAGCTCGACGGAGCCGATATCATCAATGCCTTGTGATTCCATGTAACGCTGGTTTTCGGCGGCAAATTCGGCGGCGAGCAGGGACGCCGTTTTCGCGTCTTTGCGCAGCTCCAGAATTTCATTCTTGAGCGCGCTGTCTTGCTTATGTTCGCCGCTTTTGATTTTTTCGGCCATATCGCCCAGCCCGTATTTATCGCCGTATTTCTCAACCATATTCATCCATGTGCTTTCGATGAACTGGTACAGACCTGTGGCGCTGCTGGTTTTGGAGGTAATGTCGGTTTTAAAGCTGCTTTCGGTGGCGGCTTGTTCCACCAGATAGGCAAAATTGACCCCCGTTTTGGCGCTGGCGGCCTTGATGGCGCTGACAACCTGCGGCGCCGCTCTCTGGGTGAGGGCAGCTAACGCATTGTTATTCATTATGTTTCCGGCCATCGGCATCGTGTGGGAGAACCTTTCGTCATTCTTTTCTATGGGATAGCATCGCAAGGGACGTGCCAGTTGGAGAAAAAATCGTTACAATGATTGTCATCCTGAGCCGTCGATGCAGGATATTGAGATTCTTCACTTCGTTCAGAATGACAGATTAAGGATGTACCTATGCCCACTTATAAAGCCCCCGTTGACGATATGGTTTTCTTGCTGCGCGATGTGTTGGATTTGAGCGCATTGCCGCAGGCCGCTGAACTTGATGAAGAGACGATGACCGCCATTCTGGAGGAGGCCGGGAAGCTGGCTTCCGGTGTGCTGGCACCGCTGAATCATGAGGCGGACAAGGCGGGCGGGTGTGTTTTGAAAGACGGCGCGGTAACAACGGCCACCGGGTGGAAAGACGCGTATCAACAATATTGCGAAATGGGCTGGAACGGTGTGCCGTTTGACCCGGAATATGGCGGGCAAGGCTTGCCGTGGGCACTGGCCTTCCCGGTGCAGGAAATGTGGCAGGGCGCGAACATGTCGTTTGGTCTGTGCCCTTTGCTCAACCAAGGCGCGGTCGAAGCCATTGAATCGCATGGCTCCGACGAACAAAAAGCCTTTTACCTGCCAAAGCTGGTTTCCGGCGAATGGACCGGGACGATGAATTTGACCGAGCCGCAGGCCGGGTCCGATCTCGGTGCGATCCGCAGCAAGGCGGAAAAGCAGGATGACGGCACGTATAAAATCACGGGGCAGAAAATCTTTATCACTTACGGTGAGCACGATTTGACGGAAAACATTATTCACCTTGTTCTCGCCCGTGTGGCTGGCGCGCCGGACGGGGTGAAGGGGATTTCCCTGTTCATCGTTCCTAAGTTTTTGGAGGACGGCAGCCGTAACGATCTGGTGTGCGCCGGGCTGGAGCATAAGCTCGGCATTCATGCCTCTCCGACCTGCACGATGAGCTTTGGCGAGAACGGCGGCGCGACGGGCTATCTGGTTGGCGAAGAAAATCAGGGCCTCAAATACATGTTCACGATGATGAATAACGCCCGCTTGTCGGTTGGTTTGCAGGGTGTTGCCATTAGTGAGGCCGCGTATCAGGCCGCGAAGGCTTATGCGGAGGAGCGCGTACAGGGCGCGGCTATCGGTGATAAGAGCGGTGCGAAAACCGCGATTGTTAATCATCCCGATGTGAAACGGATGCTCTCGACGATGAAGGCTCTGACGCAGGCCGGGCGGGCACTGGCTTATGAGGCGGCACTGAACATCGACAAGGCGCGCGGCGGCGATGCGGCGGCGCAGGCGCGGGTTGATATTTTGACCCCCATTGTTAAATCATGGTGTACGGATAACGCCGTTGAGGTCGCCTCGCTGGGTGTGCAGGTGCATGGCGGCATGGGCTTTATTGAGGAAACCGGCGCGGCGCAATTCTACCGCGATGCGCGCATCCTGCCGATTTACGAGGGCACAAATGGTATTCAAGCGCTGGATATGGTGTTCCGCAAGCTCTTGATGGATAAGGGTGAAAAGGTAGATGATTTCATCGCTGAACTGGTTTCGCTCACGGCTGAAATTGCGGCGCAAGACCGCGCGCTGTCCGATCTGTGTGAGCCGTTATTAGAGGCTCTGGAATCCCTAAAAATCGCGACAAAACATTTGCTTCATCGGGCGGGAAACGGTGAATTTGAAGCGCTAGCAGCGGTGGCGGTGCTCTACCTCAATGGTTTTGGCGTTATTGCGGGCGGTGTAATGATGGCACGGCGGGCGGCGGTGGATGAGGCGCAAAGGGCTTCGCTGGTTTTCTACAGGGATCATATTTTACCGCGGGCGGGAGCGTTCCTTCATACAGCGCAAGCCGAAGAATAAAGTCTTCACTGTATGATTTGATTGTTGGGAAGGATGCTTCCCTCTTCTATCATGCAGTGCGCCAGTATCGGTGATCCCAATTTACGGATATGCCTGAAATCCGGTTTCGGATTTTTGGAATAAGCTTTGACCATTCCCTCAGTGTAACACTCACATATTTGTTCGATATCGCCTTTTTGAAAGAGGACCATCTTTACACAGGATTCATAACTGTACCCCGCGACGCCGGGCGTGTTAACACATGTTTTGGCTACATCATTTAAAATATTAAAGCGGTGCGGTTCCGGCCCTTGTAAAATACGCTCTATGATTATTTGGCGGCCGATACATTCGCAATCGTGAAACATCGCATAAACGTCCATGTTTTGGCATTCCGCAGTCGCCAGTTCCGATTCAGCCAGAATCTCTTCCTGTTCTTCGGGGGTAAGTTGGAAAAAAATTTCCATCGGGTCGAAGTCTTTGTCTTTTGGCGCTTGCCCCAGCGTAGAAGGGGCGGGGGATGTTTCTTGCGCGCTTGCCGGAACGGTCCAGACGAGAGAAAGGCAAAAAATTGTGATAAGGGGAAAAAGGCGGTTCACAAAAATATCTCCTGCATACTCTAGATACTGTAGTTAGGGTCCTGATCCTAGGTGTTTTCTTTATTCTATCATAAAATTGGGCCGTCATCATTTTCTTTTGGCGGCCGGCTGTTTAGGGTCCTGACCCTAATACGTTTGCAAGGTTTGCTGGAATGTGACGGGCGCCGGGTCGATAACCGATGTCACACCATTTTTGATTTCAAGCACGGCCAGACCCCGTTCGATCATCCCATTGGGGCCAAAACGGAATATGCCGTCGATACCGGAAAATCCGTTGGGGTTGCTAATCATGCGGCTATCGAAAACGGGGCGGCCATAGTTCTGATAGCTTGTTCGGGCGATAATAGCGGTGAGCGCCGTGGCATCATAGGCCAGCGTGGCCAGCCGTGGCGGCATATAGCCATAGGTTTGATTGAAGCGGATTTCAAATTCATCGCGTGCGCGCGGGTCCGGCGCGGCAAACCATGCGTCTTGCATCCCCGGTTCTGTAGCGAGGCCCGCATCATCCCATAGTCCGGTTCCTAGTCTTTTGACTTGTTCCGGTTCCAGATCATAATAGCTCAGAAGATTGGCAATCGAGCGGGCTTGCCCGCCGCCAGTGGCGAGCAAAATAGCATCAAAGGGCGGTTCTATGCTGTCATCGTTACCATTTTTGAGAGCGGCAAGTTCGGCTTGTGCTTTCTTGTCCCCGGGATTTTGTGCAAGCCAGTCTTCCAAGGGGCGAATTTTCTGGTTAAGGGCTTCTACGCGGTCGTCATAATGTGTGAAACTGCGGATAAGACCGGATATATCGCTTTCATCAACCGGATAGCGCATAACGTCGGCTGTCGGGGCGTGTGTGCGATAGGCCAAAGAATTATAGGCGGAGATCACGGCATTACCGTAGTCATCGTTCGGTGCGAGAATTCCGATTTTATTTAAATTGTTTTGCCGGGCGTAAAGAGCGATGCGCTGTACTTGCGAAAAGGGCAAAAAGCCCATGATATAAGTATTGCTGTTGGCCAATGTCCAGTTTGTCGAAAAGGCGAGCATGTTTATGTTATGGCGATTGGTAACTGTCTTGGCCGCGCGAACCGATTCGGCAAAGAGGGGACCAAGAACAATTTGAGCACCGGCATTAAGAGCATCTTGGGCGGCTTGCCTGGCCCCTTCCGGTGTGCCTTTTGTATCACGTGGGATTAACTCAAAGGAATCGTAGTGCACGTCGAACAGCGCGAGTTGCGCCGCTTGCAGTAAAGCTTCCCCCAGATTGGCGTGTGGCCCGCTTAACGGGACAAGTAAGGCGACCTTTACCGGCGGTAAAACTGGTGCTGTCTGGAGGGTGGGCACTGTGTCAGGTTGTTGCTGTTGGCCATATTCATATTCAGGTCTATTTGCCCCTGAGGGGGGGACCGCACTGCTATAAAGGGCTGTTTGTTCGTTTTCTTGTTGATGTGTGCCGTTTATGTTTTCTTCGCTTTCGGGTTGCAGGGCGCGGGGCGCTGTCTCTGCAGGGCGCGCATAGCCGCCGCGATCCCATGGGCTGCCGCTGGAAACACAAGCCGTCAGGCTCAAAACAGTAAACAGGATAATCAAAGGATTTTTCATGAGTCTCTCTTATCGCGGCTTGATTAGGAATACTCTGTGATTTATGCAGGAAAGATGAAAATAATACAAGAATGCGATTTACGACCCGGACTTTATATTGTGGCCACCCCCATTGGCAATTTGCGGGATATAACGTTGCGGGCGCTGGATACGCTGGCTGCGGCTGATTTGGTTTTGTGCGAGGACAGCCGTGTTTCCGGCAAGCTGATGCAGGCTTATGATTTGAAAAAAAAGTTGGTTGTGTATAACGATCACAGCGCCGCGCCGCAGCGTGATAAGGTCATATCGGCTATAGAAGGCGGTCAGGTTGTGGCGCTGATTAGTGATGCGGGGATGCCTTTGGTTTCCGATCCCGGTTATAAGTTGGTCAAATTATGTCAGGAGAAGGGACTGTACGTGACGAGCGTGCCGGGGGCCAACGCGCCGCTGGCGGCTTTGCAGCTTTCAGGTCTGCCATCGGATAAATTCTCATTTCTCGGTTTTATGCCTTCTAAAAGTGCCGCGCGGCAAAAGGCGCTTCGGCAGTGGAAAGATGCATCTGGGACGTTGATCCTGTTCGAAACGGGGCCGCGTTTGCGCGAATCGCTGGCGGATATGAGGGAGGTTCTGGGAGAGCGCGAGGCTGCGGTTGTTCGTGAAATAACAAAAATGCATGAAGAGGTCCGGCGGGGCCGTTTCTCTGATTTGATTGCTTTTTACGATGAAACCGGCGCGCCAAAGGGGGAAATTGTCGTGGTGATAGAGGCACCTTCTTTTGCGGCTTGGGGCGAAGATGAATTGCGCGCTGCTATGGCTGAAGCGCTCGATACGATGCACTTGAAGGAGGCCGCCGCTTTTGTCGCCGAGAAAAGCGGTGTGCCCAAAAAAGAGCTTTATGCTCTGGGGTTGGAGATCAAAAAGTGAGTGTTCGGTCGCGCGCGATTACGGGTTACAAAAAGGGATTGATCGCTGAAGAAATCGCGGCGTGGCTGTTGCGTTTTAAAGGTTATCGGATTGTTGCCCGGCGCTATAAAACCCCGGTTGGGGAAATTGATTTGATCGCACGCAAAGGGACGGTGATCGTTTTTGTGGAGGTTAAAGCGCGGCAAAATTTGACGGTGGCACTGGGCGCTGTGACTCCCGCGATGCAGCGCCGGATAACGCGAGCGGCACAATGGTTTGTGGCAAATTATCCGGCTTGCACCGGGCATGATATGCGTTTTGATTTGCTGGCGTTGGCCCCGCCTTTTTTTGTTCGCCATCTGGACAATGCGTGGCAGGCGGATCAAAATTAGAACCGCACGAGACGATTCGTGTTTGTTGCTTTTAATTTTGATGCCTCCGTGGGGTTTTGTGATGTTTGTTGCTTTTAGGGTTATCTCTCTTCCGCTTTTGTCTTTGGCGCTGGCGTTTTTGCTTTCTGGTTGTTCCGCGTTGGGTGTGGCGGCCGGTACGGGTGCTGCTGTGGGGATCGCCGCGGCGCAGGAAGGGGGCGTCAGGGGGGCGGCTAACGATCTTCGGATTAAGGCACAAATTAGCGATCTGTGGTTTAACTATGACCTTAAAACATTTGCCAAACTGCATTTGACGGTCGATCAAGGGCGCGTTTTGGTAACGGGGATTGTCCCGAATCCGGATGACCGGGTTGAGGCCATACGCCTGGTTTGGCAGGTCGAAGGCGTTGCTCAGGTTATTAATGAGGTGCGCGTGGCTGAGGGATCCGGGCTGCCCGGTTACCTTCGCGATCAATGGATATCGACGCGCTTGCGGACGGCTTTGACGTTTGACCGGGGGGTGCAGTCGATTAACTATTCCATTGATACGGTTGATGGGGTTGTCTATCTGATGGGGGCGGCGCAAAATCAAACGGAGCTGAATCGTGTGATTGAGATTGCCCGGACGATTTCCTACGTTAAACAGGTTATTAGTTATGTGAAAATGGTGGGTGAGCCTGCTGTGGCCGCGGCTCAGGACTATCAAGCGCCACAACAGGAGACGATTTCCGCCGCTCAAGATTCCGCGCCGGAGGCAACGGATGATGACGGTTGGTTCCGGCCATGATGGGGGCGGCGCTTCCTGAAAAATGCCGGCTGTTCTTGACGGCTTGCGGAAAGGAAAAGGAGGCATCCCGGATTGATGTGGGGCTTGCGGTTTTATATCTTTCCGCCGTTCATCACCCCGGCATAGGGCTTGAGCGCTACGAAAATCATATCGAGAAGCTGACGGTGGCGGTCGGTGCTCATTATAAGCAGCGTTTAGAGGAAAGCGACGATGATTCGCCAGAGGCGCGCTTGAGCGCTTTGCATGCTGTTTTGGCTGTTGAGTACGATTATGATGCGGAGCGTGAAAATCCCTCTCATATTCAAAATGCCGATATGATCGCCATGATTGATCGCCGTCGCGGCGCATCTATCGCACTGGCCATTCTCTATTTTTATGTGGCGCAGGCGCAAGGCTGGGATTGTGCTGTTCTTAATATGGCGGGGCATTTTGTGATGCGGCTGGGGCAAAATTTGATTTTTGATCCCTCTGACCATTGCCGGATTTTACAGGCTTCCGCTTTGCGGGCTTTGGTCAAGAAAATGCAGGGGCCAGAGGCGGAGCTTTCCGCGACTTATTATGAACCGCTTGATTCACGGGCGCTGCTGGTCGCTCTGCAAAATTTTGTGAAATTCCGTCAGATTGAGCATGAGGATTATGGCGGCGCACTTCAAACGGTGGGGCTTTTGAAGCAGATTGCGCCGGATGAGTACCGTTTGCTGTTCGAGGAGGGGATATTGTATATGCGCACCGGGCAAATAGAGAAAGCGCGCACGGCGCTGGAGGATTATATTGAGCGTACGCCGAACCTTCAGGACCGTTATGAAGCACAATTATTATTACAGACTTTACCGGAGACTGTGGATACTTGAAAAAACGGCACTAGACTTGTGCCTGTTCAGGTTATATGTCTGTAAACAGAATACGAAATACGCTCATGATATTGAATAAGGAGAGAAGCGCATGTTAGTTCGTACGTTATTGATGGCAACGGTTGCTGTGGGGTTGACGGCTTGTTCGTCTACAAAGAATGGTTCTGATGCCGATTCGATGCAGTTGGAACAGCGCGAAGATATAACCGCCGGCCCGCTGGATGGCACGGAAGTTTACGGTTATGAAGAAGAAGCTATTGCGGGGCCTATGCCGGGTACGCAACAGGATTTGGTTGTCAATATTGGTGACCGTGCTTTCTTTGGTTATGACCGTTATGATTTGAGTGCCGAGGGGCAGCATGTCTTGCAACTTCAGGCCGAATGGCTGAAACGCTACCCCAGTGTAAATGTCACGGTTAAAGGGCATTGTGATGAACGTGGAACGCGGGAATACAACTTGGCTCTGGGTGATCGTCGGGCCAATTCCGTTAAAAAGTTCCTGGTGGCGCTCGGGGTTGAGCCTCACCGTATTTCCACGATCAGCTTCGGTAAGGAGCAGCCGGCTGTTCTGGGGGCTGATGAAGCGGCATGGGCGCAAAACCGCCGTGCTGTAACGGAAGTTGATTAATAGTGAATGGATGTGGTTGACGTGCGTGGTTTAAAAAAGGTCCTGCACTGTACCGTATACACCGTTTATTTTTGTGTTATGACGGCGTCTGTTCCTGCCTTTGCGCAGGATATAGATAGCCGTCTTTCCCGTTTGGAAAATGAATTATCGACTCTGAACCGTGCCGTGTTTAAGGGGGAGGCTCCGCCGCCTTCCGCGCATGCTTATACGGCTGCGGGGGGGGCGTCGTCTTCGGCGGATATTGAGGTGCGTCTTTCTCAAATCGAACGGGAGATGGCGCGTTTGACGGGGCAAGTCGAACAGCAGGATTATGAGCGGCGGCGTTTGCAGAGTGCCCTCGATAAGGTGCAAGCCGATTTGGATGTTTTGATGCAGCGTAATGTGACGGCACCATCGGCGGCTTCGGCGAACACGTCAACGCTGATAGTGCCGGCGGAATCATCTGTTGCTCCGGTGCAGCCTCAGGCGCAAGTTCAGCCTCGTTCTTCGCATATATTAGGCACGTTAACGGTGCCGGCTGCGGGGGGTGAGACGCTGTCTTCTGATGATGTGTCGGCGGGTACGACGACGGCTCTGGCGCCGGCGGTGGATGATGCGAGTGCTTCCTACAGTCGCGCATTTTCTTTGTTGCAGACCAGCCGATTTGCGGAAGCCGAGGCAGCGTTTAAAGATTTTCTGACTCGTTATCCCGATCATAGATTAGCCGGCAATGCCCAGTATTGGCTGGGGGAGACTTATTACGTGCGTCATGATTATAAACAGGCCGCCCGTTATTTTGCCGAGGGTTATCAGCAATATCCTGAGGGCAATAAAGCGCCCGATAATTTGCTTAAATTGGGCTTGTCTCTGGCGGGGATGGGAAAAAAGGAAGAAGCGTGTATTACGTTTGAACAGCTTTTAAAAACGCATGCCAATGGCGGCAATCCTATTTTGGATCGCACCAAAAGGGAGCAAAACAGACTCGGATGTCTGTAGCGTACGAGTAAGTAATAAAAGTAACCATCTTTTGAAAGGCGAGAAGGCGTCTGCTTATGGAGGATCGCTTACCGGTTATTGGTGATATTGATGAGTTCCTGGCGCTTGATGCCCCGGAGGCTGTGGCTGTGGCTGTGTCGGGCGGTCCTGACAGCATGGCACTGGGCTGGTTGCTTTCGCGCTGGGCGGCGGAAAAGGGCGGGGTCCGCGTTCACGTTTTGAGTATTGACCATGCGCTTCGTCCGGAATCGAAAGCGGAAGCGGAAGATGTGGGAACAAACGTCGCGGGCTGGCCTTGCGTGACGCATAGTGTTCTAACCCGCAGCTTGAAGGGCTTGAGTAAAAGCCGGATTATGGAAGAAGCGCGGGACGATCGTTATGCGCTTTTGGCTGGTTATTGTGCGGAGAATAATATTCCGGTTTTGTTTGTGGCGCATCATCTGGACGATCAGGCGGAGACCTTTTTGTTCCGTCTGGCGAAGGGGAGCGGCATTGACGGGTTGGCGGCGATGCGCCCGGTTCGTGATTATAGTGAGAACCTTAAAATTGTCCGTCCTTTTTTGAACTTCCCCAAGAAACAGTTGGTAGCGTTATGCAAGGAAAACGACGTGCCTTTTATAACGGATCCTAGCAATGACGATCGCGCTTTTGCTCGTGTACGTCTGCGGCGCTCGGCTCGTGTTCTGGCGGAAGAAGGCTTAACGCCCAAGCGGCTGGCTGTTAGTGCCGCCCGTATGCGCAGAGCGCAGGAAGCTTTGGATTTATATGCGGTGCGGACATATCAAAAGGCGCTCATCAATGACGAATCGAGCCGTATCGTATTGGATTATAATGTGCTTTTAAAGACACCGGATGAGACGCGTTTTCGTATTTTGCAGATGGCAGCGGATCGGCTGCGGCGTGAAGAGGGAAAAGAGGGGAATTACGGGCTGCGGATGGAGAAGCTGGAGAATTTGCAGGCCCGCATTTTCGCCGACGATGATTACAAAAACGCGACTTTGGGGGGGCTTCTTTTTTCCCTTAACCGCAAGGACGGTACGCTGACAATTGCGCCGGAAAAATTATAAAAACCCTTGCTTGTGGGCGTAAACAGGCTATCTTTCCAGAGAACAACTTTTATTTTGATACGGAAAACGGGATAACAGAACGTGGATAATTTTGGACGGAATCTTTTATTTTGGCTGGCAATCGGTTTGGTGCTGGTCTTTTTGTTCAATGTTTTTCAAGGCGCGCAAGTGCAGAACGACGCTGCGGCGAATCAGCTGGCCTATAGCGATTTCATGGCGGAGGCTGCATCCGGTCAAATATCTGACGTAACGATCAAGGGGCAGGAAATCCACGGGCATTATACGGGCGGTGGACAGGAATTTTTTACCCTCGTTCCCGAAAACGAAAATGTTGTTGATCGCATCAAGGAAAGCGGTGTGCGCATCACGGCAGAAGATACCGGTGAGGGTAAAATAAGCTTGATGGGGCTTTTGTTCTCGTGGTTTCCGATGTTGCTTTTTGTCGGCGTTTGGATTTTCTTTATGCGCCAGATGCAGGGTAAAGGCGGCGGTGGCGGCGCTATGGGCTTTGGGAAAAGCCGTGCCCGGATGCTGACCGAGCAGCATGGCAAGGTGACATTTGCTGATGTGGCCGGGATTGATGAAGCCAAAACGGAGCTGGAGGAAGTCGTTGAATTCCTGAAAGACCCACAAAAATTTCAGCGCCTTGGCGGTAAAATTCCGAAAGGTGCGTTGCTGGTCGGCCCGCCGGGAACCGGTAAAACGCTGGTCGCCCGCGCTGTGGCGGGGGAGGCCGACGTGCCGTTCTTTACGATTTCCGGTTCGGACTTTGTGGAGATGTTTGTCGGGGTCGGGGCCAGCCGTGTCCGTGACATGTTTGAACAGGCCAAGAAAAACGCACCGTGCATTATCTTTATTGATGAGATTGATGCCGTGGGGCGTCACCGGGGCGCGGGACTCGGCGGCGGGAATGATGAACGCGAACAGACCCTTAACCAGTTGCTTGTTGAGATGGACGGCTTTGAAGCCAATGAAGGCGTGATTATTCTGGCGGCGACGAACCGCCCGGATGTGCTCGACCCGGCGCTTTTGCGCCCCGGCCGTTTCGACCGTCAGGTTGTCATTCCTTTGCCCGATATAGCGGGCCGTGAAAAAATTCTCGAAGTCCACATGAAAAAAGTACCGTTGGCGCAAAGCGTTGATGCACGGGTTCTCGCGCGCGGGACACCCGGTTTCTCCGGCGCCGATCTGGCCAATCTTGTGAATGAGGCGGCGCTTCTCGCGGCGCGGCGCGGTAAGCGCGTTGTCAGTATGGGCGAATTCGAAGATGCCAAGGATAAGGTTATGATGGGCACCGAGCGTAAATCCATGGTGATGACGGATGAGGAGAAAAAGCTCACCGCTTATCACGAGGGCGGGCACGCGATTGTGGCCCTGCACGAACCGGAGTCCGATCCGATCCACAAGGCAACGATTATCCCGCGCGGCCGGGCGTTGGGGCTGGTGATGCGCTTGCCGGAGGCTGACCGGATTTCCATGTCGATGGCCAAATTGAAGGCCGATTTGGCGGTCGCAATGGGCGGCCGGATTGCTGAGGAAATGATTTTCGGCAAGGAAAAAGTTACGACGGGGGCCTCCAGCGATATCCGTCAGGCAACCGATATGGCGCGCCGGATGGTGACGGAATGGGGGATGTCCGACAAGCTGGGACCCTTGCATTACGGGAGCGATCAGGAAGAAGTCTTCCTGGGGCACTCCGTGGCGCAGACCAAAAATATGTCTGATGAGACGGCCGCAACGGTTGATGCTGAGGTGCGCCGGATTGTGGAGGAAGCTTACGCCCGTGCCACCAAGATTTTGACGGATAATAGCGAGGAATTGCACACGCTGGCTAAGGCGCTGCTCGAATATGAAATGCTCTCGGGTGATGAAATCAAGGATTTGCTCGCCGGGCGGGCCATCATTCGCGATGTGCCGGATGAACCGGACGACAGTGCGCCTAAGTCCTCTGTCCCCACGGCGGGAGACGCCGCCCCCGAAGGTGGTGAAGCCCCGGCAGAGGCGTAAGAGCTACTGCAGGGCACCTTTTCTGTTGTGTCCGGCGGGCGATGCCATTAAAACATTTTCTTATGACACGTAAATATTTCGGAACTGACGGTATACGCGGCAAAGCCAACACTTACCCCATGACGGCGGACATGGCGCTGAAAGCTGCGATGGCGACGGCGCTTGTCTTGAAAGAGGAAGGGCGTGCGGGCGAGCATAAAAACCGCGCCGTGATCGGGAAAGATCCGCGCTTGTCGGGTTACATGCTGGAGCAAGCGATGACTGCCGGGTTCCTGGCGATGGGGATGGATGTGTTTCTGACGGGGCCGCTGCCGACGCCGGCGATTGCCCGTTTGACTCGCACGCTGCGCGCTGATGTGGGGGTAATGATTTCCGCCTCTCACAATAACTATCAGGACAACGGAATCAAGCTGTTTGGCGCTGACGGCTATAAGCTGCCCGATGAGATGGAGCGGGAAATCGAAAGCTGGATGGACCGGGACATGAACGCCGAACTACCGGGGCCGGAATCGCTGGGTAAGGCGACGCGGATTGACGATGCGCCGGGGCGCTATATTGAATTTATCAAACGTTCTTTCCCGCGCGAATTTACGCTGGAGGGCATGAAGATCGTTGTCGATTGCGCGAATGGGGCGGCGTACAAGGTTGCGCCCCAGTTGCTCTGGGAGCTGGAAGCCGAAGTGATCGCGATAGGCGTGGCACCGAACGGGCGGAATATTAACAAAAGCTGCGGCGCGACAGACACGGCGGCGCTACAGGCCCGTGTGCTTGAAGAAGGCGCAGATATTGGGATCGCGCTGGACGGTGATGCTGACCGCTTGATCGTTGTTGATGAAAAGGGGATCCGCGTCGATGGCGATCAGATCATGGCATTGCTGGCCCTCACGAAAAAGGAGCAAGGCTTTCTTCAGGGGAATGGTCTTGTTACGACGGTGATGTCGAATTTGGGGATGGAGCGGTTTTTGAATGCACAAGGGTTGGATGTGATTCGCACGGCTGTCGGCGACCGCTATGTCATCGAAGCGATGCGCGCGGGCGGATATAATATCGGTGGTGAGCAATCCGGTCATTTGATTATGGCCGACTTTTCGACGACCGGGGACGGCCTTTTGGCGGCGCTACAGGTTTTGGCTGTCGTGAAAGATAAGGGGCGACCAGCCAGTGAGGCGCTTCATTTATTCGACCCGTTGCCGCAAATTTTGCGCAATGTGCGCTTTGAAGCTGGCGCGCCGCTCGACAATGAGCAGGTAAAAACGGCCATTCAAAAGGCGGAGGAGACGTTTTCCAATGACGGGCGTGTTTTGGTGCGGGCCTCAGGGACGGAGCCACTCATTCGCGTGATGGCGGAAGGCGACGATCCGACGAAAGTGGAGACAATTGTAAATGATCTCTGTTCGGTGATTGAAACCGCGGCAAAAACAGCTTAGTCTGTAGATCGGTTTTTTTATCTTTTAATTTTAACTATTAACATTTACAGGCGACCTCTCATGGTGAAACAGGTTTTATGCATTGGCCAATCGGATTGTTGTGCCGTGACCGGGGTTCAGGCCGATTTGAAGACGATTCATGCCTTTGGAGGGTACGCGGCGACGGTTTTGACGGCGGTTTCTGCGCGTAATACGCAAGGGTATCGGGAAATTATGCCGGTGTCGGAAGGGCTGCTCCGTAAGCAAATTGAAGCCGTTATAGATGATTTGGACATCGCGGCGATTAAAACGGGAATGCTGGTGAGTGCACAGCTGATTGAGCTGGTCTCTGAATATACGGAAAAACTCTCTGCCAAGGGGGTTAAGATTATTGTCGATCCTGTCTTAAGTAGCCGTTTTAAAAAAGACTTTATGAATAAGGAGGCTGAAGACGCCCTGAAAAGAAGTCTGATGATTCATACCGATGTTATGGCGCCTAATGTAAATGAGGCAAGCCGTTTGACGGGGATGACGATTCGGGATGTTGACGATATGAAACATGCCGCAGAGATGCTTGTAACTTTGGGACCGAAGAGTGTTGTTTTGCGCGGCGGTGATTTTTTCTCCGGTGAGGAAAAGGTCGTTGATGTTTTGGTTGATGATGAGGGGTTAAAAGTTTTTGAAACGCCTCGTGTCGTTAAGGGGAACGATAAAGACGGACAGGGGGCAACAATGGCTTCAGCCATTGCGGTGTCTTTGGTGCAGGGAAAGGATTTAACGCAAGCCTATCAGGATGCGCGTGCTTATATAAATAAGGCCCTTCTTTCGGCAGAGGATATTGGAAAAGGGTTTGGCCCTCTTAATCACTGTGTGACATGTGATACAGAATAATAAAAATATTTAATTGCAAGACGAGGTATTTTAGCTATGGCGAATGTGGCGGTCATTGGCTCCCAGTGGGGTGATGAAGGTAAGGGTAAAATTGTTGATTGGCTTTCGAGCCGCGCCGATGTGGTGGTACGTTTTCAAGGTGGTCACAATGCGGGCCATACGTTGGTCATTGACGGAGTGGAGTATAAACTTCACTTGTTGCCGTCGGGGATTGTGCGTAAGGGAAAGCTTTCTGTTATCGGGAATGGTGTTGTCATTGATCCCTGGGCCTTGTTGAAAGAGATTGAAACTGTGCGGGCCAAGGGCGTGAATATTACGTCTGAAAATCTTATGATTGCAGAAAATGCCAGTTTGATACTGCCCGTCCATCAAGCGCTGGACCATGCTTTGGAAGCGGCGCGTTCCGGCGACAAGAAAATCGGAACGACGGGACGAGGCATTGGTCCGGCTTATGAAGATAAAGTGGCGCGCCGTGGCGTGCGGGTTTGCGATTTGGAGCACCCTGATTTGCTTAAAGATAAGCTTGAGAATATGGCTTTGCATCATAATGCTTTGCTTAAAGGGTTGGGCGCGGATCTTATTGACCCGACAAAAATTTATGATGATTTGATGGCCGTGCGGGATGAAATCCTGAGTTATACGGGGGTTGTCTGGCACCGTCTTGCGGAAGAACGTAAGCGCGGTAGCAAGATATTGTTTGAAGGCGCGCAAGGTGTGATGTTGGATGTCGATCATGGAACCTATCCGTTTGTGACCTCATCCAACACGGTGGCGGCATCGGCGGCTTCCGGGGCTGGTGTAGGGCCGCGTATGGTTGACTATGTTTTGGGAATTACCAAGGCGTATACAACGCGGGTGGGAACCGGACCGTTCCCGACGGAGTTGCATGATGATATTGGAGAGCGCATTGGTGAGCGGGGTCATGAATTCGGCACAACGACGGGACGTAAACGCCGCTGTGGCTGGTTTGATGCTGTTTTGGTAAGGCAGGCTATAAAAGTTTCCGGGATTAGCGGTATTGCGCTGACAAAGCTGGATGTTCTGGATGGATTTGATGAGCTTAAAATCTGTGTAGGGTATGAGCTGAACGGACAGAAAATTGATTACTACCCGGCCTCTCAAATTCATCAGGCCGACGTGAAGCCGATTTATGAAACGGTGGAAGGATGGCAGGAAAGCACATATGGTGCGCGTTCTTGGGCTGACCTTCCGGCGGCGGCTGTTAAATATGTTCGTCATATTGAGGAATTGATTGAGGCGCCCGTGACGCTTCTTTCTACGAGCCCTGAGCGTGATGATACTATCTTGATGCAAGATCCTTTCGCCGGATCGTAAGTGCTCTTCGGGGCCGGTTTCAACATCCTGTTTCCCTTTCCCTTTGCTTTTATTCAGGGTAAAATAAACGGATTGCATGTAATGCACGCGAACCGCTTCGGGAAAGAATGCAGGAAAGGCTTACGATGGCATCTGAAGAAAACCAGATCGCTTCTGAACAGGAGGAAACGGTTGTCCCGTCTTTTCCCGGTTCTGCTGCGCAGAAAGGCGTAAATGAAGAAACGGCGCTTTCCGGTGATTCTGATTCCTCTATGAAAATAGAAGGTGTTGGGGAAAATCCTTCTTCTTCTCGTTCTTCTTCTGTGGCTGTATTGAATGGTGAAGTGGAAGTGTTTATCTCCCGCCCGCTTCCTGAATATGACCAAGGCCCGGTCAAAGCTTATGTGGCGCGAAAAAAAGATGAACAGGGCGAAGGTTCTTATTTTGCTATGATTTGTGAGAATAGCCTCGTGCCGAATACGCATGTGGTTCGTTCTTTTGTTAGGGTCGTTAATTCGGGAATTGTTAAATTAGCGGCTTCCGGTGTTTTGTATTGGCCCCCCGCCGGAGAGGAACGCTATACGTTTGTTTACGAACGCAATTTGGGCGCCCCTCTTATGCAGTCTGTTGATGAACCGGGGCTGGGGTGGAAGCAAGATAAAGTGATGGAGGCTGTGATTAAGCCTATGGTCAATGTCTTGCTGGATCTGCGTGATAAGGACATTGTTCACGGTTCTATTCGTCCTACGAATATATATACCGGCGGTTTGAAGGATGTTGATGGTGTTATTTTAGGAGAGTGTCTTTCCGTTCCCTCTTCCTTTGCGCAGCCCGCTGTGGTTGAGCCTATTCATAGGGCTATGGTTGATCCGATCGGTCGCGGTCGTGGTATGTTCGGGGATGATCTTTATTCTTTCGGCGTTAGCTTGGCGATGATATTGCGGAGCCGTAATCCTCTCAAAGGGTTGAGCGAAAGAGAGATCATTCAGCAAAAAATCGAAAAGGGCAGTTATGTTGCCGTTGTCGGGACGGAGCGCTTTTCCGCAGCTGTTCTCGAATTATTACGCGGTTTGTTGTATGACGACTGGACGCAGCGCTGGAGTTTGAATGAAGTTCTGATCTGGCTTGACGGTCAGCGTCTTAGTCCTAAACAAAGTGTGCGTATGACGAAAGCGACACGGCCGTTTCATTTTAATAAAGAGAGTTATCTATGGCCGGCAATGTTGGCTGCTGATTTAGGAAAGAACCCGAATGAGGCTATGCAGGTCATTACGAATGGTTCGTTAGAGCAATGGGTTGATCGCTCTTTGGAAGATAAGCTTGCGCGCGGACGCTTTGAATTGGCCGTGGGAATGGCCGAATCTACCGGTCGTGGTCCGGACCATTTGGAGAGACTTGTCAGTTATATCTCTATGTCTTTGGATCCTTCCGCCCCTATACGCTACAAGGGGATAAGCTTTATGCCTGAGGCTTTTCCCAATGCTCTGGAAAAGGCATTCGCTGAAAAAAAAGACCTCCAGCCTTACGTTGAAATTATTCAACAAAAATTGATTAGCGACTGGATCAGTATGCAGCAGGAAACTTATAGTGAAGCTGTGAGTATGTCGATGCGCTTTGATAATTGCCGTATGTTTTTGAAGCAAAATAATCTGGGTTATGGGATTGAGCGCTGTCTTTACTTTTTGTGTCCGGGGGCGCCCTGTCTTAGTGAAAAACTTAAGGGATATTATGTACGTTCCCCGGAAGATCTTCTTTTTGCTTTTGAGAAAATTTCAGCCCGTCCCGATCGCCCGCATCTTTTTATTGATCGACACATTGCTGCTTTTTTATCGGCGAAAGAACGTAAGGTTATTGATCCGTATTTTCTGGAGCTTAATTCTGATGAGGAACAGTCCAAGGTGTTTGGGAATCTTAAGTGCTTGGCGACAATACAAAAAAGGGAAAAATTGCAAATGTTCCCCGGTATTGCGGGTTGGCTTGCGACGCTTTTGGACCCCGTTTATGAAGGATTCCATGATTGCCGCTTGCGGGATGAGGTAAAGAAAAAAGTCGATGCACAGGTGAAAATAGGGGATTTGAGTAAGATCGCCGCGATTTTCGACGATACTGATTTGCGGCGACAGGATTTCACGGATTTTAAAAAGGCGATGAGAGAATATGATGAGTTACGGCGGGAGCATGAAAAAATCGAAAGTAAATTGCTTCAGCCTGAAACTTTTGGAAAACAGACGGGGCAGGAGATTGCCGCGATTTTCTCTGCGGTTTTGGCCGGGATTATAATTATGGTCTTTGCCTTTATAGTTTTTAGTCGTAACAGCTTGTTTTAAATAGAGAAAGAAATGGCAAAAAAAAGACGAGCAGGAGCAAAAAGGAAAAGCTGGAAATATAGCTTTTCTTGGGTTATGGGCGTGGCGTTGGCCATTTTGTTTATGCCGACGACCTTTCTTTTGTGTGTGGGGATGGTGCCAACGCTTGTTGCGGTTGTGACTGATCCTATGGGGCGTGGCTCAAAGGCTCTGACCGTGGGGGCTATGAATTTGGCGGGAACAACGCCCTTTCTTTTTCATTTGTGGGTGAACGGTCACAATATGGATAAAGCGCTGGAAGTCGGGTTAGCCCCTATGACGATTGTTGTGATTTATGGGGCGGCCGCAATTGGTTATTTGATTAATTGGGCGCTTTCCGGAATTGTTGCGACCTTGATTGTTCAACGTTCTCATATTCGTGTGGAGGAAATAAAAAAGCGTCAGGGGGCGTTGGTTGAACGCTGGGGTGAAAAAGTGACAGGAAAAATTCCGCTCGATTCTCGTGGTTTCCCTCGCCAGACTCAAGGCGCGCAGCATGATGAAGATATAAGATAAATAAAGATATTCGAATCTTATTTGTTTCAAATTGTAGTGATACTAAAGACTTTTTTAGCTCTTCGTCTTTTATTATTGAGAGTGAGGGGCGGCATTTTTAACCTTGCCGCAAGTGGGTTTTATAATGATTAAGCTTTTAAAACGATGGTTGGATCGTAGCGAAGGGACGGCGGCTGTGGAATTCAGTTTGCTGGCTATTCCTTTTGTGACGCTTGTGATTGGTATTATTGAGATATCACTACTCAATGCGACGGCGACTTTGTTGCAAGGGGCGGCGATGGAGGCTTCCCGCCTTATTCGCACCGGGCAACTCCAGCAAGAGGCTGTCGATCCGGAGCAGGCTTTTGTCGATGCTGTGTGTGATTATGCATGGCCGCTGGTTCGTTGTTCAGGGCTTCAATATGATGTTGAAACATTGACGGCCTTTAGTGATGCCGGTACGGATCCCAACATTGATGAAGATGGCAATATGCAAGCGACGCAGTTTGATCCCGGTGGTGCGAGTGATGTTGTTTTGATTCGGGTCGGTTATAATTATCCGTTGGTAACGCCGTTGATCGGGAAGTTCTTCGCCAACACCTCAAATAATTCACGCTTTTTATTTTCGACGATTGTTCTTGAAGTCGAACCGTATACTTTCGGAGGATAAATCAAAAATGTTGGAGAGATTGCACCATATAATCGAACGATGGGGCCGCGATGAAAAAGGCGTAGCGGCAACCGAATTTGCGATTGTTTTTCCGATTTTGGCGTTCTTGCTGATTGGAACGTTTGATTTGGGCAATGGCATTCTTGTTAATCAGAAAACAATTGCGGCAGCACAGACCGTCGCAGACCTGATTTCGCGGGAAATGATTGTCGATGATGATATGATTGATGAGGCTGTTCGTGCTGGGCAGCTTTCTGTCTTGCCGTTTACAACGGTGCCGTTTGGCGTTGATATTGTTAGTTTTGAGTATGATGAAGATGACGCCCCACAAATTTTGTGGCGGGAAACACGTAACATGAGCGCCGTGACGAATGTCGAAAACAGGGTCGTGGGGCTAGGGACAAGCGGTGATGGCGTTGTGGCCGTTATCGTTCAATATGATTTCGATCCGGTTTTTAGTATGTATTCGATAGATTCTATCAAGATGGAAGAGGTTGCATTCGGGCGGGGAAGGCGTTCTGCCACCGTGCAGCGTAACTAGATTAAAGGGGGCTTGGCCATGTCGGGGATGTTAAATATGAAGAGTCTTGCAGGATGGCTTAAGAAAGCCGCACCTTTCTATTGTGGCGCGCGGGCGGGGAGCATCGCTATCGCTTTTGCCGTCATGTTGCCCGTTGTGATTGGCTCTGTGGGGATGTCTTTGGACTTGGCGCAGGCTCACCTTGTTCGTGAACGGCTGGGGGGCGCGATAGATGCGGCGGCGTTGGCGGCGACCGCTTCGGAAACGGAAGAGACGGCTATTACAGCGCGTGTGGAAGAATTTTTCGATGTTAATTATCCGGCTGAAAAAATCGGAGAGACTTATGATTTGAACGTGAGTGTAAATGGCGACGAAGTGACCGTCTCCGCTTATGCCGATTTTGATACGTCTTTTATGAAGATTTTGGGTGTGGACCAGATTACTGTCTATCGTGAGACCACTGTTCAGCGTGAAGTGAGCGGGCTGGAGGTGGCGCTGGTTCTTGATAACACCGGCTCGATGAGCAGTAATAACAATATTCAGGCTTTACGTGATGCGTCGGAAAGCTTTGTGCGGATATTGTTTGAGAGCACGTCCGATCCTTCTTACATCAAAATTGGTCTGGTGCCTTATTCCAGTAGCGTGCGTGTCGGGCGCTATGGCTTGGGGCTTAACCCCGATGGGACGGCGTATGGCGATGGATATGTTTTTGTTAACCTGCCCGATGATATGAGCTACACAACTGATAAAACCAGCAGTAATTGGTATGGCTGCGTTGTTGAGCACAAAGACACCGGTTATGAAAGCGGGGCGACTTATGTGGCGAATTCCCGCGGCCAGCTATGGGAAGCGGCGGATACCAATCTGGACGGTCATGGCTGGAACCCGGCGAGCGGCAGTAACGATCCGTATGATTATGATGTCTATGACGATTACAGTGGGCCGTGGGATGTTTATTCCTATGGCCGGGTGATTTCCAATGGGCAAAAATGCAGCTGGTATGGCGGTTATAGCAATTCCCGCTGTAGCGATTGCACGGGGTCTTACGGGCGCTGTAATTCGGATTATTGCTTTTGCTGGAAATCGGATTCCAGCGGCGGGACGAATAACAACTGTCCTTATGCCTACATTCAGCCTTTAACCAGTGACGAACAAACGCTGTATGACGGGATCGCTGACATGAAAGCGCATGGCTATACGTACGGAAATATCGGTATGGCTTGGGGGTACCGTTTGTTGTCGCCGGAGCCGCCGTTTAGCGAAGGTTCGGAATGGGATGATAATGAGTGGCGTAAAGCGATTATTATGATGACGGACGGTAACAATACGATGGAAAGCACCTATTCCACCTATTGGGCGACCAATAAACACAACGTGAATGTGAGTGATCTGAATGAGCGCTTTGCCGAAACCTGTGAGGCGTTGAAGGCACAAGGTGTGACGATTTACACGGTTACGTTTACCTCTAGCATCAGCAGTAGTACTAAACAGTATTACGAGGATTGTGCGACCTCTCCGGCGCAATATTATGATGCCCCGTCGCAAGATGAGCTGATTGAGGTGTTTGAAACGATCAGCCGCGAATTGGCAAACCTGCATATTAAGAGTTAGGTGATTAATCCATATATGATAGGTTGAAATAAATAAGGCGTGTTTTCCAGTAAAGAGGACGCGCCTTATTTTTGACACAATCTTTATACTTTATTTTTTCTTGATATATTAAGTATTATCTGTGTATATTTTGCATATAAATGATTTATTTCTATAAAGATAAAATTTTATACAAATATTTTATACAGTAATAAAATGAGATTTTCTTGTTTTTATTACGGAAAATGAAAAAAATTAACCGCTTGTTAAAAAAATAGGGTATATTCTGTAGTTATAACGGTTGGAAACTTCTCTTTGGGGAGAGGAGTGTTCTCAAAAAAACAACCATTTAACTTGCTAAGAAAACCAAACGAAGGAGACTCTCTATGAAGAAGCTTATTGCAAAAGTACAAGCCTATGTAATGTCCGAAGACGGCGCGACCGCCATTGAATATGGTCTGATTGCCGGTGGGATTTCCCTGGCTATTGTTGCGGCTGTTTTCGCATTCGGTGATGATTTGGAAACCGTCTTTACGACGATCGGTTCCGCGATGAGTTCTGTAGCTGCCGGTGTTGAAACGGCTCCGTAAGCTTGACGAATTCATGATTTAAACAACGAAAGCCCCGCTCTTTGTATGAATGCTACAGGGCGGGGCTTTTTCTCTGGGGGCTGGTCCCCAAGCCTTATCGTTTTTTCTTTTTTGTGATGACCATGCTGTTTTTGATTATCTTTTTATTCGCTGTACTCAGCGCCGTGGGGATCGGGGCGTTGGCGGGCTGGTCTGACTTTAAGGGTATGACGATCCCCAACATATATTCAGTGTTTATCGTTCTGGCTTTTATCCCGGCCTTTGCCGCCGATCATTTTGCGGGTGCAGGCATATTCTTTTTCTGGCAGTCGCACTTGATTGCATTGGCTGTGATGTTTGTTGCTACCTTTATAATGTTTGCGCTGCGGACTTTAGGGGGTGGTGATGCTAAGCTGCTGAGTGCTTATGCCCTGTGGTTTGGCTTAAAGGGGTTGCCGATTTTTATTTTCTATACGGCCTTTCTGGGAGGGGTATTGGGGCTTGCTGCGTTGGTGCTTCGTCAATGGAAACCCATCAAGTCTCCCGCGGAGGGAAGCTGGATCGCCCGTGTGCAGGATGGTGAAAGCAAAGTGCCCTATGGTATTCCCATAGCTGGCGGCGCGCTTTTAAGTTTTTTTCTGCTCGATTTTGTATCGCCCGAAAATTTAATGCAGTTTTTTACAACACAAACGCCATAAATCTGCTATTATGTGGATAAGATTGTGTGTATTCTTGTGGAGAAGTTTATTCTCTATCTCTCTTCTTTGCGCCTTTCCGGTGCGTTGTTACGGCTCTGATTTCAAGGAGTGAAATTAAATGAATAGGAATGTTGTGATTGTTCTGGTCGGCGGGATGTTGATTGCCATCTTGGTCGCTGTGCTTGTGCAGGCGAGCTTGAGTGGTGGCAAGAAAGAAGCCCCGGCAGAGAAAGCCAAGAGTGTCGCACAGGTTCAGATTGTCGTGGCGACCAAGAATCTGGATGTGGGGTCTGAGATTACATCTAATAATGTGGCGTGGCAGTCCTGGCCTAAGGACTCTGTCTTTCCGGGCGCGATTGTAAAGGAAGGCGATAAGAAGGCTGCCGATGCCGCCTCCGGACGTTTGCGCCGTAACCTTGCCGAGGGCGAACCCGTTACAAAAACGGCTTTGGTAGCGGAGGCTGAAGGTAACTTTTTGGCGGCGACGCTTGATGAAGGTATGCGGGCCGTCGCTGTTAGTATTAAAGCCGTCTCTAGTGCCGGGGGGTTTGTGCGTCCCGGCGACCATGTTGACGTGTTGCTGACCTACAAAACGTCTATCCGTTCGGAAGATGACAGCGCCATTGTGACCGAAACAATTAGAAGCAATTTGGCAAAACTGGCGACGGAAACGATTTTGGAAGATGTCAAAGTGATGGCGGTCGATCAGGCCATTACTTACGACGAAGATAAGAAAAGCAAAATCGGTAAAACCGTAACGCTGGAGGTCGACCGTAAGGGGGCAGAGGCTTTGGCACTGGCGGAAGCTATGGGCTCGATTAGTCTGTCGTTGCGTAAACTGGGTGATAAAAGCGTGCTTCCCGATGGGGTTTCTTCGGTGAGTACGGATGCGCGCCTTTCCCGCGTTGACGATGAGGTGAAAGCTGAGATCGCGCGGGCGAAAAAAGCCTCGGGTGCGGATAGGAATATTGTGAGAATTTACAACGGCAATTCCGTTCAGGAATTAGCTGTCGGTCATTAGAAGTGGGGAAGGGTTGTTGTTCGTTTGCAAAGTTTAACAAGCGCTCGAAAGATGGTGAAAATATGATGAAATCCATAAAAATATCCCGGTTGCGGGCAGGTGTTATAGCCGTTCTTATTGTGGCGGTTATGTGCTTTGGTGCAGGCTTGGCGGAGCGTCAGGCCTTTGCGGCCAAGGGCGATTTGGTTGCCGCGCATAAACAAAAGGAAGATCCGACGCTTATTTTGACGCAAGGCATGGCGGAAATCGTCGATGTCGATGGCGATATTGCCGATATCATGGTGGCGGACCCCTCTATCGTGGATGTAATGGCTTTGCAATCCAACCGCTTGTATCTCGTCGGTACGGCTTTGGGCAGCACGAACCTGATTGCTGTGGATGCGGAAGGAAATATCATTAAACGGCTGAATGTTCATGTGAAGTTTGATGATGTTGTGATTCAGAATTTGATTGATGAAATGTTCCCCAATGAAAATGTTAAAATCAAAACTATGGCGAGCCAGATGGTTTTGACGGGAAATGTTTCGACTCCCGGTGTGGCCGAGGAAATTATGCAAATGGTCGGCCATTACGTTAGTGATGTGCAGGGGATTGACGGTGAAGTCGACCAGATTGTGCTTAATATGCTCCGTGTTGCCGGCGAACAGCAAGTGATGCTGAAGGTTAAAATTGTTGAGGCGTCCCGCGATGTCTTGCGTGAGCTGGGTGTGGAGCCGAATTACGATGATACGACGGGACATTTGCTTGCAAGCTTTGCAACAAAAACGGCGGCTTCTTTGACGACGGATCCGATGGGGGTTGCCGGTTTGATTTATGACCGGGCGGGCGACCGTTTCGGCCCTGTGCAATTAATTGTGCGCGCGTTGGAAGAGGACGGTTTGATTAATACGTTGGCGGAACCGAATTTAACGGCTCTGTCCGGGGAGCAAGCGGGCTTTTTGGCGGGGGGTGAGTTTCCTGTGCCGGTTGGCCGCGACCGTGACGGTAACATTTTGATCGAATATCATCCGTTTGGAGTTTCTTTGAATTTCCGTCCGGTGGTTCTTTCCAATGATTTGATTAGCCTTAAATTGGAAACGGAAGTCTCGGCAATTTCCAACCAGAATAGCTTGAGCCTTTCATCAATCAGCGTTCCCGGATTTTCGGTGCGCCGCGCGGATACGACGGTTGAAATGGCCAGCGGCGGCAGTCTCATGATCGCCGGACTTTTGAAGTCAGATGTAACCAAGAGCATGTCGGATTTGCCGGGCGTTAAAAACTTGCCGGTTATCGGCGATTTGATTTCCTCGGAGAGTTTTCAGCGCGAGGAATCTGAAGTGGTTGTTATTGTAACGCCTTATCTGGTTCGTCCCTATGCGGATAAAACGATGGCGGAAGTTAAAGAAGCGCCGGTGCGTAGAAATCCATTGGCGCGGGCGTTTTCGGAAAATATTCGTGCGACTTACGCCAATTTGAATTTACCGGCAACCTTGTTTGATGACGACGAGGTTTATGGCTATTTGATTGATTAAGACAAGAAAAGAGGAGGGCTGTTAGATGCCAGCTTGTTTGTCGAGAAAAAATATTTTGAAGGTCGCTGTGGTGGCTTTGATTACGGTGCCGGGGCTTTCGGCTTGCTCTTTGGATACGAAGACGCAATTGGTTTCTGAACGCATTCAGCTTCAGCAAGGCGCTAGTGAGACGCTTTATGAGCGTGGTGCATTGACGGCATCTAAAATGGCGGCCATTCGTGATGATTATAACCGCTTTGGTAATGGCCCGGTGAAGGTGGCTGTGAATTACGATCCGAAAGCGCGGAAAAATACGGCGATGGCAGCCGCGGATGAAGCGGCGCGTATTGGTGAAGGCTTGCGTAATGCCGGGGTATTAAATGTAGAAACATCTCTGGTTCCTGTACATGGTCTGGGGGAGGATATGATGATTTCTCTGGCCTATGATACGACAACGGCTCATGCGCCGGAGGGCTGTGAATTGATGGCGGGAATCGAAGGTAAGCCAACAGTGATTAATGATGAGTATAATTACGGCTGTAGCACGCAGATGCTATTGGCCCGTCAAATCTACCGTCCCAGCGATTTGGCTGGAAATGATACGCGGCCGGAGGTTTCCGGGCGGCGCCGTGTGAATGTGGCAGAAGACTATGCCGCCGGCGTTCCGAATGATGCCTTGGATAATACGATGTCTGCTGTGTCGAATTAAACCGGGGGCGGTATTTGTTTATAATTTAGGCGGCGCTTATAAACAAATTGGTAATGTTTTGGGTGCATTATAGGGGTTAAGGATTCTTACCTGTGACAGAATATAATCAAACAAGAAGAAGAAATGAGTGAGGACGAAAAGTCATATATATCCGTTTTGTTGCCAGAGGCACGGATAGCGCTGTTTACGAAGGATGAAGAGACAAAGAACGTTTATTTGTCTCTGGCCGATGATTGGCGCTTTGCCCGTGTTGAGCTGACTTGTTATGAAGGCGACATCGATGCCGCGACGGCGCACTATGGTGCGGAGCAATCGCCGGACTTGGTGATTGTGCAAACGGATACGATTGACGGTGATTTTATCGGGCGTCTTGAGGCGCTGGGCGGGGAATGCGCGGAAGGGACCTCCGCGATTGTGATTGGCCCTGTGAATGATGTGAATTTGTATCGCAAGATGATCGGTATGGGGGTTAGCGATTATCTTGTGCGTCCGGTTGAAAAAGAGAGCTTTGCCAGTGATATCGGTGAGACGCTTTTGCAACAGGTCGGTGCGAGCGATAGTTGTCTGATCGCTGTGATCGGTGCCAAGGGGGGGGTAGGGACGACAGCGGTTTCTCAGCTTTTGGCGCGGCAGTTGGCCGATGAAATGAAACAAAAAACCTTTTTGATGGATGCGGCGGGCGGTTATTCGACACTTAATGTCGGGCTTGATTTCGAACCCGCTTCAACATTGATTGAAGCAGGGCGCGCGGCCGCAGAAGGTAAAGAAGACAGTCTGTCCCGTATGCTTTATAGCGTGTCTGATAAATTGACGGTCTTGAGTTCCGGCGGTGATGTGATGATGGATGAACCGGTGAGCGCCGAACATTATGAGGCCCTGCTCGATCATATGATGGTGACGTATCCGTTCCTTGTGGTTGATTTATCAGCTTCTCCGGCGGCGTTGCGGCGCGCGGTGTTACATAAAGCGCAGAAGATTATCATGGTGACAACCCCGGCATTGACGTCAGTGCGGGCGGCCCGGACGCTGGTGCAGGAGATTAAAGATTTACGCGGCGGCAGTGCTGATGCGATTTCTCTGCTTTTGAATATGAAGGGATTGTCTTCCAAACACGAAGTTTCTAAAGCTCAGATCGAAGAAGGCGTAGATCAAAAACTATTGGCCGAGATTGCTTTTGATCCGGATTTATTTATGAACGCCGAAAGTGAAGGTGTGAGTTTGTCGTCTTTAAAAACCGGTTCTACCGTTGCCAGTGATGTTGCGATGGTTTTACAGGCGCTTTTGAAAATTGATTCCAACGCTGGAAAAGCGGTTTCCGAAAGTGGCAAGGGGGTATTGGGACAGGTTTTGAACAAGCTTAAAATCAAATCATAGAAGGAGGAGGTCGGGATGTTTGGAAAAAAGACATCGTCTGGAACCTCGTCTGCAAAGAAAAAAGCAGCGGCGTCTGTCGATAAAAAGCCCGCAACAGGCAGTGAAAATCAGGATGCTTCGGAAGAAGGTCGGGATGAAACGCCGGCGGCCCCCCTTTCAGAAGAGCAAATGGCGCAGCTGAAAGCGCTTTCTCAAGGGGGAGAAGGGGATTTTGAGGGGCCTGAGGATTCCATTCTGGTGGAAGAAGAGGGGGGGGACTCCGTTTCGTCCGCTCCCCCAAAGAGCGAACCGCTTACGGCTACGCCCGCTAAAAAGGTGGCGCGAACTAAAAAGCCAGCCGATGATGATGAATTGTTTGCTGATCTGGATGCTTCTACTGAGGAGGAAGAAGCCTCTGAAGTGGACTCGATTACATCTTTGCGCCTTCAGCGTGCGCGCAATCGTATTTGGCTTGATCTGCGTGACGGGATTGATCTGAAAGCGCTGGCCCGCATGGATTCACAGGCCGCGCGGGAAGAGGTGCAATCAGCCGTCGAAGAAATTGCTCGCTTTCGTAATTTGGATATTACCCCCGCAGAATTGGAAGAAATTGCCAAGGAGTGCGGGAATGATATGTTGGGCTATGGCCCGCTGGAAACGCTTTTGGAGCGTGATGATATCGCCGATATTATGATTAACGGGCCGGATACAACCTATATCGAGGTGGGCGGGAAGATTGAAAGAGCGTCCATTAAATTCCGTGATAACCAGCATTTAACAACAATTTGTCAACGGATTGTCGGGGCGATTGGCCGGCGTGTCGATGAATCCTCCCCGATTTGTGATGCGCGTTTGGCTGACGGTTCTCGTGTGAACGTGATTATTCCGCCCTTGGCCGTTGACGGCTCATGCATGACTATTCGTAAATTTACCAAGGACAAACTGACGCTTGAAAAGCTCTTGGACTTTGGCTCTATGAGTCCTTCCTGTGCCAAGTTGATTATGGCGATTGGGCGTTGCCGGGTGAATGTTCTGGTCTCTGGCGGTACGGGGTCCGGTAAAACCACGATGCTTAACTGTTTGACGCGCTATATCGACTCTGGCGAGCGTATTATTACTTGTGAGGATGCTTGTGAGCTGCAATTGCAACAGCCGCACGTGGTGCGTTTGGAATCGCGGCCGCCGAACCTTGAGGGCGTCGGTGAAGTTACCATTCGTGATTTGGTGAAAAACTGTCTGCGGATGCGGCCTGAACGCATTATCGTTGGTGAGGTGCGCGGACCGGAGGCTTTTGATTTGTTGCAGGCTATGAATACCGGTCATGATGGCTCAATGGGGACGGTTCACGCTAACAATCCGCGTGAAGCCATTTCCCGTATGGAAAACATGATTGCTATGGGAGATTTGAATTTGCCAACCGTTGCCGTGCGGGAGCAAATTGCATCCGCCGTGAATGTGATTATCCAGGTGCAACGTCTGCGGGATGGTTCGCGGAAAACAACGCACGTTACTGAGATCACCGGGATGGAGGGTGAAGTCGTGACAATGCAGGATCTTTTTGTCCTTGATATCGAAGGTGAGGATGAAGACGGCAAATTGATTACACGGCAACGCTCAACAGGCTTGCGGCCTAAATTCTTTGATAAGGCGCGCCAATTTGGTGTCGAGCGTCTGGTTCTTGATGCGATGGAAGAGGCGTATGACTAGGGTTAGGACCTATTAATTTTGTACAATTCTGTTAAACATGAAAGGGCAAGATACAATGAAAACAAGTAAAAGCATAGCCAAAGCTATGGTAAGCTTGTTTGAAGCGGTAGATTGCTCTTTCATGTTTAACCGTCTATCCGGCGCGGTAAATTTTTGTATCTATTTGCTCAAATCGCTTGAACGTAGCTTTGGCTATGTTTTGCACGATTTTTACAAATATCTATCAAAAATTTACGAACGCGCAGAATGGACATAATTAATGAGTCCTGACCCTAAATGAATATGATGGTTCTCATCATTGTGTTGCTTATCATTCTTGTGGCGCTCGGTATGGCGGCGGCCCTGATGATGGGTAATCAAAACGCCCAGAAAAAGCGCACAATGGCCGTGATTAGAGGAGGCTCAAGTTCCGCCAGTGTGACAGATCCCAAGGCGCTCCGGAATAAACGCCGCGATGAAATTGCCAAAAAACTCAAAGGCGCAGAAAAAGAAAGCGGCGAGAAGAAGAAAGTGACAATGAGTGCTCAACTGGAGCAGGCCGGTCTGCGGATTAGCGTGGCGCAATACTGGATATTCTCGGTAGTGGCTTCCGTTGTTTTGATAATGGTTGGTAAGCTGATTGGTTTGTCGCCTTTTGTCCTTGTGATGATGGGTGTGATCGGTTTGTTTGGGGTGCCTAAGTTTTTCCTGCGTTGGAAAACCAAGCGCCGCCAAAAACAGTTTTTGGAAGAATTTCCCGATGCGCTGGAGGCTATGGTGCGGCTCCTTAAAGCCGGGATGCCGGTGACGGAAGCGATTGCGATGTCGGCCAAGGAATTTACCGGGCCTGTCGGTGAAGAGATGGAGCGTATCTACGATGCTCAGAAGGTGGGGGTTTCTTTGCCTGAAGCGACGTTGGATGCGGCACGCCGGATGCCTCTGACCGAGATGCAGATGTTTGCTACCGGTATTTCCATTCAGGCACAGACAGGGGCCAGCTTGTCGGAAGTTTTGATGAACCTGTCCGGGGTGATCCGGGCGCGTTTTCGTCTGAAGCGTAAGGTGCAGGCTTTGTCCTCTGAGGCGAAGGCTTCTGCGTCTATTATTGGCGCGCTGCCGTTTTTGGTCGGTGGCGGTATATATTTTATCAATCCGGCGCAGATGGAAGTGATGTTTACAACAACAATCGGTAAAGCGCTTTTGGTCGGCGCGGCGTTCTGGATGTTGATCGGGATTCTTATCATGAAGATCATGATTAACTTTAAGGTATAAGAAAGGCGCGATTATGGAGGCATCAGAAAGCTTGATTGTTGTTCTTAGTGCGCTTTTGGCGGGCCTGTCTTTTATGGCATTTGCCTTGCCGCTCCTTAATCGTGAAGAGAAAAAAGATCGTTACCGTAATGTGATTTCTCAAAAACGTCGTGCGCTTTTTGAACAGACCAAAGAGCAAATAACGGGCAAGGGAAAAGGCGCAGAGGCTCTTTCCGCGCGCGAGTCTGTCGCGATGTTCTTTAAGGCGCAAAAGCTCCTTGGTTCTATGGGGGATAAAGTCCGGGACCAGATGTTGCAGGCGGGGATTCGCTCCCCTTCGGCACCGATTAAATTTATTACCGTGCGGATTGCGCTGCCCTTTGTCTTTATGGGGGTTGGGATGTTGATCCTTAGCAGCGGCGACAAGGAAATAGATGACAATGCGGTGTTTTTTGTTTTGATGATTGCCATGTTCGGCGGCTATGGCTTGCCTAAGTTGCTCTTGAAGAATTTGATACAAAAGCGCTCTGAGGAAATTAACCTGACGTTTCCTGATGCGCTCGATATGATGCTGATTTGTGTGCAGGGAGGTATCGGCCTTGAACAAACCGTTGACCGTATTGCCGAAGAAATCGCCGAGCATTCCCCAACATTGGCGGAAGAATTGGGGATTTTGAGCGCTGAAATGGCGATGCTGAACGAGCGGGGAGAGGCTCTGAAAGACTTCTCCCGACGGGTTGGGTCCGGGGCGGCTAAATCCTTTGCAACGGCTTTGATACAGGCGGAGCAATACGGGACATCCGTGTCCAAGGCGCTGCGTGTTATGTCGGATGAATTGCGGGATCAGCGCATGGCGCTGGCTGAGCAGAAGGCCGCTTCTCTGCCGCCGAAGCTGACTGTTCCTATGATCGCCTTTTTCCTGCCGGTGCTGTTTATCATCATCCTTGGTCCGGTAATCATTCAGATTATGCAGATGTAATTTACAGCCTTTTTTAGCGCTTTGGAGTGGGGGCTAAAGCCATTGCAATTTGGCGATAACGCGCCCGATGATTGTCGGGTCGTCCAGAGAAACGGTATAGCTTTCATATTGTTCGCGCCGGGCTGAAATTTTGATTTGCGGCGGGGCGGAGTGCGGAACGATTTCGCATTGGCGAATAATTTGACTCAAGCCATCAGAGATAATGAAAGCGCCGGGCGGCGAGGGTTTTTTATCCGATAAATCGACAAGTACTTGCTCGCCGCGCAAAAAGTCCGGCGCCATGGCATTTTCCGAAATGGAAAAAATTTTAATTTGTTCCGGTGGGCTTTGCGTATGCGCCGCAAGAATACTGGCCGGCATGATCCAGTTGTCTTGTTCTCTCGGCTGTCCAAGCGGTTCTTGCAGGGTATTGTTCAGCGGTTTTAAGACGTAGCCAGTGGGCGGTGCCGTCGCGCGATCGCCGTCTATGGGAAGGCCGAAATACTCACGCATGCATTTGTATTCACGGGCTTTTATCTCGCGTGTTCCCGCCAGAATTTTACTGATGGCCGGCGGCTCTAGCCCCAATGTCTTGGCTAGCCCCCGTTTTGTTTTGTCCGGGTGTGCGTCGAATTGCGTTTTAAGCCACTTTCCATCCATGAGGTTGAATATAAGAGAAAATTGCGCTCGTAACTATTGCTATTTTGGAAATATATAGGGTAGGATTGAGTTTCTATTTTGGAAAGTGAGGCGTTATGGGGAATGTGGCAACAAGGGCGGTAACGGATGTCGATGTGCGAATTGGCCGGAATGTTGAGGCTTTGCGTATTTTGCAGGGGTATACGCAGGGTGATTTGGCCGATGTGCTTGGGGTGTCTTTTCAGCAATTCCAAAAGTATGAAAAGGGACAGAATCGTATTTCTGCGGGACGGCTTTATCTTTTGAAGGAGTTTTTTGATGTGCCCTATGATGCTTTTTTTCACGGCTTGCCATCTCACGGGCAGGAGGAAGGAAAGGGGCTTCTTGAAGATATTGATGCGTGGGCCGTTTTTTATCTTGTCGAGCGTGTGGGAGATGAGAGCTTGAAAAAGGCGATAAGGCGGATTGTAAGCATAGTGGCAGCGCTGTGATTGTTGGGGGCTGGAACCTAGGGGTGTTATGATAGCCTTTGGTGATCCCTTTACGATTATTTAAGATAATTATCCTAAAATGTTAGTTAAGAGAGATAGATAAAGTTTTATTAAAATTTCCGAAGAGTTGTATCTGTTTTGTATACGACGTCGCTTTTCGGATGTTTTGGCTTTTGCGCGGCAGGGGGGGCTTACCCCCTTTCGGGCTTGGCTGAAATGCTGTAGGATAAACGCAGCCGACTTTATGGGGTGAGGATAGCGTATGGGGCGTATCTTAAAAGAACAAAAGGGATTTTCTCTGATAGAAGTTTCTATTCTTCTCATCATTGTGGGATTGCTTGTGCCACCCTGGATATTGCTTTCTAATCTGGAGCGTAAGGCGCTTGAAAGAAACCGGACGGTTGCTAATTTTCACGATCTTAAAAATGCTATTCAGCTCTTTGTCGAGCGGGAAGGGCGCTATCCGATTCCTGCAGATATTCGCGATGTAGAGGGGAGTTTGACTTTCGGTGAGGAGGTCGCTTTGACGCCCCCTTCCAATTGTGGCGGGAGTGCGGTTTCCGGCGCTGCCGCCATTGCGGGGCGGGGGTGGTGTAAAACGCCGGATGGGGTTTTGATCGGCGGCGTGCCTTTTGATGATCTGGGTATTGATGCGGAAACGGCGTTGGATTATTGGAACAATAAAATACTCTATGCGGTTACGGAATCGCAAACGGTTGCTGCTTCGACTTCGGATACGGCGGGCGGTATTACCGTTTGGTCTTATGATTATGATGATTCGGTTGTCCCTCCGACCCGCCAGCCTCCGGTACTATATAATTCGAATTTTGATATGGTTTTGATATCATTTGGTAAGACCGGCCTTGGTGCTTATACGAACCAAGGCGTTCTTGCCGGTTCATGTGATACAACGGCGCCGGCTTCTCTGGACTCTGAAAATTGTGATTATGATAGCACGTTCTTTCTTTATGAGCATGCCGATCCGAATACGCCGACCGCCGCGGAAGCTTTGGTCGATGGAGCCAGTTTTTATGATGATTTGACGGCTTTTCAGGCGACTGTTCCTTTTGGGATGTGGTTTGAAAATCAGGTTTCCTCTGATTATGCGATGACGACCGCGGATATCATCAGTATAGGTACGAAAAATCCCGATCCCAATGTGCGTATTCATGTCGAAGGCGATATACAGGCAGGGGACGATACTATTCCGGCAAATCATGCGAATTTGCAGGCGGATACAATGTGCGATGTGGATGGTCAGTGCTTTGAGCCTGAATTGATTGGCGGCGTGCGCGCCGAAATGGATTGTAATAAAAACGCCCTTATAGGCAGTGAGCCGATTGTTGAAATTGGGAGTAACCAGGTTTTTTGTGGAATGCCGATTAGTGGCCTTGGTGCCGCAGCCGCGCCGCTTGATGCGGCATCGGGGAAGGCATTTGCTCTTCCCACAACGATGGCGGGTTTTCTAACAAACCTTCCCGTTAGTGATCCACCGGTTGGTGGTGATACTACCGATTCTTACTGTTTTGGTGAGGGGGAACTTGTCACAGGTATTAATGCAGCAGGAGTAGTACAATGCGAACATCCATAGATCGTCTAAAAAAAGACAGCAAGGGCTTTACGCTTGTCGAGATGGCTATCGCCATGGTTGTTCTTGGCCTTTTGGTGGCGCCTGCGGCATCTCTTTATAGTCTGCATATAAAAAACCTGAAGGTGGAAAAAACGGAAAGCGCCATTGATAGGGCATCTCAGGCGCTTGGCGGCTTTCGTGCGACCTATGGCCGTTATCCCTGTCCGGCGGCTGCGGATGCGGCGTTAGGGGATCCCAGCTACGGTTATGAGGATTGCACCGCTGCGCCGCCGGGCATTGTCTTGACGGGCGATGGCGTTTTGATTGGCACGCTCCCTTTCCGTGAATTGGGCGTGTCGGAGGAGGCGCTTCTCGATGGTCATTATAACCGTTTAACTTATGCGGTGACTGAAAGTTTGACAGTGTCATCGACGTTCTCTGCGAATGGTGGGCGCGTCAGCATTGAGGATATAGACGGTAATAGTTTGATTTCCCCGGCGGGGACTTCCCATTTTGCTGTGGTCAGCCATAACCGTAATGATGACGGCGCATGGTCGCGTCAAGGGGTTCAGGTCGGTACATGTCCCGTGGCTCCCGATCCGGAAGGGGAGAATTGTGATGCGGATTCGACTTTTGTTAAGGCTTCATTGCGTAACGGTTTTGACGACCGGGTTTTGTATGCGGCGTCTGTAGGGCGTGGGCAGTGGCAAAAACAAGGGAGCGATGAGCGCAATATTCATTTGACCAGTGCGGATAATCTTGCCGTTGGTTTGGCAAGTACGGCCGCGCCGCCTGTGACGGCCGGAAGTATAGAAATTGCTTCCGGAACGGGGAATGGTACGATTTTCTCATCCGGTGGTATGTTTATGGCAGCTCAGCTTTGCGAACATGACGGGACAGGGTGTTTCGATCCTGAGCTGGTTTATGGCCATCACGGTGCGGGGACGGGCTTGATGTGCGGCAACCATGAATTTTTGGTAGGGGTGGAAAATGGTCTGCCCGTTTGTGAATCAACGATCAGCTTTTCTTGCCCGATGGGGAACTTTTTTGCCGGGATTGATAATAATGGACAAATTATTTGTGATTCAACGCCACCGGCTGGATGTGCGGATGCTATTGTGACAACGACCTGTGGTGAAACCTTCGACCACATTACAGCAACGTATAGCGGCGGGTATAGCTATGCCTATTCAGGGAAATGTTACCGCGCGGCAGTATCGGAAGCCGATGTGGTCGCTGATGTTACATTTATTGTAGAGGATACAGGAACGCGGCTCAGTGCGTTGGGGACAACGATTACCGGCGGCGGGACAATTACCGATGTTGAAAATTATATTGATGACGTGAATGCGGCGGCGCGGACGGAAGAGGACTGCGGGGATACGGCGGCGAACGCACAGGTGCGGGATTCTTTCCAATGTATTGCCGGTTCGTGGGGACCGCATAGCCCTTATCGTGGGTATTATGCTTCGGAAATGGCGCATGAAAGGCTTCACAGTTCCAGCTTTCCGGGAGATCCTGAATCAACGGGAGGATCCCGACCGGCTGAGACAACTGTGACGGCGACTCTGGCAACAGTGAACAGCATTGATCATCATAATAATAATTATAATCACGATTGTTGGTGCCGGGAAGATTATAGGGTTCATCTCAGTAGTTGCGATGGTGGATTGACTGGGGATCGTCTCAGAATTTATGTGCATCGCTGTCCTCAGACCGATCACCAGTGGAACACCATATATGATAACAATGCAGAATATTGTGGTTGTGTGCCGGATTCTGGAGTGAATAATAATTACCAACGGTGCTATTATTATTTTGGTAATCCTTCGGATGGGGGTTCTTCCAGCAGATGGGGCCGGTTGTCCGGTTACGTTGACCGGAATTGGGATCGGATATGTCCAACGGGACCCACAGGACCGGCCAGCACAACATATACATACGACACGATGGAGTGTACGTGCCATGAGGTTAATGATTATGACACGGTGCCTTGTCCGTTTGGGACGACCAGTTTGCCGTTTACCTATGATGGTATCAATTATCCGGCGGGGACGAACGAACTATGGGGGCGTTCGTGGACTTGTCCGACCGGAGACGGTGGGAATATTTCTACTCCTCCAGAGGCGGCGCTTATGCATTGGACAGCCAATACGCTGCTCCATACGCAGACTTGTGATATTTGTGCGCCTCAACCGGATAAAGATGTGTTGATTGCCGCTTGTCCGTCGCATTTGACGGGAACCGGTACGATATCTCATCAGGAATGGGATTGTGGAGCGGGGGCTTATGTTGAAGTCAGTCAGACGACAGACTGTCATGCTTGTGCATGGACAACGCACGGTTCCAGTTATTACAGCGCAACAGCGGGATCGCATCAACCCGGTGAGATATGTGATTGTACGGCTGATGCTTCTGCGTCAACGATATGTTTCGTGACTTCAGGTTCAGGTTATGATCGGTGGAACGGTTGTACGTGTGAATAGGTATGGAATTTGCCAGATAAGGGATTTGTTATGCTGAAAAACAAAGAGCGTAAAGCTTCTGCGGTGGCGGGTTTTAGCCTGATCGAGCTGTCGGTTGTTATTATTATTTCCGGTCTTTTGTTCGCCGCAGCGGTGCAGGTTTATCAAATCAGCTTGTTGAACAAACATTATATAGAGACCGATGCCAATGTCGCGATGGTGCGGGATGCCATAAATGAATTTTTAGGGTTGAAAGGGCGTTATCCCTGTCCGGCGGATCCTTCCTTAAGTCCGGGGGATCTCAATTACGGGGTTGAGCAGTGCCGTGCGGATATCGCGGATCCGTGCCCCTATGCGGGGGGGTGTATACCTACAGCTCCGGCGGTTTCTGCGGTTGGTGGGCGCGATACGGACGGGGATGGAAATAATGACCCCATTATGATTGGTTCCGTTCCTATCCGCACGCTTCAGGAAAATTCCGCGCGCCGGGTTTTGCTTCAGGATGTTCACGTGGTCGATGGTTTTGGCATGAAGATTTCATATGCCGTGTCGGAGCTGATGACTGATATAGCGGCTACGATTATTGAGCCTGTCGATGTCGATATCGGTGCCATTAATATACAGGATGAATATAACCAGAGTGTCGTTTCGCCGGAGGCTTCTGCGCATTTTATCGTGTTTTCTCACGGTCAGGGAACTGTTGGGGCTTATCCTCTTTATGGGAATGCCCCTGTGGAGAGCTGTATTGTGCCCTCCACGCTCTTGCCGCCGACGCCCGGATATAGCCCGGGAACAGCGCCGGGGGATATCAAAACCGATTTGGAGAATTGTGACAATAACGATGCTTTCTTTGTGAGTGGTCTTCGCGCTTTAGCCGATACGGATGATTATTTCGATGACGTGGTTTATTTTACGGCCGCCGCCGGATGGCCGTTGTGGATGAACTCGCCGTATAGTCCGACGGATGATTTGTCGACTCCTGCTGTCGATGAAAGCGAAGTGTGGATTTATAATACGAACAGGGGGTTTGTCGGCGCGGGTGAGGATGCACCGGCATCAAAGCTTCATACGCAAGGTAATATTCGTACGGATGCGGATATGAAATCGGAACAAGGTTTTTGTGATTATACCGGCTTGCCCGCGGCGCCGGGGGATGAGTGTTTGCAGCCTTCCTTCATTGCCGGTGATGTTGGTGCCGGGACAGGGGGCGATGAGTGCCCGTCCGGTCAGGTGGCCGTTGGCATTCAAAATAACCAGCTTGTCTGTGAGCCGTTGTTGACTTCCGGTTTTTCAATTTCCTGTCCTTTAGGGCCGCCGCCGCAATTTGTTACGGGCTTTACTGTGACGTCTGATCCGGGAACAGGCGCACGAACGGTCACCCCTAATTGCGCTCTTCCTTGATTGATTTATTATATAGTCATTTAATTTTTGTTTCTGGCATCGTAGCCTTGCGGCGAAACAATCTTAAGTGACGTAATTCGGGTATTTTTGTTTGGGGAGAAATGGTGCCGGCTGAGGGATTTGAACCCCCGACCTTCGGTTTACAAAACCGCTGCACTACCACTGTGCTAAGCCGGCGTCATCAAAGCATGGTTTTCTAACACATATCGTGAAGCTTTGAAAAGGAGAAAAGTTCCGTCCTTTAGTTATTTTTATGGCGCTGAAGAGGCGGGATGCTTATTGCGTAGCGCATTCTGCTCTTTTAAAACGAACGCCGCGGCCCGTTGAAACGCTGTGTGCATTTTCGGCGATGAGCTCAATGCCTGCTTCATCCATGGCCTTAACGATTTTCATCAACGTGTCGATATTGCCGCGCACCGGACCTTTGGAATTTTCCATGCGTTGAACAGTCGGGAGTGATACACCCGCCATTTTGGCCAGTTGTTTTTGGTCAATGCCAAGCATGGCGCGCGCTGCACGCATTTGAGAGCAATTAATCAAAGGAACCTCACGTCAAAAAACATTTGTTTTGATGTTATATGCATCAGTTTACATTTCCTAAAAACATGTATACACTTGTTGAGTGTTAAGGTTCTCTTTCAAAGAGCCAATACACCCCACAGCCTAGAATGGAACACACAATGGTACATACAGATTCAACTCCCTCGATGCAAGTCAAAATTGCAGATGTTTTGAAGGATAGGATATCTTTTGTTGAAATTGACGCTGATACAAAGGCTGCTATTGATGAGTATCTTCCCGCGTTAAAGGAGGCCTTGCCGGGCATTCTTGTAGAGTTCTATGAGCATGTCGGGAAATGGCCGGATTTGGCCTCCATGTTTAAGGGGCAGTCTCGTATGGACTATGCCCGGGAGGCGCAGACGCGGCACTGGATGCATTTGTTCGGTGCACAGTTTGATGATGCTTATGCGGAGTCTGTGCGTAAAATCGGCTTAATACACAGTCAAATCGGACTAGAACCGACTTGGTATATTGGCGCTTATTCCTTTACGCTCAGCCGCCTTTACAGCCATGCTGTACATCAGTACCAATCACGCTTTTCTCCGGAAGAGGCACAAGACAAGACGGCACGCTTGATGCGCGCTTTAAACCAGTGCGTTATGATTGATATGGATATGGCAATTTCTGTCTATCTGGAAGAAAATAAACGCGTTTACGAAGAAAAGCTGAGCGAATTAGCGCAGAACTTTGAGAGTACAGTCGCAACCATTGCGAATAATATATCTTCTGCTTCTTCTGAAATGGAACGTGGTGCTGAAAATCTGGCGAAGATGTCTGTGCAATCTTCTGAAAGTGCGGAGGGCGTTGCGGCAGCATCCGAGGAAGCATCGGCGAATGCGGCTGCCGTATCGTCGGCTACCGAAGAAATGTCGGCTTCTATCGCACATGTTGCGGAAATGGCCCAAAAATCCTATCAGGCTGCGGGGGATGCGGCGCTCGAAACGGACAGGTCCGTCACGACGATGGTTGAATTGAAAGACGCTATTGATAAGGTGAGTGAGGTGACGAACTTTATCAGTGATATTGCGGAACAAACGAACCTCTTGGCTTTGAATGCCACGATTGAAGCGGCTCGCGCCGGAGAGGCCGGTAAGGGGTTTGCTGTTGTGGCCTCGGAAGTGAAATCTCTGGCAAATGAAACGGCGAAAGCCACCGAAGATATTAAATCGCAGGTTTCGGAAATTACGACCAAGAGCGATAGTGCTGCAGAATCTCTGGAATCGGTCAAAAGAGTGATTGACGATACCAAGTCTGTCTCTCATGAGACGGCGCAGGCTGTCGAGCAGCAAAAGGAAGCTATTCAGGAAATTGCCAGCAATGTTGAGCAAGCCTCACAAGGGACACAGGAGATATCTCAGAATGTTGGTGATATCAGTGCCGGTGCTCGCGGTGTTGGTGAAGCGGCAGAAAGCATGCTGAAAGCATCTCAGGGCGTTTCCAAACAGGGGGAATCTCTGCACGATGCTGTAGCGCAATTTATCGCAGCGCTTAAATCCGGGGTGCAGTAAGCCCTGTATGGCCGTTTTCTACAGCGTTGCTTCACGCCTCACGTAGGATTTCTACACTTTGGCGCTTGCGATTTTTTTAATTGGCGCGCCGGCGATTTTTTTCTTTCCTGACGGTGGGAAAGGCGCTATTTATTTCAATTCATGTATAAAATTTAGGGCTTGGCCCTAGGGCCCTGACCCTGGAATACTGGAGTTTTTATGGAACGTGTACAGGCTGTATTATATTGGGCAATCGTCGCATCAGTCTCTAGCCACCTGTTTTGCTGTGTTTTGCCGACAGTTATCAGCGTTATTGGCTTGGTGACGGGGCTGGGGTTTTTCTCCGGTATCATGCCGTTTTACGAGAATATCCATGAAATGATTCATCACTCCGAAAAACCGATTTTGTTTTTCTCCGCCACGATGTTGGCTTTGGGTTGGACGATTCAGGCATACAGTGCGCGGATCGACTGTCACGATACCGGGTGCAGCCACGGCTCTTGCTCACCCAAGAAAAAACGTGCGGCATTTATCTTGAAGATCGCCACAGTTTTGTTTGCGTTTAATCTGGGTGTGTTTTTCCTTCACTGAGCAGACGACTTCTTTCCATTCTTTTGATGTGGGGATTGTATAAAATTTTATGCAATCTTCACCGCTTTTTAAAGCTGCTCCGCTACAATAAACACCGTGAAGATATAAAAAGGGTTTATGTGTGGTGTTTAATCGTTGTGATTTTCTTCTGGGGGAGGGCTCTTCCGTCGTCATTGTCGTGCCGGCAAACTTGCCCTATGCGGAGACCTATACGGTGGCCGTGACTCAGGATCAGATTAGATTTAAAGCCGGTCAGGATGCGGTCGCCGAGATGGAGTATCCCGGCGGGGAGATTTACGATCGGATCGCGGGGAGTACGCAAATCGGATTGCTGGAATATCCGCCGGAGGGGGAATTCCCGCCCTTTATCACAAATGTGGCTTACGTCGAAGTGCGGAGGACAATGTGATGAGTATGGCACCTTTTGCAAATCAAGCTGTTGCGGATGCTCTGGGAGGGATGAAATGCTCTGTTGTTCCCAGCGATGGAAAGGTGGAGGCAGCGCAATGCGTATGCAACGTCCTTTCTGAAAATGGCGTTGCAGCGAACCCTCTGCCAATAGAAAAAACATCTGTAGAATTGAGTATGCAGCAGAAAGCCCCGGCCCCTACACCCGGTACACCGATGCTTGCCTAGAACTCTTTCTTTTCTTCCCCGTTCCGGTAAAATGAACGATAGAAGAGGGAGGCGCTTATGAGCACACAATCTACACAATCCACCAATCATATTATGCTGATCGAGCCGGCGGAATTTTACCTGAACCCGGAGACGCAGGAAACTAACGTCTATCAGGTTGACGGGCATGAAAGCCATGAGGAAACGTACCATGCGGCGCTGGGTGAATTTCGGCGTTTTCACAATATGCTGGTGAGCAATGGCGTGGCTGTGACGGTCGTGAAAGGCTCTAAAGGCTGCCCCGACCATTTGTTTCCGAATTGGGCTTCCACGCATGAGGTAGCCGGCGCACGGGCGTTTGTGCTCTATCCGATGCTTAACGAGAACCGCCGGGCCGAGCGCACACCCGCCATGATTGAGCTGATGGGGCGGAGCTATCATCTGGCGCTGGATCTGCGGGCGCGGGAAAAAGAAGGCGCGTATCTGGAGGCCACAGGCAGCCTGTGCCTCGACCGGGTGAATAAGGTGGCTTATGTGGCGCTTTCCCAGCGCACGAATGAGGCGCTGGCGCGGGAATGGGGGGCAAAGATGGGCTATGAAGTCGAATGTTTCGAGACGCTCTCCCACACCGGAAAGCCGGTTTATCACTCGGATTTGGTTATGTTCATTGGCAGCACGATGGCCGGGGTGTGTCTCGATTGTATCGTTGGGGATGAGGCCAAGGCGCGCATCCGTGCCCGGCTGGCGGCAACGCATGATGTGATGGAGCTAACGGCGGCACAGCAAAAGGCGTTCTGCGGGAATTCGCTGGAGGTCATGAATACGGACGGGGAGCGGTTGCTCGTCATGTCCGGCGCGGCCTTCCGCGCCCTGCGGGAGGATCAATTAGCGCAATGCCAAGGGCATTTCAGCCGGATTATACACAGTGACATCCCCACCATCGAAACCTATGGCGGCGGCTCGGCCCGGTGCCTGATGATGGAAATGTTTTGAGGGCGGGGTTTAGAGCGCCTGACCGGAAGAGGATAGGGAACGTTACCCAGGGCTCACCACGATGGAGTACGGCGTGATATGGCGCTGTTTTTGTTGATTAGCAAAGTTTTCATTTTGATTCGTCGGAGAGAGTGTCGCGGAACCAATCCGATTTAGCAGATCCCTAATGCTCTTGGTCAAAGATGTTTGACCATTGTCAACGTATAAAGGGGCCTGTTCTTTTTCTACTTTTAGAATATGTTCACAAAGACCATGCTCATCTATGTACACGCTTTTCTGAGTGATGCCGATGTCATTGGCGAGTTCACGTACGATATTGGGCTGAGGCTTGACTGAACTGATAAACACGTATTCTTCTCCGGCCCTGAGATGGAAGCGTTCCCCTTGGATAGAAAAATCCTGCGGATTTTCAATTATTATTTTTAGAGCTTCCTGATTAGCTTTAGGTATCCACTGCGCTTCGTAGCTGAAGTTTTCCGGGCTTGGATCAAATCCTTCTATGCCAACGCAGTGGTCGGCAATAATTTGAGGAATATTAAGGATCAATTTGGAAATAGCCTCATTATTATAGGCTTGTGTCAGGGTGTCCTGTACAGTGTTTGAATCATAACCGATTACGATTTTGCCATTTTTCCCTGCCAGATAACCAAAAGCTTGCAACAGTCTTTTCAAGTCAGAGTCCGGAGAGCCGTGAGGTGACGCGTTGGGAATGTTGGAGAGCAAACTTCCTGTCGAGAAAACAGTAGTATTGGCTTGCGGTTTGATGATTGCACTAGGTCTTGTGAAATCCATTTGATGGCAGACAATCTCTAATTGCCTACCATGTGTTTCAGTGTAGTCTTTGGCAAAGTTTCTGAGTTCTTCAGCACTTTGTTGATTAAATTCTGCGGAGAGGTCAAGTGTTTCGATCCTTTGTAGGTTCGGGAGAAGCTTTAATACTTGCAACTCTTTGTTCCTTAGGGATTCTCTGGGGCCTTGGCCAACAATAATGGCTCTGGCCGTGCATTCTATATCTCTTGCTATAGAATCTTTTTGAGCACTGATATGTTCTACTTCTCCCCAGTAAGGATAATAGGCTGGGGCTGTAAGCACATTTTCTGTGAATATTGATGCTCCGGCATCGGAATAAGCGATTGAGCCCGCAGTCCCATATTCTTTGCGGGAGAAGATGCCTAAGGCAACTTTCGTGACTTCCTGATCGAATCCTTCAGTTTGTTCTTTTACTTTGGGATCCGAGCAGTTGCCTGTATGTTGAGCATTTGTGTCACTCATATTATGTAACATCAATTGCACCCTCTGAAGTTGTGTTTTTTATTTTTCAATTTGCTCTTTCCCACATATCCGCAAATTGTACACGATATGCGTGGGCTATAGCAGAGTATTCCAAAACAATGACGGTGACTTCACCATCGAATAACATTATGGCAAGTTTATTTTTATATACATAAAAAGGAACTGATGCAAACAATTCTTTGGGGATTCTTTTGTATTCGGCATACCCAGAGGCGGGGGTGTAATCGTCACCTTCCCGAATAAGTATTTTGTAGCGCAGATCTTTGAGTTCCTTAATTCGTTCAATGTGTATAGCGGCGTAGTCCCCAAGAGCCTTAACAAATAAACGTTCATCGACATTGCTGACTAAAATGTCGCCGGAAAAATCTTTGATTGTGTCGTATATATCGTCGTAAAAGTCTATAAGTCCCTGCTGACCTTTGAATACGCGAACATCTCCTGATTTGAGGCGCATACCCTCCAGTCCAATAAACTCAATCCCGCCGTCTTCGAAGGCTTTCTGGATCGTCGTTATCGTGCTGGCGCGGGGGGTGGTCGAACCGTTTTCAATCGCACCGATAGACGTCGCAGAAATCCCCGTCCGTTCGGACAGGTCGCTTTGGCTCCAGTTCAGGATGCCGCGTGCGCCTCTAATTTGTGCGGTTGTAATTGCCATACGGCCTTCTCCTCACACCGTTGTTGTTCTAAAACATGTAGCTTCACTTAATGATTTGTGAAGTTTGTAGCGCATATACAAGACATAAGCCAGCAAAAAAGTCAAATAATTTTTCATAAAAAATTTTTCTTGACAGAATTCAGGGTTTGTGAAAAAAGAACTTTAACTTTGGAAATTTAAAAGTTGCTTTATCTTCCCGCATGGGAAACGGTGCCGGACAATCTCTTCTCCCCCGTCTGCGTACCGGGAATAGCAGCGATTTCCAAAACCCCACACACAAACTCTAGCCTCCCGGTGCTTTGTCGCCGGGAGGTTTTTTCTTTCCAGAACCTTTCCTCTTTGCGGTTAGGCGGCTTTGCCCGTCAGCAATCCTTCGCGGCGGAACAGGGCGTCGGGGTCGGCATCGCGGCCGCGGAACCGGCGGTAGAGAATGCGCGGGTGTTCCGATCCGCCCTTGGCGAGGACTTCGTTCTTGAAGCTTTCCGCTGTGGGGGCGTCGTATAGGCCGCGCTCCTTGAACAGCGCGAACGCATCGGCGTCAAGCACTTCTGCCCATTTATAGCTGTAATACCCGGCGGAATAGCCTCCGGCGAAAATGTGGCTGAAGGATGAGGATATCGGACCGCCTAGACGCGGGAACAGGGCGAGGTCGGCAGTCTCGGCATCCTCAAAGGCCGCCGGATCGGTGATCGTTGCCGGATTGCTCGTGTGCCATGCCATGTCCAGCGTGCCAAGGAGGGTTTGGCGCAGGCCGCCCCAGCCGGCCATAAAGTTTTTCGCATCCTGTAGCTTTTGAATCAGTGCGGCGGGAATGGCCTCCCCGGTCTCAAAATGACGGGCGAATCGGTCGAGCGTTTCTTTTTCGAAAGCCCAGTTTTCTTGTACCTGAGAGGGGAGCTCAACAAAATCCCACAAGACGTTCGTGCCTGTCTGAGAGGGGTAAGTGCCGCGCCCGACCATGGCATGCATCGCGTGGCCCATCTCATGAAACAGGGTTAGCACCTCATCATGGGTTAACAGGGAGGGTTTGCTGGCGGTCGGTTTGGTGAAATTGCAGACAATCGCAATCACCGGGCGTTCGATTTTGCCGTGAAACAGCCCGGCGTCGCGGTAAGAGGTTTTCCATGCGCCGGAGCGTTTGCCTGTGCGCGGGTGGAAGTCGGCATAAAGCGTGCCGAGGAAACTGTCATCCGTCAGGTCGTAAACATCATAGGCTTTGACGTCTTCGTGCCAGACGGGATAACGGTCGGAGGCCTCCTGAAAACGCAGGCGGAACAGTGTGGCGAAATGGTCGAATACGCCGTTTAATACCTGATCCAGCGGGAAATAGGGGCGCAAATCTTCATCGGAGAAAGCGAATAGGCTTTGGCGCAGCTTTTCACTATAATAGCCGATATCCCACGGTTTCAGATCATCGGTAAGGCTTTGTTTTCTGGCGAAGTCTTTGATGGTTTTAAGGTCTTTAAGTGCCGACGGCTTATAGGTTTCTTTTAATTTTTTCAGGAAATCCCACACGGTGTCCGGCGTTTCCGCCATCCGTTTTTCCAGCACATAGTGAGCGTGGGTGTCATAGCCGAGCAATTGCGCACGCTCATGGCGTAGAGCGACGATCTCCAGCAATGTTTCGCAGTTATCATAGTCGTCGCCATAGGCGCGGTTGGAAAAGGCACGCCAGATTTTTTCGCGTAAATTCCGGTTGTCGGCAAACTGCATGAACGGGCCGTAGCTGGGGAAGTCGAGGGTAAAAAGCCATTGTCCTTCATAGCCCTTTTCGGCGGCGGCGTGGGCGGCGCCGTCAATGGCGCTTTCCGGTAGGCCGGATAGGTCGGCTTTGTCATCAATCAGCAATTCAAACGCTTCGGCGGATTTTGTAACGTTGTTGGAATATGTGGGGCTGAGGACGGAGCTGCGCTCGCTGATTTCCCGTAGGCGCTGTTTCTTTTTATCGTCCAGCAGGGCGCCGCTGCGCACGAAGCCCTTATAGGTTTCATCAAGCAACATGATTTGTTCCGGGGAAAGACCATCATAGCCGGCATCATAAACGGCTTTAACGCGCGCGAACAGATCGGCATCGTGCATAATGTCGGCGGAAAAATTAGCGCTAAGCGGTCCTAGTTCTTGCGCGATTTCCTGTAATTCGTCATTACCGGCGGCGGAGAGCTGGTTGTAGAAAATTCCGGCAACAATGCCCAGCGTTTCGGCGGCCGTTTCCAGAGCGACAATCGTGTTTTTAAAATCCGGTGCGTCCGGGTTCGCCTTGATGGTGGCAATGTTTTTGTGTGCTTCTTCAATCGCGGCTTTTGCGGCGGGCATATAGTGCGCCGTTTCGATTTTGTCGAAAGCGGGGGCGTGGTTGGGAAGCGGGGAGAGTTCTAAAAGTGGGTTGTCGGTCATGGTGTTCCTGTCAGAAAAAGATTATGGTTTGACCCGATGAATATGGACGCGATAGAAAGTAGGATCAAGGGATAGAAAAGAAAATGGAACAAAATTCCCAGATTTACAGTGATCGTTTCGACGATGTGTATTTCTCCCGCGATGGTGGTTTGGATGAAACGCGCCATGTGTTTTTGGACGGAAACGGCTTGCCCGCGGCGTGGGAAGGCCGGAATCGTTTTACGATTGTGGAAACCGGATTTGGGACGGGGCTGAATTTTTTAGCGGCATGGCAGCTGTTTGAGCAGACAGCTGCGCCGGGGCAATCGCTGGATTTTATTTCTTTTGAAAAATATCCCTTAACGCCGGAAGTCATACGGAGCGCTTTGGTGCCGTGGCGGGATGAGTTTGAGGGGCGTATGGAGAAAATGCTGGCGCTTTATCCAGTGCGCCTGCCGGGATTTCATCGTGTGAACGTGACGGATCGTGTGAGCCTGACGCTGATATTCGACGATGTGAACGAAGCGTTGCCGAAACTGGTTGTGCCGGGCGGTGTGAATGCCTGGTTTTTGGATGGTTTTACCCCGGCGAAAAACCCGGATATGTGGACGGATATTTTGTTTCAGGGGATGGCCGAACGCAGTGCGCCGGAGGCACGGGTGGCGACTTTTACGGCGGCGGGGTTCGTGCGCCGCGGGTTGGAGGCAGCCGGGTTTACTATTCAAAAAAAGCCGGGATTTGGCCGTAAGCGGGACATGAGCGCCGGATATTATGCTGGGCCGTCTCGTATTTCCGAAAAACGAAACTTGCCGCATCGTATTGCAATTATTGGCGGCGGGCTGGCGGGAACGGCTTGCGCTTACGTATTGAAGGAGCGAGGCTTGGAGCCAGTTTTGTTTGAGGCATCTGATTCCTTGGCCGCCGGGGCGTCGGGTAACCGGATAGGAATGCTCAATCCGCGTCTGTATGCACAGCGTAGTGCTGAGGCTGATTTCTACGCATCGTCCTATGAATTAGCGGGGCGGGTATTGAGAGGCTTTCCGGATAGTGTGGAGTTTAATCCGTGCGGTTCTCTGCATTTGATTGATAGCGATGAAAAGAAAAAGCGCTTTACGGCGATGGTTGAGGCCGAAATCTGGTCGTCCGAACATATGCGGCTGGTCGATGCGGATGAAGCAGCGCGGATCGCCGGTGTGCCCATCGCGCAAGAGGCGCTTTATTTGCCCGATTCCGGCGCGGCCTATCCGGCGGCTTTGTGTGTGGCTTATGCGGACGGCGCGGATGTACGCCTGAATACTCCCGTTTCAGAGCTGGCGCAGACGGAAAGCGGGTGGTCGGTTAACGGGGAGGCATTCGACGCTGTTATTCTGGCTTGTGGCGCGGCCGTTAAAAATTTTACGCAAAGCTCATGGTTTCCGGTGGAAACGGTACGCGGGCAGGTGACATGGATTGCAGAAAATGTGGCAACAACGGGTTTGCGCTGTAATTTGTGTTATGGCGGATATATCACGCCCGCGAAGAATGGCATGCATGTCGTGGGATCGACGTTCCAAAAGTGGCTGAATCATACGGATTTGCTCGTTGAGGACGATGAATATAACTTGCAAAAACTGGGGGGTGTTGTTCCGGCGCTGTTGGACGATGCTGAAATTACCGGTGGCCGCGCTGGTCTGCGTACAGCGTCACAGGACCGTTTTCCTTTGGTTGGCGCCGTGCCTGATCGGGAAAGCTGGAGGGTTGGCGATGAGATTTCCTTTTCAAATCTTTACGCCTCTGTCGGGCATGGCTCGCACGGCGTTATCAGTACGCTTGGCGCCGCTGTATTTCTCGCAGATATGATTACGGCGGGGGCTTTGAGCTTGGGAGATTCTAGCCGCGCCGCGCTTGCTCCCGAACGTTTTTTGCAGCGTTGGCACCGTAAAGGTGTGCTATAGATAAAATTTTATATAAATTTGACATAAAGCCTACGGAGTGTGTTAAACTATAATTATGGAGAGATGAAAACATTAGTGGAAATGAGGTGCAAAGAAATGAAAAAGAAAATTTACGAATTCATGGCGGCGACAGAGGGGGCTATGGCTTTGGAATATACATTTCTTGCGGCGGCTATCGGCGGTGTTTTAGTGGCTGGAGCTTTTGTTTTTGCGGGTGATTTCGGGGGAATGGAAGATATCTTTTCCTTTAAGCTGACGGATCGCATCGAAGATATTTAGCGTAAAATACTACAATCGTCTGGGAAGCGGCCTTGCGGGCCGCTTTTTTGTGAGCGTTTTATATAAAAATGGCATGTGCGAACTTTATTAATGCGGCGCTTTGTGCTTTGATGCCTCGTTTGCGTAATAAGTTTACAGGTTGGCCGTGCAAATTCTTTTGTTCTCAGTATTGGCATTTATGAGCGTTTTACTGCTGTTGCCGTTGGTGAAACGTTGGGCGATTCGCACCGGCTTTGTCGATCAGCCCGGCGGCCGAAAACACCATGAAAACGCAACACCGCCCGTTGGGGGGCTGATTCTTTTCCCTGTTTTTATAGGGGGCGCAGCGTTGCTCAATCCGCAGATGGACGGTTTTTGGGCTTTTTGTGCGGCGTTGGTACTTTTGATTGCTGTTGGTGCGTGGGATGACCGTTTCGGCTTGCCGGCATGGACAAAATTTGGCGCACAGTTCCTAGCCGCTTTTTTAATCGTAATTCCCGGACAGGCCCACATTGCAAGTCTGGGTGATTTGTTTGGTCTCGGGGAATTCTGGCTTGGTTTTATGACAGTGCCGTTTGCGGTGATTGCAACGGTTTTGCTGATTAACGCCGTCAATTTGATGGATGGCCTGGACGGTTTGGCCGGGGGTAAGGGCTTTATTATTATCGCTTGGCTTTTGGCGGCTTGTCTCGTAATGGGAAATGAGCCTTACGTCGGGGTGTTGGCCGTTTTGCTGGCGTCTTTGGCGGGTTTTTTGATGTATAATCTACGCCATCCCTTGCGTGCGCGCGCCAGCGTTTTCCTCGGTGATGCCGGCTCTTTGGCTTTGGGTGGCTCTTTGGCTTGGTTGTGTATTAACATAGCAAGGCTTGACCATCACGCCGTGCTTGAGCCGATTTCTGTCGCGTGGCTGCTGGCTTTGCCGATCTATGATACGTGCGCCCAGTTTGCCCGCCGGATGAGTGAGGGGCGTCATCCCTTTGATGCCGATCATAACCATTTTCATCATCATTTCGTGAATGCCGGTGTGCCTGTGTGCCGCACGACTTTTGTGATTTTGTTTATTGTGTTTATAACCGGGGCGATTGGTGTGGGCGGTGTGTGGATGGGCGTTCCTCTTCCGGTTCTGACGATCGTTTGGATTGCCGGGCTGTTTACTCATATGTACTTGTCTTTACGACCGGCACGCATGCAAAAGATTATACGTTATTTCCACGGAGGAAGTGCGTGATGAAGCTGATCTATCTGGTGACGGAGGACTGGTATTTTTACTCTCACCGTATGCCGATGGTTCGCGCAGCCCAGCGCGCGGGGTTTGATGTCGCTGTTATTACCAACATTGATCGTCATCGTGATGCTATTGAGGCCCAAGGGGTGCGGGTTATTGATTTCTCTCTTGAACGGCGTAGCCTCAATCCCATTAAAGCCGTCCGCCAGATTATAGCGTTGGCGCGGATTTACCGGGCGGAAAAGCCTGAACTGGTTCACCATATTGCCATGAAGCCCGTTTTGTACGGTTCTTTGGCGGCATGGATGGTTCGTGTGCCGCGGGTTATAAATGCTTTTGCCGGGCTGGGATTTTTGTTTACGGCGCAAACGGTGAAAGCTCACATTTTGCGGATGGGGCTTTATTGGCCGTTTCGTTTTTTATTGCGGCGGTCTAATTCCTACACATTGTTGCAGAATCGTGATGACAGAAATTTGTTGATGGCACGTGGGATGATTGCGCCGGATTCTTCGGGGGTTATCCGGGGCTCCGGGATTGATTTGGATGCTTATCCTCAAATGCCTTTGCCGGAAAGTGGAGGCGACGTGGTTTGTGTTTTCGCTGGGCGAATGATCGACATTAAGGGCTTGCCGACCCTGCAGGCGGCTTTTTCTCTTCTTGAACAGCGGGCACCGCATATTAAACTTTGGCTGTGCGGCCAGCCCGATTCCGCTAATCCCGGTTCATGGAACGAGGCGCGCCTGCGGGATTGGGAGCGGCGATCATCAAATGTGACCTATAAGGGCCCCTCAACAATGATAGATATCTGGCGGCAGACTCATATAGGTGTTCAGCCCTCCTACGGCGGGGAAGGGGTGCCGAAGGCTCTTTTAGAGGCGGCATCCTGTGGCCGCGCTGTGGTGGCGACGGCTGTGCCGGGGTGCCGTGAAGTCGTGGAGGATGGGCGGAATGGTTATCTTGTACCAGCCCATGATGCGGAGGCTTTAGCGGCGGCAATCGAGAAAATTGCGGCGGATCGTGAGAAATGCGCGCAGATGGGGCGGGAAAGCCGTAAGCTCGTCGCTAGCGATTTGTCCGCGGAGGCTGTATCGCAGCAGGTTGAAATTCTCTATCGTGATGTGATGGATGGCCGTAAGGTTGCTGAGCTTTAGATAATCGCGCCGATCCAATGCAGGATATCTAAAGTGTTATCATTAATTGAATAGCCGATAAAGGCGATGAAGCATGCGAGCTCCCAAGGAATGCGTAGGATCCTGTTGGCAACGAAAGCGGTGCAGCCGTAGGTGTATATGATTAGACAGCTCATGAAAGGGGCAAGCTCTGCCCAGCTATAACTGCCGTTAAACAGCATCCACCAAACAGGAATGAAAATCGCCGTGGCGGGCACGGCAAGCCAATTGTTAGCGATAACAAATTGGAAAAAATGTTCGCGCCGGTCAATTTGGCCGCTGATCCAGTAAATTGCCCCGAAAAACAATCCCCATGAGATGGCAAGGCGAAAGGTATATAAGACAGCAATGGCATTGGCTGTGTCATCCGCCAGTTCCGGTGGGGGAAAGGCGTAAATAGCAAGCATGCTGATAGGGAGCAGGAAAAGTGGAACAAAAAACGATTTTAAAGCTTCTTCCGCTGTGTTGCCAAATCGCGTGCGGGCGACCGGCATCAGTAAGGCAATCTCCAGACTGCCAAGAAGGTGCGTTTTTAAACCGTGTTTTGTGAACATATTTAAGGCGTTCCTTTCCTCGCTATCTCTATTTTAAAAGGAAAAAGTTTAATAAAGTTTTTACTAATTATGAAAAAATGAATCTTTCTATGTGGATAAGGCGTGTATAAGGGGGTTCTTTTCTTGTGGAATACGCTCTGTCTTCCTACCCTTTGAAAATAAGATTCTATTTGTCGCCGTATATTTCCGGAGGAGTGATAAGGATATGAAGCTTCCTCGTCTTTTGTTTTTGGCATCTTGTGTAACATGTTTGGGGGGGTGTTCCTGGTTGGAGGATTGGCCCCCGGCGAGCAAAACCTTTGCCTCTGAACGCCCGCCCCGGCCGGAGGTGCAGGTCATGCAAACATCGGATGCGACATGGCTCCAGCCTGACCGGGCTGTGATGCCTGTTGAGAGTAACGCGTCAGTTGCTAAGCGTGACGGTGCGGCGATGGATCGTCTTGCCGCACTGGAGCAAGAGGTCGCGCAATTGCGAAATGATATGAGCACCATGATGCCGGCTTTAACACGACTGGCGCAGGTGCAAGTCGATTTACAGGCTATTTTGCAAAACTATCAACCAGCTGCGGGAACCGGGATGGGCGCGCCAACGATGGCACCATCTGCCGCGTATCAAGCGCCTGTGCAAAATATGCCTGCGGCGGCGGCTTATCCCGTGATGATGGATGCACCTTCTTTCGCACAACAAGCGGCACCTTCCATGCCTGCGGCTGCCCCGGTTCAATCGGCTTATCAACCTGCGGCGGCTTCTATCCCAGCGGCGGCGCACCATGTGAGTCATGTCCGTTTTGGAGAACACGGTAATAAAACGCGTCTGGTTTTTGATGCGGATAGCGCTGTTGATTTCCGTTATGACGTTGATAATAATGAAAAAATTATGATGGTTGCTTTGCCCTCTACGGCTTGGGATGCGATGGCGCAAAGTCAGTTTGCTAATTCACCGTTGGTGGCCTCTTACAGTGCGATGCCTGATGGTAGCGGCGGCACGAATGTGGCCGTGCAATTGCGCCAAGCCGCGCGTGTGGAGTGGGCAGAATCTATACCGCCTTCCGCCGGAAAAGGGTATAGGATCGTTCTTGATATTGCCGGGATTTAACTGGATTCTTCCTCATTACAATTTTTGAACAAAAAACGAAGGGTTCTCGATTCTGGGGCGTATTAAGGGCATACAACGTATTCTCAGTGATAAAACAGTTTAGGAGATAAAAAATGAATAAGACAGTGATGATGGCAGCCGTAGCAGCTTTTATGTTGAGCGTTTCCCCGGTGTTTGCTTGTGAGGGCGGGTATGGTGGTCCCGGTGCTCCCGGTGAAGGTATGGGGAAAGGACCGGGGGGCGATCAAAAAGGCTCCGGCGCTTTTTTCCAAAAGATTGACACCGATGGTGATGGCGCGATCAGTAGCGAAGAGTTTATGGCCTCTCATGAAGATCATTTCAAAAAAATGGATGCTGATGGTGATGGTAAAGTAACGCAGGAAGAAATGCATAACGCTCGTCAGGCGATGAAAGATAAAAGGCAGGAAAAACGTAAAGAGCGTTATGAAGAGAAACGCGGCTCTGATGAGGATGACGATTAACGCAGGCATTTGACCGATATGGCCCCTCAGGCCGGAATAGATATGAGTGATGAAAGCCTGATGGCCCTGATAAAAAAGGGAGATCATCAGGCTTTCGCGCATTTGGTCCGGCGACATACGGATAAATTTTACGCTTTGGCATGGCGCATGACAGGCAGCGATCAGGAAGCGGAGGATGTAGTGCAGGAAGCCTTTTTGAAACTGTGGGATAAGCCGGAGGCTTTTAACCCGAAGAAAGGGGCTCGCTTTACGACATGGTTTTATCGTGTGGTTAATAATCTGGCCGTAGATCGCTTGCGTGGGCGAAGAAAAATGCAACCGGTCGATTTTTTGGAAAATGTTACTGATGAGCGTGCAAGTCAACACGACGATATGGAAGAAACACGCCGGCAGGCCGATATGGAGGCTGCTATTCAAAACTTGCCGGACAAACAGAAAACGGCGCTGAACCTTTGTTTTTACGAGGGGCTGAGTAATAAAGAGGCGGCTGAGATTATGGGGGTGAAACTCAAGGCCTTGGAATCGCTCCTTATGCGGGCCAAGTCCGGTATTAAAGACCAGCTTTTGAGAGCGGGCGTATTGGAGGTTTAAATGACACATGAACGGGATGATGAAAAGTTAGAATATTTATTAAGCCAGCGGTATGTGCCATCCGCACCCGGTGGTTTGGCGGAACGGATTATTGCGGCGGCCGGGTCACGGGATGTGGCTGGTGTGCCGCGTCCGTGGTGGAGCGAGTTGGCGGATTTCTTTATCTTGCCTCAGCCGGCTATCGCTTTTGCGGCTTGCCTTGTCGTGGGCTTGTTTTTTGGGCTTGAAGCTGAAGATTTTTACATTTTGACGCAAGAGGATTGGAGCAGTTTTCTCTATATCAGTGAGGAGGTTTTATGACCCGGACTTTGAAAATTATTTTTACCGTCTCGTTGGTTTTAAATGTGTTGTTGATTGCGGCTGGCGCTGGATTTGCTTTTAAGGCTTTGCGTCATATGCCCGGGCATGGACCGATGGCGCGGGAAAATCTTTCGCCGGAGACACAGCATTTAATGGCGCGGACATTCAGAAAAAACCGGAAAGATATGGCAGAGTGCATTCGTGATGCCCATGAGCAGCGCGAAGCGCTTATGGATGTGATGGCGGCTGAAAACTTTGATCCGCAGGCCTATGACAGGGCAATTGAGGGGCTATTGGCCGGGCAAAATGAAATGATGCGGATGCACGCGCAAACCATAAAAAAGATGGCGGAACGTTTGCCCGCAGAAGAGCGTAAGAAACTGGGGATGCATTTGATTCACTTTAGTCAACATCCCGGTGAAAAACCGGGTGATCGCCGGGAGCGTGGTAACGAAAGGCCTTTTGAGCGTAACGATGATTGATTTTGGGGAAATTTCAAACATAGCTCTTTCCCAAAATTTTCCTTTAAAAGTCTCTTGAAACGGCGCATGGTAGCGCTAGATAAGTTTTTGTTGTTATCCACTTAACGTAAATAAATAGGAGAGAGAGACTATGCTCGGTGTTGGCGATTTAATGCCTGAATTTGAAATTACCGGTGTGAAACCCGGTTTTATGGCTCACGAAGAAAATGGTGAGTCTGCATTTGAAACAATTACGCAAGATAGTTTTGAAGGGAAATGGAAAGTATTCTTCTTTTATCCGAAAGATTTTACTTTTATCTGTCCGACGGAAATTATCGAATTTGCAAATTTGCAACCCGAATTCGAAAAGCGCAATTGCGTGGTTCTAGGCGGTAGCTCGGATAACGAATTTTGTAAGCTCGCATGGCGCCGGGAACACCCCGGTTTGGCACGTCTTAGCCAATGGGGCTTTGCCGATACGAACGGGTCTTTAATCGACGGTTTGGGCGTGCGTGATTTTGATGCCGGTGTTTGCTTGCGCGCGACGATTATTGTCGATCCGGAAAACATTATCCAGCATGTGTCCGTGAATGGTTTGAATGTTGGCCGGAATCCTGAGGAAACGCTGCGTATTCTTGATGCGGCACAAACGGGCGATCTTGCGCCTTGTGCCCGTCCGTTGGGCGGCGCGACAATCGATCCGAAGAGCGAGGCCGATAAAATTACCGAAGCGGCGTAGTTTTGTCTTACTTGATGATTAAAGGAAGGCGGTGTAGAACAACCTACACCGTCTTTTCTTATGGAGGATAACAGATGTCTATTGAAACCCTGATGAATGCTTTGCCGGATTATGCCAGCGATGTACGGACAAATCTGTCCCGGATTTTGGCGGAGGATATATTAACGCCGACGCAGCTTTATGGCACATTATTGGCGACGGCGCTGGCCTGTGGGAATCCGGTGGTGATTAAGGCGGCTTCCGATGAGTGTGATAAGCATCTGGATGCGGCGAATAGGGAGGGCGCGAAGGCGGCGCATGCCATTATGGCCCAGAATAATACGTATTATAGATTTTACGGTATGGTGCGCGATGATGTGTACCGGGGCATGGAATCCGGTCTGGATATGAAGATTATTGCCAATCCCGGTGCGGGAGTTGATTCTCATGATTTCGAGCTGTGGTCTTTGGCCGTCTCGATTATTAATGGATGTAAATATTGCGTGGATGTCCACGATAAAAAGCTACGCCATCACGGCACGATGGAAAAAGAACAGATATGGTGCGCGGCGCGGATTGCTGCCGTTGTTCATGCTACAGCCATGGTTTTGGGCGGAGAAGATGCGGTTTGAGTGTTTTGCCGCTCTGTTCTTTCGATCTGTTTTAAGAAATTCTTACATCCGTCTTTCCTAGCGCGTAGGAGATTATAGTCTTTGGCATTGACGTATGCGGCGTCTTTGCCAAATATCTCTCTCAAGCGATAGGTGGCGCATATTCCAAGATAGTCACCATCTCTGAAGGTGGCGATTAATGACTGAGATTCCAGCGTTTCCAATGCGGTGTGCCCGATGGCGACTTCCTGGAATAGCGCAATGATCTCATCCTTATCGTTTATTTTTTTACCCATATTTTGCAGCTGTAACATTTTTGCACTTTAGATATAATTAAAATGCATATCATTAAACATAAAATCAAAGCAAGATTAATCGTAAAAGGTGCGCGGTGTTTAGGAAGGGGGGCTGACCCTAAACAGATTCCGTGTTGTGTAAATGCACGACGCGTTGCGGATAGGGGATTTGTATGCCGTTTTCTTTGAATGTATCCCACAGGGCTAGCATCACGGCGCCACGCATATTGGTGACGCCCTTTTCGGCGTCTTCGATCCAGAAGCGTAGCTTGAATTGCAGGGATGAGTCTCCGAATTCGACGAAGTGGCAGACGGGGGCCGGGTCTTGCACCACGCGGTCCGGGGTTTTGGCGGCTTCCTCAGCCATATCCTTAATTTCATGTGGGTTATGGCGGTAATCAACCCCGAAGGAAACTTCTATCCGGACCAGTGTGTTGCCGTGGGACCAGTTAACAACTTGCTGTGTGACAAAGTCCTCATTAGGAATCAGAAACGATTTGTTATCACGTGTGACGATTTCAGTATAACGCGCCCCCATATGCTCGACCCAGCCGAAAATATTGCCGGGCAGCTCAAGAATATCACCGGGCTTGATGGATTTGTCCATCAGGAGGAGCATGCCGGAGAACAGGTTGGAGATGACTTTTTGCAGGCCAAAACCAATCCCCAGACCGATGGCACCGCCAAAGACGGCAAACAAGGATAAATCAATGCCGGTGGAGGTAATCCCGATCAAAAGCGCTATGCTAATCAGAGTGATGCGAATAATTTTTCCGACCAAAACGCGCGATGACGGGGTGAGCCCTTTTATTTTTGTGAGGCGTTTTTCGGCCATGCCGGATGTGAAAATGGCGGCGTAAAGCAGTAAAAAGACGGCTAATAATCCCTTGATAACTGTAAGGGCGGAAAGGCGGAAATCTCCCATATCCATGCCGACGGAGTCGAGAGCGGCGACGGTTTCATCCAGAATGCCAAGGATTTCCAGCGCCGCAATGGTCCAGATCATCAGGGCGAACAAATTGCGCAGAGCCGTATTTTCAACCAACTGGAGGACCGTACGGATAACCACCCATGCTAATAAAAGAGACATGGCGGCTTGTGCCAGTGCGGTATTGAATGAGGCTCCGAAGAGGCCCGATGCGGCGATGATGCTGCCGATCAGGATAATAATCAGGGCGCTTACCTGCATGCTCAGGCGGGTGATGTTCTTTAACGCCTGACGGGTGCGCCATTTCAGGGGCGTGGAATCAATGGCTTTATGCAACGGCGGCAGGGAAAACTTCCGGACAAAAAAACCGGCAGTTAACGCGATGAGGATTAATACGCCCTGAACAGCTGTGCCTGTGGTCAGGACATGAGTCTCCAGCCAGTGCGGTATTTGTTCTATAAAGGTAAGGTCAACGGAATCCATGGAGGACAGTGTAGGGGAAATCTTAGGGTTTGTCATCTATCGTGGGGGGCTTATTTGCGCTATAAAAAACCACCTACGCAGGCAGGTGGTTTTGAACAGTATCATCTGAAAAATCAGATTATTGAGGTACACTGGTTATAATGTTGGTTGATTATTCACGTATTCCGCCCGATCCTCGGTTTTGATTACGGGGGGATTTATATGTTGTCCGAGTTCATTGGCGGGTTGGGACGTTTCTGTTGCCGTTGCCGTTGCCGTTTTTTCCCAGACCGTTGGCAATTCACGATTATTCTGCGCAATGGCATCTTTTTCCGTCCAGCGCGGTTCCGGTTTTTGTGGCGCTTCAGGAGTATAGGTCAGGTTGCTATAAATAAAACCTGCTGTCAGCAAAGCAAAAGCGGGGACAATAGTGATTTTTCCGAGGCTCATGGGGTTTATCCTTAATCTTTCAAAAATTTAGTCTTTAATGCCCGGCAGATTAGCATAAGTTTTTACATAATGCAAATTTGTACTTTCTTAGCAAACATTACGCGCGCAGGGCATCAACAGCCTGACGGGGGAAGTTTTCGGCAAAAAAGTTGTCGATGGCGGCTTCCCCACTCAGCACGCGCAGGAAAAGCGGCCCCATTAGCATATCGATGGCAATGGCTGTGTCGAGGTCTTCTCTGAAATCGCCGCTTTCTTTTCCGGCTTCGATTTTCTCGTGCAGGGTTTCAACGCGGTCTTTCAGGAAAGCTTCATAGAGCAAATCCAAAACGTCAGGGTCGGATTGGCTTTCGGCGATAATCCCGGCGATAATTCGTCCGTTTTGGCCGCGTAACTGGCGTACCAAATTTTCGAGCTGACGTTCAACGGCGTCGATGGGATTGGCGTTGCTGGGGATGATGTTCTGTAGGCCGGGCTGCTCGAGGAAAGCCTCCATGGCGACTGTGGCTTTGTTCGGCCACCAGCGGTAAATGGTTGTCTTTCCGACTTTGGCTTTTTTGGCGATGGCTTCGATAGAAAGCTCATCCATGCTCATATGTGTGAGGAGACGGCGTGTGGCGTCCAGTATCTTTTTTCGGGACTTTTCGGAGCGCGGACGCCCGGCTTTCGCGGGTTCGTCGTTTTGATCGTCGGTTTGGTCGTGCAGGGCTCTTTCCGCCATCATGGGCCTACTCCTCTTCGTGTCTCTTGATTGTTATACGATGCGTGTCGTTATACTTATGAAGTTTGAGAAAAGCAAGAGGGGGAGTGAAAAAATAATAGCATACGTTAATATTGTGCTGTAAATGTCGAAATGTTTGCAAAATATAAATCTATTTTTGCGATAATAGCTATTTGTCGCTACGGATTTGGCAAATATTAGAAAATGGTGTAAGAATAGCGCCTTGTTAAAGTAAAAACGGCACAATTAGTAGAGTAGTTAAGAGCGTACAAGACCTATGGAAGTCTGGCTTATTTACGGTGAAGATATTGAATCCACGGCCGATTTGGCGTATGAAGCACGCCGTTTTTTGGCTGAAGGTCCGGCCATGGATGTGGATGTTAAAATTTTCAAACCCTCGCAATTTGATTTATTGGTTGAGGGGGAAGATCGTGATTCTATCCTTATAGACGGCAATCCCGTTTCTTTGCCGGATTTCGTTTTTCCCTATATGGAGCACGGGAACCGCGGTTATTTCTCTCTGGCAATTGTACGTCAGTTGGAGCGGCTGGGCGTTAATATTTTTAACAATGCCGCGACAATTGAAACCGTTGCCGATAAGCTCCATTCTCATCAGGTTCTCGCGGAAAGCGGCTTGCCCACGCCGACGACGATGCTTGCTAAATTTCCGGTGGATATGGATTTGATCGAGCGTACGATTGGTTTCCCGGTGGTCGTGAAAACGATTTTGGGCTCTAACGGTAGTGGCGTGTTTTTGATCGATAATGCCGCTGCTTTTAAAGATTTGATGGAGCTGATCGGTGAAACAAACCCGAATATTCAGCTGATTTTCCAAAAATTTATTGCGAACAGTCATGGCCGCGATTTGCGCTTGTTTGTCGTCGATGGCGAAGTGGTTGCTTCGATGGAACGCCGCGCGAAAGAGGGGAGCTTTAAAGCCAATTACAGTACTGGGGGGTCCGTTCATTGTTTTGTGCCTGACGAGGAGGCTACAAAGCTGGCTATTGATACGGCCAGGGTTTTGGATATTCAGGTGGCGGGGATAGATTTGTTGTTCACCGATGATGGCTATACGGTTTGTGAGGCGAACACGTTCCCCGGCTTTAAAGGGCTGGAAAAAGCTTGTGATACGAATATCCCCCAGAAAATCTTCGAGGCTATGAAGCGGCATGTCCGGGCAAAAGAAAATGTACCGTTTTTGGAAATCGGCCGCGAAGCGTAATCATATTTTTTGATCTGAAAATTTTTTTAATAATCTGATTTAATTTATGGCGTTCCTCAAAAAAAGAACCGCTTGAAAAACAAGCGGTTTGAAGGGAACAGATATCAGATTGGTAAAACTTCAAACGAAGATATAAAACTCTCCTTACATTACAGGCTCTGCGGTTGGTTTGCTGTGCCTGTTTGGCGTCCTCCTCGGCCTTTTTCCTCACGCGTGTCCTTGGGGGAGACACTAAATTCTTGTTACCTACTCTTATCGATTGCCGTTGCAATCACCTTATATCTTTAATTTACATAAAATTTTATGTAAATGCAAGTGTTTTTTGCGTTTGGAGAGGAAGATGTTGGCTAACTGTTTGGTTTTAAATATTATTTTTATTTGCGGGGGGTGGGTGAAAAATGGTGGGCGGTACTGGGATTGACACCATTTTTTGTAAATCCCGCTCTGAGCGCTTTCTAGCGCGTGCGGTTGTTAAAGTACCTCCCTAAATGTCACACTAATGACACACCTTGTTAAGAATTTGACTGTAGTATTTCCAGTTCAATCCCAGTTTACGGGATGGAATTGAAAACTCCGTCCCTGAGTCCGCTATCCGGGCTCTTTCCCGCTTTTTCTTCCGGTGCAAAAGCACATGCGCTTAGTGTACACATTAAAAGAAAAACACTAAAAAGTAGATGCAGGTTTCTTCGCAAGGGCATTATGCCGCCTTTTGTTTATGCGGGTTATAACTCCGTTTATGCTTCTTGTCATTCTTCTTCTTTTTAACAAATGGCTTCACATTATCGTTCCGATGTTTTTCTGATCTAGGCTTTTGACGTGATTTTGAATTTTTCTTCGGCTTTTGTCCTGTTTCAGCTTTGGCATCTGGATTTAACAATCTTTCAATCGCATGCCATTTACGTCCATCTTGGTTGGATATAAAGCTAATTGCTGAGCCTTTTGCTCCGGCTCTGGCTGTTCTTCCCATACGGTGAATAAAGTCTTCAGCTACTTGCGGCAGATCATAGTTAATCACATGCTCAATATGCGGCACATCAAGACCACGAGCCGCAATATCAGTTGCAACAAGCACGCGGAAATTCATTTTATGAAAGTTCTGCATGACCTTGTCGCGTTTGTTTTGGCGCAAATCACCATGCAACGCTTCGGATGTAAAACCATCCCGGCGTAAATTCTTAGCCATTTTGTCTGCGTTATATTTTGTTTTCACAAAAACGATGATGGAGCCGCTGCGCTCTTCAAGTTGAAGCATCAATTCTTTGTATTTTTTATCTTGTTCAATGCGGATGACTTCTTGCTCGATATTCTTAGCAACAACATTGGTTTGACCAACAGAAACGCGTTTAGGGTGATTAAGGTATTTCTCCGAGAGTTTTAAAATGTTCTTTGGCAAGGTAGCAGAGAACATAAGCGTTTGACGTTTATCCGGCATATACTTGAAAATCTTTTCAAGCTGCACGGTGAAGCCCATATCCAACATGCGGTCCGTTTCATCAAGAACCAAAAACTGAGTGTCATGCAACATCATATTGCCACGTTCTAGATGATCGTTAATCCGTCCGGGTGTTCCAACAATTAAACGGGGACGAGCACGAAGCTGTCCTAGCTGCTTACCCATGGACTCACCACCAATGATAAAGGCTGTTTTGATTGAACTTTTAGGCCCTAACAGTTGATGCATGATTTCCATGATCTGCTTACCCAGTTCCCGCGTAGGCGTGAGCACAAGGGCAGAACCTCTCGGATTTGTAAGAAGCTTTTCAATGAGAGGGATAGCAAAGGCAGCAGTTTTACCTGTTCCAGTCTGTGCTGAACCCATAATGTCATGCCCTTCAAGGGCAAGAGGAATAGCCTGCGCCTGAATAGGCGTTGGTGTTTTATATTTCATGTGCGCGAGTGATTTGCTCAGCGCAGGGGATAGGCCGAAGCCTTCAAAATTTTTCATTTGTTATCTTTCTATGTGTAAAGCTTCAGCACGAAACTTAGTGTTTGCGCTGATAACTGTATCTTTATGTGTTGGGTATCAGTCTTATGCTGCTTCTTTTAGATTGGCTGCACTGTCTTTACCTTTTTTCGGGTCACGTTGCAGATCGAAACTGATCTTCTGACCTTCAGTTAAAGTATGCATTCCTGCTCTTTCAACGGCGCTTCTGTGAACGAATACGTCCTCACCGCCATTATCTGGTTGAATGAAGCCAAAGCCTTTTTGATCGTTGAACCACTTAACGGTTCCTGTAGTCGTTGTCATATTTTTTTCCTTTTGTTCAAATATGATTATTACGCTTCAAGCACAATGCCAGAGCGTTGTTTTTCAAAATGGAACTTGTCGGAAAAATGAGTTTTTGACGTTCACGTACCCTTTTGAGTACCGGATACTATTTTCTGTAAGCTCGTGCCTTAAAGACAGCATTTGTCAAACTGGGTGGAATAGTGACAGGTTATCAGGCTAAGGTCAAGGAAATAAGGAGTTATCTTTAAGTGAAATAGTTTATCTATTTTTTGGATCGTTTTTGGATGCCTATTCTCCTATACGGTCCACTTTCGGGCTAAAAACACCTCAAACCCTTGCTGAGTATTGTTTTTGTGTTCGGGGTGTAGGTCTTTCGGGATAGGGAAACGGTAATAGTAAATGTTGTGACGAGATAAAGTTAAATAACTTGCTAGTGTCATGGCGATGCCTCACTTTATGACACACCTAGAAACACTACAGAGCTATGTATCTAATATACAATCAGGATTTAGAAAAATGGTGGGCGGTACTGGGATTGAACCAGTGACCCCTACGATGTCAACGTAGTGCTCTCCCGCTGAGCTAACCGCCCGTGACCAATGAGGTGGGTATTCAATAAGCAGTTATGGGGTAGATTTCAAGTCTTTTTTGTCAGGTTTCTCAGGCAGCAAGAAGGTTTTCGACTTGATCGACCAGTTCTTTCAGGTGAAACGGCTTTGACAGGACGCAGGCTTTGTTATCCGGGTGGTTGCTATTATTCATCGCAACGGCGGCAAAGCCCGTAATAAACATTACCCGCAAAGACGGACAGAGCGCGCCGGCCTTTTTCGATAGTTCGAGTCCGTCCATCCCCGGCATAACGATATCGCTTAAAAGCAGGTCAAAGGACGTGCCGCTTTCCAGCAGGCGGAGGGCGCTCAGCCCATCTTCGGCGGCTTCGACCTCATGCCCCGCGCGGCGCAGAGCCATGCTCAGAAAATGACGCATAGATGAATCGTCGTCTGCCACCAGAATTTTCGCCACTTTTCCCCTTCCCCAAAAATGTAAAACGTGTCGGTAGCATAGCGCAAAAAGGGGGCGCTTATGCAAATGTTTTTTGGGTGGTGGGCTCATAAAAGGGGGGGGAGCTCTTTGCAAAGCTGTCGTTTTGTGCTCTTCTTTTGCGTAGAAAATACAACGATGCAAGGCATTCTTAGATGAGCGAAAAAACAGGATTGATTGGCGATATAGGCGGCACAAATGCCCGTTTTGCGCTGGCGGATGGCGCCGGGATTCGTGAGGAGAAAACGCTAAAATGCGCTGATTACGAGGGCTTGAGCGATGCTGTGCGCTTTTATTTGGAAGAGCTTGGCTATAACGGGAAAATCGAAAAGGCGCTTTTCTGTGTGGCCGGACCTGTGAAGGGTGACCGTTTTGAAATGACCAACTTGCCGTGGGCTTTTTCTGTTGAGGAAACGCGCAAGACGCTGGGGTTTGAGGCGCTGAAATTGCTTAATGACTTTGAAGCGTTGGCCTTGGGAGTGCCTCATCTCAAGCCGGGTGAATTCCGGCAGGTCAGCGGTGGAACGGCGCAAGAGCACGCCCCCATTGGCGTGACAGGACCGGGGACCGGGCTGGGTATGGCGTCTTTGTTTTGGGATGGCGCAGGCTATCGCGCTGCCCCCGGTGAGGGCGGGCATGTAACGATGCCGGCGCGAACCCAGCGGGAATTCGATATTTTTGCCGTGTTGCGCGCTAAATACCGCCACGTTTCCGCCGAGCGTGTTTGTTCGGGAAAGGGGCTGGTTAATGTTTATAACGCCTTGCGCTCTCTTGACGGCTTGGAAGACCAGCCCGATCGTACGCCGGAGGCCATTAGCGCCGCTGCCCTTGATAAGAGCTGCCCGTTGTGTGTTGAGGCGCTTGATCTGATGATGGGTTTTTTGGGAACGGTTGCCGGGAATTTGGCGCTGACCATTGGCGCGCAAGGTGGAATTTATCTCGTCGGCAGCATTCTCAACCCGCTGGGCACGTATTTTGACTATTCCCGCTTTCGTGAGGAATTCGAGCGTAAAGGCCGCTTTGAGGATTATCTACAGGCCATTCCGACTTATGTGATTGCCCACGAATATCCGGCTTTTCTTGGCCTGTATCATGAATTGATGCGGGAGGCTTAAGAGGCTTAACTCTTCGGAGCGCCGGTAACGCCGACCTTTTTAAGGATATCCATAAACTGTTGCGCCACGGCCGGCCATGTGTAGTGCGCCCGCACATGAGCGTGGCGGTCCTCTGCCCGGTCGGCATGTTTCAGAGCTTCCAGAGCCGCTGTAGAAAGATCCTCATGCAAGCATCCCAAATGAGGGTGGGTGATAATATCGCGCGGGCCGGTTACGTTGTAAGCCGCCACGGGCAAACCGCTTGCCAGGGCCTCAATTAAAACGATACCAAACGTATCGGTTCGGGATGGAAACGCGAATAAATCCGCCGAACGGTAATAGGAGGCCAGTTCTTTATCGACTTTTTTCCCGGCAAAAAGTGCTTCGGGGAATTTCTTTTGCAGAGAGGGTTTATCCGGTCCTTCGCCGACGATGACTTTACTGCCCGGCCAATCCATTGCCAAAAAATCCTCCAGATTTTTTTCAACAGCCACACGCCCGACATAAAGTGCGATGGGCCGCGGCACATCGTGGAGTGCATCGGGCGGGCCGGGATAAAACAGCTCCACCGGTACGCCGCGGGCCAGACAATGCATCGGGCGTTCATACCCTTTGCTTTCCAGTTCTTCCTTAAGGCTGGGGGTCGTGACGACTATGGCTCCGGCTGGTTTGTGAAAATGCCGTATGAGAGCTGTAACTTTTCGGTGCGTCCACGATCGAAGAGCGGGGATAAACCGTGCGACGCGCTTGGCCACATAATCGGGGAATTGGGTGTGGTAAGCCGTGGTGTATGTCAATCCGTGCTTGATCGCATAGCGCCGTGCCGCCCAGCCCAGCGGTCCTTCCGTTGCGACATGCAGATAGTCCGGGGAAAAATCTTCAACCATCCGCGCCAGCCGCCGGTAGGGAAGTAAAACCAGCTCAATCTCGCTATAGCCGGGCAGGGCCATGCGGGCGGGAAAATCAGCCGGACCGATGACACGCACGGTGTGTCCGGCTTTTTCCAGCTCTGCGGATAAAAATTCGTAAGTGCGCACCACCCCGTTGATCTGGGGCCGCCATGCATCGCTGATAATCAGGATTTTCGCGCTCTCTGTATTTTCCATCACAGGCATAGTATACTCAAAAAATCAAGAATATGAGAGCGCTATGAACACCACAAAAACTACCCTGCTGTCTATTATTTTTTCGTTGGCACTGCTTCCGGCTGTGCTTCCCGGTAAAAGCTATGCGCAGGTCTGTGAGGCCACCCGCGAGGTGATTGTAACACTTTTGTTGCCGCGTTTTGGTTTCCCCACGCTTTGGGATGCGAATTATCACGACCGTGATGCCATGGTCCAGATGGCATCGGGTGTGCCGCTGGAGGGGGGCACAGTGATGACTGTGGGGCGCAAACTAGACAAAGAAGACCATCATGCCAAGGAAACCTATCTCGCCGAATTGAATCGCCGCGGCCGGGCGGTAAATGAGAAATTTTACGCCGCTAAAGCAGGAGAGCAACCTGTCAAAGTTATAGCCTTTGGAGAGCGTTATATTGTGGTTTCCAATATGGTTGCCGGGGCGCGTAAAGAGCAGCAGCAAATGCGTGTAACATGGTATGATAAGGATTTGGCGCTCAAACGCGAAAAAATCATCAAAAGCGATACGTATAATTACCGTGCGACCAGCTTAATTCCGGCATTGGATGGTAAGGGGTTTATCGTTGTAGCGCATGCGTTTCAGAGAGATGAAAACGGTGAGAAGAACGGCCTTTTAATCCGTATGAATGCCAAGGGGGATATTCAGTGGAAACGCGCGTACCGTCCCGGCATCCCCAACCAGATTGTCACGCTGACCCCCTATGACGAGGATAGCTATATCGCTGCCGGGGAAATCCGGCAGGAAGACGGGCGCATGGGGGGCTGGGTCTTGCATCTGGGGCATGATGGCACAATCCTGTGGCAGCGCACTTATCCGCGCGGCAAGGCGGCAAAGTTGACGATGGGTGCACCTTTTCCTCTTTTGGGAGAGAAGGCCGCTGCTGGGATGAAGGACAATATTATCCTGACGGGGCAGACAACGCCGCTGGATGATACGCCGCCTGCGGCGTGGCTTATGGCTCTCGACCCCACCGGGGAGGTTCTTTGGCAGCGTTATTACCGGCATGACGATTTCGTCTTTGATGGAAAAGCCGTGCAGGCGGAAAAAGACGGCCGGATCAACATGGTGATGAATGCTTTTGCGCTTGAGGATTCAGATCAGCGCGATCATATCCGTCTTTTAACATTTTCGCCGCGTGGGGTTATGCTTCAGGATGAATCCTACATTACGGGCCGTCAGGCGACAGCCACGGACTTTTTCTCCGGCGGGAATGGAGAGCGCATTGTTACGGCCATTATCGAAGATGATGCCCAGCCGCCGCCCATTGAGACTATTTTGAATGAAGAGGAAGGGGATGCTTCTGGCAGCGCCGCTGAGAGTGAAGAGCAAGACGAACCTGAGGAGGAAACGGAAGCGGCGCCGGAGGAAGAGCCACCCGTTCACGAAGGCTGGCTTTTTGTCGGGGTACCTTTGGATTTATACGAAGATCCCTGTCATAAAAAGAAACGGTTTTAATCATGGATAATGTTGCTGATCGTCTCACTTTACAGGTGGAGGAGGGGGATAATCTCGCCCGCCTCGACAAGTTTCTAGCCGAACAGTGCACTGATCTTTCCCGTTCCCGGATTAAGGCTCTGATTTTGGAGGGGGCTGTGACGGTTAATGATTCGCCTTGTCGCGCCCCGGCGCATAAAATCAAAACAGGCCAGAGTATAACCGTTGCCATTCCGCCGCCGGTTGACGATACGCCGCGTGCCGAGAACATTCCGCTGGATATCGTGTATGAGGATGACGATTTGCTCGTTATCAATAAACCCGCGGGGCTTGTCGTTCATCCCGGCGCGGGGAATTGGGAGAGCACGCTCGTCAACGCTCTGCTTTATCATTGTGGGAACAGCCTGTCCGGGATAGGCGGCGTGCGGCGGCCCGGCATTGTCCACCGTCTGGATAAGGATACCAGCGGCCTGATGCTTGCGGCTAAATCGGATAAGGCTCACGCGGGGCTGAGTGCTCAGCTTTCCGATCGCACATTAAGCCGCTGTTACCGCGCGCTGGCTTGGGGCGTGCCGGATTTACGTTGTGGCACTGTGGATCAACCTATCGGCCGTCATCCAACTAACCGTCTGAAAATGGCTGTGACCAGCCATAGCGGCGCGCGGGAGGCTGTAACACATTACGAAATTAAAGACACTTACGGCAAGGCGGCCAGCTTGATCGAATGTAAGCTGGAAACCGGGCGTACTCATCAAATTCGTGTTCACATGGCTCATATTCGTCATCCGTTGATGGGCGATCCTTTCTACGGCGCGCAGCCTACGGCGATGGCGGCGGCCCTTAAGAAAGGCGGCTATAGCCCGGAGGCGACCGATTTTATTATGAACTTCCCGCGACAGGCTCTCCACGCTTTCCGGATTTCCTTTATCCACCCGCTTTCCGGTGAGGAAATGAGCTTTGAGGCCCCCCCGCCGGATGATTTTCGAACGCTACAGGAGAGGTTGAGGGTAGTGTAATGAATAGCTCCCATTCTCTTATTACCATCGGTATTACCGCTTATAACGCGGTGGAGACGCTTGAGCGGGCGCTGGATTCGGCCTGGGCGCAGGACTGGCCGCATAAAGAGATTATTGTTGTCGATGATTGTTCGACCGATGGGACGGCGGCTCTGCTTCAAAAATGGGAAGGTGAAGGCCGTCCGGGACTTCGTATTTTCAGGCAGCCTCAAAACAGTGGCGTAGCGGCGAGTCGGAATAAAATCATTGCCGAGGCGCGTGGTGAATTTATCGCTTTTTTTGACGATGACGATCAAAGCATGCCGGAGCGGTTGGCACGGCAATATGAGCGGATTGTTTCTTATGAGCGGGACTTTGCCTCCGGCGCGCCGGTGATTTGTTATGCGGCCCGCACGCAAGCCTATCCCGATGGTACGCAGCACTATGAGGCCACAATGGGCATGGATGAAGGTGCGCGCGCGCCCTATGGTTCCGCCGTGGCTGAAAGGACTTTGACGGGGAGGCCCTTCCCCGGTGTGTTCGGCTCGACGGCGACCTGTTCCCAAATGGCGCGAACGTCTGTTTATCGTGATTTGGGTGGGTTTGACGAAGCGTTTCGGCGTAGTGAAGATACTGATTTCAATATTCGCGCGGCGCTGGCCGGGGCGCATTTCGCGGGGCTGGAGGAACCGCTTGTCACGCAGACCATGACTTTGGCTTCGGATAAAAAATTGGATGAGGAGCGCCGTTGCATGATGCAGCTTCTCGATAAGCACCGGGATTTTATTTCCGGTGTGTCGTCTTATCCGTTTTGCCGGGCATGGTTGGCGGCGAAGTACGATTTTCTGGAAGGGCGTAGGGGGCTGTTTTTGCTCAAGATTTTGAAGCTGTTTGTTACTCATCCCCTTTTAACCGCGAAAAGGTTTATATGGGCCTTGCCGAATGCCGGGTTTAATGTCAGATTCAGCAAGTTCCATAATGAGAAAAAATAATCAACAGCCCCTGATTACCATTGGCATTACTTGTTACAACGCGGCGGATACGATAGCCCGCGCGGTGGGCAGTGCGCTGGCGCAGGATTGGCCCGCGCTGGAGGTTTTGGTGGTCGATGATTGCTCGACGGACGGCTCTGTGGCGGTGGCTCAGGCGGCGGTTAAGGGGCATGATAATGCCCGTTTGATTTGCCATGAGGTCAATAAAGGTCCGGCGGGCGCGCGCCAAACAATCGTGGAAAATGCCAAAGGCGCGTTCCTCGCATTTTTTGACGATGATGATGAATCTCTACCGGAGCGGGTAAGAAACCAGTATGAGCGGATCATGGCGCATGAACAGGAGGTCGGCGCAAAACTGGTGGCTTGCTACGCGTCCGGCACACGGCTTTACCCGAACGGGTATCAGGTGGATTTACAGGCGATTGGCTCTCGTCCCATTGTGCCCCATGGGCCGGGAATGGCGGATTACTTGATGTTCTACGGTAAAAAGCCCGGATGGTTTTACGGCACGGGCACGCCAAGCTGCTCCCTGATGGCGCGGAAAAGCACGTTTGATGAAGTGGGCGGATTCGATCCCTCATTCCGGCGTGTGGAGGATGTTGATTTTGCCGTGCGCTTGGCGCTGGCCGGGGGACATTTTATCGGCTGCCCGGAAAAACTGTTTATCCAGCACGCGACGCAAGGCGGCGATAAGGCACCCGCTAAAAACATGGAAGCTGAAATACAGCTTGCGGAGAAGCATAAAGCGTATCTGCAATCTGTGGGGCGTTATGAGTATGCGCGGCGTTGGCCGTTGGTGCGCTACTACCATTTTCAGGGTGAACACGGAAAGATGTTTTGGGCGCTGATGAAGGTGTTTGTGCGTCATCCTTTTAAGGTCGCGGGGCATTTTCTACAGACCGGGCCGCGGCGTTTGATGCATGAAATAAAGATGAGAAAAAAGCAATGAGATTGATGGTGGCTTGTCGGGCCTTTGATAACATGGCGGGCGGTGTAGAGCGGCAGGCGATTGGCTTGATGAATGAAATGGTCGCTCGCGGGCATGAGGTTTATTTTTTAACATGGGATCACGAGAATGCCCGCACTTTCTATCCGATGGATGATAAGGTGCAATGGTTCAAGTTGGGAATGGGCGATCATATGAAGAAAGCAGGCTGGCACCTGCGCTTACAGCGTATGATGAAAGTGCGGCAAGTCGTGCGGGATTCCCGGCCCGATGTGATCCTCGCATTTCAACAAGGAACATTTTTGTCTATGCGGCTTTATACGGTGGGAATAGGAATTCCCGTCATCGCTGCGATCAGAAATGCCCTTTCGATCTTGGATTTTACAAAGGCGGGAAACCGTAGAAGATTCTTTTTTCAAAGTCTTCGTTTGGCCAAATTGGTAACGGTGCAATTTGAAGCTTACCGTGAGGAATATCCCGCTTTTTTACGTTCTAAAATCAGGGCAGTCCCCAATGCTATCCGTCCGGCGGATACTTCCGTTAAAAAAGATGAAAAGGAAAGTGGCGGCCCGCTTTTGTTGACCGTCGGCCGTTTAAGCTTCCAGAAAAATTTTAAAACTCTGATTGAATCGTTTTTACTTTTGGCTGAGACGTTTCCCGATTGGCGGCTTGTTATCGCCGGGGAGGGAGAACAGAGAGAAGCGCTGGAAAAGCTTATTACAGAACGCAATGCGGGTGAGAGGATAGAGTTGTTGGGTGCGGTAAAGGATGTGGAAGGCTTATATCGTCAGGCCGATATTTTTTGTATTCCTTCTCTGTGGGAGGGGTTCCCCAATACACTTTCCGAGGCTTTGGCGCATGGCGTGCCGAGTGTTGGTTTTCAAAAATGCGCCGGGGTTAATCAATTGATTGTAAGCGGGGAAAATGGTTTTCTTGCCGAAAATAAGGAAAAACCGGAAGACGAAGTGAAATCTCTGGCGGATACTCTCGCACGTTTGATGCAGGATAAATTATTAAGAGAAAGAATGAAGGAAAAAGCATTTCAGAGCATGGAGCTCTATCGCCCGGAAAGAGTCTATGATATGTGGGAGAACACCCTGAAGGAAGCTGTACGATGAAATCCCTGTTACGAAAAATTTTGCCGGTATGGATCAAAAAGCGCATTCGGGCGCTTATAAAGTTTGTGAAGTACTCCTACCGTTATCACAAGATAAAGCGTGCTGTGCGTGCGGGGGACGTGATTAAAATCATTGTGGGTGCGGCGGAGACTTACCAGCCGGGGTGGCTTTCCACGAATGAGCAATGGCTTGATATTACGAAACCACAAGATTGGCGCAAAGTGTTTCAGGGGAAACGTATACTCTCTCATGTGGTTGCCGAACATGTTTTCGAGCATTTGACTTACGAAGAGGCTCAAACGGCGCTGGCTTTGATTAATGAGCATTTGATTGACGGCGGGCGCGTGCGGATTGCGGTGCCGGATGGTTTTAACCCGGATGAAACCTATCTTAAGCATGTGGGGATTAACGGTATTGGTGATGATGCGGCAGACCACAAACAGCTTTTGAATGCGGAGATATTGGAAGAGCTAATCCGGCAGGCAGGCTTTGAGGCCGCGCATTTGGAGGGGTATCGTCAGGACGGGATGCTTGTGCAAATTCCTTATAAGCAGGAAGATGGTTTTATCCTGAGGAGCCGCGCAAATGCCGATATGCAGGATAGTTCTCTTTGGGATTTTCCGGATGCCGATACCTCTCTGATTGTTGATGGTCTAAAGGCTCGTGCTGCATGAATATTCTGTTTGCGATTAAAACTCTCGATGATGTAAAGGGGGGGGCGGAACGGGTTCTTGCCGATGTGACGGCGGGGCTGGTTGACCGTGACCATGATATTTCAGTTTTGACGTTTGACCAGCCGGGCGGTCAATCATTCTATCCGTTACATGATAAGGTCAGGCGTTTATCGTTGGGGATCGGTAATACTAAAAAACAGGCCACCTTAGGCGAAACATTGTCTCGAATAAAAGCGATGCGGCGAACGGTTCTCGATGAAAAACCCGATGTTGTCGTTGCGTTTATGCACAGTAGTTTTGTGTTGATGGCTTTTGCACTATTGGGGACCGGAATACCTGTTATTGCCAGCGAACATATCGTGCCCGCGCATTACAAAACACGGCGGATGGAATTCGTGTTGCTCTGTTTGGCTGGTTTGTTTGTTAAAAAAATTACGGTGCTTTCGGAGACAATTAAAAAAGATTACCCCCGTTTTTTGCAGGGCAAGATGGTGCCTTTGGCGAATCCCGTTCTAATTCCTGAAAAGAAGGCCGCCCCGAAAGGCGAAGAAGGCCAGCGTAAGGCGATCTTGACGGTGGGGCGTCTTGATCCGCAAAAAGATCAAAAAACACTCATTCAGGCATTTGCACGGTTGGCTGATGAATATCCCGACTGGGATGTAACGATTATTGGCGAGGGGGCTTTAAGGGCGGAACTGGAAACATTAATTAAGGACATGAACCTCGATGGCCGTGTGTTTATGCCGGGGAGCACGCCGGATATTTCTGCCGTTTATCAAAAGGCTCATATCTTTGCTTTGCCGTCTTTATATGAAAGTTTCGGTTTGGCCACGGCAGAGGCTATGGCGCATGGCTTGCCTGTGATAGGGTTCGCCGATTGTCCGGGAACGAATGAGCTGATTACCGATGGTGAAAACGGTATATTGATTGCCGCTCGGGATCGTGTCGAAGCTATGGCAAGGGCTTTGGATGGATTGATGGGCGATCCCTCTTTACGTGTGTCGTATGGGGAAAAGGGACAGGAAACGTCCCGCCAATTCGATGCTGAGAGCATTGTTGGCCAGTGGGAAGCGCTTTTACAGTCATGATGATTGGTGGGTGCTATTTCTGTGCTTCGATCAGATAGGCAAGGGCATGGTCTTGTGTTTGCCGACCGCTTGGGCCTTCAAAGCGTGTTTCTCCCTTCCGGAACAAGAGCTTGGTATAAAACCAGTCAAGAAGAAGGTTGAAGTGTATTCTTAGCTTTTTGAAAGGTCCGGGCACGCTGGAGCAGACAATCCCGGTTGAAAAAGGACCCCATAAAATCGGTTGAATACGAATGTCTGTGAAGCCCGTTTCGGTGAGTGTTTGAAACCACCAACTGGCTGTGGGGCGGAAAAAGTCGTCCGGGTGAGCGTGAACAGGATGTAAGAATGGTGTCCCGCAGGTAAACAATCCTCCCTTTTTAAGCGCTTTATATATGTCTTTTACAATGGGCTTGGGTTCATAAACGTGTTCAAGCGTATTTAAAGATATGGCGTGATCGTAAGTGTCAGCGGGACAAGGAAGCGTATCACCGACTTGTGTAATCCATGTGGGCTCCATAGCGGGGTCGATGTTAACAGATTCATAGTCTTCACATTGCAGGAGTGCGCGGTAAATTGCTTTGTCACCGCCGCCGAAATCCAATGTTTTCCCCTTGAATATTTTTTGTGAAATCAGTTCATATTGCAGACTGCGCGGGATGCTTAAATTTTTCTCTTTGCAGAATAGAGCGCGATAACGTTTCCATGTGGGCAGGGGCGGGTCGATGATATGCTCTGCGACAGTGCTCATGTCTCGAAATCTCCTTAGAGTCTGCTATTTTTAATTGGAAGTTATATTATGAGTTTAAGTGAACGGTGTCACATGGTTTTTACGATGGATGCTTACTTTATAAAGCGTTTTAGGAGGGCGTTTACAAAGGGAAGATAGGCTCTTAAAAAGGCGCCGGTTGCATAACGGGCGAAGAGTATAAGAGTTTTTGGGGCGTAAAAAGCGCGCTTGTAAGCGGTGAGAGCCTCTTGTTTTTCCTTGTCCGTGATGGCTGAGTAGGTGCGCGCGGGCTGATGATCCGTCAGCGCATTCGGTGTTTTGATGTGATGTCTTTGAGACAGTTCCTCATTGAGAGGCGCATAAAAGGAAAAAATCTCTTTCCTGAGTTCCGGGGTGATTTGATATTTTTGAACAGAGGGGAGGGATTTGTTCAACTCGCTGAGAAGGTGCATGATAACGCGCTCCTTAGTCTTCCCTTTTTTGTTTTGGTTGAGCTTGTTTTTAAGCCATATGTAGCGTTTGTCCCAAGTGATATTTTCCTTGGTTTCGGGGACAAGAAGCCCCGCCGTTTCAATGCCAAGTCGGGCGCAGAAATTATCCACGGTGTTGCCATCGAACGGTATGACCGATAAGTGCGCATTTGGAAATTCATCGCTCCAGAGCGAGAGGATACGTCCGTAGTCCATATGAGGTTTTAAAAAAGAAAAGAGCTGTTCGTCATTGTCGTAGACATGGTGCCCAAGGAGGCCCGCCGTTCGAATGATTTGGCTGACGGCGCTTTCAAACCAATCGCTTTGGTGGCGCAAATAGACGACAATGTGAATGTCGTGCTGTTTGATAAATGCGGATAGGTTTTTTATTTTTTTGGTTTGTGCTTTCCAAAAATGTTCTTCATCCGGGACGCGCCAGATTTGAGGCGCGCCGAAAAAACTCTCTGCGCTTACGATCATAGTGTCGCAGTTTTGCGTTTTTGCCTGTTCTTCGAATTGTCTGAAATATTCTTCCGGGGATAGATCCGGGTACATGTAATATCCGGCCAGCGCTTCGGCAACGGCATTATGTTCCACGACATTTAATGGTGTGCCATTGACAAGAACGTCGGGAAATAAAATCCCTCTGCGTGCCAATGCGGTGCGGTTTCGGGCCAAAAAGGACTGAAGGGAAGAGGTGCCCGTTTTGCTTTGGCCAATGTGGATAACGTATTTCATGGAGCTGAATTTAGCAGATAAGATACTGTTATGGCTATACAGGAAAATGTATAAAATCTGGACGCCTCCTGCATCTTCTGTTACCTATCAGACGTAAGATATTCGGATTATCGAGGAATTGAACACGATGAGTAAAAAGATTCTGGTGACGGGTGGTGGTGGATTTTTGGGTTCCCACTTGTGTAAAAAGCTTCTTGGCGCCGGTCATGAAGTTATCTGTGTCGATAATTTTTATACGGGCCAGAAACGCAATATTTATCCCATGATGGATAACCCGAAATTTGAATATATACGTCACGATGTCACTTTCCCCCTCTATGTGGAGGTAGACGAAATTTATAATCTGGCGTGCCCCGCCTCTCCCGTTCATTACCAAAATAGCGCTATTCAAACGGTTAAAACATCTGTGCATGGTGCGATTAATATGCTGGGGCTTGCCAAGCGTCTTGATGCCAAGATTTTTCAAGCATCGACGAGTGAGGTGTATGGTGATCCCGAAGTCCATCCCCAGACAGAAGAGTATTGGGGAAAAGTCAATCCTATCGGTGTGCGCTCTTGTTATGATGAGGGAAAACGCTGTGCGGAAACGCTTTTCTTTGATTATCACCGTTCATTGGGTTTGCAGATTAAAGTGGCCCGGATTTTCAACACGTATGGCCCCAATATGCACCCGCATGACGGGCGCGTAGTGTCCAATTTTATCGTTCAAGCGCTTCATAATGAGGATATCACTATTTACGGCGATGGGAGTCAGACGCGCTCCTTTTGTTATGTGGATGACCTGATCGACGGGTTTGTGAAAATGATGGATAACACGGGCGACGATGTGACGGGGCCGATTAACCTCGGCAATCCCGGCGAGTTTACAATTAAGGAACTGGCGGAAAAGGTTATTGCCTTGACGGGAAGCACCTCCCGTTTGGCTTATATGCCTTTGCCTAGTGATGATCCGAAACAGCGCTGTCCTGACATTACAAAAGCCAAAACGCTTTTGAACTGGGAACCGGCTGTTCAACTGGAGGAAGGGCTGAAGAAAACGATTGCTTACTTCAAAGAGCTTGAGGCGGAAGGTTTGCTCCCGGAACCTATGAAGGGCCCCGTTGTTGTCCAGAAAGCATCCTGAGAACTATGAGTATATACACCAGGATAAAAGGGGCGCATGCGCGCCTTACATGTGCCTCACGTTTTACCGGCAGTTACGGAAGCGCTGTTTACGGCTTTGTGCGTTGTAAGCGGAATCCTGCGTTTACGATGAAGGGAGCTTTTGAAGGGCTTCCTTTTGATTTTCGCTCGGCCGATGTTGAAGCGATTAAAGAGGTTTTGTTTCACAAAGAATACCGGTTTTTGTCTGATTTTTTAGAGGAAAACCCTCAGGCCCGCATAGTTGATGCGGGGCATCATATTGGCTGTTTTTCCCTGTGGCTGCTTAGTCGTTTCCCTAAAGCGAAAATTTTGGGTTTGGAAGCGGACCCCCAAACCTTTGCTGTGGCGGAAAAAAATGCAGCCTTTGCGCGGCGGAGTGGCTACGATTGGAACGTTTTGCACAAAGCAGCGTGGAAGGATGATGAGACAATCAGCTTTTCGTGCGAAGGTGATACAATGGGGCATAAAGTATCGCAAGATGGTCATGTCAGTGTTCCTTGCATTTCTCTTAAAACGCTGCTCGATCGGGTTGACGGTTCTGTAGATTTGATGAAAATCGATATAGAGGGGGCGGAAGAGGCGTTTTTGAAAGGGGGCGCTGATTTGCTCAAAGAACGTGTGAAGGCGCTTGTTATTGAGATACATCCCCGTTATTGCGATGAAAATAAAGTGCTGGCAGTGCTTGAGAAAAGCTATGAAAACATTGGCCAAATTCCCGGGACGCAAACGGATAAACCGCTGTTGTGGTGCTATAACGAGAGCTGATCTTAAGTCTCTTTGTTTTGTTTAAGTGCGATTTCTCTGAAGCTTTCCGATTTTTCTAATAGTTCGTCGTATGTGCCTTGGGCGACAACTTGCCCCTCTTGTATTTCGAAAATCAAATCGGCTTTTTTAATTGTTTCCAGCCGGTGCGCAATAATCAGAATTGTCTGTTGCCCGTGAAGGTTGGCAATAGTCTCCATAACCGTGGCTTCCGTTTTGTTGTCCAAGGCGCTTGTGGCTTCGTCCAGAACAAGAACGGTGGCATTTTTGTACAGCGCGCGTGCGATGCCGATTCTCTGGCGTTGCCCACCACTCAGGCGCAGGCCGTTCTCGCCGATGACTTCATCATATTGCTGGGGACGCTCTTGGATAAGCTCGTCAATTTGCGCCATAACGCAGGCTTTTTTGACTTTTTCAAAATCAATCTTTGCAGGCGTTTCCCCGAAGGCAACATTTTCTTTTACGCTGGCATCAATCAGGAAAATGGATTGCGGGACGCTTGCAACATGCTGGCGCCAGTTTGCCAGATTTTGTGCCGTAATCGGGGTGCTATCGACATGCAGTTGGCCCTTCTCGGGGATCAGGAGCCCGGAGACGATATCGGAAATGGTTGTTTTCCCGCTCCCCGTTTTGCCGACAAAGGCAACGGTTTTGTTGACAGGAATGGAGATATTAACGCCTTTCAGTATCCATTCGGACGTCGCAGAGGTTTTTCCTGATCCTCGAAAACGGAACCAGACATCGGATAAATCAATGGCGCTGTGAGGCGGAAGAATGGCGTTTTCCGGTGTGGGGACGGAAAGCTTTGGTTCCATCTCCAAAATTTCAAGAGCGCGTTCGACAGAAACATGGACGGCCTGCATGCGGGCATAAGAATTATAGGCCGTTTGTGCAGCCGGTAGGATTCGAATGGTGGCCATCGCTAAAGCACCGATAAGCGGTAAGGCGCCGAACATGCCTTCTTCGGAAATACTGTAAAACGCGGCGACGGATACCAGAATTGTAACTCCGGCAATCTCGATAATGTGGCGTGGTAGGATGCTTAAGAGCTGGGTGTTTTGGGAGGCTTTGCGAAAGGCGCGGTCCGCAACGGTATAGCGGTTGACGAATTCTTTTTGTTTGTTGTCGAGCAGAACGTCGCGAATTCCACCGAGAGCAATTTGGAGGTTGTGTACTGTTATGCTCCGGTTGTCGGAAACGAGATGGCCGTTTTTGACCATTTGTTTCTTGTTTAGATTGGCAACGCCGAAATAAAGGATGAGTGTTGTTGAAAATATAAGGATGGCAGCGGCGGCGTTGTAATAAATGATGGCGGAAACAATGGCGGCGATGGCGATGCTCTGTGTTGATATCATCGTGGCTCCGCCGATAAAATGAAGGATAGCGCCAAGATCAACAAAGGTGCGGCTAATCAAGGCGCCACTGTTGGTGTTTAGGTGATATTCGAAATCTTGATGTAACAGGCGGTCGAAAAAGCGTTTATTGACATCACAGCCTAGAGCTACTGTCATGCGGTTTTGAAGCCACAACAAAAATATTTTGAACAAATTCACAAATGTAAACGCCCCGGCAAAAGCCATAGATGCACAGATAATCAGGCTTTTTTGATCCGTGATGTTCAGGAATGTGATTAAGGGCTGTATTTCTGGTTTTTCTAAAAGAGTCTTAGCATTACTGATCGCTGATAAAAATGGTAGTAATGCGCCCAGACTTAAAATTTCTGCAAACCCTCCTAAAATTTGGAGGGCTAATAAAACAAGGAGCTGCGCCCGTCGCTTTCCTGACAAAAAGGAAAGGATTTTCCCGATATCTTTTATGATTTGGAAGAGACCTCCCAGTTGTTTTCTGGAGGCCGTATTTTCATTATTCGTTGCTTTAGTCGTTGCCAGATTCATAAAATTTTCAATCAGTCCCGTATGCGTTCCAATAAGGTAGATTAACCGGAATATGGCTTTTCGTCATTGTGTTTTTGATACAAAAGCCTATATTGACCTTTAATTTTTTTTAGGCTCGGCCATTTATAATGGATCAATATCAGAGATGATTATTTCTCATAAGTACAAATTTATTTTTGTGAAGACCAAAAAGGTGGCGGGGACTTCTCTGGAGATTGCTCTTTCCAAGTATTTGGGTGAAAACGATGTTGCCACTCTCGTCGCGGAAGAGGCTATCCGTGAAGAGCGGGGTTACAGGGTAGGCCGTGATTACCGGAAAAAGGTCTCTGAAATCGGACTTTCTGACATCAAGAAATGGAACGGGATATTCTTTAAGAGGGTTTCCCGTTTTTTGCAATCGGGGCGAATATCGAGCCTCCCGCCGTGGCCCCGTCAGTATTACGCACATATGACGGCTAAAGAAATACGGGCTGTGGTGGATGAGGATATATGGAATTCTTACTTTAAATTTACGATTGAACGTAACCCATGGGACTGGGTTGTTTCGTATTATTATTTTTGGATGAAATATAATCGCGATATTTCCTTCGATGAATTTGTGCGCAGTGGAATAGCGCAAAAGGCTTCTAATTTATCGTTTTATACGGATGCTTCCGATGTGTTGGTGGATAAGGTTATAAAGTATGAGGAATTTGATACGGCACTTCCTGAGCTATCGGAGCGAATGGGCTATCCTGAAAATCTGGCTGATATCATGAAGGAAACGCATGCCAAATCACACTTGAGAAAGGTGCGTGATTACCATGACTTGTACAATGATGAAACAAAGGCTCTTGTGGCCGAACAGTTTAAACGCGAAATTGAGATGTGTGGTTATCAATATTAACCTCGGAATGAATGAGTTTTGTCCCTAATGTTTTCTAAATTTAAAAACAGATTTCTTGTTTCTCTTCAACTCAGTGGTCGGCGCTGGGTATGTAACGTGTTGGGGCACTACGACATGTTTTTGCGGGGGGAGGATCCGACAGGCATATGGGCGCAACAGCCTAATCCATTGGAAGCATACGGAACGCAGGACAGGTATCATTTGGTTCCGACGCATTGTACGCAAGCGATTGGCGGGCAAGTGGTATTGCCGAAGTTTTATAGTTTTCGTTCGGCTGTTGTTATTACGCGTCATCCGGCCAAAGTGGCTTTTTCTCGCTACAGGGGGCGCAAGAAAAAGGATCCGAATTTCCAGTACACGATAGAGGAATACCTCGAACAGATTTTTGCGGATTTTTATATTACGTATAGCAATGAGGTTTATCGTAATCTCGGTCAATCAAATAAACTTTTTCTGACCTATGCGGATTTGTTTGCGGAACAGTATTTAGAGGAAATACCGAACTGGGGAAAAATGGCGCGCTTTGTTTTCGGAAAAGTGGAGCCGGATTTATTGCATCGGGCGATTGATAACAATAATGCTGAAAAAAGCGCTGAAGGAACGGTTGAAAAATTTATACGTACGCCGCCGGATAAAATGGATTCCTTCTATGAAGAAGAACTTATGATCCGGGACTTTCTCGCTCCCAGACTTGAAGAAGGGCTTAATCCAGCGGTTTTATCATATTTTAAAGAAAACAAACTGCTGTGATTTTAATATGTGTGGCTTGATAGGACGAATAGCGCGAAGCAGTCTGGATACTCCCTTGCAGGAGCGGGATATCCAAAGGATGGCCCATCGCGGGCCGGATGATAAAGGATTGTATCAAGACGAACACACTAGTCTTGGCCATGCGCGTCTTTCCATTATTGATCTGTCATCGGCGGGACACCAACCCATGGAGACAAAGGACGGGCGCTATGTGATCGTCTATAATGGGGAGGTTTATAACTATCTTGAAATTAAAGAGAAATTGAAAACCGAAGGTGTTGTCTTTGATACGCACAGCGATACGGAAGTTGTTCTGAAGTCTTATATCCAATGGGGCGCGCGGGCTTTGGGTATGTTTCGCGGCATGTTTGCATTTGCTTTGTGGGACAGGCAAACAAAAAAACTCTTCATGGCGCGTGACCGCTGTGGTGAAAAACCCTTCCTCTTTTTTAAAGACGAAAATCAGTTTGTTTTCGCTTCGGAGTTCAAGGCGCTTGTGCCCCTGTTACCGGAAATGCCGCGCCTTGATCCTTCCGCTGTCGATATGTATATGCATTATCAGTACACACCGGAACCGTTCACTTTGCTGGCGGGCGTGCATAAGTTGCCCGCCGCGCATTATGCGGTTTTGGACATCGAAAGCTGGTCTTACGAAGAAACTGAATATTGGGATTTGCGCACGATTGAGGCGGACGATTCCCTTACCAAACAAGATATTCGGGAAGAGCTTAATAATGCGGTTAAGTTGACTTTGCGTTCCGATGTGGAGGTTGGCGTTGCTCTGTCGGCGGGGATTGATTCTGCGGGGATTACGGCGATTGCCGCTAAACAGTACGATCATCCGATGCAGGCCTTTTGTGTCGGCTATCCGGGGCGTCCGCCCTATGATGAACGTGAAGAGGCCAAAGGTATTGCGGAATTTCTAGGTTGCCGTTTTAATGAGGTGGAGCTGGCAACCGATCAGTTTGTTGAATTTTTTCCAACTCTTGTTTCAATCCTTGATGAGCCGATTGCCGATATCGCCGCCTTTGGTCACTACGCTGTTCCGCGCTCCTGTAGTGATGCGGGGATAAAGGTCTTGTTAACCGGGATCGGCGGGGATGAGATATTCTGGGGCTATGACCGTATCCGCAGTGCGGTCACGCTTAATGAACAGCGCGCCTTTTTCCAAAGTCTTGCCACGATTGTGGGGCCGTTTACGGATATCAAAGCGCTTTACACGCTTTTGTTTAAGCTGTCTCGTACAACCAAAGTACCTGATGCTTTCCGCGCTTTCTGTCGCAAGCTTTTGGCCTGTATAGATCAGGATGTTCCGCCGGGGCAGCTGATCTATATGGCTGTAACGGGGGCGCCTGAATTCACAAAGCATATGCAGGTGGGTGAAAATTGGTATGGTCCGGCGATGAGCGGTATTGATAAAAGCAATGCCTATATCCCGTCGCATTTGGAACGCCCTTTGATGAAAGAAGATATCCCTATCACGATCATGGATATGCATATCAAGACGTGGTTGACCTCGAACAGCTTATCTCTCGGTGATCGTGTCAGTATGGCAAGCGGTGTTGAAACGCGTTTGCCGTTGCTTGATGTGCGTTTGATTGAAAAAGTCGTGGCCCGGCGCAAGGCGCGTCCCGATCATGAAGACGGTCAAAAGGCTTTGTTGCGAGAGATTTTGAAAGGTGATTTGCCGGAACAGACGATTGCGCGCCGCAAAAGCGGTTTTATTGCACCGGCAGGGGTCTGGGCCTACGGTGTGGCCGAAGCTTATGCTCACCATCTTGAAAACGGCCATTTGGTTGAGCAGGGCATTATGTTGCCGGAGATGGCAGGAGAATTCCGTAAGGGGCGGAATGCGCCGATTAATGCGCAGGGGCTATATCGGATTGTATTGCTGGAAATGTGGTATAGGGCCCTGTCCGATCAATATCGTGCGGCACATGCGGTACATTCGTGAGGCTTTTATAGCTTGATATCTTCCCGCACAAAAACCCAGTTTGATAGCGCGTAGTATTGCGTCTGTGGTAAGAAAGCATCGCGTTCCAGCATGTTAAAGCGCGTGAGTTGATAGCAACGGTATCCGGGCATTAACTTGGCTAATTCAGCGAGGTTATGGCCGCGGTAGAATTGATGAGCATTATATTCCAGTTGAATATATTTCACCCTTTTATCCCGGATAATGTTTTCCATTCCCTTTAAGACTTCATACTCGAACCCCTCAACATCCATCTTGATGAGATCAATCTCCTGTGGAAGAGCGAAATCATCCAGTTTAATGACCTCTACAGAGGTGGTTGTTGTGTTGGCTCTGCCGACAGCCGGTATTTGTTTAACTTCTTCGGAGAAAGAGCCAAAGCCACTACCGTCGCGTTTATCTCTTCTTACATCGCTATGATGTAGATTGAGCGTCGTGTTTTTATCGGCGACGCCTTTATTAATAGCCTGTAGTCTTTCCGGGTGCGCCGCAGCAAGTTTGGCAAGGCGTTCGAAGACAATGGGGTTGGGCTCGAAAGATATAATCTTCGCGTTTGTGTGTTCTAAAAGCAAAGAGGCGTATTGCCCCCTGTTGGCACCAACATCTACGCAAAATTGCGGGTTATCCATGGATTTCACGAAAAGGTCTTCGCCGCTGTTTTGGTGGTGGACGTTATAGCCACCAGCCTTGAGCGCCATGTTTAAAATTTTGGCATTTAGGGAAGGGAAGCGCCCCATGGTGTTTATATAGGCTTGTATCAGTTGTCTTTTCATCGTTTTGTTTTTTGTTTCATTGTGAGTGGCAGCCTTTTTCAAATACGGTTGTCGCAGTATCTAATGGGATCCTGATCCTAGTCAAAGGTTTGTTTTGATTGCTGTGCATTTTTTTGTGATTTTTGTTTTTCGATGAAGGCGGATAGAGCAGGGCCATCGCATAAAGGGCGCAGGCTTTCCAAGAGTGGTAGCGGTGACCAGTTTGTTTTATATGTCCTGGCTTTGGCAGAGAGTTCTTTCAGTCCTTCGGGGGTGTCGTTATCAAGAGTATGGATCGTAATGGGGGCTATTCCGGCACCGGAACAAAAATCATCGAATTTGATGTTGTCTCCGCCAATTCCTTGCTCCTCAAGTTTGAATACGGCAACGGGAATGCCGTAGGCCACACAAAAAATAAATACATGAAGGGAGCTTGTCAGGACGCAGGGCGCACTGGTGATTTTGTCGATGATATTTTCGATTTCCCGGATTGCGTGAACATGAAGATCAAGGTAATCAAAGCTCTCGTGGGCTTTCATTAACGCTGTGTGTTTGAAGTGTGGGGCAATGAGAGTTTGTGTCGTTTTTGTGTCGCTTTTCGGTGGATAAAAAAGCGGAAATAAGAGGGCTGGATCACCGTAAACTTCCGGACATTCTATGCCATTGGCGATCATTTTTTTGCGGGTTAATGGGCCACGTACGGCCAGAATGCGGGGGTGCGTACTCATTGTTTCGTTTTGTTTAAGAATGCCGCTCCCCCAGATCGTTGTATGATTGTGTGCAAAGCGAATGGTGCTGCCGATGGCGATAGTGCTTTTATGACGATCGAATTGGCAGTCAATGCCGGCGGTGTGTCCTAAAAGATAAGGCATCAGCTCATCGCCGAAATTATCCAGTCCGCGCGACCACCATATTTTAAGCTTTTCCGGATTGTCTATCCCCGCAGCGCGCAGACGGCATAGCATTTGGGCGCGTTGCATTTTTTGATTTAAGACATAGTGCCCCGGAATCCACGTAGGGAAAATGATGTCCTTGAGTGATGAGCGGGATAGGGGGCGATAAGGTATGAGAGCATCAAAAATTGTATCCATGATGATCTCGGACAAGGCAATAAAGTCTTTTTTAAATTGAGGCATTACTGACGTTTTTTCGTGTTTCCGGTAGAATGCTGAGAAACTTAATGTACACACCAATTTATCCCGAAACAATATACCAATATTGAGCGGAGGGCTTTTTAAACTTTAAAAACCGTTGTAGGTGTAATACCAAGGACACTTCATCATGAAGGAGGAGCAATGAAGGTCGCTTTTTTTCTCGATAATAGCCACCTGTCAAAGATAGATTTTTCTGAGCCGGAGCAGGGTAATCCCGGCACGGGGGCTGGGACGTACCTTCATGCCGCGCTCCCCCATTTTTTAAACAAATATCAAGGCGAGAAGATAGAGGCTGTGATTTTGGCAGCCCATACGGATAAGCTTCCTTCCTCCGTTCCTTCTTTTCAAGTCGATAATGTCGTGGCTGCGGCCTCGAAAGCCAAAGAGATCGGTGCCGATTTCTTTGTTTTTCGCCCGCGCTTGAGTGAAGAGGATCATATTCTCGATCATATTGACAGGATCAAAATGCCCTCCATTGGCCGGGCTGCGTTGACACCGCGTGCCGATCACCTGCGGAAAATGGCGTGTTCAAAATACTTTAAAGCGCTGGTTTGTGTCGGGCGGGAGCAATATGACTATCTGATGGATTCCCGTCTAAAGCCTAAATTGGCTTACATTGATAACGGTATTAATCTGGATAGTTGTCTTGCACCCGATCAAACGCCGGAGAAAGATCCGTTGTTGGTGGCTTATATGGGGGCGCTTGTACCCATGAAGGGATTTCACGTTCTTGCGGCGGCATGGCCTAAAGTTTTGCAAAAATTTCCCCGTGCGCGTTTGTCGGTGATTGGTTCGGTTAAGATGTACGGCGAAGATGAAAAAGTTGGGCCATTGGGGGTGGCGCATGAATCTTATGAGCGCGAACATATTATGCCCTATTTGTGTGATGCGGCGGGAAACCTCCATCCGTCTGTGACATTTCATGGACAAATGGGCAAGGAGAAATTTGATGTTTTGCGCCGGGCGATTGTCGGGGTGGCGAATCCCACGGGCAAAACCGAGACATGCTGTGTAAGCGCGGTGGAAATGTCGGGATGCAAAACGGCCGTTGTTAGCGGCGCTTATTACGCTTTGCTTGATACGGTTCTTCATAAAAAAACGGGGCTTTTGGGGCGAGGGGTAGACCAACTGGCCGACAATATTTGCCGTTGTCTGGCGAACCCGGAGATGGCAGAAAGGTTTGGAAAGGCGGGCTATGAACGAATTAAGGCGCAATATGATTTTTCAGCAGTCGTCCCCCGGTGGATTGATTTATTTGAAGGGTTAAATAAGGGGTGTATTTCTCCACCGCGCGGAAAACTAAGGAATATATTTTATCACTATAAAATTTTAAGATTGGGAAATACTCTTTTACAAAGTACGATTGGTAAAATTATGCCATGGCCCTCCGTCTTTGAAATTCAGGTGTGGATTTATGATTTGTTGAGGGCCCTGAAATCCAGGGTCATGCCCCTATAAAACAAAAGAAACGTATGTAGCTATGATGAAGCCTGTTTTTCACATTGGGTTCCCGAAATCGGGAAGTACATTTTTGCAGCGCCAGCTTTTCCCGTTTTTGGAAGACTATGCCTATCAGGGTGTTCATATGGCGGAAGATGATGAAAAACGCCATGAGCTCCTCAATCGTTTTTATATAAACCTTTTCAAAACCGATGGTTTGAATTTTGATGGGGCGGCATGTGTGAAGGATAAAGAGGCTGTTTATGCTCTTTGCCCGGATAAACCGGCTTTGTTTAGCTATGAGTATGCTGTGGGGGTTTTGTTTGGCTATCCGGATGCCGTAACCAAGGCTGAGCGCTTATTTAAGGTGTTCGGAGGGCAGCTTAAAATTGTTATGATTGTGCGTGAGCAAAAGGCTATTTTATCCTCACAGTATCGCGATCACCCTTTCGAGCCACATGATATTCACCGCGGTAAGCCTGTTTCTTTTGAGCAGTGGTACAAGCAGACGAATAAGCTTCGCTTTTTTCGTTTTACTGACTTGATTCATTATGAACGGCTGGTCCGTATTTACGACGATTTGTTTGGGCCGGAGAATGTTCTGGTTTTGCCCATGGAATTAATGGCGGTGGACCCTACCTTATACGCACGGAAAATGGCGGATTTTCTGGGGGTGGATGAGAAAGTCATTTTGTTGCATTTGAAAAAACCCGCTATAAATACGGGGCATAGTGCAGGGACGAACCGTTTGCGCCGTTTGCGCCGTTGGGTTCCGGTCCCTGTGAAGTTTTCAGAATTGTTGCCGCGTCCGCTTTACGAGGCTCTGATTCAAATGATTAAAAAGGGAACTCAGGAAAAAGTGGAAATGTCGAAAAATATTACAGATGAAATTGATCGGCGCTATGAAGCTTCCAATAAAAAATTGGAGGAGCGTATGGGGGTTCCCTTGGAACCGTTGGGATATGCCGTCGAGCAAGGGAATGAAGAAAGTGAGTGGGTGACCGTTGAATCACCTTATGGCGTTTATACGGGGTATAAAAACGATCGGGCGATTGTGCAAACGCAAAAATTTGGCGCGCATACAAGACCCGAACTCAGCATGGTTTTAAGCTTCATCAAAGGTGGGGATACGGTTTTGGATATCGGTGCCCATATAGGAACCTTTGCCGTGCCCTTAAAAAATGCCGCGGGGCCGGAGGGGAAATTAATAGCCTTTGAAGCTAACCCCCGTACGGTTGAGATGCTTGAAAAGAACATAAAGGATAACGGCCTGACGGGAGAAATATTCAATAACGGTGTTTCCTCCAAATCGGGGTCCTTGTTTGTGCAGGAACGAAAGAATAAGTACAAAAGCTCTGGCAGTGATTTTTTGGTGGATGCGCCGCCGGCGGGCACCGTTGACCCCATTGAAGTGCAGTTAATCAAGGTGGATGATGTCGTTACGGATCTCGTTGATTTTATCAAAATTGATGTTGAGGGCATGGAACTCGATGTTCTGAAGTCTGCGGTTAAGACGATTGATGCTTCGCGGCCGGTTATTTATTCTGAGTATGTTGAATATTACATCCGTCGCGCGGGTGACGATCCGGCCTATTTTGAGCGTTTTTTTAAAGAACGTAATTACCATTTCTTTATTAACGGCGGGGCGCGGAATGCTGACAATGATGAATTTAAGCTTGTCCGGGTGCCGGGGCCTAAATACATCCGGCGGCAAATTGATTTCCTTTTGATCCCCACTGAGTCTGAGCGCTATCCGTCTGATTTTGTACAGTGGTACAAATATGCGCCGCTCAAGTTTTTATGGTGGCGCTTTCAGAATGTGCTCAAGGATGTTAACGCGGTATTGAAAATAAAATAAAGCCATTACGTGCGCAGAAGAATCGATATGTTAAGTAAAAAGTACCTGTTTATAAAAAAATGTCTGGCACATGCGTCCACGGTTGATTTCTTGCACAGGAAATTGATTGTTCTTGCCCAAATGTATATCGATATAGATAAGGGGTTTAGGTTCTCTTACGTTTCTGACGAGAACGGAGAAACGGACTTTCTTGATGCTTTGGCGCGATATTATCAGGGTGATTTTGTTTATTTCGATGTCGGCGCGCATATCGGAACCTACACAGATATGGTTGTAGAGCGCTTACAGACCTATGAGGGGCATTTGTTTGATGTTACCAAGGATACGTATGAAAAATGTCTTAAGCGTCATGGCGATAATCAAAAACTGAAAATTAACAATGCGGCTCTGTCCGATGTTCTTGGTGAGATTGAATATCGATCCTATCCCGATGATCCAACCCGCAACGGGATTTCGGGTGTGAGGGGTGAAGGGGACATGGCGTTCGAACTTCTGACGGCGCCTTGCTTGACCGGAGATCATTACTGTGCAGAAAACAAAATAGAGCGCATTAATCTTCTGAAAGTTGATGCGGAGGGCTATGACCTTCATGTGCTCAAAGGTTTTGAGAAAATGCTTGCACAGGGCAAGGTTGATGTCATCCAGTTTGAGTATAACGTCAAGCATAGTGAAACCCATTCTATGTTGGGCGATTATTATGATTATTTGGAGAAGATGGGATATTTGATAGGCCCTTTGCGTCAGGAGGGGGTGTGGTTTAGGGATTTTGATTTTCCCGATAACAGTTTCGAAAATGGTCCGAATTATGTGGCCTGTAAGCCTGAATTTGCTGAGTTTTTGACAATTTTTAAACAGGGTGCGGAACGTTCTATGGCCTTGGGACGGAATTCCGATTTAAATAAGATGCTCGGTGTTGTCGAGCGTTCTTTCCTGCGTTTGTCTCTGGACGAATTGTTTTTAGATATTAACCGCAAGAAATATTCCGATGCGGCCTTAGAACAAATTTTGCGGCGTTTAAGTTTGATCGGCCTTGTCGAGCGGACAAGAAAAAAATATCCCAGACGGATGCAATTGGCTCTGAAAAGGCCGGATCATTTTCGGGAGGTTGAACAGGAAAGGGAACGGCTGGGATATTATGGGCAGAATAAAGACGCGCCTCGTTATTCTGTTTGTGTGTGTAATTACAATATGGCTGACACGTTGGAGCGGGCCTTAACCAGTGTTCTGAATCAGCTTGATGATAAATTATACGAAGTTGTTGTCATTGACGACGGGTCGAATGATGGCAGCCTTGATGAGCTGGAAAAGCTGGCCAAAGCATATTCAAATTTTCGTTATATTTCTTTGCCAAGAGATCCGAAAAGGCATTTGGGGCAAACGCGAAACATTTCTATACGTGCGGCGCGCGGGGAATATGTTTTGCTTCATATCGATGCAGATGATGAATGGAAACCTTATTTACAGGATTTGGTAAAGCTGTTTCACAAAATGGAAGATGCGGCAGGATATGACTTTTTTATGGCCGGTCAGCAGACGGGTATAGCCAAAAGAGATTTTCTGCTTTCCTATGGCGGATATGAAAATGTGTACCGGTGTGAAGATCGTAACTTGATGATGAAGTTGGCAAAGGAGGATCGCTTGCTGTTCCTCGATTATCGTGTTTATCGAACCCGCCTGCCTCGCCCCATCAAGAAGAAAATATTTAAGACAATTTGGGATGATTGTTCGCATATGATGTACGATTTAAGGCAAAATGAACCTAAAACTCCCTATATTCGTCATGCCTTGTCAATGCTGTTTACGCGGAAGAAAGCCTCTTTGATTTCTCGCTTTGTTCGTCCTGTATTAATTTTCCCGATTTACCTCATCACTCGTTTTATGTCTCCTATTATCAACCCCATTAGCCGTGATGATATGCGTGCCTACCATGAAAAGCACAGAGGAACGTATGAGGAGGTGATGTCCCGTTTGGGAGGGAATTCTGATCTGTCCTTTTTGAGTAAGGACTCTCAGGAAATATATTCTCATAAAATAACGAATATCGGATTTAGGGGAGAGTAATGGGGGAAAAGCCGAAATATAAAACAGCCATTGTCTGTATGGTTTATGATGGCTACGAATACCTAGCAGAATTTATAGCTTATTACTTAAATCTATGTGATCATATTTTTCTGATAGACCATAACTCACAACACGATTTGCGAGATTTGAATCTGGATCGGGTGACGTGTGTACGCTCAAATCACGAGGCCCAATTCCAGTCCGAATGTACCAATCTGGTTATCGAGCATTTTGATATCAAAAAGAAGTTCGACTGGGTTTTTGTTCTTGATGTTGATGAGTTTTTACCTTTCCAAAAACGTGATGATTTCCAGAGTTTTCTTCATAAGCATCGAAACGATTGTGTTGTGAAATTTCATTGGAAAAATGGGGTGCCTTTCTATGATGAGGAAAAGGATGCTCCCAAAAGTCTGATTGATTGCCGGAGTCTTCGCTTTTTTCACAAGCCGGGAATTCAGTATAAGAGTTTTGTAAATATCAGAAAAACTAAAGGCATGTTTTTTGTGCCTACGGGCGCACATACGATTTGCCGTATTTTGTCCTTTTGGCGCTCGGTTGCACCGGTTTTGAAAAACCGTAAAGACTACATTCCTGCGGCTAACGATCTGACACTTTTCCATGTTGTGGCTTTTAATAAGACAACGTTTGTGAAGAAAATCAAAAACTACGTCAAGCAAATGGAATATCGCGCACATGTGGCCCGGCAGGGCGGCGGTGTTGTTAAAGATTATCCCGAGGACTATACCGATGAAGAATGGTTGTGGTATATAGGCAACTTCAGAGTGACGGACCCTGCTCAGTTTTATGATGTTAAAGGCGAATACTTTATAGAGAACGATATATTCTCTCACTTGAACCGTGAGCAAGTTATTCAGTTGAGAGAAAAAATTCTTGCTTGTGCTAAGATGCAAAAAAAACAGCCAACTATAGAAGAGCAACAATATTTGCGTTGTAAACAGGATGATCGCGATGTGCCGGGGAATATTAAGTGGTTTCGTATTGCCCCTGATAATGAAATTTACACAGTGTCTCAGGATTTAGGTGAATGCTAGGTTTTCTAAGAAGTTTTCTGATTCGACATGCTCCAGATAATCTTTTTATTTTTCTGGTCAATATGAATAATAAATTCAAAGGCCGTCCCGGTGTTTTGAGGCGCTATGATAGTCATATTTATACCGTTGATGACGGCGTAAGGGCGGTTTATACACCAAGACGATCAAGGCTTGGCCGTTATTTCTTCGGCATTGGTAAACAATGCTCTTCTCTCTCTCAAGATTATCTGCTCGACAATATCGAATTTCGAGAAGGTGATGTTGTCGTTGATTGCGGGGCGAATAACGGCGAAATCGGTATGTGGGCGAGAAGTAAGGGGATGGACTATTTTGCGTTTGAACCGGAACCTTTGGAGGCGCGGTGTTGTGATTTAAATAACTATGAGGGGGAAGAAAAAACAATCCGTAAAGGATTGTGGTATGAAAAGACAACGCTTCACTGGCATTCGAAACCGGAAAGCGCTGACAGCTCTATTATAGAAACCCCTGATGCTGAAGAAGTTGTTTCGATTGACACGACGACGCTGAACGACTTTTTAAATGAAGAAGGTATCGAGCATGTTCGTCTTTTGAAGCTGGAGGCGGAAGGTGCTGAACCGGAAGTGTTGCAAGGTGCTTTAAAAGTTCTCGATAAAATAGATTATATTGCGGTCGATTGTGGTTATGAGAGGGGGCTGGAAAAGAAGCACACTTTTATGGAAGTTTACGATACGCTCTCGGCTCATAATTTCAAAATCGTGGGTGCAAAATTCCGGCGTGTGGTCTTTTTGTTTAAATCAGACTCTATAAGCTAGATTGGGGTTTACGTTTTTCACAAAACCCGCTTAACCGCTTCTTTCCAGCCACCGTAAAGGCTTTCCCGTGTTGTGGGGTCCATGTGCGGGGCGTAGCGCCGGGCGGCTTGCCAGTGCTGTGAAATATCATCCAGTCCTTGATAAACACCGCTTTGCAAGCCCGCAAGGTAGGCCGCGCCCAAGGCTGTCGTCTCGGTAACGCGCGGGATTTCGAGCGGCGTGTCGATCATATCGGCGATAAATTGGCAGACAAATTCATTGGCCACCAGCCCACCGTCGGCGCGTAAGACAGCCGGGTTTTCATTTGTGTCCGCTTGCATGGCCTCCAACAGGTCTCGGGTTTGGTGCCCTTGGGCCTCCAGCGCGGCGCGTGTGATGTGGGCGGCGGTGCTCTCACGGGTGAGGCCGGAAATGGCGGCATGAGCATCCGGCGCCCAATAAGGCGCGCCAAGACCGGTAAAGGCGGGGACGAAGTAAACGCCGTTGCTGTTTTCTACAGATGTGGCCAGCCCTTCGCTTTCGTGGGCTTCGGTGAACAGGCGCAGATTATCGCGTAGCCACTGGATAGCCGCTCCTGCCGTAAAAATTGAGCCTTCAATCGCAAACGTCGTTTTACCGCTCAGGCGGTAGGCGGGGGTGGTTAGCAGGCGGTTTTTCGACTCGCGGAACGTCTCACCGATATTCATCAGCGCGAAGCAACCCGTGCCGTAGGTCGATTTGATCATGCCCTCGCGGAAACAGGCTTGGCCGATGGTCGCGGCGTGTTGATCGCCCGCCATACCGCCGATGGGAAAGCTTTTTTCAAACAGGGCAAAATCCGTATGGCCGTAATGGGCAACGTTGTCTTTGACCTCCGGCAGGATTGCCCGCGGAATGTTGAGGAGCTTGAGGAGATGCTCGTCCCAGTCATTTTCTCGGATGTTGAAAAGCAGCGTCCGGGCGGCGTTGGTGGCGTCTGTGGCATGAACCTTGCCGCCAGTCAGGTTCCAGAGCAGCCAGCTGTCGACTGTGCCGAAGGCTAGCTCCCCCTTTTCGGCGCGGGTGCGGGCGTCGCCGACATTGTCCAAAATCCATGCGAGCTTGGTGCCGGAAAAATACGGATCACACAGCAGCCCCGTGCGGGCGGTAATCTCCGGCTCATGTCCCGCGGCTTTTAGCTCTGCGCATTGTGCGGCCGTGCGGCGGTCTTGCCATACGATGGCGTTATAGATGGGGTGTCCGGTTGTGCGGTCCCAGACAATCGTGGTTTCACGCTGGTTTGTGATTCCGAGAGCCGCGATGGCGGCGGTTTCTTCCGGCGCGTCTTTCATAACGGCGCGGCAAGCCCAGAGTGTATCATCCCAGATGTCCGTCGGATCTTGTTCAACCCAGCCTTTGTGCGGATGGGTTAATGTGAGTTCCTTTTGCCGCATGGCTATAATCTCTCCGGCGGCAGAGAATAAGAGCGCGCGGGAACTGGTGGTGCCTTGGTCGATAGCGAGGAGCGTGGGAGAGGGCATGGTTTAACCTTGTTTTTTATTGGCCGTGATGTAAACGTAAAAGCGTTTTTCGGGCATGGACGTTAAACTCTATAATAATCCTTGAACCATTCAACAAAGCGGGGTAGGCCTTCCTCGATTGTGGTGGTCGGCTGATAGCCGGTCAGGGCGTTGATGGCGTTGATATCGGCGTAAGTTTCTTTTACATCGCCGGCTTGCATGGGTTTGAAATCAATATCGGCTTTTTTGCCGAGCGCTTTTTCCATGATGGCAATGAAATCCATGAGTTTTTCGCTGCGGTTGTTGCCGATGTTCAAAATGCGGTGTGGCACAGTGTTATCTGTCTTTTCCGGTGCTTTTTCGAGGACGCCGAGGACGCCGGTGACGATGTCGTCGATATAGGTAAAGTCACGCTTCATATCGCCGTTATTGAAGACAGGAACTTTGTCCCCGGCGCTGATTGTTTTGGCGAAGATGATCGGCGACATGTCCGGGCGGCCCCACGGTCCGTATACGGTAAAAAACCGCAGGCCCGTTTGCGGCAGGGCATAGAGATGGGCGTAAGATTGGCTGATGAGTTCGTCGCTGCGCTTGGTCGCGGCGTAAAGGGAAACGGGGTGATCGACGGTATCCGTCTCACTAAACGGCAGCTTGGTATTGCCGCCATAGACCGAAGAAGAGCTGGCGTAAACGAGGTGTTCGAAGTCTTCCGTGTGACGGCACATTTCGAGGACAGTTAAATGACCGACACCATTGCTGTGAATGTAAGCGTAAGGATTTTCCAGCGAATAGCGTACGCCCGCCTGTGCGGCAAGATGAATGACGCGCGTGAATGGCCCGTGCGTAGTCCAGAGCTTTTCCATGCCGTCTTTGTTGGCAATATCGAGCTTGAGAAAGGTGAAGCCGTCATGTTTTTTGAGACGGGCCAGCCGTTCCTCTTTCAAAGAGATATCGTAATAGTCGTTGAGGTTATCAATACCGACAACCGGAATACCGCTTTTGAGCAGGCGTAATGCCGTATGGTAACCAATAAATCCGGCGGCGCCGGTGACAAGGATAGGGTTAGGCATCGTGTTTCTCTTGTAAATAGTCTCTAAGGTTTTGGATCGTCTTGTTGCCGACATGCATCCCCAGCTTTGAGCGCCGCCACAGGATGTCTTCAGTCGTGCGAGCGAATTCGTGGGTTATCATATACCGAACTTCGGCTTCAAACAAATGGTCGCCGAAATGTTCTCCAAGTGCTTTGCCATCGGTTGCGCCGTCCATAATATTATCCATACGTGTGCCATAGGCATGGGCGTAGCGTGTCAGGATATCATGAGGGCACCAGTCGTAGCGGCGTTTTTGTCTTTCAAGGAAGGCGGAAAAATCGGCGCTTCTCATATCGCCGCCGGGCAGGGGGGCTGTTGCCGTCCATGCGGGCTTGCCGGATATCTTGTTAACAACCTCTTCGGCGAGGTGACGGTATGTAGTAATTTTTCCGCCGAAAACGCTGTAAAGACAGGCGCTATCTTTTTGTAATATATCTATTTTATAGTCTCGTGTGACAGCGCGGTTGTTTTCCGCCGTATCTTCCAGAAGCGGCCGGACGCCGCTATAGGTGAAAACAATACGATCCGGATCGATTTTGTTTTTGAAGCTACGGTTAACCGCTTCACACAAATAGAAAATTTCCTGTTCATCAATCGCGGTGTCCGAAGGGTCGCCGTCATAGTCAACTTCCGTTGTCCCCACGAGGGTATAGGCGTTTTCGTACGGAATCGTGAAGACAATTCGTTTGTCGGGCTGTTGCAGGATGTAGCAATGATCGCCCTCATATAGGCGCGGGACGATAATATGACTGCCCTTGACCAGCCGCATCTGCGGCGTTTCCGGTGTGCTGAGATCGTTTTGATCGAGCAGTGTCCTCACCCATGGCCCGGCAGCATTGACGACCGTGCGGGCGGTTTTTTCGCATGTAGCATCAGTGCCTTTGTCTTTTAGTGTAATGCGCCAGTGCTGTTTTTCCGCTTTGATTTCGGTGCAGGCCGTGCGGGTTAAGATCGTTGCATGGCGCTCGGCGGCGTCGACGGCATTCAAAATAACCAGCCGGGAATCATCAACCCAGCCGTCGCTGTATTGGAAATATTTTGCGTATCCCTCAATAAGGGGGGAGGCGACAAGCGGGTGCGTATCGGGGGTAAGAGGGCAGGAAGCAGGGAATGCTTTCCTTTTCGCTAAATGGTCATAGAGAAACAGTCCCAGCCGGATCATCCATGCCGGACGGATGGCGGCATCATGCGGCAGAACAAAGGCCATGGGGTGGATAATATGCGGCGCATTGCGGAGAAGGACTTCCCGTTCTTGCAAGGCCTCACGCACCAGCTTGAACTCAAAATATTCCAGATAGCGTAAGCCTCCGTGGATGAGCTTTGTGCTGGCCGAAGAGGTGGCAGAGGCCAGATCATCTTGCTCCACCAGTAAGACGGACAAGCCGCGCCCGGCTGCGTCACGGGCGATTCCTGCGCCGTTAATGCCGCCTCCTATGACGCACAGATCATAATCTATAGCCGTTCCCATTTCTTTTATGGTTGCCTTTGATTTAACCCACCAGCCGCATATGGCTGTGATGCAATACACAGATCAGTGTAAACAGTTTGCGTGCCGTTTCAAAGTCCATATCTATTTTGTCTTTGAGGCGGTTAAGGAGGAGTTCCGCGCCTTCGTTGTGAATACCGCGGCGCCCCATGTCGATAGCCTCTAGTTTTGCGCGGCTCTCGTTATGGCGGGCTTTTTCATAGCTCTCGATCATTAGGAAATAATCACGGATTAAACGGCGGTACGGAGTCAGAGAGAGCAGTAAAACGGGTAACGGTTGGCCCGCGGCATCGGTGATTTTCAGGACAAGCTGGCCGTTTTGCAAGGTGATGTCCAGCGTATAAGGGCCGTTGTCATTATGCGCTGGTTTAAAGCGTTCATGGTGGAGGATTAATTCGTCCTGCGCTCTTTTTTGTTCGTGGCGGATATAGGACGGCAAGCTGTTTATATGTTCGTTTTCAAGGTAGATAGCGCTCAGACAAGAATCAGCCATTATTCTTTGATCCGTGTAATATCTGCGCCGCATGCGCTGAGCTTTTCAACGATGCGTTCATAGCCGCGGTCTAGGTGATAAATCCGGTTGACTGTGGTCTCTCCACTGGCGACCAATCCGGCCAAAACCAGCGCCATAGAGGCCCGCAAATCTGTGGCCATGACTTCCGCACCGTGCAGGCTATCAACGCCGCGTACGATGGCGGAATTACCGTGAACGGTAATGTTGGCGCCCATGCGGCACAGCTCCGGCACGTGCATGAAGCGGTTTTCAAAGATCGTTTCTGTGACGAGACCTGCGCCCATGCACAGCGTCAGCATTGTCATGAATTGCGCTTGCATATCGGTAGGGAAGCCGGGGTACGGCTCGGTCATGATGTCTGTGCCGATCAGCGGGCTGCCGTTGCGGGAGATGATAACATCATTGCCGTCTTCTGCGATTTTGAGCCCCGCTTTTTCCAGCGGTCCTGCCAGAGAGCTTAAATAATCCAGTTGGATATTTTGCAGGCGTACTTCGCCACCCGTCAGAGCCACAGCAATCATAAAGCTGCCCGCTTCAATGCGGTCGGGGATAATAGCGTGCGTGGCTCCCCGCAGACGTTTAACGCCGTGGATGGTGATCTGCGGCGTTCCCAGTCCCTCAATTTTCGCGCCCATAGCCATCAGGCAGTGGCCCAGATTTTCAACTTCCGGCTCGCGTGCGGCGTTGGAGAGAACCGTTGTGCCTTCCGCCAGCGTTGCCGCCATCATCAGGTTTTCCGTACCCGTGTGCGAAACCTTCGGGAAGGTATAGTGCCCGCCTTTTAGTCCACCGGGGGCGTGGGCTTTGATATAGCCGTCTTCGACTGTGATCTCCGCGCCCATGGCGCGCAGGCCCTCGATGTGGAAATCCACAGGCCGCGTCCCGATGGCGCAGCCACCCGGCAGGGAAACCTCCGCCGTGTGATGACGGGCCAACAGGGGGCCTAAAACCATGATGCTGGCGCGCATCTTGCGGACCAGATCATACGGCGCGACCGGGTTTTTGATGGCCTTTGCGTGCAGGAACGCCACACTGTCATCGCGGAGCGCGACATTGCAGCCGATATGCTGGAGCAGCCCGCCCAGCGTGCGGATATCAGCCAGCGTTACCGGCATGTTGGTGAGTTGCAGCGGCTCATCGGTCAGCAGTGCCGCGCACATAATTTTAAGTGCCGCGTTTTTGGCGCCGCTAATTGCAATGGTACCGTTCAGGCGGTTGCCGCCGCAAATGCGAATCTTCTCAAGGCCCGAAGATTTGACCTCCGTGCGGATCAGTTCGATCGTCTGGGCGGTGTCTTTCCCCTTAGAGCTTGGGGAGGGTGACGCCGCGTTGTCCCATGTATTTTCCGGATCGGCTGGCATAGCTGGTTTCACAGGCTGAACTTCCTTTAAAAAATAAAAACTGGGCAACGCCCTCATTGGCGTAAACTTTCGCGGGCAGGGGGGTCGTGTTGGAAATTTCCAGCGTAACATGCCCTTCCCATCCCGGCTCCAGCGGCGTGACGTTTACAATCAGACCGCAGCGCGCATAGGTGCTTTTGCCGAGGCAAACCACCAGCACATCATCGGGGATTTTGAAATATTCGACCGTACGGGTCAAAACGAAGCTGTTCGGCGGGATGACGCAAATATCTGTTTTGCGCTCGACGAAACTTTGGTGCGAGAAATCCTTTGGATCGACGACAGCATTATCGACATTGGTGAAGATCATAAATTCGTCGGAGCAACGCGCATCATAGCCATAGGACGAAAGACCAAAGGATATATTGCCCTCACGCTTTTGCTTTTCCACGAAGGGGTCGATCATGCCGTGGTTTTGTGCCATGTCCCGGATCCAGTGATCGGGCATAATGCCGGGGGCAGCATTAAGGGCGCTTTCCGCTTCTTGTTTTTCCATTACTTGCATTGCTCTTGTTCTTCTTTTTTGTCCGTGTCTTTCGCGGGTTTGCGGCGGCGCAGATTATCACGCAAGGCCGCGGCGCGCTTTTCTTCGCGTTTTTTCTGTGCGGCAAGCGTGTGCTGTGATTGCGCCATAATTCCCCGTTCGAATCATCTTAATTTTTGAAAAGTCCCGGCACTATAATAAAAAGAGGCGTGACATGCCAGAAAATTTATTGTAGCTTGCCGATCGCTTGAGGGAAAACTCTTTCCCGTTTCGGATGCTGCCGTAGCTCAGAGGTAGAGCACTCCCTTGGTAAGGGAGAGGTCGAGAGTTCAATTCTCTCCGGCAGCACCAGTAATTCACATAATCCAAAACGGTCTCTGAAAGTCCTTGGCTACACCGCGTTTAACGTCATTACCCGGCTTGTTCGGGTAATCCATTCTTCGGGCTTGATATGTGTTTTTACTTCGCTGATGGTTCTTCTGTGGTAAAGAGAGGGGGCTGTATATGTATAAAAGAACAAAAAAACACCGGGAACCTTGAAGGGGGCGCCCGGTGTTTTGGTAATCTGTATATTCCGTTAACGGTGCGGGGATTACATCGCCCGAACGTTTTTCAGGAAGTCGGAAACGCGCGTTTGCAGATCTTCCGAACGTTGGGAGAGGTCCTGTGCGACCTCCAGCATCGTGTTGGAGGATTGGCCTGTCTCGTTGGCCGCTGTCTGAACACCGCCAATGTTGGCTGAAACTTCCTTGGTGGCGGCTGATTGTTCCTCCACGGCGCCGGAAATTGTCGCGCTGATTTCACTGACTTTGTTAATGACCTGCGTGATGTTTTGAATGGCATCGGCTGTGGAGCGGCTGACATCCTGAATACCACCGATTTGTGCTTCGATTTCCTCCGTTGCCTTGGCGGTTTCGGCGGCCAGTGATTTAACCTCCGTTGCCACAACCGCGAAGCCCTTACCGGCTTCTCCGGCGCGTGCGGCCTCAATGGTCGCGTTCAGGGCCAGAAGGTTAGTCTGGTCGGCAATGTCGGAAATCAAGGCCGTGACTTCACCGATTTTTGATGCCGCTTCAACCAGACCGTTCACAAGCTCTTCCGTTTTCTTAGCTTCTTCAACGGCTTCGCTCACGATTTTAACGGAGTTTGCAACCTGACCGGAGATCTCGTTAACGGAAACGGACAGTTCCTCCGTTGCGGCGGCAACCGTGTTGGACTGGTTGCTTGTCTCTTCCGCCGTTGCGGCCAGATTTTGTGCTGTGCCCTGCATTTCGGTCGCGGAAGACGCCACGGTCTGAACGAGAGATTGCACGTTGGTTTCAAAGTCGTCGGCCAAGGCTTTGTTCTCAGCCTTCCGTGGGGTGAGGTCTGTCGCGAATTTTGTGACTTTAAACGGTTTGCCGTTAAGGTCCATAATCGGGTTGTAGGAAGCCTCGATCCAGCATTCCTTCCCGCCTTTACCAATACGTTTGTATTGTGCGGCTTGGAATTCCCCGCGGTTCAGCGCGGCCCAGAAATCCTTGTAAGCCTGACTTGCGGCGAATTCCGGTTCGGCAAACATGCTGTGGTGTTTGCCTTTAATCTCATCCAGCGTGTAGCCCAGAACGCTCAGGAAGTTTTCGTTGGCGTCAATAATCGTGCCGTCCATTTCAAAGGAGATAACAGCCTGTGAGCGTTTGATGGCGTTGACCTGACCTAGAAGATCGGCATATTCCATTTTCTTCGCGGTCACATCGGTCGCAAATTTTATCACTTTGTACGGCCGGCCATTTTTCCCGATAATGGGGTTGTAGGAAGCCTCGATCCAGACTTCCTTGCCGCCTTTACCGATCCGTTTAAATTCGCGGGCCTGGAATTCCCCGCGGTTCAGCGCGGCCCAGAATTCTTTGTATTCGGCGCTACTTTTTTCCGCTGCCTCAACAAACATGCTGTGATGTTGTCCTTTGACTTCATCCAGCGTATAGCCGAGGGCGTTTAGGAAATTGGGGTTGGCGGTGATGATTGTGCCGTCCAGCTCAAATTCAATCGTGGCATTTGACTTGTCCAAAGCGGCCAAGATGTCAGACATCTCACTGGCGCTTTTATTTGATTTTGGGGTGGAAAAACTTCTTATTGTATTCTGAGACATTCTGTCTACTCCTTGCTTCTTTTACAGATACTATCAAGTATAATATCAGAGAAATGGTGACGAGAAAATAGTAAAAGACTTTATTATTGTTAATCAGGGTTCCAACCGCGATACCATTGGTTGAGAGAAATGATCTCCGCCGCCGCGCCGTTATCGTGGAACCAGCTGTCGATAGCGAATCGTTGTCCGGTTTCTTTTTCTATGACGACGGCCGTTTGGTGCGGCCATAGTTTACCGCTAAGAATTGTCGTGGCCGGGGTGCGTGAGACGGGGCTGGCAACGGTGTGGAATTTGATGAGGTTTTGCTGCGCCAAAAGGGCAAGATAAATCGTTGTGTTCACGCTTTCGTCCACACAATCGTGTTGGGTGTTTCCGGCGCCTACCCCGGAAAAGGTGCCGCGTTTGTCTGCGGACGTACCATTGCGTGCGCCGACCTTTTGCTCAAACAGGCCGATAGCGGCGGCGATTGATTGGCGTTCTTCTTCGGCGGTTTGGATGTTTGTAAACGGCGCGGCGATGGCGCTCCAGTCTTGCGCGGTAAGCTGGATGGAATCGACGATGTGGCAGCCATAAGCGCGGCAGTGGGGAAAGCGCTCCTGCGTCGGGGCAGACAGGCCTTTTCTATCGAGATAGGCTTGATAGCCGTTGCCTGCCCCGCTTGTTGTTTGGCAGGCGGCTAGAAGCAAAATAGTTATAAAAAAAGCTGTGTGTTTCATGCGTCTTTGATTTCCAGCACGATGGGTGTGTGGTCGGAGGGTTTATCCAGCGCGCGCGGTGCTTTATCAATCGTGCAGTCAACCATCCGGTCTGTTATGGCCGGGGAGAGCAGAAAATGGTCGATGCGTATGCCGTGGTTTTTGGGCCATGCGCCCGCTTGATAATCCCAGAATGTGTATTGTTCGTCTTGCCCGTTATAAACCCGGAAAGCGTCCGTCAAGCCAAGGTTGAGAAGGGCGCGGAATTTTTGCCGCGTTTCCATTCTGAACAGGGCGTCATTTTGCCACATCTTCGGATCGTAACAGTCACGAGCCTCCGGGATGACATTGAAGTCGCCGCCGATCAGGAAGGGGACGTTTTCGGCGCGTAACGCCTCTAAGCGTTTTTTAAGACGGTCCATCCATGCCAGCTTATAAGTGAATTTCTCCGTATCGACCGGGTTGCCGTTCGGCAGGTAAATATTGATAATTCGCAGGTCGTTAATCTGTGTTTCCAAATAACGCGCTTGTTCATCGTTTTTATCGTCGGGCAGATAATCGAGTATCACGCTAATGGGGGTTTTTGAAAAAATGGCCACGCCGTTATACGTTTTTTGCGTGACGGCGGCGGACTCATAGCCGCTATCTTTGAATTCCTCGGCGGGGAAATCTGTTCCTTTTAGCTCCTGCACCATCAGGACATCCGGCTTGTTCGTTGCAAGCCAGTCCTTGACGTGTTCCTTACGGGCTTTGAGCGAGTTTATATTCCAGCTTGCGATTTTCATGCCCCGTATAATGGTTGCTATTGAACGAATATGCAAGGCGGGTTAGAGTCCGTCTTATGGATCAGACATCTTACAATTATTGTGCTTTGCCTTTAGCGTCTTATGCGTGTCGTCCCGATCAAACACGGGGGCGCCTGTACGAGGAAGATGAAAGTGCAAACCGCACGCCGTTTCAGCGCGACCGCGACCGGATTATTCATTGCAGTGCCTTTCGCCGTTTGAAAAACAAAACGCAAGTGTTTGTGGCGCACGAAGGTGATGATTACCGCACACGCCTGACGCACACGTTGGAGGTGGCGCAAATTGCCCGTGCGCTGGCCCGTGCGCTGATGGTGAATGAAGATCTGGCAGAGACGGTGGCGCTGGCCCATGATCTGGGGCATCCGCCCTTTGCTCATGCGGGGGAAATGGGGCTGAAAGCGGTGATGGAGGATGTCGGCGGGTTCGATCATAACGATCAGTCCTTGCGTGTTCTGGTACAGTTGGAGAATAAATATCCCGGCTGGCCGGGTTTGAACCTGACGTGGGAGACCCTGGAAGGGGTTGTAAAGCATAACGGCCCGGTGGATGGTGATTTACCTCTGACGCTCAGTGAAATACAAAAACAAACGGATTTACGTCTGGATACTTATGCGACGATAGAGGCGCAAGTCGCGGCTTTGGCGGATGATATTGCCTATAACAACCACGATGTTGAAGACGGGCTGGCGGCCAAGCTGTTTGATTTGGACGATCTGGAAAAACTGCCTTTGTTGGCGGATGTGATGGGGCGGGTTAGAAAGGCGTATCCGGATATTTCACGCCATCTTTTCATTCAGGAAACAATCCGTGAGATGATCGGCGCTATGGTTGATGATGTCTTGGCGGAAACGCAAAGGCGGCTGGAAGTTCTCGTTCCGCAAAGTCCGGATGATGTGCGTATGGCGGGGCGGTCTATGGTAGCTTTTTCGGACGAGATGCTGGCGAAAGTCAATGAACTGCGCGCCTTTTTGTTTGAGCGCATGTACCGTCATTACAAGGTTCACCGGATGTATAACGCCGGTTTCCGCACTGTACAGGATCTCTATCGGGTGTTCATGGATGACCCGCGCATTTTGCCCCCCGCGTGGCAAGCGGATGAAGGGGCGGACCGTATGGCGCAAGCACGGCTGATTGCGGATTATATCGCCGGGATGACCGATGGCGTGGCGATTAAGGAGCATGAACGGCTGCTCCATTTTCATGGTGTTTTCGGTGAATAACTTTAGGGGCGCTCTTCGTTCTTGTTGCGCAGGAATTTAATTTTTCATAGACTGCCGCTATGTCACAATTCGATCAATATGATGATCCTCGTTTTATGGAGGGGATGCAGCGTGTTACGTCTGCGATGGGCCGCCGCCGTGCGGTGCGTGATCGCGGGCCGTTTCTGGTTAAAATGATCTTTGCGGTGCTGTTCGTCGTTCTTGTTAGCGTCTTATGGTACAGCTACCCGCGTGAGGCCGCTTATCAGGAGCTCAAAGCCGTACCGCTTATTCAGGCCGAAGCGGGACCGATCAAGGTCATCCCGTCGGAGCCGGGCGGCATGGAAATCCCCCATCACGAAAGCACGGTGTTTGAAACGCTGCGTACGGGCCGGGCCGATGATGCGCCGCGGATTGAAAATCTTCTGGATGATGCGGAAGAGCCGCTTGACCGTGATAAGCTTTTTGCAGGCTTGAAAACGGAACTGAGCGTTGATGAAGATAATAACCTTAGCTTGGTGATTGAGACACCGGTCCCCTCGAAAGCGAAAGCGCCCAAATCAGCGCCTGTTACTGTGGCGTCTGCGGCGGCGGTTCCGATGCCGGAAAGCAAGCCGCTCAAAAATACCGCGCCTTCACGTGAAGAGGCTGAAATTGTTGCCCGTATAGCCCCGGCGGCCGGGGATGATGCCCGTCGCTCTGTTGCGCCGTCTTCTGCCGGAACGCACATGGTGCAGCTCGGCAGTTTGCGTTCTCATGAAACCGCGGAGAATGAATGGGCGCGCCTGCAAAAACAGTTTCCCTCTCAATTGCAGGCTCTTGATTTGCGGGTACAGGAAGCTGACCTCGGTGCGCGCGGGACGTTCTACCGGGTGCAGGGCGGCCCTTTGAGCGAAGCGCAAGCGCGCAGTGTTTGTGCGGCGATGGAGGAAAAACGCCCTGGAGGCTGCCTTGTTATCAAGCGTTGATAAAAACGCAGCGCCGCTGGCCGTGATTATGGGGCTGTCCGGTCCTGTCCTAAGCGATGAGGAACACTCTTTCTTTCAGGAAATAAATCCCCTCGGTTTTATCCTCTTTGCGCGTAACTGTGAAAACCCCGAACAGATGAAAGCGCTGGTGGCCTCTTTGCATGAATGCATGGGGCGTGAAGTACCTATTTTGATCGACCAAGAGGGCGGCCGGGTGCAGCGCTTACGCGCGCCTTTATGGACGGACTACCCCGCGGCGCAAAGCTTGAATGGTGATCTGAATGCAGTGGAGAAAATGTACATCGCGCTAGGCTCTGAACTGGCCGCAAACGGCGTGAATGTCGATTGCGCGCCGGTGCTCGATGTATCGTTTCCTGAAACGCACGATGTGATCGGCGACCGGGCGTTTGGTGATAACCCGGAAACAGTGGCTTCGTGCGGCGGCGCGGTCTGTGAAGCGCTCTTTCAAAGCGGTGTCGTGCCGATTATCAAGCACATTCCCGGCCATGGCCGGGCGCAGGCGGATAGTCATTTAGAGTTGCCGGTTGTGACGGCTTCGCGAGCGGAACTGGAAGCAACGGATTTTGAAGCTTTTCGCACCGTTTGTGTCCAGCCCTATGGCCCGGCGCTGTGGGGGATGACGGCGCATGTGGTCTATGAAGCGATCGACCCGGACGCGCCGATTACCTGTTCGCCTGCGGGCATTGCTGATGTTATTCGCGGCACTATCGGTTTTGACGGACTGCTTTTGAGCGACGATGTCTCGATGGAAGCGCTCGGCACTTACGGGGATGTCGGTGCGCGCACTAGAGCCGTTTTGGATGCCGGATGCGACATCGCCCTGCACTGTAATGGCGACATGAAAGAAATGCGCGATGTTGCCGCCGGGGCAAAAAAGATGACAAATGAGGCCGTCATGCGCTATAACCGCTCGGTTTCATGGGTTAAGAGGAATTTTGAGAATGACTGATTTGGCATTCGAAGAAGATCCGCCGCGTCGTGAGGTTGATGACGACCACGACGCCGATGCGCTGTTGTTGGACATTGAGGGGTTTGAAGGCCCGATCGATGTGCTGCTGGTCATGGCGCGCGACCAGAAAGTCGATTTAACCAAAATCTCGATCCTTGAGCTGGCGCGGCAATATCTGTCCTTTATCGACCGGGCGCAGGAACTGCGGCTTGATCTGGCCGCGGAATATCTGGTGATGGCGGCGTGGCTGGCGTATCTGAAATCCCGGCTTCTCTTGCCGAAACAGGATGATGACGAGGAAATCGACGCCGAGACGATGGCCGAGGCGTTGCAATTCCAGCTCCGGCGGCTGGAGGCGATGCAAAAGGCGGCGGAGGATTTATTTGCCCTGCCGCAACTGGGGCAGGAGATTTTTCCGCGCGGCATGCCGGAGGGGCTGAAAACGACGACGGACACGGTTTACGATTCCTCGCTCTATGACCTGTTACAGGCTTACGGTGCGATTCAGCGCCGCAAAGAAGATGATAATTATGAACTGCCGGTATTTCACCTGATGAGCATGGAAACGGCGCTGGAGCGCATGAATAAAATGCTGGGAAAACTGCCGCGTAAGGGGCCATGGAGCGTATGGACGACCCTGCAGAGTTTTATTCCGGAAGGGATTAAAGATCGGCTTTACGGGCGTTCTTCTATGGCGTCGGTCTTTACGGCGAGTCTGGAAATGGTTAAACAGGGGAAAGTGGAAATTAAACAGGATGGGCTGTTTCGCCCAGTTTATTTACGGGGAAAGATATAAGAGAAATGTGCTTTTTGTCATCCTGAGCATAGCGAAGGATCTTTTTTTGCATGATCTTTTAGATTCTTCGCTTCGCTCAGAATGACAGAATAGGAAATTAGAATGAAAAAAATTAAATCCGTGGGTGTGTATAGCGGATCTTCGAACAAGGTTGATGATGTTTATAAAGACGCCGCGCGCGCGATGGGCGCTTTGGCGGCGGCGCAGGAATGGCAGGCTGTTTACGGCGGCGCGGCCAGCGGTTTGATGGGCTTGATGGCGGATGCGGCTTTGGCCGCCGGCGGCGAGGTTATCGGCGTGGTGCCGGAATTCCTGACCAAGATTATGGACGGTAAGGAAACCGAACACCAAGGACTGACCGCGCTTCACATTGTGCCCTCGATGCATGAGCGTAAACAGATGTTCGTTGATTTGTCCGATGCCTTTGTTGTTTTGCCGGGCGGCTTTGGCACGATGGATGAATTTTTTGAAGTGATGACATGGCGGCAACTCGGTATCCACAAAAAGCCGATTGTGGTTGCGAACATTAATGGCTATTGGGATCCGCTTGTGCCGTTGATCGACCGGATCGTTGATGAGCAATTTGCCCGTGAAAGCGACCGCGGCCAGTATCTCATTGCTTCGACGATTGAAGAAATCCCGGAATTGCTGGCTAATGCCCCGGCTCCGGATAAAGATTTGATGTCCAAGTGGATATGATGAAATGAGCGATAAAGAGCAGGATATCCGCCTTTTAGAGGCTATATTATTCGCCTCGGCCGAGCCGTTGACGCTGGCGGCCCTGCGGGAGCGCATGCCCGAAAATGCTGATCTGGGCGGCTTGTTGATGGATTTGCAAAAGCATTATGAACGTCGCGGTGTGGTGCTGGTCGAGATGGACGGGAGCTGGGCGTTCCGCACGGCTGCCGACTTGGCCGAGGCACTGAGCGTTCATAAGGAAGTGCAGCGGAAATTGTCCCGCGCGGCGATGGAAACGCTGGCGATTGTGGCGTATCACCAGCCGGTTACGCGTGCGGAGATCGAAAATATCCGCGGGGTGGCGACGCATAAAGGGACGCTTGATGTCTTGATGGAGGCGGGCTGGGTCAAGCCAGGGCGCAGGCGGGAAACGCCAGGCCGTCCCTTGACGTGGGTCACGACGACGAGCTTTATGGACCAGTTCGGGCTGGAGAGTATGAATGACCTGCCGGGGCTGGATGATCTGAAAGCCTCCGGTCTTTTGGATCGTCGTCCGGCCATTGATACTGTGCCGGGGACGGGGGATTTGTTTGACGATGTGGAGGAAGATGTGGCATCGTCGGACGAGGAAGATTATGATGATGACATTGAAGAAGAGGATGATGCGTAATGGCTCCCGGTATTTGGCAGATTTTATTGATTGTATTGGTGATTTTACTCCTCTTTGGCGCGGGCAAGCTGCCGCGCATTATGGGCGATATGGCCAAGGGCGTGAGCGCTTTCAAAAAAGGGCTGAAGGATGAAGAGGGCGAAGCGCCAAAGGCCCTGTCCGAAGATAAGGAGAAAAGCCAATGACGCCTCGTCTTAAAACATTAAACCCTCCGGGACCATTGAGCTGCGTTGTTGGCCCTCTTGTTTTGGGGGTGGCTCTTCCCGTGATTTTTGCTTCTGCGGCGGCTTTTCGGGTCGGGCAGGGCGTGTTGGATTGGAAAGCAAAACGCAACGCAGGTGTCTCTCCTTTACAAGGACTGACATCTGCCTCACCAAAGTGATTACCCGTGTTTGATTTTGGTCTTGCCGAATTGCTTTTAATCGCGGCCATTGCCATTTTGGTGATGGGGCCGAAGGAAATTCCCACAATATTGTTTAATCTGGGGCGCTTGGTGCGGCGGTTGCAATATGTGCGCTATGCGTTCTCCCAGCAATTTGAAGATTTTATGAAGGCCAATGATCTTGAAGAGTTGCGCAAGGGTGTGAATTTTGAGGCAAGTCCGGTTGATGAAAACGGCGAGGTTCTCGACGATGAAAAAAAGGCGGATGAGTCATGACGGAAGCGCAGCCCGAATATCATGAGGATGAAGCCAAACAGCCGTTATTCGAACATCTGATTGAGTTGCGGCGGCGTCTGCTTTGGGCGTTCGCGGCGATGATCGCCGGGACGGCGCTGTGTTTTGTATTTGTGGAGGATATCTACGGTTTTCTCGTCAAGCCGCTGGCCGATGCGATGGGGCCGGAGAGCACGCAGCGCTTGATTTATACGGGGCTGACTGAAGCTTTTTTTACCTATATCAAGGTGTCGTTTTTCGCCGGGCTGTTCCTGACCTTTCCGGTGCTGGCGATGCAAATCTGGAAGTTTGTCGCGCCGGGGCTTTATCGCTCCGAAAGACAAGCTTTCTTGCCGTTTCTGATTGCAACGCCTGCGCTGTTTTTCCTTGGCGGGGCAATGGTTTATTACGTGGTGATGCCGCTGGCGTGGCTGTTTTTCCTCGGCTTCCAGAGCGGGGCGGAGGACACTGTTTTACCGATCCAGCTAGAGGCGCGCGTGGGGGAATATCTGGACCTCGTGATGGTGTTGATATTTGCGTTTGGCTTATGTTTCCAGCTTCCTGTTTTACTAACTCTTTTGGGGCGGGCAGGGATGGTGACGGCCGCGGGGCTGGCCTCCAAACGTAAATATGCGGTTGTGGTGACATTCATCATCGCGGCGTTTTTAACGCCTCCTGATGTTATTTCTCAGCTATTGCTTGCTCTTCCCATAATGATTCTTTATGAATTATCCATATTTCTTGTAAAAAAAACAGAGAAGAAGAGGGGAAATAATGGCACATAATGATCTTTGGAAACCGGCTGGGAATAGAGGAAAATCTATAACTTTATCTCCTAGCGCTATAGCAGATTTTGCAGCAGAGCGTGGTTTGGGTGTCTCGCCGGATGTGGGACAAAGTGAAACGCCGGACGGTGAAGAAAATAAGAAAAAAGAGCGTTCTACGGCTCCTCAAAATACGCCTTCTTGAGGGGGACGGAATTTCTTCTCCCCACGGGGTGATTTGTTGTCTATTATGTGATGATGTCGCAAACGCCCTTCGAAATTTATCAACAAAAAATTGCCAGTGGCGCGTTGACGCCTGATCCTTATCAGGCGCGAGCGGCGGAAGCGTTGGAGCGGGTGTATGATGCGCTTGAGTGTCATTCTGAGCCGAGCGAAGGGCCCAAGATCCTTCAGTCACTGCGTTCTTTCAGGATGACAAAGAAGAAAGCGCCCTTCATCCGCGGCCTCTATCTTTATGGTGGGGTGGGGCGCGGTAAATCCATGTTGATGGATTTGTTCTATGAGACACTCCCCGATAACATTACGAAACGTCGCGTTCACTTCCATGAATTCCTTATCGAGCTTCACGAAGGCTTGCATAAACGCCGGGGCGAGGGGGTTGATTCCATTCTGCCCGATTTTGCCAAAGAGGTCGCAAAAAGCGCCCGTATTTTATGCTTTGATGAATTCCATGTGACCGATGTGGCGGATGCCATGATTTTGGGGCGGTTGTTTACGGCGCTGTTTGAGCGGGGCGTTGTCGTGGTGGCGACCTCGAACTGGGAGCCCGACCGCCTGTACGAAGGCGGATTGCAGCGCGATCTGTTCCTGCCCTTTATCGCGCTTTTGAAAGAGCGTATGGATGTTGTCGCGATGGACGGGACAACGGACTACCGTCTTGAAACATTGCAGCAGGACGGCGTTTATTTCTGGCCGCTGGGAAAACCCGCGCGTCAGCACGCCGATCGGACGTTCAAAGATCTGACGGAAGGGGCGAAGACCTATAAAGAAAAATTGAGTGTTAAAGGGCGAAATATTACGGTGCGTACCGTGGCCAAGGGCGTGGCGCGTTTTACCTTTGCCGAGCTATGCGAACGGCCGATGGGGGCGGAGGATTATCTTCATATCGCGCAGAGTTATCATACGGTGTTTCTGGAAGGTGTGCCCAAGCTGGGCTATGACCGCCGGAACGAAGCCAAGCGCCTGATGACCTTGATTGATGCCTTGTACGAGCAGAAAACAAAACTGGTGGTGACGGCGGATGCACCGGCTGATAAACTCTATCAAGGGCACGATCATGCCTTTGAATTTGAGCGCACAGTAAGCCGCTTGATGGAAATGCAAAGCCCTGACTATGTGAAATCTTAAGGGGGCGCCCTACGCTTCGTAGCACATCATTCCCCAACCCCATGATTTTGGATCGGGAGTGGTCAGGCAGTCGGGTTCTTGAGGGAGCGTTTCTTTATCGGCGTCGGTGGACGGCGTGTCTTCCCCTGTGGGGGATGTCGGGGGACCTATAATGCTGTTTTCCAATGTATCGTCTTCTGAATCTTCTTCTCTCCCTGTTTCCCCCTCATAGCGCAAATCAATATCCGGCGTGGCGATACAGGCTTGCCCATTGGAGAATATATCGACAACGATGGCACTATTACTTTTATCTGTAAATGTTTTGTACACATGGCCGTTATGGTTGCTAATGGACACGGTCATATCAAACCCGGCTTCAAACAGGCTTTGTTCCAGCGTTTTTTGGGGGGCGCATATCGTATCCGAGAGTTGGTATGTTTCAGGATTATAGGATTTGTCGACGGCTTCCGCGAATCTGTCAAACAAGCCCAAATGCCTTTCCGCGACGATTCCTGCCGCCCCGGTGAAGGCCGCCAATAACCAAGATTGTAATCGTTGTTTTAATTCCATTGCGTCCTCTCTTTTCTTTTTCGTAAAACTATCGTGTCATTATGTCAAGGATCTTATCCTGCTTGCGTCTGTCTCGCGAATCAGTCTTTCTATTGTGCAGGAGACAAACCATTTCAATTGGAAAGGATCATCATTATGGCACGCAATAAAATCGCCCTTATCGGCGCGGGACAAATCGGGGGTACGCTGGCTCTTCTCAGCGGGCTAAAGGAATTGGGCGATATCGCGATTGTTGATATCGCTGAAGGCGTGCCTCAGGGCAAGGGCCTCGATATCGCTGAAGCTGCCCCGGTGGAGGGCTTTGACGCCAATCTTGCGGGCAGCAACGATTATGACGTGATTGAGGGCGCGGATGTTGTGATTGTCACCGCCGGTGTGCCGCGTAAACCGGGGATGAGCCGCGATGATTTGATTGGCATCAATACGGGCGTGATTGAGGCTGTGGGGGGGAATATCAAGAAATATGCACCGAACGCCTTTGTGATTGTAATTACCAATCCGCTTGATGTGATGGTAGAGGTTATGCAGCGCGTCACGGGCTTTCCGGCGAATAAAGTCGTTGGCATGGCCGGGGTTCTTGATAGTGCCCGGTTCCGCTGTTTCCTGGCCGAGGAATTTGGCGTATCGGTTGAGGATGTCACAGCATTCGTTCTGGGCGGGCATGGTGATTCCATGGTGCCGCTGGTGCGTTATTCCACGGTGGCGGGCATTCCGCTGCCGGACCTTGTGAAAATGGGCTGGACAACGCAAGAGAAAATCGACCAGATCGTTCAGCGCACGCGCGACGGTGGGATCGAAATTGTGAATCTTCTGAAAACCGGGAGTGCCTTTTACGCCCCGGCTTCATCCGCGATTGCAATGGCGGAAAGCTATCTGAAGGACAAAAAACGCGTGCTGCCTTGTGCGGCGAAGCTCTCCGGTGAGTATGGCGTGGATGGTCTTTACATCGGTGTGCCGACCGTGATCGGTGCGGGCGGGATTGAGAAGATCGTTGAAGTGCAGCTCAATGCCGAAGAACAAGCCATGTTCGATGCTTCCGTCGAAGCCGTGAAAAGCTTGCTGGGCGCTCTCGATAAAGCGGCGTAAGAAATTTTATTGCTTTATTCTGACAATACCCGTTATGGTAGCCACCGTTTTTATAAGAGCGGTGGTTTTCCTTTATCATGAAACAAAATTTAGGGTTAACATTTGAAGGTGATTTTTCCTTTGAGGAGACGCGGTCTTTTCAGGATGCTTTCAGTCGTGCCATTGGCATTCATACGACGTTGCTTCATGATAATGAAGAGGGCGAAGTTCTCCGCCATTTTATATTTGTTTCATTGGAACGAAAATCGTCCCTTTCTTTGACGGCGCTTTCCGATTCATTTCAGAGATCAGCGGCGGAAGTATTAGAGTCCGGTGCGTATGAAATTACAACTGATGGGCATTTCGATTTCGTAGGGGAAAATTGGCCTGCCTTGCGGCTTAAAAAATTAGCCGCTTCGCAGGCTCTAACTCAAGCCGTTTGATGGAATATTATATCGATCGTTGTTAGCGGCGTTATCCGCGCCCGCTTCGGCAACTTGCGTTGTCTGCGGGGCTTTTGTAAGCCCGGTGGCATGGTCGTTAAACTTATCAGAGGTGGGAGTGTCCTCCACCTTGGCAACTGTTGCGTTGCTTTCGCGTGTAACGGCGGCGGCCACGTGATCCAGCCGTTTTTCCCAGCCATTCAGATAACGTCCGTATTTGGCGGGGTTTCTGTCGGCCAGTCGGTGATATTCGTTATGACGATAATTCAGCATAGCCGCCGTATCTCCTCCGGTTGCGGCCAGCATTTTCCGGGCAAAGCCGGGGCCATGATTGACGGCAGCGTCAAAGGCGATTAGCGCCTGATTTTTGTCGAGTTCGATGCCCAGTTTGTCGGCTTGTGACATGACCGGGTTCCAGTAGTCCTCTTTATAAATCGTCATGGCTTTATCTACGGTCAGGTTTTTTACGTCCACTTCCGGGTGGGCTTTGCTGTTAATTCCAAAGTTGGCAATCGCACCATCCGGTTCGTTAGGGTTGTAACCGCCTTCTTCACGCAAAACGAAACTCATGGCGGAGTCGAAATTCGCATCGCCCGTAGGAGAAATGCGTGAAGAAGAAAATTTTCCGGCCTTATCAAAATCAACGCCGTTTCCGCCGCCGCCGTGTTTGAAATCGAAATTCTCTTTCCAGTCGGCGCTGTGTGCGGCGTGATAATCTTTATAGCTGTCAACATCATCAAAGCCCAGAATCCCGGCCAGCGTATTATTCAGAGAGTCATTGGCCGGATCGTTGGGATCGATGGCCATTGTGAGTAAAGCGATGAATTGCTGGAAAAAGGGCAGGTCGTCAAAATGCGCGGCACCGCCGGTGGCGGAACTCCATTGCTCTGTTAGTTTTTTGTCTTTGTTATTAGCGCTCAAAAACGTGCCTACCCTTATTGTTGTCCTAATTTGCCCCCATTATAGGGGAAAATCATTAACGGGTTGTTAAGGGGGGGAATTATAGCGTCCTGTCATTGCGAGGAGAAGCCCTGTCCCGAAGTGCGAAGCACGTGGGACACTTCTTTAAAGAGCTTCGACGCAGCAATCCAGAATTTCCCCGTGGCCCTGGATTATAGTGAGGTCGTCATTCCCTGAATTTGTTGAAAACAAATTCTAAGGGAATCTATGGTGATTATCCGTTTGATCGTATGGATCCCCCCATAATCCGCAGCCGCGGATTCGGGGGATGACGGTTTTTGTGCACGTGCTTCGCACTTCGGTCACGTTGTTCCCTCGCTATGATGGAAGGATTAAGCAAGGCCCGGCGCGGCGACAGGTTTGACTGTTCTATCCAAATCGGCCGTGGGTTGAGTGTCTGGGCTGCTTGGCCTTGGATTGGCGTTTTCCCATTTGGTGACATCATCGACAATTTTCTGCGTTAATTCTTTATCGCTGAATATTTCTCCATTGTCCCATTGCTCTCTTGTGACGCCATATTTTTCCAGAGTTTTTTCAACAACCAGATCGCGTTCTTTTTCATAGGGTTGAGGCGGCGTTCCTTCTGCTGCCGGGGTGAAGAATGCTTGGCAAGAAATAGATTTTGCCGGCATGCCGTTTTCATCAGTTGCGGAGGCGGCACTCATTCGAGAGCCTGAAGTTATAGTGTTTTCTTGGGCGTTTTTGTAAGTTGTAAGTGCTTCTTGTAACTTGGCTTCGGCCTCTTCACTTGTCATACAACTTGAGAATGTTCTGTCGCTGATCTCTTTGAAAACGCTATACTCTATTAAATCATTAGTATCCGGCAGGTTTCCGTTATCATCTGCGATGAAGAATTCATCCTGTTCTTGCCCGGATCGGTCAACATAAGTCACGCTTCCGTCATCGTTAGTGACCTTAAAGATCAATTCACCGAAGTCGTTTTTATAAGTACTGTCTGTGATGTTTTGGTAATCGGAAAAGTCTTTTGAAAAAGCTTCGTTGGCCATTGCATAAGACGTTTGCGCGGCTTTGTAATTCGCCTCTAGTTGCTGTAAAGATAAAGCCGTATTCTGCGCCGTTTGTAGCGCGGCGAGTTTATCGTTCTTTTTGGTCTGACTTTCTTCCGAGCCGCCCATGTTTTCTTTCATGTGTTCCTTGGCCCATAGCGCACTGGAGGATCCCATATGCAGGGCATCGAAAGCTTTACCGTCGTCATATTTGTTAATGCCAACGGGTTTTTCGATCTCTTCATAAGCGTAGGCCGCTTCATTCTCGTTGAAGAAATTGTTGGGCTCTGGGTTGATATCCAGGAATCGTTTTGCGCTGTCTTCCGTTAATCCTAATCCTGCTACCCCGCCAAATGCGGCGACCAGTTCCACCGGGGTGACTTGTCCCGTGTTTTCCGGCGTTTCGGGTGAGGACTGGTTGTTGGCTAATCCTTCCCGCTGTAGCGCATCTGCCGCATCGCGACTCAAGGCCTCAGCTTGCGGGGTGGAAGGATGGCTTTCGGCGGTTAGTTGTTGCTTGTTGTTTTCAAAAGCTTGACGAAAGGCTCTTTGATCGGCGGGCGACAAAAGATTCAGCTTTTCAAAGACCACATCCGGGTTGGTCGTGATGAATTGGCGGTTGTTCGGATTGGCCAGATCGACCGAGCTAAGCCCCATAGCGGCGGCCATTTCCGGGTTTTGCTCCAGCGTTCTTTTCATGACTTCAGCGGGGGCTGTGGCGGGGGGGCCGCCTAGCATGGCATCGAGAACATCAAGCGCTCCATTCGTATAACCGGAGGTTTTGTCAGCGCTCCAATCGCCAAAACCCTCAGCCGTTCCATAACCGGAGGGGCTGTTTTTCAGTTTTTGTTCGTTCTGATCTTTGTTATCTTTGATCGCCAAGTTATCGCCTGTTTACATAGTTTCGTGCACGTTGCCCCTATTTTGCAGAAAAAAGGTTAAGGATTGATAAAATTTTAGAGATTCCGAGAATTTTCAGTTCTCTTGTTCGTCATTGCGAGAGAGCGGAGCGAACGCGGCAATCCAGTGTCTCAAGGATAGATTCTGGATTGCCGCGCGCCTGTTAGTCGCTCGCAATGACGATAAATATGAAGGGCGTTTCCATTGGCGCGCGAACGTGGTAAACAAAGGGAGTAACTGATTCACGGAGGCGCGGAGGCTTCCATCTAACATTTTGAAAAATTAGGGGTTTTTCTATGAATATCCACGAATATCAAGCCAAGTCCTTGCTCGCGAAATACGGCGTTACGGTGCCGACGGGTTATCCCGCTTTTTCTGCTGAGGAGGCGGCTGAGGCTGCTGAAAAGCTCGGCGGTCCGGTTTGGGTTGTGAAATCCCAGATCCACGCCGGGGGCCGCGGGGCCGGGCATTTTGCCAACGATCCGAACGGTAAGGGCGGTGTGCGGGTGGTTAAATCCGTGGATGAAGTCAAGGAAGCCGCCGAAGCGATGCTCGGCAATGTGTTGGTGACCAAGCAAACCGGGCCGGAGGGCAAGGAGGTGCAGCGCCTTTATGTTGAGGAAGGGGCGGATATCGCACAGGAACTTTATTTGAGTGTTCTGCTCGATCGTGTGACCAGCCGTGTGACCTTTATGGCCTCGACGGAAGGCGGCATGGAAATCGAGGAAGTCGCCGAAGAATCACCGGAAAAAATCATCAAGGTGAATATCGACCCGGCCACGGGCATGATGCCGTTTCATGCGCGCCGTTTGGCTTTCGGGCTGGGGCTTTCGGGCGATAGCCTGAAACAAGCCGTCAAATTCATGATGGCGATGTACAAGGCGTTTATTGATCTGGATGCCTCCATCGTTGAAATTAACCCGTTGGTGGTGACGGGCAGCGGCGATGTGATTGCGCTTGATGCCAAAATGAACTTTGATGACAACGCTTTGTTCCGTCAGAAGGAAGTCGCCGAAATGCGCGATGCGTCCGAGGAAGATGAAAAAGAGCAAGAAGCTCATCAGTACGATTTGTCTTATGTGGCGCTGGACGGGAATATCGGCTGCATGGTGAACGGCGCGGGGCTGGCGATGTCCACGATGGATATTATCAAGCTCTACGGTGGGGAGCCTGCAAACTTCCTGGATGTCGGGGGCGGTGCGGACAAGGAAAAAGTGACGGCCGCGTTCAAAATTATTCTTTCCGATCCGAAGGTGAAGGGCGTTCTGGTCAACATCTTTGGCGGGATTATGAAGTGCGACATCATTGCGGAGGGCGTGATTGCCGCCGCGAAGGAGGTTGATTTGTCTGTGCCGCTGGTTGTGCGCCTTGAGGGCACAAATGTTGAGCAGGGCAAGGAAATTCTGGGGAATTCCGGCCTGCCGATTATCGCGGCGGACAACCTCGCCGATGCGGCCGAAAAAGTTGTCGAGGCCACGAGGCAAGCACTGGCGGCTTAAAGTATCTTTTCCGCAATAAAATTATAAAATAGAGCCCTTGTTAGACATGAATTTGACAAGGGTTTTATTTTTAGGGCATTGTGGCGCCCACCATAACGCTAAGGGAGAGAGGAAGGACAGTAATATGACTGACCAGAACAGAACAAACGGTAGTGAAAATGAAGCAGAAGGTGAAGAGGTTTCAACTCCCTTTACACACGCTGGAGGGGCTACCGGTGGGAAAGTCGGATTTTACGATTCTACGAGCGGTTTTCGCACGGCAACGGGTGTACAGTCGCCCGCTAAAGACAAAAATACGCCGTCACCGGCCTGATCCTACAGGGTGTGTTTGGGGGCCGGAGCGAATGTCCGGTTTTGCGATAGTTTCAAAGAATTCCCTGTTTCCTTCGATGAAATCTGCCGGCCGATGGAATCGTAGATCTGTTGGAAGGAACGCGGTTCCATCTGCCCTTTAGCGTTGGTGCGGTAGAATATATTTTCATTTTTTGTGGCGACGGTTTTCATGTAATCGCTTGCGGCGTGGTTATTTCTTTTTGAATCGTAGAGCCTTTCCAAAAAGGCGGTGCCGTTCCCTACACTTAAAAAGTGCCCGCCAATGTATTTTTCCGTATCGCCAAACTTGTGTGCAGTTTGATCGGGGAATTGTTTTTTGACGCGCTCAAAATTTTCATTCATATGGAAGCCGCCGAGAGTGGCTGCAACATCGGGGTTCATGCGTAAATCCAAAAGGGATTCTTTCTTTGCGGGATCGGAAACGGTGTATTTCCAGTTCGTCGCTTTCCCATATTTTATTTGGTCGTAAAGTCCGGCATGTTTTTGCGGCAATTCATCTTTGTACTTGTAGACAAATTCCAAAAATGTAGCGGGTTGGAACTGGGCAAGGCCGCATGGCCCGCTTTTGCTGGGGCATGAATCGGCGTGCAGTCCGCTTTCCCGTGCATAAACGCGATATAGGAATTCTGCGCTGTTCCCTGTTTTTAGGGCGGCTTTCTCAATGGCGCGTTCTACCTTGGGTGATACGTTGAATTCATTCCGGTCTTTCCCGTTACCATTCGTAAAGCCGGGCAGTTTGATCTTTCCGTCTTTAACGATATGCGAGGCTTTAGCTAGGCGCTTTTCTTGCTCAGCCATGAATTTTTCCGGATCAACGGGGGTGCCGTTTATGCGGATTTCATAGTGAAGATGCGCCCCTGAGACATCGCCGGAGGCGCCGGAATAGCCGATAATGTCTCCGGCGGAAACATGCTGGCCTTTTTTGACCGCGTATAAGCTAAGGTGAGCGGAACGTGTTTCTGTGTCCTTGCCGAAGCTGTCATCGCACGTGAGCTTAATAAGTTTACCGTAATCCCCCAGCCTTCCGGCGAATGCTACCGTTGCATCACAAGTCGCGTTGACCGGCGTGCCTTTTGGTGCGGCATAATCCACGCCGTTATGGGGGCGAATTATATGCTTTGTAGGGTGAAATCTTTGCGGGTCGAACGGAGAGGTAACCTTCATAAACCAAGGGCTTATAGGGTCTGTAAGAGGAAGGACGTGTGCTTCTTCTTTCTTTGTTACTTCTTTCGGAATTGAAATTTTGGCCACGGGTTCTTGATGGTTTCCCTTTTTCGTTGCATTGAATTCCGGAGCAATCTTACTCAGATCGGGCGTCTTTAAAAGTGGTTCGATTTTTGTGGGATGCGATAAGGTTATCGCGATTTTTTCTTTTATGTCCGTGTGCTCTGGTGTTTCCTGACCGATTCCGAACGGTTTCATGATGGCGGCGCTTACGGCCGTCACAGGTAAAATTACAAGTGCAGCAAGCTCCCATTTCTTTAAAGAGCGGAAGGATAGAGATGGGAGCTTTTTCGGCAGTTTTCCCAGCTTTTCCTTGGCGCTTACGCTGCCGGATTGCAATAGCTTTTCCGTTTGCTGGACGGTGGCGTTCATTTTCTCTTGTGCTTGGTACAGGGCCCATGTTCGCCGCGCTTTTTTCATTGTGGCGGGATCGACGGCAATCTCCAGTGTATTGCGCCTGGCAACGGGAAGTTCGATCTGGTCGGCGGCCAGTAATACAAAGGCTATGCCGCTTGCGGAAAGTTTGTCCGTGTTTACGATAATGCCTTTATCAAGCGCCCGGGGATCTTTTTGGATATAGGCATGTATAGCCTTGTCCGCCTTCCGGGCTCTATCCATCGGCAGAAAGGTTGTACGCCACATGTTGCCGGCGAAAGCCTGCGCAACATTGGCCAAAGTATTTGACCTCTTATTCATGGGTAATTTATTACCGCTCTTTTTTTAACACACCGCCTGTTTTATAGCATAAGAAGTTATTTTTATGCAAATGTCGCGACAAAATAAGCCCGTTTCCCGATATCGCCGGTTGATTTGTCCGGACGTTTCCTTGACAATCGGAGTGTCTGTAATGGGCGATTCTTTTTTTAATTTTATGCGGAGTGGTGCATGTCTGTTCTTGTCGATAAGAATACCAAGGTTATTTGTCAGGGTTTTACCGGGGCGCAAGGAACGTTCCATAGTGAGCAAGCAATTGCTTATGGTACCGCGATGGTTGGCGGTGTAACGCCGGGCAAGGGTGGGAGCGATCATCTCGGCTTGCCTGTTTTTGATACGGTGGCTGAAGCGCGCGAAAGAACCGGGGCAAATGCGAGCGTTATCTACGTGCCACCGCCCTTTGCCGCTGATGCGATTGTTGAGGCGATTGATGCGGAAATCGAGCTGGCTGTTTGCATTACCGAAGGCATTCCGGTTCTCGATATGGTGAAGGTGAAGCGCGCGTTGCAAGGCTCAAAGACGCGCCTGATCGGCCCGAACTGCCCCGGTGTGATTACGCCGGATGAATGTAAAATCGGGATTATGCCGGGTCACATCCACAAGCGCGGCAAGATCGGGATTGTATCCCGCTCCGGGACGCTGACCTATGAAGCTGTGGCGCAGACTGCCGCTGTGGGGCTGGGGCAATCGACCTGTATCGGGATTGGCGGCGATCCGGTTAACGGCACGAACTTTATCGACTGTATTGAAATGTTCATGGATGACGATGAAACCGAAGGTATCCTGATGATCGGGGAGATCGGCGGTACGGCTGAAATCGAAGCCTGCGACTTCTATAAATCTCTGAAAAACAAAAAGCCGATTGCCGGGTTTATTGCCGGGGCGACAGCCCCTCCGGGGAAACGTATGGGGCATGCCGGGGCGATTATTTCCGGTGGGGATGATACGGCCCCCGCGAAAATGGAAGCTATGCGTGCGGCCGGGTTTGCCGTGTCTGACTCTCCGGCGGCGCTGGGCGATGCCATGATGAAGGCTATGGCGGCCTGATAAAAGATTTGAGACCGGAGGAGACTTCTATGACGCAACGTTTTCGCATGCATGAATTGCCGGATAAGGAACGCTTGCTTCTTTCCGCTCTGCCCTACAAGGTCGGTGTTTTTGTCAGTCATGCGGTTGATGAGGCCGGGGAAGTTGACGACCGTAAGGAAATGAAAGCGCTGTCCAGCCTTTTAAAAACGCTTTCCGAAGGTTTGGAAATTCCGGCGATTGTACGCCAGATTTGCCAAGGGGCTCTCGACCGGCAGGATCATTGGGAAATATGGGAGAATAATTCCCTGAGGACACCTGATGAATGCCGTCAGGCTATAGCGCTTTTGAAGCCGCGCCTTTCCGAAAAAGATTTGCGCTACTTTCGTTCAGCCTTGTTGAAGATTGCTGTGGCTGTTGCTGAGGCGCATGGTGAATTCGATATGTATGATGAAGAAGAGCAGCAAACCGGTATGGGGCGTTTTTTCGGCAAGATCAAAGACGCTATGTCGCAGATGTCCGGGGAGGGCGGAGAGACTAAGGCCGATAACATTAGCCCCGCCGAGCAAGCCGCGCTCGATCGATTATCGTCTGCGTTGTCCATAAAATAGGCTCGTTCTTCTGGTTTTGGTTTTCAAAAGGGACTAATAGACGTAAAATAAAGAGCCTTTTGATTGAAGGAGAAGGAGAGACTCTTGAGCTACCTCGAACCGTTTACGACTGAACAGCGTGCTTTGTTGGCGGCTTTGCCTTACAGGGTAGGACTGCTTGTGAGTGAAAGCGATAGCACCGGTGGTGAGGAAGCCGATGAAGCTGAAATGAGAACGCTGGAATCCCTGTTGGTGGGCTTCGCGGAGGATTGCTGTAAATCGGAGTTTGTTGAGGAGCTTCTCAAAGAAACGCTAAGCCACAGAGAAAACTGGGAACGCTGGCAGAAAAATGTCAAAGCCGTGCCGGATGAATGTCGGCAGGCGCTGGACGCGCTGGACGCGCATTTTTCGGTGCAGGAGGTCCATTACTTCAAAAGCGCGCTGATGGATATCGCTTTGAATGTGGCGCTGTCTTATCAGGAAATTGATTATACGGAGGGACATTTATCCGTTTGGATGCTCTATGCCCGTTATTTCAAAGAATGGGTGTCGGCCAAGCTGGAAAAACGGACACCTCTGACGCTGGATCAACTCAGTAATATTTCAGATGCCGAGCAAGAGGTTCTTGAAGAGCTGGCTTCTATTCTGGGAATCACTTTGAATGAATCCGATGATTCCGTTTAGCAAGTCATATAAATAAATATCAACACGCCAGTAAAAGAGGTGCTTTTTACTATGTCTACAGCCGTAAGCTCAACGTTTTTAACCGGTACAAATGCCGAGTATATTGCTCATCTCTACAGCCAGTATTTGGTGAATGCTGAAAATGTAGATGGCAGTTGGCAAGAATTCTTTTCGGCGCTGAATGATAACGAAGCGGCGCTTTTGAAAGAACTGCACGGGGCGAGCTGGACGCCGGAGGAAAGCCGCCGGGATCGTCGGGGCTTTCATATGGCTGGCGGGGTAAGCGAAGGTGCTGAAACAAGCCGTGAAATTGAGCGTCAGATTACCGCGGGTGAGGGGGCTTTGTCACAGGAGGCTGTCGAACAGGCGACACTTGATTCCGTTCGGGCTTTGATGCTGATCCGCACCTACCGTGTGCGCGGCCATTTGTTGGCCGATCTTGACCCTCTGACCCTGAAGGAAAAGAAAATCCATCCGGAGCTGGATCCCGCTTATCATGGTTTTACGGATGATGACTATGATCGCCCGATTTATCTGAGTGGCGTTTTGGGGCTGGAATATGCGAGTCTGCGCGAGATTATCGCCGTTTTGCGGGAAACATATTGCGGTAAGATTGGCGTTGAATTTATGCATATGGTCGACCCTGAAGAAAAAGGCTGGGTGCAGCAACGCATCGAACAGCCGCGCAATAAAACGGACTTCACCCTTAATGGGAAGCGCGCCATTTACCAACGCCTGATTGCCGGGGAAATCTTTGAGACATTTCTGCATAAAAAATATCCGGGCACCAAGCGGTTTGGGCTGGATGGTGGGGAGGCTCTGATTCCGGCGGTGGAGCAAATCATGAAGCGCGGCGGGCAGCTGGGGCTTAAGGAGATCGTCGTGGGTATGGCGCACCGTGGGCGGCTTAATATGCTGACGAATGTTATGGGGAAACCCTTTACGGCGGTCTTTTCGGAATTTCAGGGACAGGCCTCCACGCCGGACGATGTTTTGGGCTCCGGCGATGTTAAGTACCATTTGGGCACGTCGAGCGACCGTGACTTTGACGGTAACCTTATTCATCTCTCCTTGACGGCGAACCCCTCGCATCTTGAGGCTGTGAACCCGGTTGTGATTGGGAAGGTGCGCGCCAAACAGGTGCAACGTGATGATTTTGAAGCCGAACAGGTCATGCCCATTCTTTTGCACGGTGATGCGGCTATGGCGGGGCAGGGGATCGTTGCCGAGACGCTTATGATTTCCGATCTGCCCGGCTACCGTGTGGGCGGGACGATGCACATCGTCATTAATAACCAGATCGGCTTTACGACCCGGCCGCAATTCTCGCGCTCCGGTCCTTATCCGACAGATGTGGCGAAAATGCTTTCTGCGCCGATTTTTCATGTGAATGGCGATGATCCTGAGGCCGTTGTTCATGTCGCGCGGATCGCCACCGAGTTCCGCCAGAAATTCAAAAAGGATGTCGTGCTGGATATTATTTGTTACCGCCGCCACGGCCATAATGAGGGCGACGAGCCCGCCTTTACCCAGCCTTTGATGTACAAAAAGATCAAGGGACATGAAAGCACGCGTAAACAATACGCCGCGCAGCTTGTCTCCGAAGGTGTGCTCTCGGAAACGGAAGCGCAGGACATGGTTGACGAATTCACGGCCTATCTGGAGGAAGCGTTTGAGGCAACCAAGAGCTATAAGCCTAAAAAGGCTGATTATCTGGAGGGGGCCTGGAAGGGGATTCACCTCGCGCATGGAGATGATCGCCGTGGGAAAACCGCTATTACGGCGGCTGAACTGAAAAAATTGGGTAAGGTTTTGACGACCGTCCCTGACGATTTCAATTTGAATCCGAAGCTGGTTCGGCAAATGGAAGCCAAAAAGGATATGTTTAAATCCGGCGAAGGCTTTGATTGGGGGACGGCGGAATCACTGGCTTATGCTTCGCTGGTCGATGAAGGATTCCCCGTGCGCCTGTCCGGGCAGGATTGCGGGCGGGGGACGTTTTCTCACCGCCATGCGATTTTGTACGATCAGCAAACAGAAGCCAAATATCTGCCGCTCCAGAATGTGGGGCCGAAGCAAGCCAAGTTCGAAGTGCATGACAGCCCGCTGTCTGAATTCGCTGTGCTGGGCTTTGAGTACGGCTATACGTTGGCGGAGCCGAACGCGCTTGTGCTGTGGGAGGCCCAGTTCGGTGACTTTGCCAACGGCGCGCAAGTCATGTTCGATCAGTTTATTTCCAGCGGCGAACATAAATGGCTGCGTATGTCAGGGTTGGTTGTGATGCTGCCACACGGCTATGAAGGGCAGGGGCCGGAGCACTCCTCCGCACGCCTTGAGCGCTATCTTCAATTGTCGGCGGAGGATAACTGGCAGGTGTGTAACTGCACGACTCCGGCGAACCTCTTCCATGTTTTGCGCCGTCAAATGCAGCGCGATTTCCGCAAGCCGCTGGTTTTGATTACGCCGAAATCACTGTTGCGGCACAAATTGTGCGTCTCGGAAGCGGCTGACTTTACCGGAGATGCCACATTCCACCGTGTGCTATGGGATACGGATGCCGACAAGCTGGCCCAGGGCAAGAGCGTCAAGCGTGTCGTGCTCTGTAGCGGTAAGGTTTACTACGATTTGTTACAGGAACGCCGCGAACGCAAAATCAAGGATGTTCATATCCTCCGGCTGGAGCAGCTCTACCCCTTCCCGGACAAAGCCTTGGCGGAAGAGCTTAAGAAATACCCGAATGCCGATGTGGTCTGGTGTCAGGAAGAACCCCGCAATATGGGCGCATGGTTCTTTGTGAATGAGCGGATTGAGGCCGTTCTGTCCGGCCTCAAACACAAAGCCGGACGGCCCCAATATGCCGGACGGCCGGAGGCCGCCTCCCCCGCTACCGGGATGATGAGTAAGCATGTCACCCAACAAGCCGCACTGGTTGATGAGGCTTTGGGAAAATAGAAAGCCGTTTTTTTGACATAAGTTTATTTTTTTTATGTAGCGTGTGCCTCGATATTTTTGGTTTGCTATTAGATATCCGAAGATCAGAGTGATGTTGTGATTGTAGAGGATTTGGTCGCGGCCGGGTACATTTCTACAGATGGAAAATGTACGTTTGAAATGAATGATTCATCTTTGGAAAAATATGCCGTGCCGTCTGGCGGCGCATCGACGAATGGTGTTAGAGCATCGGTGCCGAAGTTTATTATGCCTTAAATAATATTCGCCATCTCTTAAATCCGCGGCATCACGTGCCTCTCGTCATCCCCCGAATCCGCGGCAGCGGATTATAGGGGGATCCATACGATTTTTCCGGTTACCTATTCCCCCTTTTAAGGGGAGCACCACCTATTCCCTCCCCCTGTCCAGGGGGAGGGAATTATAGCGCACCCCATCCCGAAGCACGCCTCGTCACCCCCGCGCGCTCTTGCCATTCCTTCGTTTCGATTAAGTGTTATGTAAAATTAAAACGGAAATTTAAAAACTATAGGGCTTTATCTTGGGACGCGGCTGCCGTAGAATGATGCCCGGAGTTTTTCTTTTTAGTGGTTTGAAAAATCTTGCTATAAAAGGAATTTTATCCTATTGTTGTGAGGGGAAACATAAGGGGAAACGAAAAAAAGCAAGGGCCCCCACCCCCCCTGCAAAAATGAAGAACAAACTGGTGAAGTCGAAAACATAAGTTAAATCAGTCTGTTAGTTGTTGTTTGATCGGATTTTTGATAAGGTTTAAGTAAGGATTGTACCTATGACACAAATCGTTGTTCCCGTTCTCGGCGAATCTGTCTCTGAAGCGACTGTAGCCAATTGGCTCAAGAAAGAGGGGGAGGCCGTTGTCGCCGATGAGCCCATTGTTGAGTTGGAAACCGATAAGGTCACGCTGGAGGTGAATGCACCTGCGGCCGGTGTGATTAGCAAAATCGCCGCGCCCGAAGGCGCAAATGTTGAGGTTGGCGCTCTGTTGGGTGAGCTGGCGGAAGGGGCGGCGGCTAATGATGTTAAACCGGCGGCGAAGGCCCCGGAAGAGAGTATTAAGCACGAATCGTTTGAACCGCCTGCCGGGACGGCGGAAAAGGAAGAGGCTATGAATCTTTCTCCTGCCGTGCGTAAGCTGGTTGACGATCATAATCTCGATCCGTCCAAAATTACCGGGACGGGCAAAGGCGGGCGTTTGCTGAAAGAAGATGTCCTGAACTTTATTGAGGGGCATGGCAAGGTTGCCGAATCGCGTCCAACTGACGCCGTTTCAACGCATCCCGTGTCTGCCACTCCCGCTGCGCCGCGTGATCTGGGGCCGCGTGAGGAACGTGTGAAAATGACACGCCTGCGCCAGTCGATCGCTCGCCGCCTGAAAGAGGCGCAAGAAAACGCCGCCATGCTCACGACCTTTAACGAGGTTGATATGGGCGCGATTATGGATCTGCGCTCTGCTTACAAGGATGGCTTTGAGAAAAAGCACGGTGTGAAGCTGGGCTTTATGTCGTTCTTTGTGAAGGCGGCTGTGAGCGCTTTGAAAGAATTCCCGGCTGTGAATGCGGAGATCAGCGGTGAAGATATCATCTACAAAAACTACTATGATATCGGTGTGGCGGTCAGCACGCCGCAGGGGCTTGTAGTGCCTGTTGTGCGCGACTGTGAAGATAAATCCATGGCCGCGATTGAAAAGGATATCATTGAATTTGGCGGTAAAGCCCGCGAAGGGAAAATCGGTATGGCCGATATGACGGGCGGCACCTTTACCATTACCAATGGCGGTGTGTTTGGTTCTCTGATGTCTACGCCGATTTTGAACGCACCGCAAAGCGCGATTTTGGGGATGCATAAAATTCAAAAACGTCCGATGGTGATGCCGGATGGCTCGATTGAAGCGCGTCCAATGATGTATCTGGCGCTGTCCTACGACCACCGGATTATCGACGGGCGGGAGGCTGTGTCTTTCCTCGTCCGGATTAAGGATGCTATCGAAGATCCGCAGCGTTTGTTGCTGGAGATGTAAGCGCTTTTTCGTTGTTACAATATGTGATCCGGCTTTTCTTGACGGCCTCGTTGGGATGGGCGTTCAATAGAGAGGTGATCTGTTGTAACAGGGAGGTGTGATATGCTCGAAGGACTCTTTAATCTAGAGCTTTATGAGAAGCTGATGCTTGATTTCAACGAGATGGCCGATGCTCACAAACAGACCGTTTTAAAAAGGACCGAATGGTTGTTAGCGATGACGGCACCGGCGGTGGTGAAAGCGCAAAAGCCGGAGAATGTCATTTAACCTTTATAATTTCTTTTTCTTCCAGCAACTTAATGGCTAGGAGAGCATATTTGTCCCGTGCCTTTTTATCGTCGGCGATGCTTATGCTCGTCAGGCCCGCGCCGATCATATTGACTTGTTCGCGGCTGGTGGGGACGTGGGTGCAGTATAAGCTACCGTCGATGATTTTTACGCCCTTACGCGGTGCGGCCATTAACAGGCGATTCACGGGTTCCAGCTTGAAAGAATATTTGCCTTGCGGGTTTTCAAGCTCCGACAGGTCCGTTTCCATCGTGTAACCCAGTGCCGGGTGACCGCGGGTGGCTAGGCCGCAGATGTTACCTTCATCGTCTTTTGTTAGCGCGCATGCGAACTTGTGACCCTTGAATTCCTGTGCGGCTTGTTCGATCAGGTAGGTGAAGTCGCGTGCCGGAATAACTTTTATCGGATGTTCGTCCGGTGGTTCATAACCATCCGGTGGTTCAAAAATTGGTACAAGCCGTTCTTCCTTGCGCCATAGTTCATAGACGGCAATTCCCGCTTTTTCGCAAATCCGCATGGCCATGTTGGCAAAGGCGTGAGCGCGGCGCTCGATAAAATCTTTCTGAAATCCTTTGTGGTCGATATAGATCGTTTTAATTCCGGCCTCGGCGATATTCTTGGCGCAGTTCGGGCAGAAGGGGTCCGTAATGCAAAGGGCTGCGCCGTCCGTGTACGGTGCCTGCAAGATGCAGGCCGTCTCGGCATGGATGGTGCCTGACGAATTACCGATCCGTGCCTCTGTTCCGATACGCTCACGGATGATGTCCGGCCAGTAATTGGTTGCGGAAATGCTGAATTCTCTGCTGTGTTTGTCGATACCAAACAGCGTGGCGGCGATCTTATTGGTGGGGTGAGCGCTGGAATTGACAATATCAACCGCGCGCTGCATCTGTTCAAAGGGCGAAAAATGTGATTTCATCATCCTTTATTTATAAGGGAGATCAGGATGAAGAGCCACGACTATTATATGAAGCGCGCTTATGAATGGGCACTAAAAGGCTACAACGAAGGCGGCTGCCCGATTGGCGGCGTTCTGGTCGATAACGAAACCGGCGAAGTGTTGGGCGAGGGGCATAATGCACTGGTGCAGGAAGGTAATCCCATCATTCACGGTGAAATGGCAGCGATGCGCGATGCGGGGCGGATGGCTTCGCGCCGGAATACGACCATGTATACAACGCTCAGCCCCTGCATGATGTGTACGGGCACGATGCTGCAATTCAAAATCGGCCGCGTTGTGGTGGGTGATACGGTTAACTCTTGCGGTAATGAAGAGCTGTTGAAAGAGCGCGGGGTAGAGGTGATCGTTCTCGACGATCCCGATTGCATCGCGCTTGTCAAAAAATTCCGCGAAGAAAAACCGGAATTGTGGCTCGAAGACTGGGGTGGAGAATAAAGAAGATTAGATTAAACTAACTTCTTCTTGCATTTTTCATAATTTTTGTGTTAGAAAATGCTCCAATAAAAAAAGAATAGTGTGGGCAGTTAATATTTGGGTGCAATAGCAAGAAACGGCCAGAAATATGACCGCAGAACAGGGATCGTTCTTATCTGAAAAAGAAGTTTTAAAATCGTTATGGCGCGGAGAAAAGCCGCTCGTTTCCCCTGCCGACTGGAAATATAAACAGCTATATTCGATGCGTACAAACTACTTCCAGATGGAAGTGCCTTGGGCTTACGTGACGTGCTCCCCGGAGGAAGAAAGCCTTAAGGACAAAAAAGGCGTTGTTTCCATTCCTTCCCTACCGCACGCTTATATGAAGCAGGTAAAAGCTTTCGATGCTGTGGCGCATGCCGCCGGACTTAGTAATTACGCCTTCGCTGGATATGACGAACTGGAAGAAGGGGCGCAAGTCAAAACGCCACTGGTTTTGACGCCTTCTCATTTTGCCGGCTGGGAAGCTTTGGTGGATTATGCTGAAGAACTTTACAACGATCCGTCATTAAACGGGCGCGTGATTGTTATTCAGAATGAAGACGGTTTTTGGGATCCGACGATTGACGGGTTGGATTTGCGGCGCTTTGTAAAAACGGATGGCGTGCAAGGAACAGATGGGGGATTGTTTGTTACCAAAGATGCTTCCGAAACCGTATCTTTGTTAAAGAATATTTTAGGGGATGACGTGTCTCGCGTTCCTCAAAAGAAGACCCGTGAAAAAATCTTAATCGGGAGTGATGTTCTCCTTTCTACCGGAAACAACAAGAAAATACCTGAACTGGGGCGTTCCACCACTACGGCAGGCGGCATAATAAGAACGCGGCCCTATAATATTATCCTTGGAAAACCGGGGAACGCCAAAGAGGAAAGCTTTAGTTGTATTGGTAATAATGAAGAGAAACAGGAAAAGGTATTAACTCAGATCAGTGGCGGTAATTTATCTGTTTTTGAAACGGAATTGCGTAACAAAGGGGCCGATCCTGACAGCACTTATGTTCTTTTCGATGACCGCGGACTAGACATTCTGGTTCTTGATGATAATGGAGAAGTTGATTACGAGAAAAGTATTGCTTTGTTTCGCGATACGGAAGCTTTCAAACCGCATCACGATATTTTGAATTTGCACAAGCCGGGGCCGGGGGCGGAACTGGCTAATTTGCTGAAACGGATTCCCTTGCGGGAGTTTTATTCTTTGGTACGAGATGCCGCGCAGGAACTGGGAATCAGTGAAGACCGGATTTATGCGGATGATATTCAGACATATACCAGTATGCGTTTCCGTCAGGACGATTACAACAATCCTGAGTCAAAAGTTTTTCACAGTGTCGTTAGTAACAAAGTTCATTTCGATCCGGTTATTCCTGAAGGCGCACCTTTGACATCTGAGTGTTATATGAGCCTTGCCGGACCGGAAAATCCGGAAGGAAAACGCAATATTGAATTGCCGGATTATTTTGAGAAATTGAGTCCTATGGCACGGGCCGTTGAAACGATGGCGGCTTATTACGGTTTTGACAAGCATCAGGAAGAACAGAGACAGAATCCATCTGTCTCCTTTGCTCATGCCGCCGGTGACAAGCCCTTAACGATTGCCCTGTCCAGCAATAAAAATATAAGTGAAATGCGCAAGGAATTTCCGGGCTTTCGTATTATTACGCTGGATGATGAGGAATATAGCTATACGCGCGCTGCTTCCACGGGGGAATCTACGATTGCCGTTATGGAACGTTTTATGGCTGATGCAGATATTTTCTTCTGGCCGCCGCAGCATTCGCAGTCATCATCAAACAATAAACATTTTATCAAAGGAAACGCTCTGTTTGATTCCATGTTTGTTGGTAAGCAAATATTCGATCCGAACGTTCATGGCAAGCTGGCGCTGATTATCAGGAATGGCGGTAGCAGTGCCTGTGAACATGCTCTTCAACGCTATTTCCATCAATACGATCTGGGGCTGGTCGGTGATAAGTTGAGTGATATGGTGACGTTGGTCCATAATATGGATGAGGTTCATGCCGCGATAGAGAAGTGGCGTCCGACATATCTTCCGACATCTTCAACACCTATACCCTCCAAGGAATGGGGCACGCCGCCGGATTATAATTACTATGGCATTACGGTTTATGCTTCGGCGACCAAGGAAAACGATGAAGCGAACGATCCGGCCCGCTTGTTTTCGGCTTGTGCGGCAGTTCTGGGGTTTCCTTTGGCGAACGGTGGTGGCGCGGAAGGAACGATGCGGGCTTCCAGTGCTGGCTATCATGAGGGGCGAGCATTGTTGGAAGAAAACCGTCATGCGTTTAAAAACGGCAGGATTCCCTATAACCATATTTCCAGTATCCAGTGCTTTGATACCTATCATCTGGAAGGGGGAATATTTGAAAACGATTATAACTATGTTGCAAGCACGATTGCCGAGCGGGAAGAAATATTGGGTCGCTCCCTCTATTTTATAAATAAGATGGGACTTGATATGACCCGTCAGGCACTAACGGATGAAGTATCATTTTCCGGAGGAATAGGATCCAATAAGGAAAAAGACAGCTCTTTTCTGAGCCGTCTTTATGTGCCACCGGCAATGCAGACTGTTTATCGTGCTCTTCGTCCGTTCACGCTGGTGAATCAGTTGCTTCATGGAAAGCGTGTGTATGAAGAGCATGATAAAATGCTGGCAGAAGGTATCCGGCGTAAAACGAATATTCTGGTTGAAGATGACTGGCAGTCAGCTCTATACGAAGTTATTGAAGCGCGCCGTAATGCCGGACTGGAACCGGCAGGTTTGAATTATGATTTATTGCGCGATCCGTGCCTTGGACTTGATGAATGCTGGCAAGACCGTATGATTAAGGAAGGAAAGGCGCATCAGAAACTTATAAATCCTCCGGTCGCAAAGCATGGTATGGTTCCTCGTGTAGCTTGATTGTCTTCTTTGAATCACGTACCTTTTTATCCGGTTAAAAATCCGTTTGGAAAAGGAACGTTTCATGTCTCAAAAATCTTATGATCTTATTGTTATCGGTGCCGGGCCCGGCGGGTATGTCTGCGCGATCCGCGCGGCGCAATTGGGTATGAAAGTCGCGTGCGTGGAAAAGCGCGCAACACTCGGTGGGACATGCTTGAATGTGGGCTGTATTCCGTCTAAGGCTTTGCTGCACGCTTCGCACGAATACGAAAAAATCTCTCATGATTTCCCCAAATTCGGGATTTCTGTGACAGGCGCGAAAGTCGATCTGAAGGGGATGATGAAGCACAAGGAAGATGTCATCGCCGCCAACACGCAAGGCATCGAATTCTTGTTCAAAAAGAACAAAATAGACTGGCTGAAGGGCGCAGGTAAAGTCACCAAAGCCGGAGAGGTACAGGTAGGTAAGGATAAATACGCGGCTAAAAATATCGTCATTGCGACGGGCTCCGATGTTGCCGGACTGCCGGGGATTAACATTGACGAAAAACAGATTGTGTCCTCAACGGGCGCGCTGGAGCTTGGCAAAGTGCCCAAAAGCCTGACCGTGATCGGCGGTGGCGTGATTGGGTTGGAACTGGGCGCGGTGTGGCGCAGGCTCGGCGCGGAAGTGACCGTGATCGAATTCATGGACCAGATTTTGCCCGGCATGGACGGCGAAATCCGCAAAGAAGCCAATAAGCTTTTCACCAAGCAAGGCGTGACGTTCAAGCTGTCCAGCAAGGTGACGGGCGCGAAGACCTCCAAAACCGGTGTGGAACTGACGGTTGAACCGGCGGCGGGCGGCAAGGCTGAAAAGATTAAATCCGAAATCGTTCTGTGCTGTGTAGGGCGCAAGCCTTATACCGACGGGCTGGGACTTGATAAGGCCGGCGTGGACATGGATGAGCGTGGCCGCGTGAAAACCGATGCCCACTTCAAAACCAACGTGGATGGTATCTACGCGATCGGCGATGTGATCGCCGGACCGATGCTCGCGCATAAGGCCGAGGATGAGGGCGTCGTTCTGGCGGAAATCCTTGCCGGACAGAGTGGGCATATTGACTATGATTTGATTCCCGGTGTTGTCTATACCGCTCCGGAAATCGCCGCCGTTGGTAAAACGGAGGAGGCGCTGAAGGACGCAGGCGTTAAATACAATGTCGGTAAATTCCCGTTCATGGCCAATGGCCGCGCGCGGGCGATGAATGCCGTTGATGGCTTTGTTAAAATCCTGGCTGATGCGAAAACCGACCGGGTGTTGGGTGTTCATATGATTGGGCCAGAAGTAGGCACCCTGATCGCCGAAGTGGTTCTGGCTATGGAATTTGGCGCGTCGAGCGAAGACATCGCCCGGACTTGCCATGCGCACCCGACACTTGAGGAAGTGGTTAAGGAAGCGGCGCTGGCGGTTGATAAACGGCCTATTCATACCTGATTAAGGCACGTGATGAACTACGCGCGCGGGTGGGCGTTTTTGTAAACGCGCATCAGTTCCGCGCCATCGATTTCCGTGTAACGCTGGGTCGTGCTTAACGACGCATGACCCAGCATTTCCTGAATTTCCCGCAAATTGGCACCGTTTTGCAGCAAGTGCGTGGCAAAGCTGTGGCGCAGGGCGTGCGGCGTGGCTGTTTCCGGCAGGTTCAAAAGGCCACGTAAATCGCGCAGGGCTTTTTGGGCGACACCTTGGTTAAGGCGTTTTCCGCGCACACCGACAAATAAAGGTTGTTCGTCATTGCGAGGAAGGGCATTGCCCTGACGAAGCAATCCAGAACCAAGAGGCGTATTCTGGATTGCCGCGCTCTCTTCGTTCGCTCGCAATGACGTGTGATGGTGCGGACTTGCTTGCAGATAGTTTAAAATTGTATCAATAACAATATCCAGCACCGGAACCTGCCGTTCCTTACGGCCTTTCCCCATGACGCGCAGGAATCCGTTTTGTGGCATATCACCGATATTGAGGGACAGCGCCTCATCAATCCGCAAGCCGCAGCCATAGAGCAGGGTGAAGAGCGCCTTATTACGCGCGGTGGTCCAGTCATCACCCTCCAGATCGCTCAGCAGACGGAAGGCTTGGGCTTCCTGTAACGGTTTGGGCAGGTGGTGCGGCAGCTTTGGTGTGCGCACGGCGGTGATGGCCGCATTGTGCATGATGCCCTGTTTGTCGAGCCAGTGCAGGAAATTTTTCACGCCGGACAGGGCGCGGGCGCGGGTTGAGGCTCCGGCGCCGTCCATAGCCCGGCGGGACAGCCAGGCGCGGAAATCGCGGATGGATGTTTCCGACAAATCGTTCAAGCCCGGCGGCTGGCCGTAATAATGGCACAGGAAAGACACAAATTGGCCGACATCATTGCTGTAAGCGCGCAGGGTATGGCGCGAGACGTTTTTCTCATAACGGAGATATTTCTGCCATTGGATCAGGCAATCGGCGAGGTCGGGCGCGCATTGCTCCAGCGTTTCCGCTTTTATCCCGGAAGAGCCAGCCATAGGCGGAACATCCTTTCGACAACGCGGGCGAGGAACTGGACCTGATCGGTGGCTTGCCCGGCTTCAAACATTTGCGGATCGCGGCTTCCGAAGGCGAGCAGGGCCGACGGCGCATCGGGTGCAATGTTCAGGCGGACAAAGGCTTGTGAGGCCACGAGCCCCGCACCGCCGCCAAAGATGGGCTCAACACCGTTGGTGTGTGATTCAAGGTGAACGGCCTTACCCATCAAAAGATTGTCAATGAATCCGGTTGGAATGGCCCGCACGCCGGGAATGGCAATTTGTGGAATGTCGGTGCTGCTTGCCTCGACGGCCAGCGATACGATATCAACATCCAAAAGCATCGCCAGATCCATCGTGATGGTTTGAACAAAGTCGTTGAAATTGAGCGCTTCGATCAAGCGCAGAACAGCCTCATGTATACGGGCCTGATTGTTCATGTTGGCCCGTGATGTTTCAACGATTTCCCGTGCTTCGCTGAGGATGTCGTCGCGGTCCTCGCGGGCGCGCCGTGCCATGTAATACTGGAAATCCGCGACTTTCCGGCCTTGCCGCTGTTCGGGCGGTTCCATTTCTTCCAGTACATCAGGATTGCGCTGGAAAAAATCCGGATGGCTCTTCAGCCAGTCGGCAACGGATTCGGGGGTCAATGTTTCGGCTTGGTCTTTTGTGTCGGGCATCATGGTTATGATCGGAAGGGTAAGAATCAAAAGGAAACTGAATTTTATCAGATTTTATATAAACCGTCATGTTTTCGTTCACGCAAAGGGCGCAAAGAAGCACAAAGATCGAAAAGATATTTCTTGGCGATCATGGCGTTTCTTCGCGTTCTTCGCGTGAACGGTAGGGATTACAAAATGCTTTGCCCCGTCTCTGCCCAGTCTTTGACGAAGGCCGCCAAACCGCTATCGGTCAGGGGGTGTTTGTAAAGCTGGCGAATAACGCCCGGCGGGATCGTCGCAACATCCGCGCCCATTTTGGCCGCTTCCAGCAAATGCATCGGATTGCGGATTGAGGCAACCAGAACCTCGGTATCGAAATTCGGGTAGTTTTCGTAGATGGTGCAAATCTCGGCGATCAGCTGCATACCGTCATGACCGATATCGTCCAGCCGCCCGACAAACGGGGAGATAAACGCCGCACCTGCTTTGGCGGCGAGAATGGCTTGGTTCGCGGAGAAGCACAGTGTGACGTTAACCAGCGTGCCTTCATCGGAAAGCTCCTTACAGACTTTCAGACCGTCCACGGTCAGCGGCACTTTAATGGCCACGTTATCGGCGATCGCGCGCAGCTTGTCGGCTTCCTTGCGCATGGTTTCGTAATCGGTGGAGGCAACTTCCGCACTCACCGGACCATCGACGATGGCGCAGATTTCCTTGATCGTGGGCAGGAATTCGCGGCCAGATTTCTTGATGAGAGAGGGGTTGGTGGTTACACCGTCCAGCAGGCCCGTCTCGGCCAGTTCTTTAATGTCATCAATTTCGGCGGTGTCTACAAAAAACTTCATGGTTTAAGTCTTTCTTTTTATTTGTGTTTTCAGGTTTATCAGTTTGTTCGTCATTTTTTGTGGGGGGTGGGGGGAGGTCCCTTCATCGCCCGCTACGGCCAACCGGGAAATAAATTATAGGATATTTTTCCTATTTATGAAAGTTTTTTCTCAGTCAGTCGTTGCTCATAAATAAAGGTACGCTTCCCGTTTGACAAGCGTTTATAATGATTACTATGTTCGTCATTGCGAGGAGGCCGCCGTCCCGAAGCGCGGAGCGCTTGGGACATCCTTAAAAAGGTCGACGTGGCAATCCAGAGCCAAGAGGCGTATTCTGGATTGCCGCGCTCTCTTTGTTCGCTCGCAATGACGGTTTAGAAACTATGACGCAAAGCGCTTTATTTGAAGACGATATTAAAATCGTGTCCGTCCTTGTCCCGTATCCGGTGGACAAGGCGTATAGCTATGCTGTGCCGCCGGGGGTGGAGGTTAAACCCGGCGATTATGTAACTGTGCCGCTCGGTGGGCGGGAAGTGCCGGGTGTGGTTTGGGATGATGCACCCGACGATGTGCCGAAAAAGAAACTCAAAAGCCTGATCGCCAAATTTGAGGATGCGCCGCCTATGCCGCAGGCGCATCGCAAATTCATTGATTGGAGTGCGCATTACAATATGGCCCCGCGCGGAAGTGTGCTAAAAATGGCTCTCTCCGCGCCCAAGGGGCTGGAGGAAGGTAAGGCGGGAACGGGGTATGTTTTGTGTTCTTCTGCTACCCCCCTCCTGACCTCCCCCCCTCGGGGAGGAGGGTATTCTTTGTCTCCCAAACAGCAAAAAATCCTGAAGGCGCTTTCCGACGGGCGGCCGCGGACGGCGGCGGCTTTGGCGCGTAAGGCAGGATGCGGGGCGGGAGTCGTCAAGACGCTGGCCAAAAACGGCATTTTGGATGAAGTCGCGATTCCCGAAACGCCGCCCTGCACCGATCCCGATCATGAACGCCACGGCCCGCAGCTTTCCGAAGCGCAAGGTGCGGCAGCGGCGGAGATGACATCTTATATAGAAGAGGGCGGGTTTCATGTGGCGCTGCTCGACGGGGTGACGGGCGCAGGGAAGACGGAGACATACTTTGAGGCGGTCGCGGCGGCTTTAAAACAGGATAAACAGGTTTTGATCTTGCTGCCGGAGATCGCACTCTCCAATGCGTTTCTCGATCGCTTTGAAAGCCGGTTCGGCTGTGCGCCCGCTTTGTGGCATTCGCAGCTTACCCCGGCGCAGCGGCGCAAAACGTGGCGGGGGGTGATTACGGGCCAAAGCAAAGTTATCGTCGGGGCGCGCTCGGCGCTTTATCTGCCCTATCAGGATTTAGGGCTGATCGTCGTCGATGAGGAACACGACCCCGCTTATAAGCAGGAAGATAACGTGATTTACCATGCCCGCGATATGGCGATTGTCCGCGCGCATATCGGCAAAATCCCGGTGGCACTGGTCTCGGCAACCCCGGCGCTGGAGACAATGGCGAATGTTTGGGACGGGCGCTATAACCTTTTGCACCTGCCCGACCGTCATGGCGGGGCGCAGCTTCCCGATATTCATGTGATCGACATGCGCGAAGACAAGCCGGAGCGCCAGCATTTTATTGCGCCAACTTTGATGGCAGCGCTGGCCGCGAATTTTGAAGCCGGAGAGCAAAGCTTGCTCTTTTTGAATCGCCGCGGTTATGCGCCGCTAACGATTTGCCGGACTTGTGGGTGCCGGATGGCTTGTCCGCGTTGTACGGCTTGGCTGGTGGAGCACAAGAAAACCAATCGGCTGCATTGCCATCATTGCGATTATTCCATGCCGTTCCCGGAAACCTGCCCGGAATGCGGGGAGCGCGAGTCCCTGGCCGCTTGTGGTCCCGGTGTGGAGCGGATATTCGAGGAGGTCACGGCGTATTTCCCGCAGGCCCGCGTTAAAATTCTCGCTAGTGATACGGCGCAAACGCATGATGAGCTGAAAGCCATGCTGGCCGATATTCGCGAACACAAAGTCGATATTATCATCGGCACGCAGATCATTGCTAAAGGTCACCATTTTCCGAATTTGACGCTGGTGGGGGTGGTGGATGCCGATCTTGGTTTGCAGGGCGGCGATTTGCGCGCGGCAGAGCGGACTTATCAGCTCCTTCATCAGGTTGCTGGGCGCGCGGGGCGAGAGCAGCTCAAAGGCCATGTGTTTCTGCAAACATGGTTCCCGGATAATAAAGTGATGCAGGCGCTGGCCTCCGGTGACCGGGATGCGTTTTTAGAGGTCGAAGCGGACGAGCGTGAGGCGGCCCATATGCCGCCATTCTCGCGTCTAGCCGGAATAGTCGTATCAGGCAAGGATGAGGGGCAAGTAATCGGCGTGTCCAATGCACTGGGAAAAGCCGCGCCGCAGGGAGAAGCCATTCAGACGCTTGGTCCCGCCGATGCGCCGTTCTATCGCCTGCGCGGGAATTATCGGCGGCGCTTGCTGATCCGGGCGGATAAGAATATCGACCTGCAAAAAACGCTGGCCGCATGGGTCGGCGGGATCAAAGTGCCCTCGACTGTCCGCGTCTATATTGACATCGACCCGCAAAGCTTTTTGTGAGATCATTCTCTTATGACCAAGCTTCTGCCCAAAGACCTGACATCCTACGATTTTTTTAAGACATTTGCCGTGCTTTTGATGATCGTCGATCATGTGGGGTATTATTTCTTCCCCGATGATTTGTGGTGGCGCGTGGCCGGGCGGCTGTGTGTGCCGATCTGGTTTTTTCTGATCGGTTATGCGCGCAGCCGTGATCTGGGGCCGAAAATGTGGGGCGGAATGCTCATTCTGGTCGCGGCCAATGTTATCGTAGGAATCCCTGTTTTTGCTCTGAATATCTTGGGGACGATGATTGCGATTCGCTTGTTGCTGGACCTTGTGATGCGCCGCGCCGCCCTGAATTACGAATATTTATGGGGGCTGGGCTTGTTGATGCTGCTGATGAGTATTCCGACCAATTTTATTGTCGAGTATGGCACGTTGGGGCTGTTGATCGCTATGTTTGGCTACATGGCGCGTCACGAGGAAGAGCTGGCGCATATCGGTCAATACAAAAATCACTTTATGGTTTTTGCGGTGCTCGGCTTTGTTATTATTCAAACGCTGACCTTTGGGTTTGCAGAAGAACAGCTTCTGGTGTTTTGTGCCGAGATGTTTGTTGTTTTTGCGGCGCTTTATTTCTTTAAGCCGGCAGCGTATCCGCAATTAACGGCAAAATTGCCCTCTTTTGTTGTTGCGTTGTTTCAGTTTTTCGGGCGGCGCACGTTGGGAATTTATGTTTTTCACCTTGTTTTATTTAAAGGTTTCGCGGCGTATTTGTATCCGGATAAATATGATTTATTGCATGTGCAGTGGTTCCCGTGAAAATCCTATAAAAAATGCCCTTTAAACCCTTGCGCCGTCCCGTTTCGTGTGCTAAATCTCCGCCAACTTTTTTTACGTTTCGCACGAATTGCAAGAATAGGGACTGACCGTGGGATCAAAAACATCTGAAACCGGCCTTGTTTCCGCCCGTTATGCGGCCGCCCTTGTGGATATGGCGGAGGGTGCGGCTCTCTTGAATAAGGTGGAAAAAGATATGGCCGATTTGGCGGCTATGTATGAGTCCTCCGACGCGCTTCGGGAGCTTGTTTCCAATCCCTTGATTGCGCGTAACGAACAATGTGAGGCCGTTTTGGCTCTCGCGGCTAAAGCAAAATTCCAAAAATTAACGGCTCATTTTCTCGCGGTACTGGCGGAAAACCGCCGCTTACCGATCCTTGCGGGCATTATTAAGGCTTTTCGTGCTGAATTGATGGCGCGCAGTGGTACGCTGGCTGCTCGTGTTGAAACGGCTGAGGCTCTGAGTGCGGCGCAAACCAAAAAGCTGGAGGCTGATTTGGGGAAAGCTATGGGCGCTGATGTGACCTTGGATGTTCGGGTTAACGAAAGTTTGCTTGGTGGCATGACGGTAACGGTCGGCTCGCTGATGATTGATAATTCCGTTCGTCACAAGTTGGAAGTGCTGGAACGCGAAATGTCCCGGCAGGGTGAGGCGGCGTAAGGGCGTGGCCGAAAATTGGATTTTATAAAGTTAAAGATAGATAGAAGAATATACCACAGTTAAGAAAAGGAAGATCGCAAGATGCAACTCAAAGCGGCTGAAATTACAGAAGTCCTGAAAAGCAAGGTAGCCAATTTTGACGCGGCACCGGATGTCGCCGAAATCGGACAGGTTTTGTCTGTCGGTGACGGTGTGGCACGGGTTTATGGCTTGGATAATGTGCGGGCGGGGGAAATGCTTGAATTCCCCGGTGGCATTAAAGGGATGGCTTTGAACCTTGAGGCGGATAATGTCGGGGTTGTGATTTTTGGTGAAGATAAGGCCATTAAAGAAGGCGATACCGTAAAGCGTACCGGTGAAATTGTGCAGGTTCCGGTCGGTAAGGAATTGCTGGGGCGTGTGGTTGACGGTCTGGGGAATCCGATTGACGGTAAAGGGCCGATCAAATCCAAAGAATTCCGCCGTGTGGAAGTGAAAGCGCCGGGGATTATTCCGCGGAAATCCGTGCATGAACCCATGCAAACCGGGATCAAGGCGCTTGATGCGTTGGTGCCGATCGGCCGTGGCCAGCGGGAGCTGATTATCGGTGACCGCCAAACGGGGAAAACGGCTGTGGCTGTGGATACGATCATTAACCAGAAAACGGTTAATCAGGCCAAGGACGAAAAAGAGCACCTGTATTGTATTTATGTCGCGATCGGGCAAAAACGCTCGACGGTGGCGCAGCTTGTAAAAGAGCTGGAAGATAACGGCGCTATGGAATATTCCATCGTGGTTGCGGCGACGGCCTCCGATCCTGCGCCTATGCAGTTCCTTGCCCCGTACACGGGTTGTGCGATGGGTGAATATTTCCGCGATAACGGGCTGCATGCTCTGGCGGTTTATGATGACTTGTCCAAGCAAGCTGTGGCTTACCGCCAGATGTCCTTGTTGCTGCGTCGTCCGCCGGGCCGTGAAGCTTATCCGGGGGATGTTTTCTACATTCACTCCCGCTTGTTGGAACGGGCGGCGAAGATGAACGAAGATCACGGCTCCGGTTCTTTGACGGCGCTGCCGATCATTGAAACGCAGGCCGGTGATGTGTCGGCTTATATCCCGACGAATGTGATTTCCATTACGGACGGCCAGATTTTCTTGGAGACGGGCTTGTTCTTTAAAGGTATCCGTCCGGCGATTTCCGTTGGTCTTTCGGTTTCCCGTGTGGGATCCGCGGCGCAGATTAAAGCGATGAAACAAGTGGCCGGGACGATTAAACTGGAGCTGGCGCAATATCGTGAGATGGAAGCATTCGCGCAGTTTGCTTCCGACCTTGATGCCTCGACGCAGAGACTTTTGGCCCGTGGCGCGCGCCTGACACAGCTTTTGAAACAGCCGCAATACTCACCGTTGACGATTGCCGAGCAGGTGGCTGTGATTTTTGCCGGGACGGAAGGGTATCTCGATGATGTCGCCGTCGACCAGGTTAGCGAATATGAAGGGCGTCTTCTTGCTGATTTGCGTGCGAATGGTAAGAAAATCCTTGCCGACATCGCGAAGCAGAAAGTTCTGGATGATAAATTGAAAGACAGCTTGTCGGCGTTCTTGGAAGATTTTACCAAGGGCTTTGCCAGTAACGCAGCCAAAGCAGCGTAAGTTTTATAACCTGTAATTTGTGTCGGGAATAATATGCCCAGTTTGAAAGATTATCGTGACCGTATTGCTTCTGTGAAATCCACACGGAAGATTACTTCTGCTATGAAAATGGTGGCGGCGTCTAAGCTGAAAAAGGCACAGGAAGCCGCAGAAGCCAGCCAGCCTTATGCTGTGGCGATGGCGGCTATGATGGCCCGCGTTGCTGAGGGGGTTGTGGTTGGCCCGAATTCGCCCAAGCTTTTGATCGGAACGGGGAAGGACGATGTTCATCTTTTGGTTGTTGTGACATCCGATCGTGGTTTATGCGGTGGCTTTAACGGCAATTTGGTTCGTTTGGCCCGGAAAGAAATCCGCCGCCGCCTTGCCGAGGGCAAAGAGGTTAAAGTGCTGTGTCTTGGTCGTAAGGGGCGTGATGTCCTGAAACGCGATCACAGCAGCCTTATTATCAAGAGTTTTACGCAAATCGGTGCGCATGGACGGATCAGCTTCGCCGAGGTTGATGAAGTGGCGCATTATATCCTGCACCAGTTTGAAGACGGTGCGTTTGATGTGTGTACGCTGCTTTGTAATGAATTTAAGAACGTCTTGGTGCAAAAACCTGTGGCGCAACAGTTAATTCCGTTTGAAATCGCTCAGAGTGAAGAGGAAGACGCAGCCGCGGAAAATGCTTCTAAACAGGCGGGCGTGGACGTTAATGCCAAGGACAAGGACAAGGACGCTGTTCTGTGCCCTTATGCGTTTGAGCCGGAGGAAGAAGTTCTCTTAGGCCAGCTTTTGCCGAAAAATCTGGGGGTTCAGCTCTACCGCGCGTTACTGGATAGCGCCGCTGGGGAACAAGCCGCACGGATGACCGCAATGGATAACGCAACGCGTAATGCGGGCGACCGGATCAATGGTTTGACGTTGCAATATAACCGCGCGCGCCAAGCCTTCATTACCAAGGAATTAATTGAAATTATATCAGGGGCGGAAGCGGTGTAACCCGTCTGTTTTATGAAAGATTTAAAAAAGGAAAAAAGAGGAAAAAATGGCTAAGAAATCTCAATCCAATGGCGTTATTACGCAGGTCTTGGGCGCTGTGGTGGATGTACAGTTCGCGGCAGGCGAAGTTCCCGCGATTTTGAATGCATTGCAGACTGAAAATGATGGCAAAACGCTGGTTTTGGAAGTGGCGCAGCATTTGGGTGAAAACACGGTGCGCTGTATCGCCATGGACTCAACGGATGGTTTGGTGCGCGGCGCGGCAGTGAACGACATGGGCGCGCCGATTTCTGTGCCGGTTGGTCCGGAAACGCTGGGCCGGATTTTCGATGTGACCGGGAACGCTATCGACGAAAAACCGCAGCCTAAGTCTAAACAGCGCTATCCGATTCACCGTTCGGCTCCGGAATTTATCGACCAGTCGGCTGAGGCGGAACAGCTTGTCACAGGGATTAAGGTCGTTGACTTGCTTTGTCCGTACCTCAAAGGGGGGAAAATTGGTCTGTTCGGTGGTGCCGGTGTGGGTAAAACCGTGACGATTCAAGAGCTGATTAACAATATCGCCAAGGCGCACGGTGGTGTGTCTGTGTTCGCCGGTGTGGGGGAACGGACCCGTGAAGGGAACGATTTGTACCATGAGATGATTGAAGCCGGGGTTATCAAGCCCGATGGCGAATCCAAGGTGGCGCTATGCTACGGCCAGATGAACGAACCGCCGGGAGCACGGGCGCGTGTGGCTTTGTCCGGTGTGACGATGGCTGAATATTTCCGTGATGAAGAGGGGCAGGATGTTCTGTTCTTTATGGATAACGTGTTCCGCTTCACCCAAGCCGGTGCGGAAGTGTCCGCTTTGCTCGGCCGGATTCCATCCGCTGTGGGTTACCAGCCGACTTTGTCCACCGATATGGGCGCGCTGCAAGAGCGTATTACGTCGACCAACAAAGGCTCGATTACGTCTGTGCAGGCGGTTTATGTTCCGGCCGATGACTTGACCGACCCGGCGCCGGCGACGACCTTCTCTCACCTGGATGCGACAACGGTTTTGAGCCGTCAGATTTCAGAGCTGGGTATTTATCCGGCTGTGGATCCGCTGGATTCGACATCCCGTATTCTGGATCCGCGCGTTGTCGGTGAAGAACACTATAAGTGTGCTTCCGATGTGCAGCAAATATTACAGCAATATAAGGCTCTGCAAGACATTATCGCTATTTTGGGGATGGATGAACTCTCCGAAGATGACAAACTGGTTGTGGCACGCGCCCGGAAAATTCAGCGCTTCCTGTCCCAGCCGTTCCACGTGGCTGAAGTCTTCACAGGTTCGCCGGGTGTGTTTGTCGAGCTGGAAGAAACGATCAAGGGCTTCCGCGCGATTGTAGATGGTGAGTACGATCACTTGCCGGAGAGCGCCTTCTATATGGTTGGTACGATCGCCGAAGCTGAAGAGAAAGCTAAGAAAATAGCGGCTGAAGCGGCTTAATAACAGAGCAGTAGGTGTAAACGGCATGGCTGAAAACGCACAAACATTTAATTTTGAACTGGTCTCACCAGAGGAAAAGTTGCTCTCGGAAGCCGCTGTTATGGCGGTTATTCCCGGTGAAGAGGGAACAATGGGCGTGCTACCTAATCACAGCGCCTTGGTCTCTTCATTGAAGGCCGGGGTGGTTGAGGTGTTTGCCAGCGAGGGATCTACGCCTAAACGCATATTTATTGCGGGGGGCTTTGCCGATATCTCACCCGATAATTGCACGATTTTGGCCGAAGAAGCTATTAGTGTAAGTGATCTGGATGAAGCCGCGCTGCGCCAGAGAATCGATAATCTGAACGATGATCTGAAAATGCTGGAAGGTGCGGCAGACAAAGCCCGTGCTCAAAAGGCCTTGCTTATCGCGAAAGCCAAGTTGGAAGCTGTGGCCGGGCCGTTGGCGGCCTGACACACAGCGCTTTATTCCTTACATATTCCGCGCCAGTTGAGGCGCTGTCTGTTTTTTGCCGGGCACGACTCTATTCGTAGCCACAGGCGCTTGATACGTGGATAGCTCGATGACATCCGCTGTGTCATCGTTGTGGGCCGCTTTAAAGAGCGGCGCGATCCGTGAGGAAACCGGTTTGGTTACTTTATTGATGGCCTTCCGGAAGTGATCGGCCAAAATGCTCCGGATTGTCGGTTGATAGAAGGGGGCAAAACCGCCCGGTTTTTGTTTGTGACGTTTTAATTCCTGACGTATAGAGTTGCTTGCCAGATCGTTGCCATGGCGCAATGTATCTTGCAGGGCGCTGTTAACGTTTTGCCATGCTTCCAGCAAACCTTTCTTAACGGGGGCCGCAGATATCCGCGCGTGCTTTTCTGCGATTTTTTTGTCGAAATTGTAAAAACTATCCCACAGCCTGTTTGGTTCCAGAGGCTTGTTACCTTTTTTCAGAGACATATCCATCTTACGGATTTCAGAGAGAAGATCTGTTACATCAAGCCCTGTATGCGTTTTGGCGAGCTTGATTAAACGGGCGCCTGCCTGGGCGATCTCCCCGCTCGTAAAAGCATAGCTGTGTTTGATTTGTTCCTTCGGTGTTGCGATTTCAATGGGGGTGACGCCCATAGGCCCCTTGATAGAGAAAGGCTCTTTCGTCAGTGGTTCCACCTTGATGGTTTGTTCCTGCTGTTTTTTTCCGTTTTTGAACAAAAGATCATCACGAAGGGCGGCCAGAATTTTTCCTTCTGGCGTTCCTTTTTTTATGGCGTCGCTAGTCTGCGCGATGAAATCTTTTATGTATTTTTGACGCAGTATCTTAGTTTTTGACGATTCACCCTCCGTGCTTTTGGAAAATAATTTCATCCTTTTGATGGCTTTTGTGTAAGCGTCCAGAGCCGCTTGATCCCGCCCCTCTTTTTTCGCTTCAATGGCTTGGTTTAACGCATCGAGGGGAGAGTTCCACATTTTGTAGTCATCGCGGATGGCTGAGAGCAATTTTCCCGCCGGGGTGCCTTGTTTCATCGCGCCGCTGGTCAGGGTTATAAAGAGATCCACGTGATTCTTATAAAGCCCTTTTGTGCGTAAGGCATCTTGGTGTTGTCCCTTTTGGAAAAGGTCATGAGAATGACCTAGCATCCTTTTGTAGGATCTTTGCGCATCGGCGTAGCGTCTTTCTTTTTGCGCTTTAAGGGCCGTATCCAGTTCGGAAATAAGCGATATCCATTTCAACTGGGTTTTTTGTGGCGTCCCATCCGCTATGATCCGGTCATAGGCAGGGAGAAATTGCCGCGCAAAGGGAAAGTCGAGGACGTTTTCATCGTCCCTGTTTTGGTTCGTAGTCATCTATTTACACACCCGTTCTTTTACTTAATACGGTCTTTATGGGGGCCATTTAAGCATATATGGGCGTTTGAGCGCAAAGTTTTGCCGCAACCTATTGATTCGGATTGATATTTCCTCCTCTCAAAGAAGAGCTACCGGACGCATTTCTATAAAACTGTTGGTCAGGTAGATTCTTTCGGCGGCATGCAAACGTGCGATTGATATACTTTCTTCCCGTGCGTGGCGTGCTGCGATGATGTGTTTTCGTGTCACCCCGGCCAGCACACCATCGGAGAGCGGCGGGGTAATCAGTGCACCGTTTTCTTCGATGAACAGATTGCTGGTCGCGCCGCAGGCCATGTTACCGTCGGTGTTGGTCAGGATGGCTTCTTGTGCGCCCAAGCTCTCGGCTTTGCGGCGGGCCGCGTAGGAGCGTGAATAATCAAGCCGTTTGCAATTTTCGAGAACGCATCCCGTGATACGGGGAAAATCTTCTATGATTGCGCAAGTGAGAGGCGCGGCGTTTTCTTCCGGTGCGGGGCAATGTTTGGTGCTGATTAAAAGCGTGGGCGTTTGCGCGGGGGTCAAGGGGGCGGCAACAATCCCGCCGGTGATTGTGCTGCGGATGCGGGCATGGCCTTGCTCTAAATCGTTTTCATGGAGCAAACGCAGGCAAATATCCTGAAATTGCTCAAACGAAAGGGCGGGCGTTAGGCCCGTTACCGTCAGCGCATCATGCATTAAGCGTTCGTAATGGTCGGCGGCGTGGAGCGGCACGCCGTTGTCGGCCAGAAGGGAGTCGAAAACGCCAATCCCGGTCGTGAAGCCGCAATCATCGGCGGCAATCAGGGCGGCGGGCTTTGTGATAAAAGCGCCGTTAAAATAGATGACATCGTTCATGCGCGCTGGGCCTTTCGCTTTTGTTGCGCCGTGGTTTCAAAGCTTTCAAGGATTTTAGCGGCCTTGTCCAGGCTTTCCTGTAATTCCTTGGCGGGGACGGAATCGCTCACAATCCCGCCGCCTGTTTGCAAGTAGGCCCTGCCGTTCGCATAGATCAAAGTGCGGATGGCGATGTTTGTGTCCATTTTTCCATCAAAGCCGATATAGCCCATCGCCCCGCAATAAGCGCCGCGGCGCGTGGGTTCCAGCTCTTCGATGATTTCCATGGAACGGATTTTGGGCGCGCCGGTGATAGAGCCGCCGGGAAAACAAGCGCGCAAAAGGTCAAGCGCGTCTTTGTCTCCTCGCAGCGTGCCGGTAACGGTGGAGACAAGGTGATGAACGCCCGCGAATGTTTCTAACGCGCAGAGGGCCGGGACTTTGACGGAATGAAAATCGCAAATTTTTGAGAGATCGTTGCGCAGCAAATCAACAATCATTGTGTTCTCGGCGCGGTCTTTTGCGCTATTTTGCAGCAAAGCAGCGCCTTGATCGCTGGGCAGTGTGCCCTTGATGGGGCGAGATTCGGCATTTTTTCCTTCGACGAACAGGAAACGCTCCGGCGAGGTAGAAGAGAGAGCGATATCCCCGAAATTCATATAGCTGCAAAAGGGCGCGGGGTTAATGGTGCGCAGCATCATATAGTGATCCAGTGCGTCAAAGCCCGGTGGCAAGGGGGCGTCCATCCGGCGCGAGAGATTGACCTGATAGATTTCCCCCGCATAGATGTAATCAATGGCCGTTTGAATATCCGCACAATATTCTTCTTCGGTTTTGATAAATTTCCAGTCGAGAGATGTGTCATTTTGTGCGGGGGAAGGCGTCTCTTTGATTTGCGGTTCTTCACCGATCAGCCATGCCTTGTCAGTGCTATGGTTGAAAACGAGGGCGTTGGTATAAATGCCGATCATCATGTCCGGCATGTTGATGTCGTCCTGCGCGGTGGCGGGTAAGACTTCTAATGTACGGCCAAGGTCATAGCCGAAATAGCCTGCTGCGCCGCCGATAAAGGGGAGGGCTGGAATGTCCTTAGCTGCAGCAAAATCGTAAGCGCGTAGACGGTCTTGCAAAAAGGAAAAAACATCGCCGGGGCCGACATCCGCGTCGTTATGTGTGATTGTTCCATTTTTGGCGGTGATTGTTTCAGCCGGCGCCCAGCAAATAATGCTGTAGCGGTTAAGGGGGTGTTCGGGACGGCAGCTGTCAAAATAGAGGGCGTAAGGCTCCCGGCACAAAGCGCGCGCGCAAGTGGGCGCGTCTGCGCCATGCCATTCCCGTATGTTTTGCTGCGCGTTTATCATAGGAAATCTTTTATTTTTTCTGCGGTCTCGGCAAGACCGATGCGTTCGATGGGGACATCTTCCGGGAAGGCGGTGAGTAATTTGCTCGGCAGGCCGCCGTCAAGGATAACAAAGACGCCTTGATCGTTATTCTGGCGGATTAAGCGGCCAAAAGCCTGCCGCAATTTCAGGCGGGTTATCATCTCATCATGGGCACGCCCGCCAAAGGCATTGCGGCGGGCTTTGTGCAGGATTGTCGGGCGCGGCCACGGCACACGGTCATAGACCAAAAGCCGCAAAGATTCGCCCGGCACGTCAACGCCGTCCCGCACCGCATCGGTTCCCAACAGGCAGGCATGGGTATCGGTGCGGAAGATGTTAACCAGCGTACCTGTGTCTATGCCGTCAATATGCTGCGCATAAAGCGGCATGTGTTTTTCTTCCAGCGTGCGGGCGATATGGCCGTGAACGGCGCGCAGGCGGTTGATGGCGGTGAACAGACCCAGCGCGCCGCCGCCGGAGGCTTCGAACAGGACGCGGTAAGCGCTGGCGACTTGTTCGGCGCTGTTTTTGTTTACATCGTTGACGATGAATATGCGTGATTGCTGCGCGTAATCAAAGGGGGAAGGTAGAGAGAATTGCTGCGGCGTGTCTGTGAAATGGTGCGCCCCTGTGCAGGTTTTGGCGCTCTCCCATGATCCATCATTCCGGCCGTCACGAAGCGTGGCCGAAGTGATAGCCATGCCATGTGCCTGCGGTTTCAGGGCATCGGCAAAAGGTTTCATGGGGTCGATGTAATGCCGATAGAGGCCGACATCAACCGCGCGCCCGTCTATGCGCTCGATGGCCATCCAGTCGATAAAGCGCTCTTCACGCGCCCCGGCGATGAGAGCTTCCAGCATATCTATCCAGGCTTTGATGCTCATTTTGGCGCGGCGTTCCAGACCCAGAGCAAGGGATTCGAGGCGCTTGCGGGTGTCGCCGTCGAGTGTGTCAGCTTGTTCGTTCAAGCGTTTTTGCAGGGCGCGTATAATCGTTTTGAGCGGTTTTTCCAGCGCATATAAATCCTTGTGCAGGGCGCGGGCGGCAGCGCGTACAGGCTCATCCAGCGGATAAGTCTCTGTTTCAAGGGAATAGGGCGTATGAAGCCCCTTGTTGCGGGCGTGTACCTGATTATAGATCGCATAGAGGAAGGTTTCCGTGCTCCCCTGTGGCGCGTCATCTCTTAGACGGCGCGACCAACTCAGCGCGGGTAAATGGCGGGCGTTGTGGATGATCTCCTCCAGCGCTTTCAGAGCCTCGGCGTCATCGGCGATAAGGTCTTCCAAACGGCGTTTAAGGCCGCGCGCGCGGCTCGATTTTCCGCCCTCCGCCCCCATGATCCAGCGGCGCAGTTCCGCAGTTTCCTGCGCTGTCAGATGCCCGGCAAAGGCACTATCGGCGGCGTCAAACAGGTGGTGTCCTTCGTCAAAGATATAGCGGCGGGGCAGCTCTTCACTGTCCTGTGCCATGGCGGTCTGGATCATGACGAGCGCATGGTTGGCAATGACGATAGAAGCGTGCCGCGCTTTGCGTACCGAGCGTTCGACAAAACATTTGTGGTAATGGTCGCAGGCCGAAAAGATGCATTCTCCGCGCCGGTCGGCTAGCGCCCGCGTGCTCCGGTGGCCGAGCATACTAACCATCCAGCCGGGGAAATCGCCGCCCTGCATATCGCCGTCACGGCTGGCTTCCGCCCAGCGCGCCATAATTCCGGCGGCGATGGCTTGCTGCGGGCTTTTGGCGAGCGCCGCTCCTGCGACGGTGTCTTCCAGATTAAGCAGGCACAGGTAGTTTTCGCGCCCCTTACGGATGGTGACTTTTGCGTCTTTGAGTGCCGGGTCGGGGTAAAGGCGTTCCATCTCCCGGTCGATCTGGTGCTGGAGGTTCTTGGTGTAGGTCGAAATCCAGACGGCGGCCTCATTTTTCTCGGCCCACACGGTTGCCGGAGCGAGGTAGCCGAGCGTTTTTCCAACCCCCGTTCCGGCTTCGGCAAGGATCAGGCGCGGCTCTTCTGTGAGCGGCGGATCGAAAGCCGGAGCAATTTGCGCAGTGTAGTCTTGTTGCTGTGGGCGTTCTTCGGCCTCTGTGCCGCGTAGGGTGGCCAGGCGCTCTAATGCTTCTTCCTTTGTTACGCCATGGTGTGAGGGCGGCGGCGGCGGGGCGTTTTCGCTCCATTCCGGCAGGTGTTTCCAAATGTTGAGAGCCGTTTTGAAAATGGGCGGCTCAGCGGGGTCGTATTCTTCCCCCAGTGCGGCGCAAATATAGGGCGTCCAGACCCAGCCCCGGCCTTGTAACCCCATGACTTTAGCGGCTTCAAGCGGGGATAATCCCTTTTCCTTTGGCGGCTCGCGTTGCAGATCGGAGAGTAAAGTTTGCGCACATTCCATCAATGTGAAGGGGTAATCTTCAAATGAGGGGGGAAGGGAAAGCCCCAAAGCCTGCGCCAGCCCCGCCGGCGTGGGGACGCAAAAGCGCGCGGGGTGAACAAAGGCAAACAGCTCCAGAACATCAAACGGTACTAAAGCTGTGTTCTGCCCCAGCCGTGCTTGTGTGTAGGGCGCGTGACAAACCATCACGGGGCGCTTGTGAATATCCATTTGCGCTTGCCCGTGCGGCAAGATTTTAAGCTCTCCGTCTTCGGTTAAGAGCGCCGCCTCACAAGCACTCACCGTCAGCGCTGCGATAGCGGGCAGGGTGATAGATGAAGGCGTTGGTTGTTGCACGGGGGTCGACATGGTTTATCCCGCTGTCTTTGAAGAAGGCGGGACAAACAATTCCGCCGTATCGCCCGGCCATTTTTCCAGATAAAGCGATTGTGAGGGGAAGGCAAAGCTGGTTCCGGCTTTTTGCTCCACGATCTCTTTGATCGCCATGGCGAACGCTTCCTTGATTTCCAGCCATTCGCCCCAGTCAGTCGTTTTGGTGAAGCAGTAAATCATAATATCGATGGAGGAGGCGTTAAAGGCATCGACACGCACGAAAGTCGCGACCTCCGGCGGTTTGGCGAAATTATCGCTGTTCATGATGTAATCCAGAATTTCATCGCGCACGATTTTGAGCTGGTCGATGTTCGTATCGTATGTCACGCCGATTTTCCAGTATATCCGGCGGTGTGTCATGCGGGAGAAGTTTGTAATCGCCGCGTCGGAGAGCAAAGCGTTGGGCACCTGTACCGGGGCTTTGTCAAAACGGCGGATCTGTGTAGAGCGAAATCCGATGGAATCCACTGTGCCTTCGACAACGCCATCGACTTTGATCCAGTCGCCAGGTTGGAATTTTTTCTCCGCAATGATTGTGATTCCGGCAATCAGGTTTTTGAAAACATCCTGCGCCCCCAAGGCAACCGCCGCACCGAACAGCCCTAAGCCCGCCAGAAGCGGCCCAACCTGTATGCCCCAGATTTCAAGGATAATCGCGCCGCCGATGAAGATGACGAGGACTTTTAAAACCTTAAAAACCCATTGCACCATTGTAGGGGATAGCGCCTTTTCCAGCCCGCGCATCATGTGACTCATAGGCTCTAGCGCGCGGTGCAGCGCCCAGAAAATCGTAAGCGTAATCAGGGAGCGCATGAGGCTGTCCCATGTGCTGTTTAGCTTGTCGTCCAGTCCCGCATATTGCGCGGCAAAAAACAGGCCGAGGATAACGGGAACGAAGCGGATGGGCGGGATCAGGGCGTCGATAACCTTATCGTCGAAATTGGTTTCGGTACGGCCCGCCCAGGCATGAAGCCGCGCCAGAATATATTTGCTGAATAGCCCGCGGATCAGGAGAAACGTACCGAAAATTAACAGAGCTACGATGATCTTTCCGATATCCACGCCCATAAAGCCGTGTTGCCATATATCTTTTGTTACAGTCCATAGGTCGTTAACGGTCATGATTTCATTGTCTGAGATTTTTGTATTCATTTGAATTATATGTTTTCTATTCATCAAGGGGTGTGGGATACTTACCAAAGTATTTATAGCGTCTTGTCCTTTTTTTAAAAGAGGTTTCCAGAGCGATGCATTCTCTAGCTTCTCTTTTACTTGTGTGGTGTTGTGTTTATGTGGCGATTATTTTGGCGCAAAAGACGCGTTTGACGCCTGTTTTATATTATCTGTTTTTGGGATCTTTGATGGTTAATACGGGGGTGTTGTCCCAAGAACCAGATCCGTTTATTGAGGGCTTTTCAGAAATTGGAATTATTCTGATTATGTTTGCGCTGGGCTTTGAGGAATGCTCGACGAAATTTATAAAAAGTATAAAGCGCAGTTGGGGTATTGCTTTTTTTGGCGCTGTGGCACCGTTTTTTACGGCTTTCTTCCTGACATATTATTTTTGGGGAAATATGAATGTTGCCATTGTTTGCGGTCTGGCTATGACAGCGACGGCGGTATCGCTGACCATGGTTTCCCTTAAAAGCGAGGGGCTGAATACATCACGGGCGGCAACGGGGATTATGACGTCTGCGATTATAGATGATATCGCCTCTTTGGCATTGTTGGCTGTTTTAATACCGATTGCCGCCGGAGAGGGGGGCGTGGGCCTTTCTCATATTTTGATGATTGTCGGCAAGACCGTTTCATTCTTTGTCTTTGTGGCTGTTTTGGCAAAATATGTTTTTCCTCATATCATGCCGCAGTGGTTTGAGAAGGTTCCCGTTGTCGGTAAATATGGCATTCGGCATTTGTTGGAATTCGGGCGGGGAGAGCATTCCACGTTGACGGTTTTGATTATTGCTCTGGCGATGGGGTTGCTCGCGCATGAATTGGGTTTTCATCCGGCCGTCGGGGCTTATATGGCCGGCCTAATCATGAAAGAAGAATATTTTAATTTTCATAGGACGAATGGCACCAATCACTATGAACGCACAAAGACGATTATCGAGAATGTTGCGTTTTCATGGATAGGACCGGTCTTCTTTGTTTATTTGGGGACCCGCATTATTTTTGACTGGGATATTTTTGTGTCGGTTATTCCCGAGACTTTAATGCTGCTTGTCGGGTTGTTTTTTGCTCAAGTTTTATCGGCGGCCCTTGCCGCGCGCTATACGGGCGGGTTTAACGGTGTGGAAAGCCTGATGATCGGTTTTGGCATGTTGGGTCGTGCGGAACTGGCGTTCGTCGTGATGGGCATAGCCTATATCGAAAAATCGATTATCAGTACCGAAGCTTTTTATACTCTGATGTGTACGGCTTTTTGGCTTAACGTTTCCGTTCCGGTAACGATCGCGCTTTGGAAACCTTATTTCAAAGGTGAAAAAGAATTGCCATGGATTCGCCATGACTGAACGCTGTGATATAGACGTAAAAAGCTTGCGCAAGGTTTTGCTGGATAAAAAAGCAGAGTTGGCGCGCCTGAGCGCGATTTCAAAGGAAAGCCGCGATACGGTGGAGCTGGACCAGACATTGCAGGGGCGCTTGTCGCGGATGGATGCTATGCAACAACAGGAAATGGCCAAAGATGTTGAACGGCGGCGGGCGGTAGAACGTCAGCGCATTGATGCGGCCCTCAAACGCATGGGGGAGGGCGATTACGGCTATTGCGTGAAATGTGATGAGGAAATCGCCGCCGCGCGGCTGAAACTTGATCCGGCGGTGCCGACTTGTATAGACTGTGCGTCGTGATGATGGGAAAGGAGTAACATGGAATACATTGCCGGACATTCGGCGCATTTTTTGTAGCGCTGGGTATGAAATTGGCGCTCTCGAAAGCGCATTAACGCGCGATCAGCACGTGATAGAAATAGTAATCCCCGGCGGCATCTTTGCGGCAGGCGGAACGCTCCCCTGCGAACACGGCGGCATCGTTGCCGATGATGTTATCTCCGGCGGCGGATGTGAAAGTTCCCGTAAAACGGGTTATGAGCGCCGCGTCGTCTTCCTGCGCGTCGCTGGCGGCATTCGTGATGCCGAGGAGGTCGTTAAGTTCCATGCATAGCGTTCGTGATACTTCCGCTTGAAAAATCAGGTCATTGGCCGTTGTTTCAACGTCTTGTATAGCGTGGCTGCCGCTGAATTCCATGGCTGTGACGCCGTTTAAAACTTTGTAACTCAATCCCGCGCCCGCCGGATCGAAGAGCTTGTTTTCATCGGTGCCGCAGTCGGCGTAGTCATAGTCGCTATGGCCCCAGCCTGTTGCGTCAAAACACAGGTCGGATTCGCTGATCCCGCGCATGGTCATTTGGTCTATGGCATGTTCGATGCTTTGGGCATAGCGCAGGATGGTGCTGGCCTGAACGCGCAGCTGTTCGGTATTGCCGCTTTGCTCCGTGGTGTCGGATGAACGGGTGATGGTCATCGTCAGGGCCGCCATTAAGACAACCGCGATCAGGACAAACCAGATGGCATTGCCGCTCTCCCCTGTCATCCTGAGGCCGTAGGCCGAAGGATCTTTAGACGTGTTAAAAGATTCTTCGCTTTGCTCAGAATGACAAAAAGGGCTGGTATAGCTGCGTACAAGGCATTTCATCCTTCCATTATGGCATGAAATCAGGTAAGGATCATCCGATAATTGCGTAATGCCGTCATTGCGAGAAGGCGTAGCCGACGAAGCAATCCAGAAAGTTTCCTTTTAGCTCTGGATTGCCGCGCTCTCTTATTAAAGAGGCGCCCCACGTGCTTCGCACTTCGGGACGGGGCGCTCGCAATGACGAAAAAAGAACACAAAGAGGATAAAATGACACAACAACCGGCACAAAATAACCAGACTTCAGAAGCTTCAGCAACGGACCCGCGTGAGGCGAAGCTGGCCAAGCTGAAGATGCTGGAAGAGGCCGGTGTTAATCCGTATCCGCACAAATTCGAGCGCTCTCATCTTGCTGCTTGTTTGCAGGCGACGTATGCCGAACTGGAGGATGGCGTGGAGACGGAAGATCAAGTCGCCGTCGCCGGCCGTATCCGTGCGATGCGGAATAACGGCATGTTTGTCGATCTGCACGATGCGAGCGGTAAAATCCAGATTTTCTGCCACAAGGAAAACATGAGCGAAGAAGAGCTGGAAAAGCTCAAAACCTTTGATATTGGCGATATCGTCGGCGCGCACGGCACGATCCGCCGCACGCCGCGCGGGGAGCTATCCGTAAAAGTCACGGATGTTGTGATGCTGACAAAATCGCTGTTGCCGCTGCCGGAAAAATATCATGGCCTGACGGATATCGAACAGCGCTACCGCCAGCGTTACCTCGACCTGATTATGAACGATCATGCGAAACAGACGCTCCGGTCGCGGTCCAAAATCGTGCGGGCGATCCGCAGCTTTCTTGACGGGCAAGGGGCGCTGGAGGTCGAAACGCCGATCCTGCACCCGATTATGGGCGGGGCGACGGCCAAGCCGTTTGTTACGCACCACAACGCGCTGGATACCGATTTTTACTTGCGTGTCGCGCCGGAGTTATATTTGAAGCGCCTGATCGTCGGCGGGTTTGCCGACAGCGTCTACGAGATTGGCCGTAACTTCCGTAACGAGGGGATTTCTCCGCGCCACAATCCGGAATTCACAATGGTCGAGGCCTATCACACGGGCTTTGATTACTACGACGTGATGGATATGGTTGAGGCGCTGATCCGCTCTGTTGTGCTGGAAGTGCATGGCAGTTTGAAAATTCCGTACGGTGATTTTGAAATCGACTTCACCGGGCCGTGGCCGCGCAAATCGATGGTTGAACTGGTGGCTGAGGAAACTGATATAGACTTCCTGCGCTTTGAGACAGCGGACGAGGCCCGCAAGGCTGCTGACGATCTGGGGATCAGCGTCGATCCGAAGGCGAACTGGGGCCAAATTCTTGAAGCCGTGTTTGAAGAACAGGTCGAACCGGGGTTGATCCAGCCGATTCACGTGACCGATCATCCGCTGGATATTTCACCGCTGGCCAAAGTGCACCGCGACAATCCGCGCCTGACGGAGCGTTTTGAGACCTTCATCAATACGTGGGAAATCGGTAACGGCTATACGGAGCTGAATGATCCGACTGAGCAACGCCGCCGTTTTGCGGGGCAGGTTGCTGCGCGCGAGGCCGGTGATGAAGAGGCGCAAATGCTGGATGAAGATTTCGTTACAGCGTTGGAATACGGTTTGCCGCCGACGGGCGGCTGGGGCATGGGCGTTGACCGCCTGACGATGCTCCTGACCGATGCGTCCAATATCCGCGATGTGATTTGTTTCCCGACCTTGAAGCCGAAGGGCTAATGCATCCCTGTCGGAGCCGGAGCAGGTGGAAGAACATTTAATAAGAAGGGGGGGAATCCAGAGCTAAAAGAAAACTTTCTGGATTGCTTCGTCGCTGCGATTCTCGCAATGACGATTGTAGTGAGGTCGTCATTCCCTGAATTTGTTGAAAACAAATTCTAAGGGAATCTATGGTGATTATCTGTTTGATTGTATGGATCGCCCTAGAATTCTCTTCGTGAATTCAGGCGATGACGGTTTTTGTGCACGTACTTCGCACTTCGGTCACGCAAAGGGTGCCGAGAAAAAAAAAGAAAAGACCGCAAAGCTTTTTCATCCTTCTCATGCCTTGTGCAAAAATAAAGCAAAACGATTATAGCTGTAAATTTGCCAAGCATATATTTCCCCTTTATAATATTGCTTGGTTTATGTAAAACGAATTGAGCGTATTTTATGAGTCGGCAATTCAAAGATTTAAAAAATGACTGGGATATGATGCGCTGGAAGAATGAAATCCGGCAGGCGCTTGATGATGCTGTCCGTGAAAAGCAAGCCGGAGATATGGTTCGGGGTGTTTTGCCGCCTTCCTTGCGTGATGTGTCTCATAAAATCTGGTGCAACCGTGATACGGCAGACGGCGAAAACCGGATTGCACAGGCTTGTTTGTCAGTCATGAATGAGCTGCCGGCGGATGATGATTTTGTAGACCATTGGGAATATCTTCTGGATTGTCTGGATTTTGCCAAAAATAATGAAAATAAACCCATTTTGTATGCAGCTATGGGGATGCAGCATGACGCTTTGCCGCCGGAAGCCAAAGAAATTAGGGCGCTTTTGCGAGATATCGTTCGCGATGGTTTTGTGAACGGTGATGTTTCTCGGAAAGCTTTTCAAACGTGGACGAAGGGTGAAAATCTCGAACACCGTGATTTTGTCGAACGCTTTTTTATGGCGCCGTTTTGAGTGGTATTTCTTTGGTTTCTCCCGTTGCCAAGTCAATTTTCTTAAGAGCGTGATGGTTCGTGTCGGCGACATAGAGCGTCTCGCCCACCCGCAAGATATCGCCCGGCTCGGCCAGCGCACCGTCTGTTAGCTTCACCGTTGTTAACTCTCCACTGTTCCGGTCATAGATGCGGATGGCATTGTTATACGTATCGGCGATCAGGATGCGGCTCTCTCCGGCGAAAAGCCCTTGGGCGTGTTGCAGTTGCGCTTGCGGGTAGCGGCCGTCCTTATGGCCGAAATCGAACAGTCCCGTACCGATCAGGGTTTTTACATCGCCGTTCGGTGTCAAAGCCCGCAGGGAGGAGCTCTCCGCATCGGCGAAGAACAGTGTGCCGTCCGGCGCGCGAGACAGGCCGCTCGGTTGCGCCAGCGCCGCGCGTGCCGCTTCGCCGTCGTCGATGGCTTCATAGCCGTTTCCGGCCAGCAGGTGCAACGTCTTGGCCTTGATATCATAGCCGAAAATCTGGTGCGTCCCGGCATTGGCTATGGCGAGCGTGTTCCCATCGGCCATCAGCTCGACATCCCACGGGGAGGCCAGAGCGCTATCGACGGCTGTGACAGCTTTCCCATCTCGTAGCCTGTGGCCGCGTTCTCCGGTTCCGGCCAGCGTTGTGACATTTCCGGTTTCAATGTCGGCGGCGCGCAGGAGATGGTTGCCCGTATCCGCGATATAGAGCGTATGGCCGACGAGCGTCATTCCTCGCGGATTGTTGAATGCGGGGGTGGCGGCAATGGTGGTTTTGATATCTCTCGTGGCCGGATCAATGCCGAGAATACGGTTGTGTCCGGAATCCGCGATCCAGAGTTGATCGTTGCCGTAAGCTAAACGCGCCGGAAAGGATAGGGGCGCTTTATTTGTATCATCGGCGATTAGCCCGCTCAGTGAGCTAGAGGCGGTGAGCGTTTTTGTGGCTTTTTCTATAGCGCGTTCGAGTTCTGCGCGGTGACCTTCGCCGCTATAGCGGGCGATTTCTTTCCCGTCCGGCCCCAGCAAAATAAGAGACGGCCATGCGCGCACGCCGAACGACTTCCAAATGGCGAAGTCGGAATCGTTGATAACGGGATGTTTGAGGCCAAAGCGCCTGGCTGCGGATTCTATACGGGCGTTGCCGCTCTCGCCGCTGAACTTGGCTGAGTGTACGCCAATCACCAAAAGCTTATCGCCGAATTTGTGTTCGAGATATTCCAGATCGGGAATGATCTGCATACAGTTAATACAGCCATAGGTCCAGAAATCGAGCAGGAGGACGCGGCCTTTCATATCGTCAGCCGTGACGGGGCGCGTGACATTGAGCCAGCCGCCCGCCCCGCCCGCGAGGAGCAGGGCGTGATTGTCTTTTGCCTGTGCCGTAAAAGGAAACATCGTCATCGCCAGTATCGTTGTTAAAGCCAGTGTCAAAAACCGCATAAAAGCCTCGTTTGAAAATGATTGTCAGGGGTTACAAAAAATCCTTACTCGTAATATATATAGGTCATGACTGACGAGAGCCAACCCTTCAAAATCCATTCAGAGTTCCAGCCCGCGGGGGATCAGCCGGGGGCGATTGCGCAGCTTGTCGGCGGGCTGGGCGATGGCCTCACCGATCAGGTGCTTCTTGGCGTCACGGGGTCGGGAAAGACCTTCACGATGGCGCAAATCATACAGGAGACACAGCGCCCGGCACTGGTGCTTGCGCCGAACAAGACCCTCGCCGCGCAGCTTTATGGAGAGATGAAAGCGTTCTTTCCGGAGAATGCGGTTGAGTATTTTGTATCGTACTATGATTACTATCAGCCGGAGGCCTACGTTCCGCGCACCGATACGTTTATTGAGAAGGATAGCTCCATCAACGAGCAGATTGACCGGATGCGCCACGCCGCGACGCGGGCGCTGTTCGAACGGCGGGATGTGGTGATTGTCGCTTCTGTGTCATGCATCTACGGTATCGGGTCAAAAGAGGATTATATGGCGATGACCCTCGACCTGACCAAGGGGCAGACCATCGACCGCCAAGCGCTGATCCAGCATCTTGTCGCGCTTCAATATAACCGCAATGACATCGCTTTTACGCGGGGGGCGTTTCGGGTGCGCGGTGACACGGTGGAGCTGTTCCCGTCGCACATGGATGACCGGGCATGGCGCTTCTCGCTGTTCGGGGATGAGCTGGAAGAGATCGTGGAATTTGACCCCCTCACCGGGGCGCGTTTTGACCGTCTGGAAGGGGTCAGAATTTACGCCAATTCGCATTACGTTACGCCGGGTCCTACAATAAAACAGGCGATAGCTCAGATAAAAACAGATTTAAAAGCACGGCTTAGTGATCTGGAATCACAGAATAAATTGCTTGAAGCTCAGAGATTGGATCAACGCACGCAATTCGATCTGGAAATGCTGGAGGCGACGGGCATGTGTCAGGGGATTGAAAACTATTCGCGCTATTTAACGGGTCGTGCGCCCGGTGAGCCGCCGCCTACCTTGATCGAATATTTGCCCGATGATGCGCTTATGTTCCTCGACGAAAGCCATGTCATGGTGCCGCAATTGCGGGCCATGTATAACGGCGACCGGGCCCGTAAAAGCACGCTGGTGGATTATGGGTTCCGCGTGCCGGCGGCGCTGGATAACCGTCCCCTCAAATTCGACGAATGGAACGCGATGCGCGGGCAGACCATTTTCGTGTCAGCGACCCCCGGCCCGTGGGAGCTAGAGCGCACCGATGGTGTCTTTGCGGAGCAGGTGGTCCGTCCGACGGGGCTCATTGACCCGCCTGTTGAGATCCGGCCCGTGACGAACCAGGTGGATGATTTGATGCGCGAATGCCGCGATGTGATCGGGCGGGGCGGGCGCGTTCTTGTGACCACTTTGACCAAGCGCATGGCGGAGGATTTGACCGAGTATCTCGACGAAAACGGGGTCAAGGTGCGCTATATGCATTCCGACGTGGACACGCTGGAACGGATTGAGATTATCCGCGATCTCCGGCTGGGCACGTTTGATGTGCTGATCGGGATTAACCTGCTGCGGGAAGGGCTGGATATTCCCGAATGCATGCGTGTGTGTATCCTCGATGCGGATAAGGAAGGCTATTTACGCAGCCGCACGTCCCTGATCCAGACCATTGGCCGCGCCGCGCGGAATGTGGAGGCCAAGGCGATCCTCTATGCCGATAAGGAAACCGACAGCATGAAGGCCGCGCTGGCTGAAACCACCCGCCGCCGGGAAAAGCAAATGGCTTATAATGCGGCGCATGGCATCACCCCGGAAAGTGTCAAAAAGGCCATCGGGGAAGCTATGGCGGAGTACGGCCCCGCCGCGCAAGAGCAAGTACGGCGCTATGCGGCGCTTTCGGACCGGCAGCAGGAATTGCTCCACGACCCCGCCGCGCTCAAAAAGCACATCAAGGCGCTGGAGGATAAAATGCACGCCGCCGCTGCCGACCTCGAATTCGAAGAAGCCGCGCGGATCAGGGATGAAATTAAAAAACTGGAAGCCGCGGATTTGGGGGTGTGAGACTCAGTAAAGAAGAAATCTGGGAAGAGCTTCTTTTGCGGAAGTTGTAAGTTCAAGATCATCGCCCACTTCGAGATCATTGTGCTCTCTTAAACCGTATTCCATGATTTTTTCTAAAACCCGTTGTTTGCTTTCCAAAGAAGGGGTGGAGGGGGGCGCGGCTTCATTGAAAATAGCCGCTGTTGTCTCTTTTCTCTGACGTTCTTCCCAGAAATTTTTTGTAAAGTTTAGATACATGTCACTCAATAAAAATGTACGTGTACCGATGCCCTCAGGGGTTTCGTGACAGGTTTGGAGATCGGCGAAACCATGTCCAACGAGATCGTCTGCAAAATTTTGGAAATCGATCGTGGTGCAGTGCAGAGACATCATTGCATATATGGGAGTATAGCTGGCCCGGATAAATGGATCGTTAGGGCGGTCTGCGTGTTTGGCAAAATTTCCAAGATTTCGCACCAGAGAATCAAATGTTTTTATGAGGTCACTGCTATTATCAGAATCGCTTGTCAAAGCTGTTTTAGGCATGTCTTTCTTTCTATGAAAGAAGTTTCGTAAGTCTTTTACAATTGTATTGACGGCTGCTGTCCCCGCTATTGTTGAAACGGGGTGGTCGCCGCTGAAATAGCCGCAAATGGTGTCGCCCAAGCGAATGTTGGCGGCTTGTAGCTTATCGAGTGTTGTGTTGATTTGTGTCATGTGTGCGCTTGTACCAAGGGGTGATTATTATGTCAATAAAAAATAGCATCTTTCCCCTCCCGTCCCCCTAATGCTATAACATCCTTATGCACATCACCCTTGGGAGAAGGAGTTTCGTTATGCGTCATTTATTATTTGCCCTTGCTGTTGTTTGTTTTATGCCGGTGGCGGCGTGGGCCGATACGGCGGGGGAGAAATCCGAAATTCGTGATATGGCGCAAAAGACCTTGGCGCGCCTGTATAAGGAACAGCCGAGCGCGCGCGATGCGATTGCCCGTGCCGATGGCTATGCTGTCTTTTCCAGTGGCGGCGTGAATGTCTTTTTTGTCTCGGCGGCTTATGGCTCCGGCGTGGCGCATAGCAATGCCAGCGGCGCAGAAACATTCATGAAGATGGCGTCGGGTGGCGTAGGGCTTGGCCTCGGGATCAAGGATTACCGTTTGGTGTTCGTATTCCACACCCGCAAAGCTTATGACCAGTTCGTTAAATCGGGTTGGGATTTCTCCGGGCAAGCGGATGCTGCGGCCAAGGCGGGTACTTCCGGTGATGAGATGAGCGGCGCGCTCGATGTTATGCCAGGCGTGAGCGTTTACCAACTCACCGAAAGTGGGCTTGCGCTTCAGGTTACGTTGCAAGGCACGAAATACTGGACCGATAGCGACCTGAATAACTGATTTTCCGTTACTCTTGTGCGACAATAGGACTCTTTGTCTGGCGATTAGACTCGTTGGTTTTTGTTGCAAATTATGGTAGAAATAAAGAGAACGTAAGAATTCGTTTTCTTTTTGCTGCCGGAGTGCGCCTATGGATTTTTTGAAAACTTTGAATCCCAATAATCTGACAATCAAACAGATTGCCACCCTTGTTATCCTTGGTGTTGCCGGGGTTTTTGTTTTCCTGTTTGCAGCGTTTTGGTGGCTGGATTACCAACTGGGTAAGGCTTATGAAGGGTTCCAGCTTATTGAAGAGGGCGCGCACACGGATATTGATGTAGGGGCAATTCTGGGCTTTCTGGAGATTCTTATCCGTTGGTCTGTGTGGTTATGTATCCCGGCGATGGTGGGCGGTATTGCAGCCACGGTTTGGGTTTATTATGGCCGGATTGTGAATCCCTTAACGGCGATGACGGAGGCCACGACCATTTTGTCCGAAGGTGATACGACGGTGGACATCCCCCATACGGATCATGTTGATGAAATTGGTGAGCTGGCCAAGGCCATGCTGATTTTTAAGGAAAACCTTATCCGTCAGGCTGAAATGCGCATGGCGCAAGAAAAAGAGCAGCAACAAAAACTGGAATATCTGGAAAAGATGGAGCGGCTGACCGGTCAGTTTGACGGCGATATTGCTCACTTTATCGAAGATTTGACGGGCGCGATTCAAAGTTTGGGCGAGATGTCCGGGAATTTGTCGTCTGTCGCGCAAAATAGTCAGCAGCAATCAATGCAGTTGGATGCTTCATCGCAGGAAGCGTTAACCAGTGTATCGTCCGTTTCTGCGGCGGCGGACGAGCTTTCATCGTCTATCAATGAAATTACGCGCCAGATTAATGATTCCACCAAAATCGCTCATGAGGCTGTTCAAAAAACGCATGAGGCGGAAAGCAGTGCGCGTGATATGGAGGCTGCTTCGGCGGAAATTGGCTCTGTGATTGACCTGATTAGCGCTATTGCCGAGCAAACGAATTTATTGGCGCTTAATGCGACGATTGAAGCGGCCCGTGCAGGAGAAGCCGGGAAGGGGTTTGCTGTTGTTGCGGGCGAGGTGAAAAATCTTGCGGGGCAGACGGCCAGTGCTACCGCTGAAATTGCGCAGCATATAGAGCAAACGCAAAAAAGTGCGCAGGACATCACTGTGGTGATTACAGAACTTGGTAAAACGATTTCAAAAATGGATGAAATCTCGGCAGCTATTTCCGCAGCGATGGAGGAACAATCCGCAGCAACGAAGGAGATTGTCTCCAGCGTTCATGTGGCTACGACAAGTTCGGAAAGCGTGCAGGGTGTTGTCTCTCACATAGGAAAAACGGTTTCCGAAGTGCAGGCGGCGGCGGAAAATCTGGATAGCTCTTCCGATATGCTGGATGAAAAAGCGCTGTCTATGCGTGACGTTGTTGAATTGTTCCTGAAGAATATTAAGGCGCAGTAGGTGGTGCTATCTTCCCCGGCATTTACGCGCGTGTCCAGATAAGGGCACGCACAAAAAAACACGAGATACTTTCGTATCCCGTGCTCTTTAATTCTTTAAACGCCTTTTAGGTTTAAGCGGCTTCTTGCAGGTTGCAAGCAGACGTTTTTCCTTTTTCCGTTTGCAGTTCGTAGGCAACTTTTTGCCCTTCGTTCAGGGAACGCCAGCCAGCTTTTTCAACAGCGCTGATATGTACGAATACATCATTGCCGCCTTCTTCCGGCTCGATAAAGCCGTAGCCTTTTGTTGGGTTGAACCATTTTACTGTTCCGGTAGCCATAGTCGATTTCTCCTTAATTGGTCTTTACCTTATGCGGATGCCGCAACCGCGCGACATTCCTGATTTAAAGTTTGATCGGCTTCAAGCCCTCACTTTTGCTTAAACCGAACTTTAAAGGAAAAATCCGCGCGCGCCGATAAGGTGCCATAAGGACTGTCTTTAAAATGGTCGTCTACGATAGTGCTGTATCAAACTCGTGCCTATGTTATGCCCTGTTTTGCGCAAATCGTCAAACATATTCACAAGGGTGAGGATATGATTTACTGGTTATAGCTTGGTTTTGGGGTGGCGGAGGTGGTCTCCGGTGTTTCATCGCCGGCTGCCGTTTCGATGCGCGCCAGCTCAAAAGCAGGGTCGGGTGTTGGGAGATTGTCCTGCATAACGTGCTCTATAGGGCCTTCGCAGCCCTTGGCATTAAAAATGCCGACCATCAAGCTGCGTCGTTGTTGCGCGATATCCTGGATATGGTCGACATCTTGCACTTTGTCTTCGGTCGTGTGATTGAACAAATAACCGGCCGCGGCAAAACCAATGCCCGCTGTAGCTGATCCGATCAAAAAAGAGCCAACAGCACTGGCTACACCGACGCCCCGGCTTCTTACTTTTGACGTGGATTTTATATCCTGCGTTGTGGTGATGATTTCACGCATAAGAGAGGCTTCTTGTGACAACGTGCCGCAAGACATCTCTAAATCGCCTTCCTGACTGACGTGCAATTCTATCGCGCTTACCGCGTGGGCGGGAAGGGGTAAGGTTATGACAAGCGCCAAAAAGGCTGTGGAGCGTAGAAGATTTTTCATACTCAATTAATTTTTGCGATTTTTTCCCACATTAAAGATTTTTTCGCAAAAATCAAGGATTCTTTTATTTGTGGGGATACTTCCCAACAAGATATTTGCTCTATGGACTTTTTAGGGTAGGCTGAGAATCAAAGATGCATTCGCATTATTCTTAATGGTAATTAATTGGTAGATGGAAATGAATATGCTGCAACAAAAGACTTTCAAAGGTTTGGCTCTGGCAAGTGTGTTGTTACTGGCCGCGTGCGGTGAGGGATGGGATACCAAGCTTTACGATAGCGTGCCGTACTCAATGGAGCGGACGGCCGGTAATGGTGTTGCTTTTGTGCGCGCCAATATGATGCCCGCCCGTGGCCCCATTGTGGAGGAATCCTCCGGTGATATCGGCTCTGTTTCTATGAGTACGGAAGTTAATTCGGAGCTTTATATGGAAGTCACGGATGAGCCGGAGGTGGTTCCCGAACCGCCCAAGACGGCTGATGAAATGTTTGACGACGCCCAGCGCAAATAAGAACGTCTTTAATTACTGTTATGTCCGTGTTGGCCGGGCCTCATTCAATGGGGGCGCGGCCTTTGTTTTTTATAAAATGTATTTAGAAAACGCGATTAAGTTATGTAAAAAGCTGTGGGCTTTTTATTTATATCCTATTGAAAAATAAGCGATAGTTAACCTTCTTTGGTTTAAGATGATAATTATTGGGTTATACGGTCTTCGTTTCTGGAATTTTATTCTTTGCGGGGAACGATAAAATAAAAAACATCTTCTGGAACAGGAAAGGGTGGGAAAAATGTCAGGATTAGTGGAAACCTATATTGTGGTCTCCTTGCTGCTGGCCGTCTTTGGGGCGGTAACGGCGATGGGGTCATGCCTTGTTTTTGGCGTCGGTATGGAGCGGCTGCGGTCGGGCTTTGAGGTCGTGAAAAAACAAACGGGTTATTTCAGTGACGCTATTCATAAGCTCGAAGAAAAAACCATTGAAATGGACAAACAGGTTGAATATGCGGGCGCCGCTGTTCAAAAGCTGGAAAGCAAAGTGGATGTCGTTGACAAGCAAACAGCGTTCTTTGGCAATGCCATTCACCAGTTAGAGCAAAAAGTTGATATCTTGCAGATGAATCCTGCGGCCCCGGCCGAGGAAAAACGCTCCGCCCTTGAAACGCAAATTCGTTCCGGTCAAAAAGAGGCTCTGATTTCTCAAGCGGAAAATTTGCTGCTCGAAGCGGAAGGGATCGGTTTGCAAATCAAAGAGGCTGTTCCGGTGGAATCCGGTGCGCGTTCGTCATTATCGTCTTCTGCTTCTGCATCGGATGATGAAGAGCTGGATATTCTTCTCGACGGTCACGGTGGCATACGTTTTCACTAATCTCTAATTTCACTAATCCTTAAAAAGAAGAGGTGTGAAGTGGCGAAGGTTGAACCCCCTTCGCCACTTTTTTGTTTGCCATAATTCCAGAACGAGAGAGAGGTGTCCGTCGTCAGGTTATTTTGGACACGGGTGTGACTACAGTATCTAAGGTGTGTTTTGGCTCCTTTGGTTGATGTTAAGCAGCCCTCGCTTGTTGATGCAACTGCTTTCTAAGTTTCAGTGTATTTTCTTTAATTTTGCGTCTGTGCTCGAGGATGACTTGTCCGCGCCCGCACCAGACGTCTTGGGGTGTGAGATTGTCTAAACTTTCATGGTATCTCCTTTCGTTGTAATAGGTGACGAACTCTGCGATTTTTTGCTCCAGATCGCCGGGCAAATAATAGTTTTCCAGCAGGATGTCGAACTTGTGCTGACGGGGGACATGCCTGATCCTGAAGCATCAGGCCAAGCGCATGGTGCAACGCACCCAAAGCCAAGCCGCTACAAGAAGCACCGCGAAGGCGGCACAAGGGAGAAAGTAAAACAACCGGCCACTAAAGGCAGATATGACAAGCCCCGCTGGCCGGAAGGCTGGCGGGGGTTTATCTATAAGCTTTCAATTTTTAATCCAAGCTTCTCAAGCCTTACCTGAAAACTCAGTTTCTCGTTCTTGTTCAACTTTAAAATTGTATGAAAAGGCAGTCCCTCACGATCCCAATCTTCACCTTGTACGACAGGGGTTGACCACTCTTCTCCAGCGCCATCCAGTATAGACAAAAGGCTCTCTAAGGCATAGCCAGATTCTTTATCTAGCAGAACTTCAGCATTGTTGATCACCAACAGATAGCCAGCCGCAGGAAGCCATTCCAAATCAGTTATGCATTCATCAAGGGCATTAAAGTTTTTCCCGAAATAATCAGGAAATTTAAAGGCGGTGGCGAACTCCCGATACAGACCCTCCAAGTTGGTCATCAGAGCAGCATCTAACGCCAACAAAAGAATACCTTCAGGGAGGTCTTTGTGGGTAATATCCTTCTGTGTTGTTAGTACCCAAGGACTTTTGGTATCAGAAGCAAATGCAAAGGTAGTCATGATTATCACTCGATCAGCGTGAACGTTTCATAGTGGTCGTTTGTGTAATAAGACCTACCATCGCTTCCGCGAACAAGGCGTTCAGCCCCTCGATTTACACCTTTCTGATACGGATTGACGTCATATTCTTTGTATGTAATCGGATTGCTGTCGCTTAAAACCCGTCCAAAACTGTCATATTCGATTTGCTGCACGATCGCTCCCGTGCTTACGTTTACAACAAGGCGCACACTACCCAGATGGCCGGAAACCACCCGGTAGGTGACGCCGCCTTTAGCCATATAGCTCGGAACATGGGCTTTGTCACCATAAATAAAACGGTTGATAAGACTGTTATCCGACAAGGTGACGGGAGCAGCGACGAGTGAAACGGCTATATATCCCTAAGGATAGTTGCATGATTGCATCTTTTGAGTGTATAAGATTTGCAATTATGACAAACTATAACGGGTTACGTGTGGGGAAAAATGGAAAATACAACTCATAAAATACTGGAAGACCGTCTTTTAACCTCTCAATTAATGTTGGAGCGTTGCCAGTCTTGTCTGGCTCATTTGCGTATTCTGGCTCATTTCGATTCCGTGGAGGAAACGTGTTCGGATGAGGCATTGGAAGGCAGCTTTCACCATATTTTGAATACGTTGGAACGTGAAATTCAATTTGGAAAAGATGCGCTTTCCACAGCGCTTTCTCTATCGGCACGTTAAGGGATAGCAAAAAAGGCGACTCACCGTTAAAATAAAGGCCTATAAAGTTTTTATTTTACGGGGAATAGCGTCAACATGTGGATTTTTGTCTGGATATTGCTGTCTGTCTTTGTGCTTGGCGTATTTGCTTGGTCCATCCAAATTTTGTTCCAGCAGAAAAAAGTTTGGAAAGCCTTTGCCGATAAGCATGGCTGGCATTATGAAGCCGGGAAAATGACAGCCTCTCCGTCTATGATGGGGGCGTTCGGCGATCATCGTGTGGCGCTGTTTTCTGATTCACGGCAGATGCCGGATGCCCGCGGGCAGCGTTTCTTTTCCGTGATTGAAATCGAGATGGATGGCGGTATGCCAATGGGCGGTGTATTCGCGACGCCCGACATGGCGCCTTTGTTGAATGGTTTAAATTTCACACAGACTTTCAATCCCGCCGGAGATAATTGGAAAGCATCGTACATTGTGCGTACGAATGACAAAGAAGCTTTGAAGGATTATCTGACGCCGGAACGTCAAAAGGCTTTGCATGCCATCTTTTCGATGAAGGGGGCCAGCGCGATTTTCTTGTTCGATCAAGAGGCCGCGGCTTTGCGGATTGAAACGGTTGATCCGCTTCGTGGGGAAGAACGGTTGGAAAAAATCCTTGTCCAATTTGTTAAAGCGGCAGATATGCTGTCTCTAAAGGGCGATGGCGCGGGAAAAACGGAAAATAAGAAACCCGCCCCCAAAAGCAAAAAACCAAAGACGGAAAAGGCTAAAAAGGCCCCAAAAGAGGTTCCCTCAAAAGCGGACGATGCACCGGCTCAGGATGAAACTGAGAAGTAAATTCCGCTGTAGGGCGGTAGTGTGACGGTTTTACTCTCCGCATCCCATGTGCCCGTGCAGGGCGTTTCTGTGATGTGCTGGAGGTTTAAATTGCCCTGCGGTTGAATTCCCGTTTTTTCACTATCCCCCAGATTAAACAGACAATAGATCGTTTGCTCCGGCGCGGTGCGCGTAAAGGCGAGTAGCTTATTATCGTCAGTATCGTGAAAGGTGATCTCTCCCGTAATGAGCGCGGGTTGTTCTTTGCGCCATTTTAGAAAGCGCCGCGTAAAATTCAGGGGCGCAGCCGGGTCGTTTTCCTGAAGGGCTATAGCCCGCTTAGCATGTTCCGCAGGGATCGGAAGCCACGTGTATTGTTTGCCGGTCAGGTCTTCTTCGGCATCGTCCTCCGTCCACGGGATGGGGGTGCGGCAACCATCGCGGCCCTGCCATTCCGGCCATAGGGCAATGCCCCACGGGTCTTGCAGAACCTCCAGCGGCAGCTTTACATCGGGCAGTCCCAACTCTTCCCCTTGATAGACAAAAGCTGTGCCACGCAGGGAGGTTAGCAGTGCCAGTAGCATTTTTGCCAGCGCCGGCGGGGCGTTGTTTCCGCCAAAGCGGGTGAGGGAGCGCACAACATCGTGGTTGGAAAAGGCCCAGCTCGGCCAGCCATCGGGGCCGTGCTCTTGCTGTTCTTCCAGGGCGTTGCGTACCAGTGTGGCGGTAAGCTCTTTTTGCAAGCCGTGCATCAGGGAAAAGTTATAAGTTGTGTGCAAGCGGTTAGGAGGTGATGTGTATTCGGCAGATATTTTGGCGGATTCATTATCTCCGATTTCGCCGAGCAGGAAACGATTATCATATTCATTCGTCAGGGCACGCAAATCTTCGATGAATCCCAGATTTTCCGGGCGGGATTTATCATAGATATGTTGCTGCATGCCGTATGGGTCTTTGAAATCGAGCTGGGTTGCCGTGAAGCCATCTGTTTCTTTGGGGGGATTGTTGCGCAGTTCTTTGTCGTGGAAACAAAAATTGATGACATCCAGACGGAAACCGTCGACACCCTTGTCCAGCCAGTAGCTGGCAATGTCCAGCATGGCGGCGCGTACCTCCGGATTGTGGAAATTTAAATCCGGCTGTTCTTTCAGGAAATTATGTAAGTAGTATTGCCCGCGGCGTGTATCGAATTGCCATGAGCTGTTGCCAAAAAGAGATTGCCAGTTGTTCGGCGGGGTGCCGTCAGTATTGGGATCGGCCCAGACATACCAGTCGGCTTTCGGGTTGTCGCGGCTGGAGCGGCTTTCAACGAACCATGGGTGTTGGTCGGAGGTATGACTCATAACCAGATCGACAATGATCTTGATGTTACGTTTATGGGCTTCGGTTAGAAGACTGTCAAAATCATCATTGGTGCCGAAAATCGGATCGACCGTGCGATAGTCCTCGACATCATAGCCGAAGTCTTTCATCGGGGATTTGAAGAACGGCGAAATCCATATCCCTTCAACGCCGAGGGATGCAACGTAATCCAGCTTTTCGGTGATGCCCTTCAGGTCACCAATGCCGTCATTATTGCTATCCCGGAAGGAGCGCGGGTAGATTTGATATAAAACCGCCCCGCGCCACCATTCGTTATTCGCCGCCATATATTACTTTCCGTCTTCTTCGCTAGCTTCCTCAACAACTGTCAGCTTAACGATGGAATCCGGTTCCGCGGGCGGTTCGCCTTGCGCGACGGCATCGATGAATTCCATGCCGTCCGTGACCTGGCCCCAAACGGTGTATTGTCCGGTCAGGAAAGAGCAGCCATTGTCATCGAAACAGATGAAGAATTGTGAGTTGGCGCTGTCGGGATCGGCAGTGCGAGCGGCCCCCACAGTTCCGCGCTTATAGGCATAGTCGCTGAATTCAGCGGGAAGATCAGGCTCTTCGGAGCCGCCCATGCCGGTGCCCGTCGGGTCGCCCGTTTGCGCCATAAAGCCGTCAATTACGCGGTGAAAAATAATCCCGTCGTAAAAGCCTTCCCCAGCCAGTTTTTTGATGCGCTCCACATGTTTGGGCGCAATGTTCGGCATCAGTTCTATGGTGACGGTGCCCCCGGTGGAGACCTCCATTTTCAAGGTTTCTGCGGCATTGGCGTTGGTGGCTGCTGCTGTTGTCATGATAAGAATACTCCCGGCGGTTAGTAGTAACTTTTTAAACATCGTATTGATCCTCGATTCGATGAATTATAGTCATTTCCATTTTCATTTACACATCGTTACTTCGTCGCTCACGTAGGTTTTATCTACGCTTCACTCCTTATGCTTTGTGTAAATAAAAAGCGAAACGACTATAAATGAGGGAGTAGAATTGCACAGGACCGAAGAGGGGGCAAGAGAGGAAATTTATTAAGGTCGCGTAAACCAGCCTGTCGCGGGAGGTGTCTGTCTCCGCGCTTCAATATAATCGGCGATGGGGCCGGTTTCATCCTGTAAATACTGGTTTTGCATGGCGACAAATTCAGAGGCGATTGCATCAAAGACCCGGCGGCCCAGTTCGGGGTTTCCGGTAGACTCTTTGATCCATTGGGCACCGCGCTCAACAACAAGATTATGCCGCTCTTCATCATAAGAATCTGTTTCACCCGCAGCTTTTTTCTCAAGGACGACGCCTTCAACGGCCCTGAAGCGTTCCGTTAGAGCATCGGCCAGTTCAGGCAACAGCGCCTTTTGTTCGTCCGTTATAGCGCTCATGTCAAGAAAGTCAGTGACAATATATAAGATTTCTCGCGGGGCATTCTTGGCCCACATATGTGTGGTCGCTATCGGTGCAACGATATTATGTTTTTCCTGATAGCGTGATATGTTATCGGGATCAGCAACCATGTTGAATTGGGCCACGATGCTGGCAATTTTGTAGTCCGCTGCATCAATTTGTTTCCGTGCGTTTTCTTTTGCACCCATTGGATCGACTCTCTCTTACGTGGTTTCGCAAGAGATATGTATAATACATTTTGCTGTGAAACAAGGTTTTTGTGACTACCCAAACACCCGCTTAAACACGTGATCGACGTTTTTGGCATAGGCGGTGAGATCGAATATCTCATCCAGTCCGTCTTTACCCAGCGCTTTGACCACGTCTTCATCATCCTTCAGAAAGTCGATAAGCTGTTTTTTGCCCTTGGATTCCCAAACCTGCATGGCGTTGCGTTGCACGATGCGATAGCCGGCCTCACGGGAAATGCCCGCTTGGGTGAGGGCGAGGAGGACTTTTTGCGAGAATACGAGCCCGCCCATTTTCTCCAGATTTTCCATCATCGTGTCGGGATAGATGAGGAGATTATCAACAAGGCCCGTTAGGCGCGCAAGCGCATAATCAAGAGTCACGGTCGCATCCGGGCCGATTACGCGCTCGACGGAGGAGTGCGAAATATCCCGTTCATGCCACAGCGCGACATCTTCCATCGCCGGGGTGACGGCCATGCGCACGACGCGAGCTTGGCCCGTCAGATTTTCACTGGCGATGGGGTTGCGCTTGTGCGGCATCGCCGACGAGCCTTTCTGGCCCTTGGAGAAAAATTCCTCGGCCTCGCGGACTTCGGTGCGTTGCAGGTGGCGGATTTCGATGGCGAGGTTTTCGATCGAGCTGGCAATCACGCCGAGCGTTGCAAAAAACATCGCGTGGCGGTCGCGGGGAATGACTTGCGTGGAATGCTCTTCGGCTTTCAGGCCCAGATTTTCGGCGACGTATTCCTCCACCGCCGGGTCGAGCGTCGCATAAGTGCCCACCGCGCCGGACAGGGCGCAGGTCGCAATTTCCGCACGGGCTGCGATCAGGCGTTCTTTCCCGCGTTTAAAGGCGGCGTAATGCCCGGCAAGCTTCAGGCCGAATGTCGTCGGCTCGGCGTGGATGCCGTGGCTGCGCCCGATGCAGATCGTTTCTTTATGCTCTATCGCCCGTTTTTTGAGCGCGCCGAGCAGGGCGTTGAGATCGTCGAGCAAAATATCCGCGGCTTGTGTTAATTGCACGGCAAAAGCGGTATCCAGCACGTCGGAGGAGGTCATGCCTTGGTGCACGTAGCGCGAGGCTTCCGCATCGTCGATATGTTCGGCAACGGAGGTCAAAAACGCGATCACGTCGTGTTTCACCTCGGCCTCGATCTCATCAATCCGGTCAATGTCGAACCCGCCCTTTTCGCGCAGCGCTTTCGGCGTCGCGGCGGGGATTGTGCCCATCTCGGCCATTTTTTCACAGGCCAGAGTCTCGATTTCGAGCCAGATTTTGTATTTGTTTTCCGGCGCCCATATGGCGGCCATGGCGGGTCTTGTGTAACGGGGGATCATTGGCAGTCCTTTCAAAATTCCGATGCGCCTGAAAATAAGAGGTTTTTAGGCCGGGATCAAGGGAGGAATGATGCTCTCCTCATTATTAAGGTGCTGGTTTTAGAACAGTGGAAGTCCATGAACGTTGAGTATAAGCTTCGGGGTCTTGCCTGATATTATCAGATACATAACATGTTGCGTCTTGGCATATCTTAACGGCTTGGGCGCAAAACTCGATATTTTTCCATTTTTCCTCAGGGATGTATTCAAACGGTGTATCCGGCACGAGGCTTAGCATGCGCAGGCAGAAATTGTCATCCTGCCAGAGCGATGCCTGTAACAAGTCGGGATCAACGCTTTTCAGGAATTCATCGTCTTGAACTAGTGTGTCCGGAATACCTTTTTCTTTGAAAGCTTGTTGGATAGAAGGGGCTTTGCGCCACCATTTCTCGGGAATGAACGCTGTCCAGTCGGAGGCATGTATTTCATCTGCGAAGGCCTGAATATTGTCTTCGAAGACATGGTGAACGGCGCGATGTACATCTTCACTAAATTCATCACTCATCACGGTTTCGAAGAATTCCCGGTCACGCAGCATATAAGGCGCATCTTCTGCGATATCTTCGTATATAAAATCGCTCTCTGGCATGCCACTCCAGTTTTTAGCGTATTCCCTGAGGGCCGACAGGCATAGTTCAGCATCAACGATATCCCTGGATATCCGTTTTAAATTCCACGGCCCTGCTTCAAGGAGTAGGCGCTGTGAAAATGCTCTATCTTCCCAAAGGGAAGGATGGATGGCATCTTCCCAAAACTCTGAGCCGCCTGTAAGTGCTTCTATTTTTTCTCTTTCCAGATCATTGAGATCTATTCGATTCTCAAGGTGCGCTTCAACAGCTATGCGGCAGGTTTTCGGGTGTGTGAGCACTGTCGGGGGAAAAAGAAATTCGCCAGATAGTTCTTTTATGTATTGTAGGTGAGCCGCGTAGCTTTGATCTTTAAACAACATCATAAGGGCTTCTTCATCAGCCCATGTTTCAGCCGAGACGTACTGTTCCGGCACAGTTCCGTTGGCGGCAAGAAAGCAGCGGGCTTCATTGGGTGCTTTTTCAAACGCAGCGGCGATCAATGTTGTAAAAGCCTTGTTTCCTTTATCTTCCGGGGCGTGCTCTTCGTTATTTTGATCAATGATGGTCCGGCTTTGATTGCGCCCGAAATGTTTCTGTGTGGTGTCTTCATGCGGGGAAATATAAATGACGAACGTATCGTCAGCCCAATATTCGTTGAAGTCTTGCCATTCGGGGGCCGCTTGACCCCATTTTGTTCCCTCGGCCCAAAAATCTTTCGCAGCTTCTGTTTCGGGAAAAACAATCAGCCCTTCCGGTCCATGATAGAGTATGCGGGTTCGCGCGATAATTTCCGGATTAGCTGCTTTTAAAAAATCGAATTTATTGTCGCCACTCATTGGAACACCTGTCTTTTTTATGTTTAATGGCGGTGTTTATAAGGGCTATCCGGTTTTATGTCAAGAAAATTGGTTTTCCTACATCAACCCCATACTCTTAAAACTGTTCGTACCGTTTTTCGACACGACAAGGTGGTCGTGTATGACAATGGCAAAGGGTTCGGCGGCGGCCTTGATCGCGTAGGTCAGGTCAATGTCGGCTTCGGACGGTTTGGGATCGCCGCTCGGGTGGTTGTGGACGAGGATTAACGCCGTCGCGCCCAGCTCCAGCGCGCGTTTTATGATCTCCCGCGGGTAGGCGGGGGTGTGGTCGACCGTCCCGGTTTGCTGGATTTCGTCGGCGATCAGCTCATTTTTCTTGTTCATGAACAGGATGCGGAAATGCTCTTTTTTCTCATGCGCCATGGTTGCCGCGACATAATCGAGCAGGCGCTGCCAGCTATTGAGGATCGGCTGGGCCATGACCTCTTGCTTCATCATGCGGAAGGCACTGGCCTGAATGGATTTGAGCGTGATGGCGGTCGTCTCGGAAATTCCCTTAACAGTTTGCAATTCCTCCAGTGAGGCATTTAAAACTCCGGCGAGGGTCTTAAAACGCGCGACGAGGTCCTTCGCAATCGGCTTCACATCACGCCGCGGGATCGCCATGAACAGGATGAGTTCCAACAGTTCATAATCCGGCAAAGCCTCCGGTCCGCCCTGCACAAAACGTTGCCGCAGGCGGTCACGATGGCCTTGGTAATGCGGTTGGTCTTTGAGAAGGGGCTCACTCATAAGGCGGTTTATCCCACCCCTTCGGGCTTAGGGTAAAGATTTCAAACCCGTCGTCTGTGACGGCAAGGGAATGTTCGAACTGCGCCGAAAGGCCGCGGTCGCGGGTCACTGCGGTCCAGCCGTCATTGAGGACTTTGGTTTGCCACGTGCCGGTGTTAATCATCGGCTCGATGGTGAAAAACATGCCGGGCTCCAGAATATCGCCTGTGCCGGCCACGCCGTAGTGTAAGACCGACGGCGCGCAATGAAAGATTTTCCCCAGCCCGTGGCCGCAGAAATCACGCACGACGGAGAAGCGATTGCTTTCCGCGACTCCCTGAATGGCCGCGCCGATATCGCCAAGCCGCGCACCGGGTTTGACTTGCTCGATCCCGGCCATCATGGCGTCATAGGTCACGTCGATAAGGCGCTGGGCCTTGCGGTTGATTTTATCGCCGACCATGAACATGCGGCTGGTATCACCGTGCCAGCCATCGACAATCACGGTGACGTCGATATTCACGATGTCGCCGTTCATCAGCTTTTTTGGCCCCGGAATGCCGTGACAGACGACATGATTGATCGAGGTGCAGATTGATTTCGGGAAGCCCTTATAATTCAGCGGGGCGGAAATGCCGCCGTTTTTGCGTGTAAAATCGTCGCACAGCTTGTCCAGTTCCTCCGTCGTGACGCCGGGAACAACGTGCGGCGTAACCATGTCCAGCACTTCGGCGGCCAGTTTTCCGGCCTTGCGCATGCCTTCAAAATCGGCGGGGCCGTGCAGTTCTATACCGCTGGGGGAATATTGGGGGGCGAGGGCTTCGGTCATAAAATTATTTGTTCCTTCGTAATAAAAATGGACTGGGGTTTGGTCTTTAATATGGTAGTCTCTCCCTATTGATTTAGCTTTCCGTATAGGAAAAAGCAAGGAAAGCCTTTGAAAGGGATGATAAGCACGATGACAAAAGGTGACGGAGTGAACACTAGAACGGCGGCTTTGGTGATTATCGGTAATGAAATTCTCTCCGGCCGGACGCAGGATACCAATACCCAGAGGATCGCTGAGTTGTTAACGGCGCACGGCGTTGTGCTTCAGGAAGTGCGGGTTATCCCGGATGAAGAAAGCCGCATTGTGGATACCGTCAATGAAATCCGTCCGCACTATGATTATGTTTTTACAACCGGCGGGATTGGCCCGACGCACGATGATATTACTTCGGAAAGCATGGCGAAGGCCTTTAACGTACCGTTGCTGAAGAGTGAGGACGCCGTGGCTGCCTTGCGTTCCCACCATGATAAGGATGAAGATTTAACGCCCGCGCGCCTTAAAATGGCGATGGTGCCGGAAGGGGCTTCTCTTATCTCTAACCCTGTATCCGGAGCGCCGGGCTTTGTGATTGAGAATGTCTATGTGATGGCGGGCGTGCCCATCATTATGGATGCCATGATGAATCATATATTGGCCTCGATCAAAACCGGCGCGCCCATCCTGTCCAATAGTGTGGCTTTTGATCTGCCGGAAAGTGAAATTGCGGATGATTTGGCGGGGCTGCAAGAGCGTTTTTCTAGCGTTCAAATGGGCAGTTATCCGCATTATCACGCGGGGATGTTTACGCTGAGTATTGTTTTGCGGAGCACTGATCCGGCGGATTTAATGGCGGCGACGAAGGGCTTTTTGGATGTTCTGAAAAGCCGCGGTGTGGAACCCAGCGCGGTTAGCCTGGATGATCGTTTGGAATAAAAGGGCGGCCGGTTTTTGCTTATGGTTACGGTAAAAGACGGTCCATTTCCAAAGCGGCTTTGTAGATTTTTGGTGATAGCGTCATTAGGGCTAGCGGCTGATCTTTGAGGTCTTTGACTTGGAAAGCGTAAGTTTCTTCTGTTATAAAAACTCTATTGAAAAAATTTTTTAATCCGCTTGATATGCCGTCTTGTTCCCTTTGTGTGAAGAAGGCTTCCGGCGTGTTTGATATCGTTGTACAGATGTGCTGTGAGGGAATGTTATGCGCAGATGGGGTGCCTTGTGCACGTAAGAGCTTCATGAAAGTAGAGTTTTCTTGAAAACATAATTTTTGTTGCCCTAGGAGCATAGGAGGGTTAAGCGGCGTTTTTTGTAATTGTTCAATGGTGCTTGGGTTGGCGATGACGCCGATAAATTGCTCTTTGCGCATCGTCTGGAGTTTCAGAGCCTTTGAAGTCTTTTGGCTAACGGCCTGATTGAACACGTAAGCGATTTGCAGTGCTGACGGCATATTGAATTTTGATTTTATTTGGGGTCCGTGGAAAAGGTCCATATCCTCTTCTTTATAAGACGGTGTTTCGTAAGGCGTAAAACTATAAGCAGAATCAATGATGTTCTGCAGGGTGGCATCTGGTTCCGGCGCAATCATGTAAAAAAGAGGAAGAGGCGGCGTGTATTTAAGGCGATGGGAAAAAACCGTGTAAATTATATCCGGTTTCAGTTCGGGAGCTTTATCCCTTAGAGAAAAGGTATCTGTTCGTTGCGCGTTTATAGTGACGGGCTGTTGGGTAAACTTCGTGGGATCTAAGACATCTCTCATCGATAGAGGTAGAAAATACGCTTTTGTTTCACTTCTCGATCGTCCCCAGGCTACGGGTTTGTCCAATTCGTTTATTTCTTGTTGAAACGATTCCATACCTCCTTCGCAGGCGAGTTTTCTTACACCGATATACGGTATGTTATGTGAGCAATCGGCCTGAATACGCTTCAGTCCTTTGCCCTCAATTTCGATGTGGGGCCAAACCGGGAAGTCTAGCTCTTCGGCCAGATCGCAAATGACATCGGCGGGAAGAGAGAGCTGCATATCGTTCCAGTGTTTTTGCGCGCATGCCTTGCTAAGGAAGACAAGTTCTTCTGTGTTGCTGTTAAACGTTACGGTTTTCCAAAAATGAGGATTGTCGAGCTTTCCATGCGCGAGCTGAGAAAAATTCGTTATGGATGTGCTGCATACGTCGTTCCATATTTGAGGCCCAAGCAGGGGTTCGGCATGATCCATAGACAGGATAACACCCATTGCCCCCATGCCGTTATGGTACAGGGCAACGCTGCCTTTTTGCCTTATCTCCTTACGGCTATCGAAATCGTGTAATTCATTCAACGATACGCCGTAAGGTGTCTGGGGTTTTTTTGCCATATATTACCGCTCGCTTTTTTCTTTTGAGAAGCTTTTTAAAGGAGATGGCGTTATATGTCAATAAAAAGGGGTGGTGCGGGCGGGGGGACTTGAACCCCCACGATCAAAGATCAACGGATTTTAAGTCCGCAGCGTCTACCATTCCGCCACGGGCGCATCTGAATGTGAAGT
>JBNKRZ010000010.1:0-26436 GCA_050297015.1 Alphaproteobacteria bacterium | reverse complement strand
TTTCTGCGCAAGCAGGTTTTTGATGAATGTGCGCGAAAAATGCGCAGAGCATAGCCATAGCTACGGTTAAGCATTTTGAGCGAACAGACACAAAAAGATGCTTGCGCAGAAATGTACATAACATGTGACTACAGTATCTAGAGCATGCCTTGAAAATGGCGGCGGGTCATCTCGTCGATTTCATCATCCGAAAAGTCGAAGTGGGGGGCTAATTCTTCGATTAAAACCTGCCGGATCAGGATATTCAGGTCTTCGCATGTCTCGCACCACATATCCAGCAAAGGGCGGCGGTAGATAGTCAGAAGATCATCATCATTGGCAACTTTACTTTTTACGCCGGGGGAGAGCTGTGCTCCGTTGCGATAAAGGGCGATCAGCTCATAAGGGTCTTCCAGATCCTGTTCGGCCTCGGTTGTCTCATCGGGCATATCCTCAACTTGGATTTTTAAAGATTCACAAAACCCTATTAATTCTTCGGGAAGGTTATCCAAAGCGCCTTGGGCAATAACCTCTACGTCCTCGATTGAGGGCGGCAGGGTGAAATTCATAATGATCTGATTCTGATTCATTATCTTTGCCCGATGATGTGAAAAATGATTCTTGAAGTAATCTACGCTGAAAAAGAATGAAGAGCAACGGAGAAAAGACCGGGGATTTCATTGTTGCGTTACGACGGAAATCATGAGAGCCTTAGGATAAGGAATATTTGTTAAATTTCTTGAGTTTTGCGCCCTATGTCTTACCAGTTTCATAAAGCCTCTGTTCTTGTCGTTGATGACATGAAGCAAATTCAATCTTTGACGGCTTCGTTGCTGCGGATATTTGGGTTTAAGGATATTTATACGGCCTCTGATGGGGATATGGCGTTTGAGAGTTTCCGCAAGCATAACCCGGATATCATTATAACGGACTGGTTGATGGAACCGGTTAACGGTATTGAGTTGGCGCAACGTATTCGTAATGACGAGAGGTCACCCAATAAATTCGTGCCGATTGTTATGATGACGGGGTACAGTCACAAAATACGGGTTGAACAAGCCCGTGATATAGGAATTACAGAGTTTTTGGTTAAGCCGTTCACGGCAAAGGATTTGTATGCCCGCGTGGAGCGCTTGATTGAAAAACCGCGAAAATTTGTCGATAGCGAGCGTTTCTTTGGGCCGGATCGCCGTCGCCGCAGTTCGGATGGGTATGACGGTCCTTTCCGCCGGGAGGATGAGGTTTCTGAACAAGAGGACGATCTGGAAATTGCATTGGCTGACCGTGGCGATGTAGATAAAATTTTAAAGGGACTGCGTGAACAAACCAAGACAAGGCTTGATTAGTACCGCTTTTTGTAGAGAGAAACATGACGAAGAAGAAAAGCAAATCAAAGGCTAAGTTTATTACGCCCCCCAATATTTTACGGCAGAAAATTGGGTATGGCGGTCTTCCAACGGCTCAGTTGGAAAAGGCGCAAACGTTTCTTGAAAAGGTCGAAGTAAATTTTCCACTCATCGCTAAACGGTTTTTGAGTGCTTTGGCGGATGCTGTGAAGGGGGCCAGAAGCGGTAAACTTAATACGGATGACGCGTTGCTCGTGATGACGGATGCCGCGATGGAATTGAAAGCCAATGGTGGCATGTTTGGTTATCGTCTTGTAACGGAAATCTCCGGCGTGATTTTGAATTTTCTGGAGACGATTGATGAGTTGAATGACGATGCGCTGGATTTGATTGAGGCTCACTATCAAACGCTAAATGTGATTGTTGCTAACGATCTGAAGGGGACGGGGGGTAAAGAGGGTCGTGCCCTCGCGCAGGAATTATATGATGCGTGTAACCGATACTATAAAAAATACGATATGGACGCTTAATAGGCGTGCGCCGTCTATAAAAATCGTGTATCATGGAGATGTTGGGGATTTTAAAGGGGATATTTCAAGATGGACGGTATTGCAACTTTAGTAGCGCAGCAGGCGATTGCCCAGCAGGATGCCACGCTTTCCCTTATGAAGCAAAGTGCGCAGGCCGATGCGGCAATGGCAAAGGTCGTTGAGGAAACGGCGCAGTCCATCGTGGCGGGAGAACGCGGCGCACAGGTCAATATGACGGCTTGAAACCGTTTGTCTTTTGAAAATATAGTGCGGATAAAAGCGTCTTTTAGGGCGCTTTTTCTATGCTGATCTCACCCAGATTTTCCAGATTTTCCTCAATTTCCGATATGTGTGGGAAGGAGGGTTGTGCGCCCCGTTTGGTGCAGGACAAAGAACCGGCTACGGATGCGCGCTTCATCGCTTCGGGCAGTTCCATCTTTTCGTGAAGCGCCGCGGCCAGCGTGCCGCAATAGGCATCTCCCGCGCCTGTTGTGTCAACAATATCAACAGGCAGGCAGGGCACCGTTATAATATTGTCATCGGGGGTTGCCGCGACGGAACCGTTACCGCCGATGGTGACGATGCATGTATTGTTGCCTTGTTTGGCCAGTGCGCGGGCAAGAAGGGCGGCATTTTCTTCAGCTTTTATACCCAGTTTCCCCGCGATTTGACGGGCTTCCAGTTCATTGACGATCAGGTAGTCCAGTTGCTGGAGAGCCTCAAGCGGTACGTGAATAGCCGGTGCCAGATTTAGAATGGTTTTGGCACCGTTTTCTTTAGCGCGGTTAATAATGTCCCAATTGTGTTCGGCAGACGTTTCCATTTGCATTAAAACGACATTGCCCTCGCCCAAAATATCATCGGGTACTTGTTCGGCGGAGGCTTCGGCATTGGCGCCTTGTGCGACGGTGATTTGGTTTTCGCCCTTGCTGTCTGTCAAAACGATGGCGCAGCCTGTCGGTTGTTCGGAATGCACGACGCCGGATGTCATGACACCTTCGCGGCGGATTTCCGCGAGAAGACGCATGCCGGGACCATCATCGCCAACCCGGCCGACCAGGGCTGTTTTTGCGCCGAAACGGGCCGCAGCCAAGGCTTGATTGGCCCCTTTTCCGCCGCCTGACATTTTATAGCCGGAGCACAAAATAGTTTCCCCCGGCACGGGAAGGTGATCGAGGGCAAAGCACATGTCTTGATTGATGGATCCGAAAACGACGAGCATGGTGAGGTTCCTTTTTTATCTTCTTGTCGTATTATGGCACGAAGATAAAAAAGGCCAAAGTCGTTTCTTTCCGTCTATAAGGAAGGGGTGAGCATGTTATTTTTTCGTGGAAAATCCCAGCGTTTCGGCCAGCCGTTCGGCATGTCCCAGCTTTTTATCGAGAGCCGCCATGGTTTTTGACATGTCGGGGCTTTCATCATTTATCCAGACGAGAAGTGTTTTTACGTACAAGGCCGTTGTCGCGGCCACTTTAGCGGCGCCCATAATGCCGTTTGTGTCGATGGTGGCAGCCTCCAGCATTTTATTCATTGAACGCCCCAAATGCGGCAGGCCGATAAGCGCTTGCTTCGGGTCGCAGCGAAAACTGTTCAGGACAGAGGTGAGCGCCGCGCGGTTTTCGTTGAGCAGGTCAAAACGTTCCATCAATACATCAAACAGGCGGTCGCGGGCACTTATGGTGTTATCGGGTGATCCTGTGTTCTCTATAACTTTCCGGTCCAGCATCCGGCCATAGGCGCTCAGGATATCGCCGCGGTCTTCGATATGTTCCCGCAGTGTGGACAGAGAAATATCCGCTTTTTTTGCAATGTCATACAGGGATGTTCTCTCCCAGCCTTTTTCTGCGGCAACAGATAATGCCGCCTGCACGGCGCGCTCTTTGATATTTTCTGTGGTTTTTTTTTGCATAGCGGTTTAACAGTTTCGTCCTTTTGCTTACAAATAGAGCGAATAGAAAAATTTATCAAACAAGGAATTTAAAAATGGCGGAAGCTTCATATGATCTCGTGGCGATTGGTAATGCGCTGGTCGATGTTCTCTCTCATGCGGAGGATGCCTTTATCGAAGAGCAGGATAAAGAACACGGTATGAAAAAAGGCGGCATGATGCTGATTGATGAGGCGCGGGCCGTGGGGCTGTATGCTGATATGGCGGCCGGGGTTGAAAGCTCTGGCGGGAGCGCAGGAAACACAATTGCCGGCTTTGCTTCGTTTGGCGGTAATGGGGCTTATATTGGTAAAATTGCTGATGACCAGCTGGGCGCGGTTTTTAAACATGATCTTAAAAGCATGGGGGTTCATTTTGATACGCAGCCTTTGGTGATTGGTGCGCCGACAGGGCGCTGCCTTATTCTTGTGACGCCGGATGCGCAGCGGACGATGAACACTTTCCTTGGTGCGGCGGTAGAGCTGGGGCCGGAGGATATTGATGAGGAACTTATCGCCGGGGCTAAAGTGACGTATCTGGAGGGATATCTGTTTGATCCCCCGCATGCGAAAGAGGCTTTCCGCAAGGCGGGTACGATTGCTGCCGCCGCAGGCCGTAAGGTTTCTCTGACGCTGTCCGACCCGTTTTGTGTTGATCGCCACCGTGAGGATTTTCAAGAGCTTGTTGAGCATCACATTGATATCCTGTTTGCGAATGAGGAGGAAATTAAATCCCTGTGTGAGGTTGAAACGTTTGAGGAAGCCGCACAAATCGTTGCGGGTAAGTGCGAGATCGCAGCTCTGACCCGCAGTGAAAAGGGTTCCGTTATCGTCGCGGGCGGTGAGATTATTGAAGTGCCGCCGGGCAAGCCGGAGCATGTTCTGGATTCTACCGGGGCGGGCGATCAGTACGCCGCCGGGTTCCTGTACGGCTATACGCAAGGGATGGAATTGGCGGAATGCGGACGGCTCGGCACGATCGCGGCAACGGAAGTCATCCAGCATATGGGGCCGCGCCCGGAAACGGCTTACAAAGAGCTGATGGAAAAAGCGGCTTAAGAGCTGCTCATCGTTCATATTCGGCGGTGGTTGGGCCGCAACGACGATGGAGAGGGGGCTGTTATAGTCCCCGTTCCATAAATTCCGCCATGGACTTGGCGAAGCGGGTCGGGTTGCTGACCGGTTCGCCCTGGATGATTTTGGCTTGGTCGAGCAGCAAGTGCGCGGCTTGTTCTACCATCTCATCCTGAGCCACAGGCGAGGGATCTTTAGATTCTTCACTGCGTTCAGAATGACAAAGTGAAGAAATCTTTTTAATCAGCGGGTGTTTGCCGTTAATCTCCAGTACGCGCTTGCTTTGCGGGGTGTAATTCTGATGAATTTTCAGAACGCGCTCCATGTTCATATCGACGCTGCCTTCCGCTGCGACGAGGCAGACAGGCGAGTCTGTCAGGCGTTTGGAGGCACGCACATCCCCCACCTCATCGGCGAGAACCTTCTTCATTTTTTCAAGCAAAGCATTAAGAGTGGAATCTTGAGATTCTTCTTTACCCTCTTGTTTTCCCTTATCTTTGTCATTTCCGAAACGGTCGAGGTCTATATTTCCTTTGGTAATTGACTGGAACGGTTTGCCGTCATAATCCATCACACTTTGCAGCCAGAAATCATCAATCGTGTCGGTGAAGAACAGTACCTCCAGCCCGCGGGCCTTGAAGCCCTCCAGCTGTGGGGAGTTCTTGAGGCTTTCGAGATTTTCGCCGCTGATATAGTAAATCGCGTCCTGTCCCTCTTTCATGCGTGCCACATAATCGGCGAGAGAGGTCAGCTTGTTTTCCTCATGCGTGGAGAAAAAGCGCGTGATTTTGAGCAGGGCTTCGCGGTGTTCGGGGGCATCATACAGGCCCTCTTTCAAGACAACGCCAAATTGGCCCCAGAAATTGGTGAAGGTGTCTTCTTTGTCGCGGGAGAGTTTATCCAGATCGCTAAGCACCCGTTTGGCCACGCCGGAGCGGATTTTGGCGATAACGGGATTGTGCTGGAGCATCTCGCGGCTGATGTTGAGCGGCAGATCTTCGGAATCAATGACACCGCGCAAAAAGCGCAGCCACGGGTACATGAGGCCGTCGCAATCGTCGCTGATGAAGACGCGCTTCACGTAGAGGCGCACAGCGTGTTTGCGCCCGGGATCGTACAAATCCCAAGGCCGCAGCGTCGGCGTGAAGAGCAGGGAGGTGTACTCAATTACCCCTTCCGCGCGCCAGTGATGGGTTGAGAGCGGCTCATCCATGCCGGGACTAATGTGCTTGTAAAAGGCCTCATATTCGTCCTTGGTAATCTCATTTTTGGGACGCATCCACAGGGCACCGGCGCGATTTACGGCCTCTGGGAAATCGCCGAGATAAATCGAAAAACCGATATGGTCGGAGTATGTTTTGATGACCTCTTCCAGCTTTTGGTCGATCAGGAAATCGCTGGCGTCGTCATTGATGTGCAGGATAATCGTCGTGCCGCGCCCGGCCTCCAGTTTGGCGGCCTCGTTGGCGCGGGCTTCGCGGATGGAAAAGCCCGTGCGGCCATCGGATTCCCAATGCCACGTTTGTGTCTCCCCGGCTTTGCGGGAAATCACTTCAATGCGGTTTGCGACCATAAACCCGGCGTAAAACCCAACGCCGAACTGGCCGATCAGGGAGAGCTTGTCCTTGTCGTCTTTGGCTTGCGCGGTTTGTTCCATCAAAGCGCGGGTGCCGGATTTGGCGATGGTGCCCAGATTGTCGATCAGCTCGTCATGGTTCATGCCGATCCCGGTGTCTGCGACGGTGACTATACGCTCGTCCGTGTCCTTGGTGATGTGGATTTTGAAGTCCGGCGCGCCTTCGGTCAGAGCCGGGTTTTCCAGCGCGTCATAGCGCAGCCGGTCGCAGGCATCCGCCGCGTTGGAAATCAGTTCGCGCAGGAACACTTCGCGGTTGGAGTACAGCGCATGCGCGACAATCTCCAGCAACCGCGAAACATCGGCGGAAAAATCCAGGGTTTCGGTCGTTTGATCGGTGTCTTTGGTTTGTGCTTTTGTCATGGAAGGGAATATAGCGGGGGTGAAAACGGATTTCCAGAGGCCTTTGCGGTTTTTTGCGGAAGGGGGCACAATAGTTATTGTGCCCCCATTGCCAGATCAAGGATTCAACATCTCCTTCACCCACAAATCCCCATGTTTTGTATATTGCACCCTTGTATGCAGGCGGAATTCACCGAGGCACCAGAATTCGATTTTCTCCGGCACGACGCGGTAGCCGCCCCAGTGCGGCGGGCGCGGGACGGTTTCCTCATGCTCGTGCGTCAGTTCCGTTTGCCCGACGCGCTCGAACAGTTCCGTGCGGCTGGCCAGTGGTTGTGACTGGCGGGAGGCCCATGCTCCGACCTGTGATCCGCGCGGGCGGGTGGCGAAATACTCATCTGATTCGGCCTCTGTTACGTGCTCAACCGTGCCTTCGACCCGGACTTGCCGCTCCAGCGGTTTCCAGTAAAAATTCAGACAGGCGACCGGGTGGGCTTCCAGCTCCGCGCCTTTACGGCTTTGCTTGTTGGTGAAAAAGACAAAGCCGCGCTCATCCAGCCCTTTGAGCAGCATGACCCGCGCATCGGGCCGTCCTTGCGAATCAACCGTGGCCAGCGTCATGCAATCGGGGAAAATGTCCTCCGTGGCCAGCGTATCGTCGAACCATGTGCGGAACAGCGCAAACGGGTCGTCCGGTGCTTCCATGGCGGTTTCGATAGCTTCAATTGTGGGCGTTTTTTGCATTTTATGTGGTCTTTCAGCTTGATTTGCTCTATGTCTGTTCTTAAGTTTTTATACATTCGTTAGATAAAAAGAAAGGCGGATATGACTATGCGACATTTTGTTTTAACAGCCGTTGTGGCTCTTGCATTTGGATTGACCGGTTGTCAGGCGACGAACTGGGGGGAGAAAGAAACCGTTGGTAGCCTCGGCGGCGCTGTGCTGGGCGGTATTGCCGGCTCTCAAATTGGTAAAGGTTCCGGCCGCTTGTGGGCGACGGGCGCGGGCGTTTTGCTCGGTACGTTGGTCGGTAGCGAGATCGGGCGTTCTTTGGATGCGGCCGATCGTATGCAAATGGAGCAAGCACAGCAGGAATCCTATGCCCGTCCGATTGGTGAAACGGTGAGCTGGAGCAACCCGGAAAGCGGGAACAGCGGAACCTATACCGCGACCCGTGAAGGGACCAGTAATCTGGGCCGTTACTGCCGTGAATATACGCAAACCATTTATATCGACGGTCAGGCTGAAACCGGCGTTGGTACGGCGTGTCAGAATGACGATGGAACCTGGGAAATCGTCAACGGCTAAAAGCGTCCATCGTTCAGGTTCGATCGTCGTCAAATGTCGGCTCACGTAGCTTAAACTACGCTTCGCCTCATTTTTCTAGCCGAACCTAAACGCTAATCGCTTTTATAAATAGGGCGCAAAAACGCTTTAAATAAATCGGGATTTTGAAAATTTTATGAAATACGAAGGCCGCTCTTTGGGCGGCCTTTTCTTTTGGGGGGCTGACCCTAACGGAAACGATCATGATTATGCGTCTTGATTTTCAGCGTTTTCGGAAAAGCTTTGATCTATAGGGGGCGTTTGCCGTACGGAAGGCGGTGTTCTTTGTTGCGTGATTCTGCCGCTTCCCATGCCCGGTGAAGGGGACGCAATACTTGGTGTGCGCGGTGTTATGGCTGGGCGAGCGCTTAATGACGGCGATGACGGTGCATGATGTAAAGCCGTGTGGAGTTCATTTAGGGCATGAAGTTTTTCTTGATAATCCGGATGCCTTGTTGTTCTTTCTACGGCGTTCTTGATGGGGGATAGTGCTTTTTCGTTTTTGCAGAGATCCGCAATCTTTTCCAATGTGACGGGTTCGTTTTTCCAGTTGCTTTTTACGATGTATTTGCCGATTTTTTCAAGCGCGCTCCAAGATGTTTCATGTTGTTTTTCAATGAAATGCTGGCGGGCTATGTTTTCGGCATCACCGTCTTCGCTTAAAGCATTTTCAAAAACGCGCGCCGTATCTTGAAGGGCCGCAGCACACCAGCCTGTTATTTTTCCTTCGGTCAGACGTTCATTTTGTATATTCGCCTCATGTATGAGAGGCTTGATATTTCTTATTTTTATGCTCTGGGCGATGACATCTTCAAATGTTTTGCGTGTGAGTGTTTTGTGCAATTTTTCGTTATAGCTGGAATCACTGTAGGCGCTGTAGCGTTGGAGCGCTTTATAGGCCGGTAGCGGCGTTATTGCGGTTAATTCCGCTGTTAAATAACCGGCGGCGCGAATTTGTGCATCTTCGCTGGTGTTGATGGCGGCGCTGATGATTTCTTCAGGCGAGAAGTCTCGCCAAGCCATGTCTTGTGCGCTTTTTCCAAATATGACCCAGTTTTTTAAGGTGTCATGATCGAAAAGAGAGCTTATAGCGTTGCTCATTTGTAAGGCATGGGGGATCAGAGAATTTTTACTAAGTTGTTTTTGTTGCTGACGTTCGCAAGTGAAGTGAACGGTTTCCATGGCTAAAGGATAAGGGAAAAGGTGCGATTTTTGCTGTGGCGTGTTGATGAGGGTATTATAGGCCCGTTTCTTTGCAATTTGTTTGACGGCTTTAACATCACCCTGGAATGATGATGTCAGGGCGCTGAACGTGTCGGCGTGAAGGTTTGCGAGAGCGATTTGCAGGGCATTACGCCGCCGTATGATTATGTTTTCCTCCCAATAGGCGGAAGGGTTACTTTCATGGTGTTGATAAACGTCAATGGCATGCCATGCTAAATGCCATGCGCTTCGTTTGATGGCTTCGATGTTGTCAAAAGCGTCAACATTGATACCGCATAGCGCAAGGTAGTCAAGCTTACGAACAATGCCGAGAACAGATGTCTTCTCGGATACTGCGGTGCCGATCAGGCTTCCTTCATTTTCGGATAGATGTGTTTTTGTTAGTAAATGTAAGGCGCTTTGTGCAGCCGGATGGGGGAGAATTGTTTGGCTGGCTAGACTTAACGCATCGCTTTTTTGCCCCTCACTATAGAGTATGAAATGGATGTAGAGCGGCTCAAAGCAATTACGGACTTGCTGAGATATTTTTTGGCATGCCTGAATGGCTGTGTTTAAATCAAAATTCATTGTGCGGCGCTCGTGAAAGTCGTTTTTAAAACCCGAAATTCCTGAACTTACTCTAGCAACGGAGGGTTAATATTTTATCAATATGGGATGCTTTGTTTAGATGCTGGACAAAACGTTCCAAATGTGTAGGATTTCATGGGTTTTATCCCTAACAATTTCGATAATTATTGATGGTAATGAAAGATATGACGGAAAATAATAAAATTATGGCTGGGAAACGCGGCTTGATTATGGGTGTGGCTAATGAGCGCTCGATTGCTTGGGGCATCACCAAAGCTTTGGCGGATCAAGGGGCGGAGCTGGCTTTTACCTATCAGGGGGAAGCGTTGGAAAAACGTGTGAAGCCGCTGGCGGAGCGTGTAGGCTCTGATATCGTTTTGCCGTGCGATGTGACGGATGATGCCGGTTTGGATACTGTTTTTGACACGTTGAAAGAAAAATGGGGAAGCCTTGATTTTATCGTTCACGCCATTGCCTTTTCCGACAAGAATGAGCTGGATGGGCTGTATCTTGATACGTCCCGCGAAAACTTTAAACGCACGATGGATATTTCCATCTATTCCTTTACGGCTGTTGCCCAGCGTGCCGCGCCTTTGATGAATGATGGCGGTTCTATGCTGACTTTGACCTATTACGGGGCGGAGCGTGTGATGCCGCACTACAACGTTATGGGGGTGGCCAAAGCCGGGCTGGAGGCTTCCGTGCGTTATCTGGCGGCTGATTTGGGGCCGCGTAATATCCGTGTGAACGCGATCTCTGCCGGACCGATCAAAACGCTGGCGGCCAGCGGAATCGGCGATTTCCGCGCTATTCTGAAATGGAATGAATATAACGCACCGCTCCGCCGGAATGTGACGATCGAGGAAGTCGGCAATTCCGGGCTGTTTTTACTCTCTGATCTGGGGAGCGGCGTGACGGGCGAAGTTATGCACGTCGATAGCGGTTTCCATACCGTCGGAATGTGCGCGGTTGATAGCGCCGCTAAAACGGCGGAGCTTCTTAATGGCTTTGCCCCGAAGGAAAGCAAAGGTGAGGCGGCGTAATGTCTCTCTCTGCCCGCCCTGTTATCTTTGGGGAAGTGCTGTTTGATGCCTTCCCCGACAGGGCTGTTCTGGGCGGTGCGCCGTTTAACGTTGCGTGGCATTTGCAGGGCTTTGGCTGTGATCCGCTGTTTATTTCCCGTATTGGCGATGACGATTGGGGCGCGGAGATTCGTGAGGGCATGGCTGGCTGGGGTCTGGATATATCCGGCCTGCAAACCGATTCCCTTCGCCCGACCGGGCAGGTTAAGGTCGAAATGTCCGGTACGTCGCATAGCTTTGAAATTCTGCCCGATCAGGCTTATGACCATATTGATGCGGACGAAGCGCTGGCCGCATTGTCCGGGGTTTATGGGGCGTTGTTCTATCACGGTGGCTTGATCGCGCGGGCACCCGTTTCCAAGGCAACGCTGACGGCTTTGTGTGCGGAGGTGAAGGCTCCTGTGTTTGTCGATATTAACCTGCGGGCGCCGTTCTGGACGCAGGATGGTGCTTTGGATTTGATGCGTGGCGCGCGCTGGGTGAAGCTGAATGATGAGGAAATAGCCGCGCTTGCGCCGGACCGGACGCCGGAAGATTTTTGTGCGGATTTGGGCGTTGAGCGCTTGATCCTGACCAAGGGCGAGCAGGGCGCAGATATTTATTTTGAGGGCGGCGTGAAAAGCTGTACGCCATCACCGATCGATAATTTTACCGATAGCGTTGGCGCGGGCGATGCTTTTGCTTCCGTGATGATCCTCGGTTTGTTGAAAGGCTGGGCGATTGAGGATAGTCTGGAACGGGCGCAGGATTTTGCATCCGAGATTTGCACGCATCGCGGTGCAACGGTTAATGATCGAGCGCTCTATGAACGCTTTCTAACGCGCTGGAAACAGGAAAGGCATGCAGCATGACAGGCAATCATTTTGGCACATTGTTTCAGTACACCACATGGGGCGAGAGCCACGGCCCGGCGATCGGCTGTGTGGTCGATGGTGTGCCGCCGCGCATTCCTTTGAGCGAAGCCGATATCCAGCCCTATCTGGATCAGCGCAAGCCCGGCCAGTCACGCCATACGACTCAGCGCAAAGAAGCCGATCAGGTTAAAATTCTCTCCGGCGTGTTTGAGGGGCAAACGACCGGCACGCCGATTGCGCTGGTGATTGAAAATACCGACCAGAAATCAAAGGATTACGGCGATATTAAAGACAAGTTTCGCCCCGGTCATGCCGATTTTACTTACATGGAGAAATACGGCATCCGCGATTATCGCGGCGGTGGGCGTTCCTCCGCGCGGGAGACGGCTATGCGTGTGGCGGCGGGCGCAGTGGCCCGCAAAATACTGACGACCCAGATCGGGCCGCAGGTTGATATCCGCGGTGGTGTGGTGCAAATCGGGCCGCTGAAAATTGATCCGGAAAACCGCGATTGGGATGAAACCCGGAATAACCCGTTTTTTGCGCCGTGGGCCGCTATTGTGCCGCATTGGGAGAAATATCTCGATGGTGTGCGCAAGGATGGGAACAGCGTTGGCGCGCTGGTCGAGGTGCAGGTGAGTGGCATTCCCGCCGGGTTGGGCGCGCCAGTCTATGACAAGCTGGACGCTGATATCGCTAAGGCTCTGATGTCGATTAACGCCGCCAAGGGCGTGGAGATCGGCAGCGGCTTTGATGCGGTTTCCTTGTCCGGTGTAGAAAACGCCGATGAAATTCGCTCCGAAGGCGGAGAGCCTCATTTCCTTTCCAATCACGCGGGAGGAATTCTCGGCGGCATTTCCAGCGGACAGGATATCGTTGCCCGCGTGGCGTTTAAACCGACCAGCTCGATTCTGACGCCGCGCGCGACGATCGATAAAGACGGCAATGAAACCGATATTGTCACCAAGGGCCGTCACGACCCGTGTGTGGGTATTCGCGGTGTTCCGGTGGCCGAGGCTATGGTGGCTTGTGTTCTTGCCGATCACTGGCTGCGGCATAAGGCACAGTGTTTGTAAAAACTTGAAATCCTAAAAACCCCTCGTTTTTGTGCCGGGCTTCCGTTATCCTTGACGAAAGACTTTAACGCAAAGCCAAGGTTATATTGATGCCCCAGAACTGGTTCCAGAAACGCCCGCTCTTTTCTCCATCGCCCAAGCCGGGAAAACCACCAAAGAAAAAATGGCGGATTCATTATATTCTTTGGAGTGCGCTGAAACGCACGTGCATGGTGATCGGCGCGTTGGTGTTGTTCGGCGCGATCGTCGGCGTGTACCTTTCCTCCCGCCAGGAGCAGCCGGAATTGCCGCAGGATATGGTTTTGTACCTGCCGCTGAACGAGGCGTTTCCGGAGCATAATACGATTGGCTTTGATTTACAGGCTTCCTTCGGGCAAGCGCCTTTGACCTTGCGGGAGGCTGTGGCCGTTCTGGATGCTGCGGCGCGTGATGAGCGTGTGCACGGGATTGTCGCCGAATTTAAGGGCGCACATTATTCCTTGGCACAGCTTCAGGAATTGCGCGCGGCTTTGCTCCGTTTTAAGGCGGCGAGCGGGAAATTTGCTTACATCTATGCCGAGTCTTATGGTGAAAGCGGTGTCGGGATGAGCACCTATTACTTGGCTTCTGCGTTTGATGAAATCTGGCTTCAGCCGATGGGGACGCTGGCGCTGGCGGGCGTTAAAATCGAAGCGCCTTTTGTGCGCTCCGTTTTGGATAAGGTTGGCGTTGAGCCTGCCTTTTTCGCGCGTAAGGAATACAAAAACGTCTTTGAGAGCTTTACGGCAGATGAGATGTCGAAAGCCTCAAAAGAATCAACGCGCAGCATGGTGGAAAGCCTTGCCGGGCAAATGCTTGCGGGAATAGCTGAGGGCCGTGCGCGCGCCGCGGATGATATACGCGCGCAAGTGAAAACAGGCATCTTTACAGGCCGGGAAGCGCTGGAGCGCGGCTTGATCGACCGGCTTGATTATGGCGATGTACTGGTCGATGAAATCCAAAAAAACTACAAGGGCGAAGATGAGGCTAAAGAGGATATTCTTTTTATGGCGCTGACGGGGTATGCGGCGGGACTGAAATATGAGAAAGCGGCCTCTTTGCTTGCTGATATTGAAAAGAAAGGTAAAGCCGCCAAAACGCCCAAAGTGGCTTTACTCTATGCTGTCGGGGCGATTGTAACGCGCGCGGATGGCGTGTCTTATGGCGGTGAGGGTGTTGTTTCTGCGGAGGGGCTTTCCGGTTATATTGATGAGGTAGCCGATGATGACAGTATCAAGGTTATTGTCTTGCGGATTGACAGCCCCGGCGGATCGCCCACCGCGTCGGAAACCATTCGCCGTTCGCTCGTAAAGGCGCAAGAAAAGGATAAAACCGTTATTGTGTCCATGGCGAATGCGGCGGCGTCCGGCGGGTATTGGATTGCCGCGCCGGCGGATAGGATCTTCGCGCTGCCCGGCACGCTGACGGGATCGATCGGTGTTGCCGGTGGGAAGTTTATTCTGCAAGGGCTTTGGAATAAAGTCGGTGTTAATTGGGATGGTATGCAATGGGGTGAAAATGCCGGTTTATGGTCTATGAATGAGCCGCTGACTCCCGCCACGGAGGAGCGTTTTAATGCCATGATGGATCAGATTTATGATGGCTTCATCGCCCGCGTGGCGGAAGGGCGTAAACTCTCGCCGGAAAAGGTGGAAGCTGTTGCCCGCGGCCGCGTGTGGACCGGTGCGCAAGCGCTTGAAAACGGCCTCGTCGATGAGCTTGGCGGTCTGACGGATGCTCTGGACTACAGCGCGCGCTTGCTGGGCGCGGCGGATCGCTCCGGCATCAGCATTGTTGTCCTGCCCAAACGTTTGAGTCCGCTGGAACAATTGGTGGATCTTGTCGAAGGGCAGGTGCGCATGGGCGATGCGGTGCGCGCCTACTTACCATTTCTGCAAAGTCTTGTGCCTGTCGCTAACCAGTTGGAAACGCAGGCAAAACTTCCTCCCGTCAACGTCTTTCAATCTGGGTTGTCGCGCGCGTACTAAGGGGGGGCGTATCATCGGATTGTAGCAATTCCCGTAAGCGCGGGAGGAGGTCCGGCCACGCCATGATGATGTGGTCGGTGGGCAGGTTATTCTCTAAAATCGCGATGGCGGCATGAAGGTTATAGGCCAATGGCACGATCGGGCAGGGTAGGTGCTCTGCCGCGGCCAGCGCCGCTATGACATCCTTGCGCCGATCGCCGATATACCAGATGACATCGTTTTCCCGCGGCTCCAGCGGCAAATCCGCCAGCGCCTTTAGCAGCGGTTCCGGGTTGGGCTTGGATTTGCGGATGTCCTCCCGGAACACGGTGACGGCGAAAAAGTTTTTCAGATCAAAGGTTTCCAAGATATCGTGACCATAACCCTTGCCCATGCCGGAGCTGACCAGCCCGATAGGGATATTGTGGGCCTTGAGCAAATCGAGAATGTCGTAAATGCCGGGACATGGCGCGACGATTTCCTCCACCGGCTTGCGGCGAATTTTGTGGATTGCCCGGTGAACGAGGCGCTTGGGCCGCCGCCCCGCGCGAAACTCCGTCAACGGCATGTGGTGAATTTTGCGGCGAAACAGGCGCGAGAAAAACTTGGCCACGCGGAAAGATTGGTCGTCCAGCCACTCCAGAATATGCAGCAACCGCGGGTGCAAATGCCGCACGGTGGTGCCGTCCATATCGAGCAGAATTATAGTGGGTCTCTCCAATGCCATAACGTTTTATTTGGAGCATGTTTTTATGACCCTGTCGAGAGGGTAACGGCCCTGATAAAGGCTTTTTGCACACGCAGGAGACGCCGGAGTTCCGTGATTTCCGCCGTGCGCAGGCCGTGTTTGAGGGCGTTGTTTTTCACGGCCTCTTTCCCGGCGGCAGTGCGGGGGCCGGTGGTGTGCTCCCACGGTTGGGTTTTACGGCAGTTTTTGGCCTGCATAGCACGTCTTTTGGCAGGCCAAGCCCTTCTTTTTCTTGTGGAATCTGAGTTACTCATTTTGTTCGTCAATTTGGGGGAGGGGGCGGGGGGCTTTGTCGTCATCACATGCCTTGTGCGTGTGATCCATGGATGGCACGGACAGGTCGTGCAATGACGGGGCAGGGACAGGGGAAGCGGGCGCTGTGTTCAAATGCTTCATATACTCAATCGCGCTTTGCGCCTTGGCGGTGTCGGCGCATTGCTTTTGCACCCGCAAGGCCAACATCATCCACTCCATCGGTGACGTGTAATATTTAGAGTTGTTGATCCGAGTTGCGACCCTGTGGGTCAGGATTTCAGTAAATAGCGCGTGCAGAATTTCCGTTTGCGCGGTGAGCGTATCGGGGTTGTATTCCGGCGTGGTTAAAAGGTCTTCCAGTCTGTTGGTCAGAACCGAAAGGGCGGGGGTGTTTTGTGTTTTGTTTTCATCAGTCATGCCGATGATTATAGGATAGTATTCCTATAAAAGCAAGGGGTGTTCTACAAGACGTCATTCCCTGAATTTGTTGAAAACAAATTCTAAGGGAATCCATGGTGATTATCCGTTAAATCGTATGGATCCCCCTATAATCAGCTGACGCGGATTCGGGGGATGACGGGTTAGGAGGAAATAGATTGCCGCGTCGAAGCTACGCTTCTCCTCGCAATGACAACGTAACTATATGTTCCGCAACCAACCCCGCATCTTCATATTGCTGGGCGGGGGAGTCGTGATCCTGAAAGGTGTCGGGCAGGGTCAGAGTCCGGATGACGGGATGACGGGATGACGGGATGACGGGATTGTTCGCGAGATATTCCAGCACGAGTGAGCCGAACCCGCCGCGGGAGCCTTCCTCGATGGTGATAAGCTGGCTGTGGCTGGCCGCGAGATGCGAGACAAGAGCCTCATCCAGCGGTTTGGCGAAGCGCGCATCGGCGACGGTCACGTTGTGTCCCTGAGATTCCAGCATTTTCGCGGCTTTTAGGCATTCATTAAGGCGTGTACCGTAGGAGAGCAGGGCGATGCTGTTCGCACCGGGGACAGAATGACTCATTGTGTCCCCTTTGTTTGTCTCATAAACCACCCGGCCTTTACCGATTTCTAAAACCTCTGGCGTTTCCGGCATTTCGACCCCTGTTCCGTTGCCGCGCGGGAAGCGGAAGGCGATCGGCCCGTCATTGTAAGCGGCGGCGGTGGCAACCATCCGCGCCAATTCGGCTTCATCGCTCGGCGCCATCAGCACCATATTCGGGATGCAGGCAAGGTAAGCGGTATCGAAGGCGCCCGCGTGGGTCGCGCCGTCCGCACCGACCAGCCCCGCCCGGTCGATCGCAAAGCGCACGGGCAAATTCTGGAGCGCGACATCATGCACGAGCTGGTCATAGGCGCGTTGCAGGAATGTGGAGTAAAGCGCGACGAACGGCTTGTAGCCCTCGCAAGCCATGCCCGCCGCGAATGTGACGGCGTGTTGCTCGGCGATTCCGACATCGAACATGCGCTCAGGGTAGGCTTTACCAAAGGCGTCCATCCCCGTGCCGGTCGGCATGGCCGCCGTGATTCCTACGATTTTGTCGTCGGTGCGCGCGCAGTCGATTAGGGTGTTGGCGAACACCTTCGTATAGGCCGGGGCTGTGATCTCCGGTTTGTGCTGGCTGCCCGTGATGACATCGAACTTTGTGACGCCGTGCATTTTGTCCGCCGCGGCTTCCGCGTGGCCGTAGCCCTTGCCTTTCTCCGTCACGACATGGATCAGGATCGGGCCTTGGCGCTCGCTGTCGCGCACATTGCGCAGGACCGGCAAAAGCGTGTCGAGGTCGTGGCCGTCAACCGGGCCGATATAGTAAAAGCCCATATCCTCGAACATCGTTCCCGCATGGAGGGCGTGGCGCGCCGTTTCCTCCGCTTTCCCGACAGCGCGGCGCAGGGGCGGGGGCAGGGCCGCGGCCAGCTTCTTCGTGACCTCGCGCGCGCCCATATAAGGGCGGGAGGAAACAATCCGGGTCAAATGCTTGCTCAGCGCGCCGGTCGGGCGGCTAATCGACATGTCGTTGTCGTTTAAAATCACAATCAGGCGGCTTTTCAGATCGCCGGCATTGTTCATCGCTTCGTAGGCCATCCCCGCGCTCATCGAGCCGTCGCCGATTACGCAGATGACTTCGTTGTCTTCGCCCTTTTGATCGCGCGCGACCGCCATCCCCAGGCCCGCAGAAATGGATGTGGAGCTGTGCCCCGCGCCGAACGGGTCGTATTCACTCTCCGCACGTTTGGTAAAGCCGGACAGCCCGCCGCCTTGGCGCAGGGTGCTCATACGGTCCAGCCGCCCCGTCAGTATTTTATGCGGATAGCACTGGTGCCCGACATCCCAGATCAGACGATCGCGCGGCGTATCGAATACCGCATGCAGCGCCACGGTCAGCTCCACCACGCCAAGGCTCGCGCCCAGATGCCCGCCAGTCTTGGCAACGCTGGCAATTGTCGCGCGCCGTACGTCCTCCGCGAGGGTTTTGAGCCGCTCGTCGGACAGGGGCTTGAGGTCCGCCGGATTATTAATTTTACATAATTCAGAATAGGGGGAGGGGGACGAGGACGAGGACGAGGAGGCTCCTCCCTCTGTAGGGGAGGCTGCATCAACGGAGGAAAGAGCCTTTGCGCTATCTTTCCCGTTATCGTCATTCCCGCGCCGGCGGGAATCCAGTTCAACAATTTGTGGTCTTGCCTGTTTCATGAAGCGTCCTTTTTAGACCCAAGAGACTGATTTAGCCAAGAAAAAAATCTATAGCTGCGTCATCTTTGTAAAGACATGCCCGGTGGCGCGATATGTATTTTACATAATTCGAATAAGGGGAAGAGGGAAGAGGGAAGAGGGAAGAGGGAAAGGAGGATTCCGTCTGTCGTCATTCCCCGAATTTTCGCTGGAAAATTATAGGGGAATCCATGGTGAGTACCCGTTAGATCGTATGGATCGCCCCCGTCCCGAAGTGCGCCCGTCCCGAAGCACGAAGTGCGTGGGACATATCTTCAAAAGACTCCCGAAGCACGACAGTGCGTGGGATAAAGCTTTTAAAAAGCACGTGGGACACTTCTTTAATAAAGAAACGAAGCAATCCAGAGCCACGGGGAAAATTCTGGATTGCCGCGTCGGCCTAACGGCCTCCTCGCAATGACGAGAGGGTAGGTCTTCTTTTTGACCTAAGCCCGTCGTTCAAGGACATACAGCGCCAGTTCTTTCAGCATTTCGCCGCGGTTATCGAAGATGTGGAGGTGGCGGACGGCTTGCTGCACCAGCATTTCCGCACGCATTTTGGCCTGTTCTTTCCCCATCGCGGTGACGAAGGTGGTCTTGCCGGCTTCTTCATCCTGATTGGCGGGCTTGCCGGTCATGTTTGGGTCGGCCTCTACATCAAGGATATCATCGGTGACTTGGAAGGCGAGGCCGAGATCGCGCGCATAATTGCGCAGGGCTTTTTTGTGCGGCTCATTCCCGCGGCCGAGGATCGCTCCCGCCTCACAGGCAAATTCAAACAGCGCCCCGGTTTTCATCCGCTGCAGGCGGGACAGCGTGCCCACGTCGAATTCCTCCGTCTCCCCGATTAAATCGAGCATCTGCCCGCCACACATGCCGTGCCCGCCGGACGCTTTCGCCAGAGCAGTCATCAGTTCGCAACGCACACGGGGGTCTTCATGAGTCTCGGAATCGGCCAGAACCTCAAACGCCATCGTGAGTAGAGCATCCCCCGCCAGAATAGCCGTGGCTTCGCTGTAAGCCCGGTGGACGGCGGGCTTGCCGCGCCGCGTATCGGAATTGTCCATCGCGGGCAGATCGTCGTGGATCAGGGAATAGCTGTGCACCAGTTCCAGCGCCGCCGCCACGCGCCGGGCGCGTTTCGGATCAACGTTGAACAAAGCCGCCGATTGCATGAGCAGGAAGGGGCGCAGGCGTTTCCCGCCGTTCAGCGTGCCGTAACGCATTGCTTCGTAAAGTGGGGCTTCGGGCAGGTCTGTGTCGGGAAGGAGGCGTTCGATCGTCTTATTGACGGCCGTCATGACCTCATCCATTCTTTCTTGCAAATGGGCACTGGCTTCGCGTGGTGAAGGCATGGTTGGGGGTTCCTTTTTTCTTTGTTCTCTCTATCGTCGTGCCCGCTTTAGGCGGGCATCTGGTCAAAATAAGGTTTCGTATAAATCTGTCCAGTCCGGGTTCATTTCCTCAATCAGGCGCATTTTCCATGGACGATTCCATTTCTTGAGCCGTTTTTCCCGTTGGAAAGCATGCTCGGCTTCGTCGTGGACCTCGTAATAAACCAATCTTTTTACGCCATATTTTGTTGTGAACGGGCATTTTATGTTGTTTTTGTGTTCAGATATTCTTTGCATCAAGTTCGATGTCACGCCAACGTAAAATTTTGAATTTCTCTCCTTTGCCAATATGTAGACGTAAAATTTCTTTTCATGCATTTATTTTTGCCGGACCCCCGCCTACGCAGGGGTGACGTTAACTCTCTGTATCGAAGGGAGCGGTTGTAACGCTTCCATCGGCGGTTACGGTAATTTTTTCAATCTTTTCCTGTGCCTCGCGGAGTTTGGCCTCGCAATGTTTTTTCAAGGCTATGCCGCGTTCATAGGATGAAATGGATTCTTCCAGCTTTGCCTGACCGCTTTCCAGCGCCCGGACAATGGTTTCCAACTCGCTCAAGGCGTCTTCGAAGCTTAAGCTTTCAATAGGGGATGCATCATTCATAACGCCGCAGTCTACGCGAGATTAAGGCAAATCTCAAGCTTTTGCTTTTGGCTTGTACGCGCGGATAGCGAATTGTAAAAATGAACTCAATAATTTAATATGAGATCCTATGGCACACGGCACACACACGACGGTAGAACATCTTTCCTGCAAGCTTTTACAGCGCTGGGTTCCCAAATGGTATGAAGCCTTTGCGGATAACACGTTGGGCGGTTTTTACGAACGAATGGGGCACGGATTCCAGCCGATCCTGACCGGGCAGCGGCGCTTATTAACCCAGTGCCGCCAATTGGCTTTGTACGCGCATGCCGTTGCGCAAACGGAAAATCCCTCTTTCGCGCCGGATTTAAAGGGCGTTTTTGATTATATCGTAGCGACATATTATGTGCCGCAAACGGGTGCTTGGCGCTTTAGCGTCGATGATGAGGGCAAGCCGCTGGACAATAGCTATGATCTTTATGCACTGGCTTTTGTGATTTTTGCCCTGTCCCATTATTACCGGGCAACGCAAGATGAAAAGGCGCACGCGCTGGCCGTGGAAACGATCGCCTTTATTGACAAAAATTTTCGCACCGGTGTGATGCCGGGCTTGGTGGAGGCGCTGGACGAACATTTGGTGCCGATGGACAATGTGCGGCGGCACGAATCGCACATGCATTTCCTTGAAGCGTGTTTGTTTGCGGCGGAAACTTGGGATGAGTCGGCTTTTATGCGCATGGCTGATGAAATGGTCGGGCTGTTTATGCAGTATTTCTACAAGCCCGAAACGGGGTTTTTAAGCGAATATTACACGGATATGTTTGTCCCGCAGCCAAATGAAGACGGCCGGATTGTGGCGGAGCCGGGACATTATTGCGAGTGGATATGGCTTTTGAAAAAACATGCGGCGCTCAAAGATGACCCGGCGGTTTATGACGATCTGTGCTGGGGGCTTCTGCAATGGGCCAACCGCTATGGCTGGGATGAAAAATATGGCGGTATCTATGATGAGCTGACGCCGGAGGGCGAGATGATCGCCGACACCAAGCGCATATGGCCCTTTACAGAGGCGCTGAAGGCGAATGCTTTGATGCTGGATTATGTGGACGATCCGGATAAGAGTGCTCTGAAAAAGCGTGTCGCCGATATGGTCGCTGTTTTTAATGCCCGCTATATGCATGAGCGAGGATTCTGGATGGAATGGTTGCAGCGCGACTTGACCGCTGTGACGGATTATATGCCCGCAACAACGCCCTATCATGTGTATTTCGGGATTATGGAAGCACGAGGCGTTCTGGCCGGGCGCGGGGTGTCAAAATCGTTAGCGCTGCGGCCTCTTGTCTTTCTTTATGCTTTGCGCCGCCGTTTGTCCGCTCTTGTGAAGAGGCTTGTAAAGGCGGGGTAAGGGGCTTTATTCCCCTTCCTCTGGTAGCGGGGCGGTCATGTCAATCGGCTCATCCGGGGTATAGACGGCAGGTTGTTGCACGGGTGCGGCGGGGGCGATCGGTGCGACCGGAGCCGTAGAGACAGCCGGAGTTGTCGGAGCGGGCGCCACAACGACTTCTTCCTCATAGCCGTACATAAGGGGTTCGGCGGCATGGTGTTTCTGAACCGTTTTTTCAAAAGGCTTGCGCGCGGCCGCTTGCGGAACGGAGGGTTTGTGCACCGGCACGGGTGTGCCTGTCGCGATGTTTGCTGTCTGTGTTTCTGGAAGAGGCATGCGTTCCCGCGGTGTGACGATATATTCCCGCACGTTATTTTGAGGGGCTGCGGGTGGCTCCATAGCCGCTTCCGGTTCAACGGGGAGCGGTTCGCTTATGACTTGTCCGTCATCCGTGATGGTGATTTGCTCCAGAGTGTTACGTTCGATCTCTTCTTCGCCAGCGTTCGCGGATGAGGAAGAAAGAGGTTTTGGCTTGACCAAAATCGGTGCGCCGCGGTGGCTCCGGTTATAGGCAAGCTGATCGTTTGTAAGCTGGAACCCCAACATAAGTGTATGCTCGCCGGTGAACAGGTTGCCGTTCAGGGGGATAATCTGGTTGAGGTTTTCCTGTGCGGCGGTGTGGATCGAATCGGCGTCATAGGACAGGGGCAGGGCAAAAACCTCCTTGGTGATGATCTGACCGTTCGGCGCTGTGATGGCTATGAAATAGGGGTAGGCAAAATCGCGCTGTTCTGTTTCCCATGCGGCGGCTTGGGGGCCGAGATCGCCTTCGAAATAAATCTCCATATCGGCGATGATGTTGTGCTCGTTTATCCGGCAGCGCGCCTTGATATCGGCAAAGTGCGCGTGGGAAATATTCGTCTCCGGCGTTGGAGTGGAATCATCGCTGAACTGGTTGATCTGGTTTAGCTCATCGACGATTTTTATATTCGGGCATTCCGTTTCCGTGCTGTTATTGTTCTTCGGCGTGGCACTCAAAGAGGGCAAGGAAAAGTCCATGTTGCTAAAGGTGTTCTTTACGGACTTATAACTTTGGTCCAAGGTCTCACACCCCCCTAAAGGCAATGTCAGGAAAGGAAAAAGCGCAAGACAGATCAAGCTTCTCATGGGGCGCATGGCAACCTCGTTAGCAATGAATTTTGGTATGAGCCTAACCTAAGCAAGTATGAGCGTTTAAGCAAGAGGCAAGAGGGATGGATTTTTAATTCGCTATCGTATAGAGAAAGAGCATGGAAAAACCGTTTTTAAAAATTATCCTCGCCGCGCCGCGCGGCTTTTGCGCCGGGGTTGACCGGGCGATTCAGATCGTCGAGCGTGCGCTGGAGCGTTATGGCGCGCCGGTTTATGTGCGGCATGAAATTGTGCACAATAAGTTTGTTGTGGATGGACTGAAGGCCAAGGGCGCAGTGTTTGTGGAGGCTCTGGATGAAATTCCCCATGACGGCCAGCCCGTGATTTTCTCTGCTCACGGTGTGCCTAAATCCGTGCCGGAAGCCGCAGAAAAGCGGAAAATGTTCTATATCGATGCGACGTGCCCTTTGGTGAGTAAAGTCCACCGGGAGGCTGAACGGCATTACAAAAACGGGCGGCGGATTATCCTGATCGGGCATAAGGGGCACCCGGAAGTTATCGGCACAATGGGACAGTTGCCGGAAGGTGCCGTGATGCTGGTGGAAACGGTGGCGGATGTGGCGCTGATGGATGTTTGTGATTCCGCTAATCTGGCGTATTGCACGCAGACCACGCTATCGGTTGAGGATACGGCGGAGATCGTAGCGGCGCTGCAAGAGCGCTTCCCCGCTATAGAGGGGCCGCACAAGGAAGATATATGCTATGCCACGACCAACCGGCAGGGCGCCGTGCGCAGTATTGCGCGGGATTGCGAGGCGTTGATCGTGATTGGCGCGCCGAATTCATCCAATTCGCGGCGGTTGGCTGAAGTTGCTAAATCTCATGGCTGTGAAAAGGCTATATTGATCCAGCGGGCGGCGGACATTGATTGGGATTGGCTAAACGGTGTGCAAGTGCTGGGGCTTAGCGCCGGGGCTTCCGCGCCGGAGGTGCTGGTGGAGGAGATTATCACGGCTTTGCGGACACGTTTTGACGTGGCCGTCGAGGAGCAATCCATCGCCCGCGAAAATATTACGTTCAAATTGCCCAAGGCGGTGGCGGTGTAAACTTTTATTTAACACGTTGGACATAAAATGAGCGCATGGAAACGCTCTTTTTAAATGCTCTTTTATGTACGGCTTTTTTGATTTCTTTTTCCATGCCGCATTTGCCGGGGCGGCGGGCGATGCTTGTCGGTAACGTGGTCGCCTGTTTTTTCTTCGGTTCGTATTTTTACGGTATGGGTGAACCGGCGGCCACGCTGGCGCTTTTGATCGCGGGGAGTTCCTCGGTTGCACAGGCGCTGATCCCGGCGCGTATGCTGGATAAAACGTTGCCTTTACGGCTGGGGATTGCCGTTTTGATGGCGTGCTTAAGCATTGCCGTGGTTTATCAGGGGCCTTCGGATATCCTGCCTTTAGCGGCGGTCGTGATGGTTCGTTTTTCAGAGTCCTTCAAAACCCAGCAGATGATGCGTTTGGGTAACCTGATCCCGACGACAATGTGGATAGGGTTCGGTACGATGGAAGGGTTGTATCTGGTTGTCATAGGCGATGTGATCCTCTTGCTTTCCTACCTTCTGGCGATTTACCGCGAAGAACAGGCGCGGCGGCAGGCGCTTTTGGTCCCGGCGGAGTAGGGCTTTCACTTTCATGATGTTTCAGGCATAGTCGCTCCCCATGAGCGATTCAATCATTGAAATATACACGGACGGTGCGTGCAGCGGAAACCCCGGGCTTTTTGCGCCCGAAGCAGCGAAGCTGCGTGGGCGGGCTGGCGCACGCGGCATTGCCGCTTCGCGCCGAAATGACTCGGCCCGGGATGTTATAAGAAAGGTGTTTAGGTTTGTCTGATATCATTAAAATATACACGGACGGTGCGTGCAGCGGAAACCCCGGGCCGGGCGGCTGGGGGGCTATCCTGCGCTGGAACGGGCATGAGAAAGAGCTGTCCGGCGGGCATCCCGATACGACGAACAACCGTATGGAAATGACGGCGGTGATTAAGGCGCTGGAGGCCCTGAAGAAACCGGCGAAAGTCGAAATCCACACCGATAGCACTTACGTCAAGGACGGTATCGAAAAATGGATGCACGGTTGGAAAAAGCGCGGCTGGAAAACCGCCGATAAAAAAGCCGTCAAAAATCAAGGGCTGTGGCAACAGCTCGATGAGCTTATTCAAAAGCACGATGTGACGCTGCATTGGGTCAAAGGGCATAACGGCCATCCGGAAAATGAGCGGGCCGATGCTCTGGCCGTGGCGGCTATTCCCGGCAAAGATTGATAAATGGTCTGCAAACAGCGTTTTTCTACGCTTCCGGTGCTCACGTATCTTTAAATACGCTGCGCGCCGGTTCTCGAAAAACACTGTTTTCGACTCATTTCTCTTCCTTTGTTTTTCTTTACATTGATTCGCAAGACAGCTCGGAATTTATACATTTTTGCCCTCGCTTTATCGCTTATCCACAGCTTATCCTGTTTATTAGCGGCCCTTAATAAGCGCGTTAAGATTCTCTTAATTATTTGCGGCGAATCCTGAAATTACGAACGGGAGAACCCCACAGATACACAACAGGATGTTAGATACGAAAAGGGTGTTGAGCAGGGAAAGACAACAAATAATAAGGGAGGTTCACGTCATGGAAAATGTACGCAAAAACATGGAAAAGGTTATTTTACCGCTGCCACCGGAGAACACAGATACGCAAAGGGATGAAATGGAAATATATGCCCGCTTTATGCGGCATATACGCCACGTGCCGACCAGCCGTATGGAAATCAAAATTCTCTCCGCCATCCAGTTTACTGCCGATATGCTGGATCAGAGCGATGCGTTGGTGGCGAAAACGTTAGTGGATTTGGGGCTGTGGGCGCCGCGGCAGGCGTTCCCCAGTGAGTTCCTGACATTCGTAGACCGGAGCTTGCAACGCACGGCATGGGATTGCGATGGCCCGTCGGAGTCGATCGTAGCTCTGAAAGGGCATTGGGACCGGATCGGGGAAAGCCGCTTTATCGGTAATCTGCCCGGCGAGTATGTGGTCTTCTCGGAAACGGTTTTTACGTAAAGGGTGGCGGCTCTACTCATTCAGGTTAAGAATGCGTTGCAGGAGCCGCGAAAAATTGTCGGAAGCGCCAACCGGTGAAGAGGAAGAGGGGATGTAAGAGCCCCCTTCTTTATGCGCGGCCAGCATCACATCTTTCCAGATTTCGGCAGGCAGGCTTCCGCCAGTGACGCCGCTCATGGGGCTGTTGTCG
>JBNKRZ010000009.1:0-16436 GCA_050297015.1 Alphaproteobacteria bacterium | reverse complement strand
AATTCTGGATTGGCGGTCTTTGTTATTTCTTGCTCTACATAACTCTAATTTTACATAATGCGGCACCAGGGGAAAAGGAAGGGGGTGCCTCCGTTTCTCCGTTTCTCCGTTTCTCCGTTTCTCCGTTTCTCCGTTTCTCCGTTTCTCCGTTTCTCCGTTTCTCCGTTCATCCGCGTAAGAGGGGGCGGACAAATACCGTTCACGCCAAGCGCGCAAAGTTTTGCAAAGGCCGCATAAGAAGGAAGAATGAAAAAGCTTTGCGGTCTTTTCTTTTTTCTCGGCGACCTTTGCGTGAACGATTAAGATTCCTTCGCCTGCGCGCTTAATGCCGGGGGAGGCGCGGGGACGCTCTTCTCTTATCGTCATTCCGAACGGATGTGAGGGGTCTTTGACGATGGAAAGGGGGGCGACTATAAACGTGTGTTGACTCTGGTTCCTATTCCCGCGAAAATTGCAGGCAATCTTATCTTTTTACAAAAAGAGAGTCCTATGTTTCGCTTCCTTCCTGTTTTGCTCACCCTGTTTACTTTGTTCGTGCCAGAGATGGCGCTGGCGGCGGAATCTGCGGAAGGCAGCATGACGATTGATATAGCCCTAAGTCATCCGGCGGCGTTGCTTTGCCTGATCGTTTTTATTGCGTCTTATGTCGCGGTCTTGCTGGAGGAACGCACGCATTTGCGCAAATCGAAACCTGTTATGCTGGGGGCGGGGATTGTCTGGGTCATTATTGCGATTGTTGCGCCCCGCTATGGCATCGACCACGATCATCTGCACAAAGCCATTTATCACGGGCTGGAGGAATATAGCTCTCTCTTGCTGTTTTTGCTCGCGGCGATGACATACATTAGTGCTCTGCAAAACCGGCAGGTTTTCAGTATGTTGCGTTCCAAGCTTGTGCAGGCGGGCTTTAATATGCGCCAGCTTTTCTGGATTACGGGTGTGTTGGCGTTTTGTCTCTCGCCCATTGCTGATAACCTGACTACGGCGCTGGTGCTGGGCGCGGTTGTGATGGCGGTGGGGGCGAACGATCCCAAATTCGTGGGGCTGGCTTGTATTAACATTGTGAATGCCGCCAATGCGGGGGGCGCGTTTTCGCCTTTCGGGGATATTACGACCCTGATGGTCTGGCAATCCGGCCATGTGGAATTCTTTGAGTTCTTTGTTTTGTTTATTCCGGCTGTGGTCTGTTTTGTCGTGCCGGCGGTGATTATGACCCCCTTTGTGCCCAAGCATAAGCCGTGGTCTATCAGACAACGGGTGAAAATGAAGCGTGGTGCGAAAACCATTATAACGCTGGGGTTTCTTACGATTGCGATGGCGGTGGGGTTTGAACAGGCTTTGGGCTTGCCGCCTTTCTTGGGGATGATGACGGGACTTTCCCTTTTGATGATTGCGGCCTATGTCATCCGCAAAATCGGGAAAAACCGCGATGAAGATTTCGACATTTTGCAAACGGTTGCGTTGGCGGAGTGGGATACGCTGCTCTTTTTCTTCGGTGTGATATTCAGTGTCGGCGGGCTGGCTTTTCTGGGCTATCTGGAGTTTGCCTCTACGGCGATGTATGACGGCTGGGGGGCAAGCATTACAAACATCGCGATGGGCTTTGCGTCCGCGGTTATCGACAATATTCCGGTGATGTTCGCCATTCTGAGCATGAACCCGGATATGGATCACTTCCAATGGCTTCTTATTACGCTTGCGACCGGGGTGGGCGGCTCTATGCTCTCCGTCGGTTCTGCTGCCGGGGTGGCGCTGATGGGGGTTGCGCGCGGGCAATACACATTTTCCAGCCATCTGAAGTGGACGCCTGTTATTCTGCTCGGCTATGCCGCGGCCGTGGCGGCGCATTTCATTGTTAACGGTCATATGATCGAACACGGGTAAATATTATGCTTCCACAAGAACTCATCCGCATTAAACGCGACAACGGTAGGCTCTCCCGCACGGAGATCGACGAATTCATCACCGGAATCACGAATAAGACCATCGGGGAAAGCCAGATTGCCGCGATGGCGATGGCGGTGTTTCTGAACGGTTTGAACGATGAAGAGCGTGTCGATATGACCATGAGCATGGCGCATTCCGGCATAACACTGGACTGGGCGGAGGAAAATCTCGCCGGGCCGGTTCTGGATAAGCATTCCACGGGCGGCGTCGGGGATAAGGTCAGTTTAATGCTGGCCCCGATCGTGGCCGCTTGCGGCGCTTATGTGCCGATGTTGTCGGGGCGCGGGTTGGGGCATACGGGCGGTACGCTGGATAAAATGGATGCTATTCCCGGCTATGTCACGCAGCCGGAAACGGAAACCTTGAGAGCGGTGGTCAAGGATGTTGGCTGCGCCATTGTGGGGGCAACGCACGAATTTGCGCCCGCCGATCGTGCGATGTATGCGGTGCGCGATGTTACGGGGACGGTGGAAAGTATCGACCTGATTACGGCCTCGATTCTGTCAAAGAAACTGGCCGCGGGGCTGGAGGGGCTTGTGCTCGATGTTAAGTACGGCAGCGGCGCCTTTATGAAGGATTACGGCGATGCTAAACATTTGGCGCAAACGCTGGTGGCGGTGGCAAATGGCGCGGGGCTGCCTTGCCGGGCGCTGATGACGGATATGAATGAGGTTCTGGGAAAAACCGCCGGGAATGCCATTGAGGTGCGCGAGGCGGTTGAGTTCCTGCGCGGGGACAATGTTGATGAGCGCCTTTCTCACGTGGTGATGGGCTTGAGCGCCGAATTGCTGGTTCTGGGTAAGATTGCCGACACGGCGCAAGAGGGCATGGAAATCGCCGAACGCAACTGGCGTAACGGGCGGGCGGCGGATTTCTTTGGGCGAATGGTGATGGATCTGGGCGGTCCGGCGGATATTATCGAGAACTTTGAGACGCTCTTGCCTGTTGCGCCGCAAACGATGGCCGTATACCCGCATGAGGCCGGTGTGGTGCAGGCGATCGACACGCGCGCGCTGGGGTTGGCGGTGATTGAGCTGGGCGGCGGACGACGGCTGGTCAGTGATACGATCGATCATGGTGTGGGTTTGGGCGCTGTGGCGTCCATCGGAGAGGTCGTGGGGCCGGGCGGGGAGGCACCGCTGGCCGTCATTTATGGGCGGAGTGATGATAAAATCGCACAGGCCGAACAAATGATCCGCGCGGCTTATACGCTGGCCCCGGTCGGCACGCCCGTCGATCAAACCCCGGTCATCGCCGAGTGCATTGCTCTTTCTTAATCAAGTTGACGCGGCAATCTGAAAGCCATGGCGCACCCCGTCTGTCGTCATTCCCTGAATTTGTTAAATGCGTATCTCCAATAAAAAACCGCTGCATGGGTGGGGGCAGCGGTTTAGTAAATTTGCTAAGTCAGAACGATCTCTCGTTAATTCTTATTCCATAATGCCGTAGAAATGTGGCGAAATTATGCCTTTTTTGAGATTTTTTGTGAAAAATTTCTATTTTCCGAAAAGGCGTCATTGCGAGCATCCGAAGGATGCGCGGCAATCCAGAGCCACAAGGAATCATTCTGGATTGCTTCGTCATCTCATTCCTCGCAATGACGATGGTGAGGGAGGGATAATAGGCGCTTTCTTAAAATGGGGTGAAATGGTGTGAGAGGCGTGGTATGATGGCCCCTCGTTTTGTCATCCTGAACGTAAGTGAAGGATCTGGTGGGGAACGTTTAAAAGATTCTTCGCTATGCTCAGAATGACAGTTCCCAACCTTTTCATTCAAGGCACATCACCATGACCACACGCACCGGACAAGACACGCTAGGCACCCGTAAAACGCTGGATGTTGACGGGAAGGACTACATTTATTTCAGCCTGAAAGAGGCCGCGGAAAAGATCGGCGATGTATCAAAGTTGCCTTTTTCGATGAAGGTGGTTTTGGAAAACCTGCTGCGCTTTGAAGACGGACGCACGGTGACGACCGACGATGTGAAAGCGGTTAAAACGTGGCTTGATAACGGTGGGAAAGTGTCTCATGAGATTGCGTACCGCCCGGCGCGGGTGTTGATGCAGGACTTCACCGGGGTTCCGGCGGTGGTCGATCTGGCCGCGATGCGCGATGCGGTGGTGAGTTTGGGTGCGGATGCGGCCCGTATTAATCCGCAAGTGCCTGTGGATCTCGTGATTGACCATTCCGTTATGGTGGATGAATTTGGCTCTCCGCGCGCGTTCCAAGCCAATGTGGAGCGCGAGTTTGAACGCAACGGGGAGCGGTACGAATTCCTGAAATGGGGGCAGGGCGCGTTCGAAAATTTCCGCGTTGTCCCGCCGGGCACCGGGATTTGCCATCAGGTAAATCTGGAATATCTGGGCCAGACGGTGTGGGTCGATGACTGCGCCGGATGCGGCAAGCCTGTGGCCTATCCGGATACGCTGGTGGGGACGGATTCCCACACTACGATGATTAATGCGCTGGCCGCGTTGGGCTGGGGCGTCGGCGGGATTGAGGCCGAGGCTGCGATGCTCGGCCAGCCGATTTCCATGATGATCCCGGAAGTGGTGGGCTTTAAGCTGACCGGGGAAATGGCCGAAGGAATCACCGCGACGGACCTTGTGCTGAGTGTGGTGCAAATGCTCCGTGAGAAGGGCGTGGTCGGGAAATTCGTGGAATTTTATGGCGACGGTCTGGATCATTTGAGCCTTGCCGACCGCGCGACGATTGCCAATATGGCGCCGGAATATGGCGCGACGTGCGGCTTCTTCCCGATTGATGATGAGACGCTGCGTTACTTGCGCTTTACGGGCCGCGATGAAGAGCGCGTGAAGCTGGTCGAGGTGTACGCGAAGGAACAAGGCCTATGGCGCACGCCGGGCATTGAGCCGGTCTTTACGGATACGCTGGCGCTGGATATGGGGACGGTGGCGCCGTGCATTTCCGGCCCGAAACGCCCGCAGGATAAGATTATGTTGAAAGAGTCCGTCAGTGCCTTTGACAATGTGTGCGCGGCGGAGAAGGCCGTGCCGGTTGAAGGCGCGGATTACAGCCTTGATAACGGCGATGTCGTGATTGCCGCGATTACGAGCTGCACGAATACCTCTAACCCGTCCGTGTTGATCGGGGCGGGGCTGCTTGCCAAAAAGGCGCGGGAAAAAGGCTTGAGCGTTAAGCCGTGGGTGAAAACGTCCCTCGCACCCGGCTCGCAGGTCGTGACTGAATATCTCGAAAAAGCGGGCTTGCAGGATGATCTCGACGCGCTGGGCTTTGATCTGGTGGGCTATGGCTGTACGACCTGTATAGGGAATTCCGGGCCTCTGCCGGGGCCGATCGGTAAGGCTGTGGAGGACGGCGATCTGACTGTGACGGCGGTGCTCTCCGGTAACCGGAATTTTGAAGGGCGGATCAGCCCGCATGTGAAAGCGAACTATCTGGCCAGCCCGCCGCTGGTGGTGGCCTATGCGATTGCCGGGTCGATGAAGGTCGATATGCTCAACGATCCGCTGGGGCAGGATCAAGACGGTAACGATGTGTACCTGAAAGACATCTGGCCGACGAATAAGGAAATCGCGGATACGGTGGAGAAAGCTTTGACGCCCGCGATGTTCAAGGAACGCTATGCCGATGTGTTCAAAGGCCCGACTCAGTGGCAGGCCATTTCCGGCGCGACCGGGCAGACCTATAGCTGGCAGGACAGTTCGACCTATATCCAGAACCCGCCGTTCTTCGCGGGGATGAGCAAAGACGTGAGCGCTGTGCCGGATATTGAGGGCGCGCGCTGTTTGGCCTTGCTGGGTGATAGCGTGACAACGGACCATATCTCTCCGGCGGGCGCGTTCAAGCCGGAACATCCGGCGGGCCAGTATCTGGTGGAGCGGGGCGTGGAGCCGCGCGATTTTAACTCCTACGGCTCACGGCGCGGAAATGACCGGGTGATGACTCGCGGCACGTTCGCCAATATCCGCATCAAGAATGAGATGCTGGACGGGGTTGAGGGCGGTTACACGATGTATGTGCCCTCCGGCGAACAGATGAGCATCTACGACGCTGCGATGAAATATCAGGAAGCCGCCACGCCGCTGGTTGTGATCGGTGGCAAGGAATACGGCACAGGCTCTTCCCGCGACTGGGCGGCGAAGGGGACGCGCCTTCTGGGCGTTAAGGCCGTGATCGTCGAGAGCTTTGAGCGTATTCACCGCTCTAACCTTGTGGGGATGGGCGTGCTGCCGCTGCAATTCACGGGCGGCGATACGCGGGAGACGCTGGGCTTGACGGGGAAAGAGACGTTCTCCATCACCGGGATTGAGGCGGGGCTGGCGCCACGCGCGGAATTTACCCTGCATGTGATGTATGAAGACGGTTCAACGAAAGATGTGCCGCTGCTCTGTCGCCTCGATACTGCGGATGAAGTGGATTACTACCGCAATGGCGGGATTTTGCATTATGTGTTGCGGCAGCTAGCGGGATAGTCAGTCCATCCTTAGTTGAAACGACTATGATAAGCGGTGATGCTTTTCGATTTCTCTATATAGAATCGCCCTGATTTTCTTTCGTACGGGGCGGTTGTAGCACAGCCGTAGCCCTGCCTGTTCATTGTTTGAACAAAGGCGGTAAAGAGGAACCAACCTCGATGAGTCTTCGCTACAGTCGTTGATGGGGGCCGTGTTTTCGATGATGTCGGCTTCTTCCTTTGATAAGGGCCTTTTTGTCAAAGGCACAGCTATATTTTGGGCGCCGTTCAGGTCGATGTAATCTTTATTACATTCAGGGTTTGTGTCAAAAATATGAAATCCTGTGTGCTCCAATAACGTTTCTATGTCACTTTTTTGATAGTTGTCTGTCCACGCTGACAGGAAGGACGCGAGGCCACTTCCGGAACGAATCATTTCGGTGATAATTGTTTGTTGCCCCTGTTCGCCTGCTTTTATAAGTTGCCCGGGGGTGGCGTCTAGCCGACTGATATAATTGAAGTAGCGTTGAAGGCATTTAGCGTGAGGGAATCGATTAGTTTGCCTGTCAAAGGTCATTGTATGCGAGCCATTATCATTCGTTGCTCTTTTAGCGAAATTATCGGTAAAAGGAACAAAGGAGATGTTGGCGTGATTTCCCCTTAATCTTCTAATCATGCCGACGCTCAGGACAATCCAGGCAGGCGATTGCCCCAACGATATAATCCGGGCGTCAGGATACTGATCGGCAATTTCAAAAGCCCAATCAGTTATTTGTGAAATAAACCTGTTCTGTCTCCACCAGTTTTCCATTAGCACGCCTCTTTGAATTTAGATGGCGGATTATATTTTATTTATTATGTAAAAACAAGTTTTTTAAACAAACGGATCATAACTCCACTGGAGCAGTGCCTGGCGCTGGCGGGGGCGGCAGGCGGTATCCCCGGGCGGGCAGTTCTTTTTGACTTGCGCGGCATGGCGGGCGAAGGCGCGCCAGCGTTTGATCTGGAAGGCATCGACCTCCGGGATGCGGCGGCCGAGATAATAGCGGCAATACCATTGAAACCAGCCGCGCGGGTCCGGCTCGATAATCCAGCCCTTTGCCCGCCACACGGATAAAGGCTGGCGGCTTTTGATCTGGAAACAGTTCAGGGACGGATCGGGCGTATCGCTGAGCTTTGCCTTTTCAAACCATGCGGCCGGGAATTCAGCGCGGCAATCATTCATATATTTTCCCTCGAACACGCCGAGTTCCAGCATCTCCTGCGGTGTGAAGTGCGGTTTGAAACCGGGCGCAAAGTCTTCGCCAACCGGCGCGGAGAGCGTGTATTCGTGGTCCGTTTGCATGCGGTCGTTGACGTGTATAATGCTGCCGGGGGCATAAGGCATCACATAATCCAGTCGCTATCTTCGCCGTTTTTGATTTTTTGCTCTATTTCCTGCGTGAGGGAGGATTTGGCGAACTCTTCCGCATCGCTAATAAGGCGCGTGAAGTCCGGGCTTTCGGGGCGGTATTTCACATTCATCATTGTTTCAAATTGGTCAATTGCCGCCCGTAAACGCCCCAGCTTTTGTTGGGCGTCTTTGTATTGCAGCCCCTCCGGTGAAGAGGGTGATATAAATTCATAGTGAATTTTCTGTTTGCTCATACCAATAAAAAAGGTGAGCTGTATGGCTTCCAAAAAAGCGGCGGAAACGGTCATGCATTCGGAAATGGTAACGGCGCGCTCCGCTTTGGCGTGGATGATAAAGTTGAACGTTGTCGTGCGGCTGGGGCTGCGCAGGATCACACCACAGCGCCCTTCTTTCTTTGTGATGTTTAAAATCAGGGCGATATTGGAATCGTGCTTGATGGTTACCAGCCGTCCGGCTTGTTTAAAGGCGTCCTCCGCAATATCGAGGGAGCGTTCATAATCTTGCTTGTTGCGGGCATCGCATTGCTCGATGATATCCAGCAAGATGTGGCGTTGTGCTTCTTCTTCCCCGCTTTCGTAGATGGGCCGCCCCTTATGATAGACGGCAATCCAGTTGCGTGGGTTGAATTTTCCCTCATATCCCATCATCACAGCGCGGTAGGCTTCATCCCAGCTAAAGGTCGGGGTGCGGTTTAGTATTGCCCCATCTTTTTGGAATGCCAGAGCGATTTGCGCAGCCATTCGCACGCAGCTATGCATGTTCTGGGCACGGACAACAAAGGTCTCTGTTTCTTTCGTATCGGGGTTTACGAGAGGGAGGACAAGGCGATTACTGAGCGCAACGACAGGCTCCTTGTCCGATAAATCGGCGGGCATTGAATCCTGGATGACAAATTTCTCACGCAACAAGGTCGCGCTAAATTCTTCCATAGTCCTAGCTTCCCCACTTTAAAAACATACAGTCCCTTTATTTTATCATATTGAGTTGCCGCTATGAATTTATTTCTCTTATAGTCATTCCCCTTTAAAATAGGACAGGTCTGCAAATGAAGCCGTTTTTTCAAAAAGCTCCTCAAAGTACGTGTGCTGTACGTTGTCGTTGCTTTTTTAAAAAGCCGGTCACTTTCGACTCTGTCCTATTTTAAATTGAAACGACTATATAAAAAAAGAGAGGCGGAAATGACATACACGCCTCTCTTCTTTCATTGCCGTTTGTCCTGTTCAACTCACGTCCTGTCTAAAGCGCCTTTTTTCTTAGCGTTGTGTATTGCTAACCCTTTATTGCCGTTTGTCCTTGGGCAGCCTCAGACTGTGATTTGATCTTAGCAAAAGGGGGTAAAAGGGCCGTTAAGTTTAGATCGCATTTTATCTAAATAACTATAATCGTTCAAAGGCTTAATGACGGGGGAGTGGAGGGTGGAAGCTCTGCGGAACTCTGTGGTCTCTGTGCGCTTTGTGGTGAAAAACAAGATCCTTCGACTGCGGACCTGCGGTCCTTCGCTCAGGATGACAGTTTGGCTGGGCTCACCTGCGGCTCGCCAAGCAAGCCTGTCACTCATCACCCATTTTGAGGGCGGCGATGAATGCGCTTTGGGGGATTTCGACATTCCCGTACTGGCGCATTTTGGCTTTCCCTTTTTTCTGTTTTTCCAACAGTTTGCGCTTTCTTGTTACATCGCCGCCGTAACATTTGGCGGTCACGTCCTTACGCAGGGCACCGAGGGTTTCACGCGCAATCACCTTGCCGCCGATTGCGGCCTGAATGGCGATTTTGAACATCTGCCGCGGGATCAGATCTTTCAAGCGGTCGCAGAGCTGGCGGCCCCGGTATTCGGCCTGAGAGCGGTGGACGATCATGGCCAGCGCATCGACGCTCTCCCCGTTTACAAGGATGTTCATCTTGACAAGATCCCCGGCTTCATAGCTGTCGAGTTCGTAGTCAAAGCTGGCGTAGCCGCGGGAAATGGATTTCAGCCGGTCATAGAAATCAAACACCACTTCGTTGAGCGGCAGTTTGTAAATCAGCATCGCGCGGCTCCCGGCATAGGTGAGTTCCACCTGCACGCCGCGGCGCTCTTCACACAGCTGCAATAGCCCGCCGAGATACTCGTCAGGCGTCAGGATGGTGGCCTTGATCCACGGCTCGTTGACTTCAGCGATCTTCACCACATCGGGCATATCGACGGGGTTGTAAAGCTCCATCTGGGTGCCGTCGGTCATGTCGAGTTTATAGACCACGCTCGGCGCGGTGGGGATCAGGTCGAGGTCGAACTCGCGCTCCAGCCGCTCCTGTATGATCTCCATATGCAGGAGGCCGAGGAACCCACAGCGGAACCCCATACCGAGGGCTTGCGAGCTTTCCGGCTCGAAATGCAGGGAGGCATCGTTGAGCGCTAGTTTGCCCAAGGACTCTTTGAGTTTTTCGTATTCGGAAGAATCGACCGGGAAGAGGGAGCAAAACACCATCGGCACGCTCGGTTTAAAGCCGGGCAGGGCTTGCGCGCACTGTTTTTTCTCATCCGTGATGGTATCGCCCACTTGCGTGTCGGCAATGTCCTTAATCGCCGCAGTGATAAAGCCCATCTCGCCGGGGCCGAGTTCGTCGAGCAGCACTTTTTTGGGCGTGAACATCCCGACGCGGTCAATCTCCCGCGTGGCCTTGGTGTTCATAAAACGGATTTTCTGGCCCTTTTTCAGCGTGCCGTCGATCACGCGCACGAGGATCACCACGCCCAGATAGGCATCGTACCAGCTATCGACCAGCAGGGCTTTGGTGGGGGCGTTACGGTCGCCTTGCGGCGCGGGCAGGCGCGTGACGATGGCCTCCAGCAGGTCGGGAATGCCGATCCCGCTTTTGCCCGAACATTGCACGGCATCGGCGGCGTCGAGGCCGATCACGTCCTCGATCTGCTGTGCGACCTTCTCCGGTTCGGCGGCAGGCAGGTCGATCTTGTTAATCACCGGGATGATTTCGTGGTCGTTGTCGATGGCTTGGTACACGTTGGCCAGCGTCTGCGCCTCCACCCCTTGTGTCGCATCAACGACGAGGAGGGAGCCTTCACAGGACGCGAGGCTGCGCGAGACTTCATAGGCGAAGTCCACATGCCCCGGTGTGTCCATGATGTTGAGCTGGTATTCGACGCCGTCTTTGGCTTTATAGGCCAGACGCACGGTCTGGGCTTTAATCGTGATGCCGCGCTCTTTTTCGATGTCCATGTTATCAAGGACTTGCTGCGTCATCTCGCGCTCCTCCAGTCCGCCGCAGGTTTGAATCAGGCGGTCGGCCAGCGTGCTTTTGCCGTGGTCGATGTGGGCGATAATCGCGAAATTCCGAATATGTTCTAACGGTTTGGTCATAGCGGTCTTATTTACCCTATGGGAGCGGGCACGTCACGCAGAATTTTATGGCTTTATATACCTTTAACCCTTTTTCGGGTAGAGTAAGAAGAGAGACAAACAAATCACGCTTTTCTTACCCGCCTATGACTGACGATCAATTACCCGCTGAATATGAACCGTTTTCCTTTGCCCAAGATGTCGTGACATTCGCCATCACCGATCATTGCGGCAGCACCACGCTGGGGATTCGCACGATCTTTACGGATCACTATCTGGGTGATCTGTTCCTCGTGTTTGGCCAGTTTGGCACCTCTACGCGGAATGTTTTGTACTTCCCTTACGACGTGATTGCGCATGCGGATGCGGTGCGGCTGGTTATGGCTTCAATTGACCACATATACAGCCGTCTGGGCACGGAGGCTATTGTGGAGGTTTATATCGTCCCGCCGCAGGGACTGCGCGATTTTCCGCCGCATCAGGAAGGCTATTTCTTTAATATCTCGACCGCGCCGGACAGCAAGCTTTTATTCTCGGAAATTGACTGGGACGACGAAGATCACATGGACGTGCGCCGCGGCGATGCGGAAAAGCTCGTCAAAGCGCTGAAGCTTATGGCTTCGTGATTTTTAATGGGGCGAGAAAGCCGGTGCGTTCTGCAGTCTCACTGCGGGGGCTGCGGGTTCTTCGGTGCCGGCGGCATTTTTCTGGAAGATGCCGGAAAGGGCGTTCTTACCCCAGTTAACGGCTTGGCCGATCTCATCCTTAAAGTACAGAGCGACCGCACCCACCAAAAGGGTCGATAGCATATTGCCCATCATGCCGTTATTTTGGTTGTTGCCCATGAAAGCCGTGAGTGCCATAACGGCGGCGATGCCCATGCCTTGTTCCTGTGTGAGGTTATCGAGGCCGAGGCTCTTTAGGCCGAAATTGTCCATGAGGGAGTCTTTGGCTTTGTCAGCAGCGCTTTCTACGACATTCCTGCCCAAATTAAGGAGTTTTTTGCTCCCCGCGCCGTCAAAAGCCATTTGATCGACAGCCGCCGCGGCGAACATTTTCCTCAGTGTTCCGCCGAGAAGTAATCTGCCTGCTAAACCGATTAAGGGCCAAACCATAATATCCTCCTTACGCTAGTTACGCTAGCGTCATTATGCATAAAAAAGGTTAAGAGGCTGTTAATTCAGCGTCAGGAAGAGGGTTGTTTTTTGTGCATGGATGATGTTTAGTGAGGACGATTTTAAATGGCCTGTCATCCTGAGCGTTAGCGAAGGATCTCAGGAAGCGGAAGAAGATTCTTCGCTGGCGCTCAGAATGACAAGATGAGAGAGTAAATGAACAAGAAAAAGAAAATTAACGTCGTTGTGATTTTTCCGGTTGTGGTGACGGTGGTGCTGATCTGCGGGATTTTGTACGGCGTGCTTCAGGCCGCGTCTACGCCTGCGCCGGGGACCGTCGGTGTTGAGGATATCCCCGCCGCTTACGAACGCGTCGAGGCCGATGTTCATAAGCACGTGATGGAAGAGTACCCGTAGGCGGTTGTTATAGCCATTCCCCTTTAGAATAGTACAGGTCTGCAAATGAAGCCGTTTTTTCAAAAAGCTTCTCAAAGTACGCTTACTGTACGTTGTCGTCGCTTTTTTAAAAAGCCGGTCAGTTTCGCCTCTGTCCTATTCTAAATCGAAACGACTATAGTTGTTAGGATAGCGTCATCCCGAACGTATGTGAGGGATCTTTGGCGGTTGATAGGGGGGGGGTAAGATTCCTCCGCTTACGTTGCAAGCGTTCGGAATGACGGTTTTGGCCCATCAAAAAAGCCGCCCCGAATCATGCCGGGCGGCTTTGTTTTTTAGAGGGAGCATTTAAAAATACTCTGAAACTTTTTTCTTTTAGCCGATCGTCAAGTCAGGGGCGTTTGCCGGCGCTTGCGTTTCCGGTCCGGCGACACGTTCAAAGACATTCTGGACTGCCGGAATATTTGCACCGGCAATATCGGCATCCAGAGCTTTAAGAGCCATGTATCCTGTCCCTTGGGTACCGCTTTCTGTGTGGGTACCGACACCTCCGGCGATGTCATCACCGAATCCGGCTAGAACCCCTTTTACTTGTGCTGCGCTTAATGCTGTCATTTTTTAGTCCTCCCTCTACCGTTTAAGCTTTGTGGAGGATGAGCGGGAAATACACGCCCCCCTCCGGTTCACCTGTATGCTCATCCATCAGGACCATCAAGACCTGAAAGGCGTTTTGCATGTATTTCGTCAGCTTGGGGTCGACCGCTATGGCGTAGCTTTGGGCGTCCCCGTCATCCATGACCAGATCAAGCTTGTTCGTATCAAGATTGAACTCGACCCATGAAAGTTGCTGTTTGAACGGCTTATTGTGGAAGACGATAGCCTCCGCTCTGTCATTGACGACCAACTCGATTTTTACATCACGGTCTGTGCCTTTGTTATAGGCTGGCGGTGTTGTCTGGTCTGTCATAATAGCTAAAGCGGCTTGCATTGTTGAATGATCGTCCTTCCTATCTTAAGCCCTTATCGTTTCCTGTTCAATACAGCATTGAATAACTCTTGCTGCAAACTTACCCCTAATATATGGGGGAAAGGTTAAAACAGGGTTAAAAACAAGGAAAGATAATATGGAAAAAGCGATTATTTTTCAGAAATTTGACGCAGCGGGATGAAAATCATGTTTTCGAGTTCTTCATTGGGGATGTAGATAAAAGTCAGGCGTTCGGCTTGGGCGAGCGGCTCATGCAATTTTTCCGGTGGTTGCTGTCCGATGGTAAAGCTCTCCCCGCTGGCGGTGATAAAGTTTATCTCTCCTCTGGCGCGGTCAAAGGTGGCCTCCGTCAGGTCAAGGTCGAGAGGAATGTCATGGACGATCCAGACATCGCCGCTCTCCGGGTTAACCTTCAGGAAGAAATTCTCCGGTCCGAACAGGATCGGCCGCGCGCGGTCAAAGCCCTTCCCCAGCTTGCTGGCATCAGGTTTTTTATCATTTTTATCGGTGGGTGTGTCGGTCATTGCAGAAGTGGTGCGTTATAAAAGGAAAACGGGATAGAAAAATCATCTATCCCGTATTGTTGGCTAAATTGCGGCGTTTGTCCAGCGCCGTGCTTTTAACTGAGTTTCAAGGTCGCTCCGGCGTTTATCAGTTCGTTCCGGTGCTCCAATATTTTGTTGCCAAGATCGCCACCATCTTTAATGGCTTTGTTGAGATCGGCGTTACTGATGCCTTCCTTGTTGTCGCTGAAAGCCAGTTGTCTTTTTTCTTCCGGCGTGAACATGTTGTTGGCGACATTAACAACTTTGTTTCCCAACGCTTGATTCCCATAGCCGTTTTCCGCATCGGTGCCGGAAAAGCCCTTGACCACGTTGAAGATAACAATCCCGACAATCGCGAGTGTCGCCAGTTGGCGGAAATTACTGAGCAGCCCGCCCATGATATTGCCACCAAGGTTCCAAGCCGCTTTCCCCGCCATAAGGCCCATAAGGGTTGTCAAAATTGGGTGATTGCCCATCCAGTCCATGCCGTCTTTTTTGAACCAGTCCATGCCATTCCCGGCCATTTCAGAAAAATAATTTTTCATCCTGCGGTAGCCGTTGCTCCATCCCAACTCACTGGCCAGTGCGCCTACAGCGTCGTCAGCAAGATCAGTGAAGTAGGTCGTGATATCCCGATTGTCATCCTCATGGGATCCGTCGGGATTCCCGCCGTCCTGAGGGTTCGTATGGGGTGAGGTATTATCCTGATGGGTGGGGTCTGTTGCCCCATCGTTCGATTCTTCAGAAAGATTTGAAGCGAGCTTGACACCACCCGTTACTACAGCACCAGTGGCGGTAACGCCGACAGCAGTCTTCATAGCTTTCCATACACTGAGTTTCGGCATGGTAATCGTGGAAGGTTCAACGAAACCAAAATTTTTGATGCCATTGATATCTTCTTTGCTGAGAATGTTTTTGTAAAAACCTTTGTTGTTTTTGAAATCCTCCAGCGTGACTTTCATTCCTTTGGGGGCCGTGGTTTGTGCACCCGTTTTGTAGGTTTTTTCAAGGAGCCTTTTCATCCAGCTTGTTTCTTTACCGGACAGCGGGTTTAACTTTAACGCTTCGGCGGCGACATCCGCCGCTTTTTCCGCGGCGGTGGCGGTTTCTACGCCGGGTTTGGTCGCCGCTTTTGCAAGATCATCGGCCTCTTTTGCGACGTCGTCGGCTTTTGAACGGAAAAGAGTTGAGAGCTTTTCGGCTGTTTTTTGTTTCCATCCCATAGCACTATCCTTTGTAACTGTAATTAACCCTTTTCTGGCGAGGTTCTTTGCTCCCGCGCTAGGGACAATGAATTCTCCCGCAATCCCAGCAACTTCATTGATTGTCTGATCTGTTTCATCCAATAATTCCGGTGGTTTGTATCCCGTCAGATTGTTTCCGGCCTGATAGATGCTTTCCATGTTTTCTCGGGCAATTTCTTCGTAGCTGATTGGTTTGTCGACAATCGTGCCGCCCCCCCATAGGCGTGGTGAATTGTTAACAAGCCATGATCCTTGATCGAGCATCCAGCCAATTCCAGCCGGAATTTCAACAACCGCACCATGAGACGCAGCTTCAAGGGCAACATCGACACGGTGCCAAAAACTGGGCTTCAGTTCTGTCTCTTCTATGGTTGCTGCGTCGGCCACTTAAAAACCTCTCTATTCCTTGTATTACCTCCTTTATGCATAAAAAGGTTTAAGAACCGGTTAATAAGAATTAAGTTTTTATGAAAAATTGATAAAATTTTAGAAGACAATGGGGGCACAATAGTTATTTGCCACCGGTACTTGTTACACTATATATTTCTAATTTTACATAATTCGATATCAGGGGGCCTGAGGGGATGAGGGGAGGAAAGAGGGCGGATGGGAAATATTGTCATTGTGAGGGAACGACGTGACCGAAGCAATCCATCTGTTTTTGACAAATACCGTTCACGCCAAGTGCGCAAAGTCTTGCAAAGGCCGCATAAGAAGAATGAAAAAGCTTTACGGTCTTTTCTTTTTTTTCTCGGCGACCTTTGCGTGAACGATTAAGATTCCTTCGCCTGCGCGCGTAATGCCGGGGGAAGCGCGGGGACGCTCTTCTCTTATCGTCATTGCGAGGGAACAACGTGACCGAAGCAATCCAGGGCCGTGGGGGGAATTCTGGATTGGCGGTCTTTGTTATTTCTTGCTCTACATAACTCTAATTTTACATAATGCGGCACCAGGGGAAAAGGAAGGGGGTGCCTCCGTTTCTCCGTTTCTCCGTTTCTCCGTTTCTCCGTTTCT
>JBNKRZ010000008.1:0-1604 GCA_050297015.1 Alphaproteobacteria bacterium | reverse complement strand
TTCAAACACGAAAGAAGTTAAAACTTTTTCGCCTTCTTTGTAAGGCGGCGTTTGCGGCTCCCGCGATAAAACAAGAAAACGTGTTGTATTGTGTGTCGCGTCTTGCACGTCAGATTTCAAAATCTCCAGCCCGTACATCTCAGCGGCCAGCGGCGAAGCAATTGCGCAGCGGGTTTTATCGTTCTGTTCAGCCACAAAAGCCGCGGCCCCGGCGGTATCAGCCTCAACATGCCGCTCCAAACCCAATTCCTGAATAATGTTCCGGCATTGGGGCAAAGCATGAATATGGCTGTGTACATGCTTTAGATCTCCAAGCGTTGCACCAGGGACGCCCATCAACGCATGACAAATCGGTAGAAAATACTCCCCGATAATATACAAGCCGCTTTCCGGCAAAAGATGGTGAACATCGGCGACGCGCCCTGCGATTGTATTATCTATGGCAATCACGGCCAAATCCGCATCACCGTCTTGCGCCGCACGGAAAGTCGATTCAAACGAATGGCACGGCAGGGGCGCCATATCCGGGTAAGTCGCCTGACAGACCATCTCATGGTAGGAACCGGCCTGCCCCTGAAAAGCTATTTTTTTCTGCGTCATTATGTCGTTCGTACTTTCGCGTTCGTAATGATAGTTTTACCTTTGTATAATCAATTTGCCGCTTCTTGTCGACAAAGCAGATGAAAATGTTATAGTGGCAACCGGTTGGTACAAATTGAAACTACCTGATAAAAAGGATCATATTATGATGATGAGTGTTATTAAATTTATGTTCGCCGTGGTTGTTGCCGTTGGCGTTGCATGGACGGCGGGATTTGTTGCCAATGCCGCTGTCAGCGCCGAAGAACTTGAAACCAACGCCTACAGCATCGAAGTCGCAGAAGCGGAAGCCCCTGTGTCAACGCCGGCCCCGGCTATGCCCGCCATTACGGAAGAAGCCCCGGCAGAAGACGTTATGGTGATGGCTGAAGCGGAAACGGATGCGGCTGAGGCGCCTGCAGAAGAGGCACCGGCTGAGGAAGCAGCGCCAGCGGCTGAAATGTCACTGGTTGAAATGATTGCGGCGGCCGATGTCGAGCGCGGGAAAAAACTTTCCAAAGCCTGCATGGCTTGCCACAAATTTGAAAAAGGCGGCAAAAACATGGTCGGCCCGAATCAATGGAACGTTGTCGGCCGTGAAAAAGGTACGGTTGAAGGCTTCAAATACTCCGACGCCATCAAAAATCTGGGCGGCACATGGACGTATGAAGACCTCGATGGCTACCTGACGAACCCGAAAAAATTCGCACCGGGTAACAAAATGACCTATGCCGGCGTTAAAAAAGCCGAAGACCGCGCGGCGCTGATCGCATGGTTGCGCTTGCAAGCGGATGAGCCGCTGCCGCTGGAATGATAATTTCAGATCGGTAATACAAGACAAACGGAAACGGCGGGCTTCATTGTCCGCCGTTCTTTTATAGTCGTTTCGATTTAGATACTGTAGTCACATGTTATGCCTATTTCTGTTCGTTTTTCAGATAAAAGGATCAAGTTTTTGGTCCGCAGGACATGCCAAAGCATATTCAAGGAGCAAAAACGATGATAACTTTATTTGAAAAACGAAC
>JBNKRZ010000007.1:0-13861 GCA_050297015.1 Alphaproteobacteria bacterium | reverse complement strand
AAAAGATCCTTCGCTTAACGCTCAGGATGACAAATTAAGAAAGAGCGTAAAACACATGCCGCCCGATCACCGCGACGGGCTTTTCATTGCGGCTCCATGAGGGCGTCATCCCCGCCGCGTGATAGTGCGTCGCGCCCCCGGTCGGGTCTTCCAGAGCGCCGTAAAACGCCCGCCGCGCAATCCGCAGAGCTGTAGCGAAATAAAGATCGCGCCCGTCCAGCGCCAGCATTTTGTCCCGGTTCGGGTCGTCCGCGTTCCAGCACGAAAACTGCCACGGCTTACGGCATACGGCGATGATGCTGCTCCCCCACCAGTAACCGCCCCGGCTTTTTGCCACGCGCACGCGGTTCATAATCACGGCGGCGACGGCGGCCATCCCGGCGCATCCCTCCCCGCGCGCTTCGCCCCAGATCGTTCGGGCCAGCGTTTCAATTTCCTGATCCATGCTATGAATGACCGAGACTTTTTTCGCATCATGTGCGGATGAAGGATCGGGGATAAGTTGTTTCATGGTTTTACTCCTTTTCATGAGGGCCGCGCAGGGCGGCGGTTTTCATTGCGGTTTTATCGAGCTTGGCTTCAATGCGCAGCAAATGGCTGACAAGGCGCTTTTCCAGCTCCCGCACGTCGGCCGTCGCCGCGTAAGATTTCGCGACCTCCAGCTTGAAATCGGAAAGCGCCGCGCGCATAGCGGAAAGCGCTGTATCGTGCTCCCGGCGCGTACGCCAGATCAGCCAGAAAAGCCCGCCCAGCGCGGGCAAATCAATGGCGGTAATCCACCAGACTAAATCCGGTGGCAAAGAAAAATTATTATACATAATAATACTTGCCTTTCATGGGAAAACGGTATATAAACAAGACAAAATGGAGAGACAGACATGCTATTGATGAACACATTTAAAGACGCAAGCACCCCTGTAAGGATGGGCTTTTGGGGACAAATCTTGGGAATCACCATTGGCGCGGCAGCAGCCGGCCCTAACGGCGCGGCTATTGGCGGCCTTATTGCTCCTTTCGCGGGCGCCGCTCTCGGAAAAATGATCGACGGATCAAAAGCATCCCCATCCACCACCCTTTCCCGCCGCAAAGCACCGCAAAGACGGCCTTAGCCGGGGCACAAGATACCCCCACTACATCTATCGTCACCCACGAGGAGGTCTTTAGACCGACGCGGCAAGCCAGAATTTCCCCCACGGCTCTGGATTGCTTCGGTCACGTTGTTCCCTCGCAATGACGGGGACTTTCTACAGCCTTTTACACGTCATCCCGACCACCTTACCCTCCGTCATCTACCGCTCACGCCATATAAAATGATGTCTCGTGCAAGAGCTATAATAATAGCGTCCCTCCACCCTATTCCCTCCACCCTTTTAAGGGGAGGGGAAACTATATCACCGTCATTCCGAAGCGCGCCCCGTCATTGCGAGGAGGTCTTTAGACCGACGCGGCAAGCCAGAATTTCCCCGTGGTCCTGGATTGCTTCGGTCACGTTGTTCCCTCGCAATGACGGGGAGTTTCTACAGCCTTTTACACGTCATCCCGACTACCTTACCCTCCGTCATCTACCGTTCACCCCCTCTTTAAGGGAAGCGCCATCTTTTTCCTCCCCCTTCATTTTGGATTATGTAAAATATAAACAAAGAAAAACAAACGAAAAACAGCAATGACGATCATAGCCGCACCGTCTAGGGACATAATTAATGGATCCTGCCCCTAAGAAACATCCCACGTGCTATCCGCTTCGTGCATGATTTGCCCTTTCCAGCCGGGCGTACCGAACACGCGGCCCGCTCCGATGCGCACAGGCTCTAAGCTCAACGCCCCCGCCACGGCATCAAGGCCGTCATCATGGCCTTTGGATGCACCCGGTTTCCATTCCTGCATTTCGGTGATGAACGGCGTTTTGTACACGCTGTCATGCACGTATAGCGCCCGCGCGGCTAGTACAGCATCAAACGCCTCCAGAATGCGCGTATCCTTGTTCCGGGTGGAGATTTTCTCGATCACCGCGCAAGGATGCCGCTCCCGCGCCAATTCCCGCCGCAAGATCGCAGGCAGGAATTTGCCGATCCCGTTCGTCTCCACAGCAATCGACGGCAGAAAGAGCGCCTTGGCCAGCCGCGCGATCTGGCGGCATTGTTCCGTGGCTTCGTCATCCTCCCGTCCCTTGGCCCTCACATAGGCCACGCGGTGCAAATGGTACGCGCCGCCTTCATCGGTCAACACCACCGCGAGCACAGAGCCGTCGCCCTTCGCGCTGCCGAAAGCCGGATCCCACCACGCGCTGGCCGAAACGATTTTTTTGCTGCCAATCCAAAGACAGCGCAGCTCTTTTTGATAAATAAGATCATCATCATAGCGCCGCAGTAGCGCCGGGTCGAGCCGTGCCTCCGCGATATTTTTGGCCTCCAGCATCATCTGGCTGGCGAAGCGGTTGGGGCCGCTGCGCCGCCTCATATCCGCTATATGTGCGGGCGGATAGCGTTCGGGCCACGCGCTGTTCCCGGCGGCGTCTATAATCGGGATTTCCAGCCGCGAAAACCCGTCGAGGAAAGGTCGCGCCTCCCCGATCGCCTTACGGGGCTTGCGGGCGTAAATCGTGTAAAAATGGTGCGGCGTGCCGATATAAAGCTGCACCCCGCCGGGCACGAGGATAAAATCAATCTCTGCCAGCTTCGCGCGCAAATCCGCCCGTTTGCCCGCCGTATCGCATGTCCGGGGCACTTCCACATCGTCGCATATCACGACATCGGCGCGGCTGCCGGTGATGTTCGCGGCGATACCTTTGGCCATCATGGAGGGGTCCCGCAATTCCGTTTCGCGACGTATCGTAAATCTGTCAGAGCCCCACTGTTCAAGCCGTTCGGGTTTTAAGTCTGCCGTTAAAGGGTGGCGTTCAATCACCCGTTTGACATTGCGCACCATTTTCCCGGCCAGCGCCTCGTCCGCGGATAAAACAATAATGCGTAAGTTATTGTTTTGATACAAAAGCCACACCGTAAACAACCCCACAACAGAGCTTTTCCCGCACGACCGAAACGCCTGAAGAAGCAAGCGTTGATCGTTGTTTTTCCATGATTTTTCCAGCCACCCCGCCATTTTAAAATGCACAGCGGGGGTGCTTTGCCCCTGCATCTGGTTCCATAAGGACAAGAAAAGTTTGAATCCAATGGGTGATTTTGTTACAGTCATGGTGAATTTACATATTGAAAAGTTATTTTATGAACGATCATCGAAAAACACAGCCGCCCCGCTCATGCAGCTCCATCTTCACAGCCCGGGCCAGGATGAACAAACACCGCGCCCTCTTCGTCATTCCCTGAATTTGTTGGAAACAAATTCTAAGGGAATCTATAGTGATTATCCGTTAGATCGTATGGATCGCCCTAGAATCCGCTGGCACGGATTCAGGCGATGACGGGATAAAAAATGCCGAGAAAAAAAGAAAAGACCGCAAAGCTTTTTCATTCTTCCTTCTTATGCGGCCTTTGCAAAACTTTGCGCGCTTGGCGTGAACGGTATTTGTCCGCCCCCTCTTACGCGGATGAGCGGAGAAACGGAGAAACGGAGAAACGGAGAAACGGAGGCACCCCCTTCCTTTTTCCCTGGTGCCGTATTATGTAAAATTAGAGTTGTGTAGAGCAAGAAATAACAAAGACCGCCAACCCAGAATTCCCCCCACGGCTCTGGATTGCTTCGGTCAAGTTGTTCCCTCGCAATGACGCCTTTTCTGATTACTGATTACCGAGCACCGCTACCCCAGCGTCACATCGAACCTTGTGCGATCGGAGAGATATTCCGCAACATGCGTTTTGCGCCCGTTCCTCAACGGAAGGCTTTTCACATCTTCCGCCATCATCTTCGCCATCGGCTTAATCATGTCCTCTCTCATAGCCTGATTTTCTGCCGTGCGGGGAACAACCAGATCAAACCGCTGAACGGCATCAATATAGGAATCAAGGTGTTCCCTTAAAAGCGCCTCTACGGCTTTCGGCCGACAACCATAGGCATTCACAGGGAAATCTTTCTTAAGAGAGGCACGCTCCTTTTCAAACAAAAAAACGGCCGTTTCAAAGACATCACGAGAACGATTATTCGAAGCAACATGCCCATGGGAAAGGCGCTGTAAAGCGGCATGCCTGTAAAACACAATCATAAGCGGATGACTGTCCTTGTCTTCCCGTTTAACCGGATACAAAGCGCCCTTTTTCCCAGACTCAGACATGCACACCTTCTTGTTTTTTATGACGAAGATGAACTTTATAAAAACATTCGCGTTATGTCAATAATTATCCTTCTCACTCTGCGCCACTTCCTCCTGTGCCTTGGCCAGCATAGCGGCCAGATCGTTATGGGCGGACGCCCCCTCCGCCGCGCTTTCCACCCTCTGCGCCAGCTTAAAGAGCAATTCGATATGCGCCAGCGCAACCTTGCACGCATCGTGATGGGCTTTAAATTTTTTAGGGTAATCATCGTTCTTATCATCATCATCACCGCCACTTTTTTTCTCCGGCACGTCTTCGAGAAACAAATCATAGGAAGCCAGCGCCGTGCTGATCGCCCGCGGCAGGAAATCCGCGATTTGCGCACGACTCATATTTTCGGTTTTTTCAGGGGGCATAAAGACTCCTTTGTGATATAAAAAATCCATGATCGGACCACATGAGGGAAAAGAACTGGATTTGATGCTTTCCGGCGCCAAAAAGCTGGCGGTCTTTCATGACGCCATACAGGAAAATCAACGCCCGCCCGAAGCCATCATCCCGGAACAAACATTTGCCCCTTATGTGGACAATGGCACATTTACGCGGATCGAATATCTTGTCCGGGACGCCAAAAATGGTCTGGACATCCTGTATGTTTGCTTCACCCCACCCGATGAGACATGGCGGGCCAAAGCATTTTTATGGATCAAAGAGCAGACTTTCAACCGGAAACGGCAACAAGATGATGCTGATGACATCACCATCGGACGGCTTTTAGGATATTCAGAGTCCGATATTGCGGATTACACCGGTAAGACGTGCCGGGAAACCGTTAACAAACAAAGAGAAATGAGCCGAAAATAGTGATTTTCGAGAACCGGCGCGCAACGTACTTAAGGGTACGTGAGCACCGGAAGCGCAGAAAAACGCTATTTGCAGGCCATTTATCGCCGCTTGTTCACGGTTTTTAAAACTTACTCACAATCCACCAGCTCCCGCCGTCGGACACCACAGTGATAGCCTCATACTGCGCGCTTAAAGGCTGGCCGTAACCATCGGGGCCGGTGCCGCCTTGCTCTGTCACCGTGACCGCATTGGCCGAACCATCCGTTTTCTTGACCGTCACCATGCGCCCCACGGCCTCCGCCGCATCTGCGGGCGGGAGCTGCGCCGTCACCGCCCCGCCATAGCTGGAGATGAGGTAAACATCCACCGCCATGTCGATTTGGTACGTACCCGTCGTATCAGCATAGCGCGTATTCCCGGCCATCCGGTTGGAGGAGGTCACAAACCACTCCGCGCCGTTAGAGATCATCGTCACATAGTCATTCTCCCCACCGAGGAAGAAGGAGCGGCCATCCGGCCCCGCCCCGCCGCTTTCGCTTACCGTCACCAAATTGGATGAGCTGTCGATTTTCTTAACCGTCATCTCGACGCCCACCGCATCCGCCGCATTGGGCAGCGCCACCGTCAGCGCCCCGCCAAAGCTCGACACCAAATGCACCGAGTGCGAGATATCCAAACTCACGCTGCCACTCGCATCGATATACTCCGTATCATAGCGTTGCAGCGTCGCGGTCAGATCCGTCACCGTGCTGCGCTGCATCCGGTTTTTGTGCGGATAGCCCGCGTTATAGGCCGTGTATTCCCCGCCGGACAGATCCCAGATCGCCGCCCCGTTCGACGCGGACAAAAGGTTATAGATCGCCGTTTCCACCGATCCGGCCTCCAGCTTTACATTCGGCACCGTGTTCCAGCTTTCCGCATACGGGTTGACGAGCAGCGTCTTATTGCTCCCCGCGCCGATGATGAAACAGCCTTGCGCGCTGTCGCCGTTCACATTCGCCTCACAGTCGATAAAGGCGTTATTGAAGCTCCCGTGCTCCACGTAAAACCCGGCATTACTCGTCGCCGCACCCTTGGAGTACACACGCACCACATGAAATTTATTGGCGTTCGGCGTATCGCCCGCGCCGGAGCGCGTCAAATGCACTCCGTTCACCAGCGGCCCTTCAATCAATATCCGCGCGAAATTGTTCCAATAGCACGGCTTGTTCGTGTCCGTATAACCGTCGAGCTGAATCCCCGTATTCGCGCCCACAATCACAACATCCGTGATAGCATTCTGGACGCATTCGGCATCCCGCCCGAACAGCTTAATCCCCACATCCCCACCTTCGATTTTAATATCTCGGATTATGGAAAACGATTCCGGGATATCAATCGCATTAAACCCGTTCGACTGGCATTTGAGAACGGAGACCTGCCCCGCACCGAAAAGACTCTGCCCCCAGCCCAGCGTAATCGTGCCCGTAATCAGATACGTGCCCGCCGGCACGAACACCGCATCATGCGCGGCCAGAGCCTGCTGGATAGCCAGCGTATCGTCGGTGAGGCCGTCCCCCACCGCGCCAAAATCCTTCACCGAAACGAGATCGGAAAACTTGTCATAAGATGATCGCGTCGCCGCACCCGTCCCGCTGGCCGTAAAGTCCGGCGCGGCCATCGTCCCCTCCGCTGAAACAGGCACCGGATTACCGCTCCCGTCGAAGCCCAACACCTTATTCGCCCGTTGCGCAATCACCGGCAAGGCCAGTGTCGCCGGGTTTTCATCATCGCTATAGCGGATCATCGCACTTTGATCCCGTGCGACTTGCTGCACGGCGGCGGTTAGGAAATCCAGCGCCGTATTGATCGCTTGCGCGCTGAAATCCCCGCCCTCAAGAAAGTCCGTTAAGCGCTCCAGAGGCATGCGGCGTTCCAGCATCACAGTGACCCCGTCCGCGGGCGCGGTATCAAACGTAACAGAGCCGCCCGCCGTCTCCCCCGCCCCGGCGATGGTAAAGCCGCTATATTGCCGTGCGCCGTCGAAATAAACGGCCAGATCCTCGCTGGCGAAAATGGGAAACGGATATTGATAGACGGTTTGTGCCCCGTCTGCGATCACGCGCACCAACGGCGCCACATCGGGCATTTTGATATGTTCGGTCATAGTAACTCCTGCAATGTTGGGAAATAAGAAAAAACGAAGCGCAGCGCGGCCTATCCAAACAAAGAGCCGAAACCGGCCACCGCATCAATCACATTCGAAGCGCGCCCTATACCGGATGAAAGATCATCCAGCTTTTGTTTTTCTTTGAGCTGTGAGGCCTGCAAGACGTTCAGGCGTTTTTGCTGGGTGATATCCTGATCCAGCGCGGCGGTGCGCAGGGTATCCAGTTTTTCCCGTGCGGCGCGTTCGGAATCGCTTTCACTAAACAGGCCGAGCAGCACCGCCTCGTTCGAGCCGTCAAGCTGGTTGCCGATCCCGCTGGCGCCATAAGCCGCCCGCTGGCGCGCCACCGCCCGTTTCAACGCCGCCCGGCGCTCCGTTTCCGCAGCGCTCGCATTGGCGGCGATTTTCTCCCGCTCCCGCGCGGCATTTTCCTGCATCTGGCGCAAATGCTCCGCCTGCGTTTGTTTAAGCTGTTTGAGGGCCAGCGCCTGAGAATTCGCACTCTCACGATACGCCGCCTCATTCCCGGCCGCGCCCGATATCATATCTGCCCCGCCCTTAATGAGAGACGCATACTGCAAAACCGGTGTTAAAGTTCCCATGATATTTTCCTTTCTTGTTAGACATCTTGTCACAACCCTTGTCGCAAAATTGATAAGTTCCACCCCGCATTGATAAATCCCACCCCCGCCTCAAGGGCCGCATTATATAAAATAGATAGCACTTGCCTCTTTACGCGGAGGACCGGAGGACCGGAGAAGCGAAAAAGCGGAGAAACGGAGAAGCTTCTCTCCCTTTCTCTCTAGGATCGGATTATGTAAAATATACATCCCCCAAAAAAAAGATGATATTTTGCTTTTTGTTTCCCATGGATCCCCGCCTTCACAGGAATGACGTAGAAAGCGCGGAGGTGACGAAGGAAGCACGTGGGACATATCTTCAGAAGTCCTCCGAACAAAAATTACAAAATTAGATACTGTAGTCACGAGTTATGCATATTTCTGAGGATTTCTTACTTTCCCCCTTGCGCAGCAAATGGAAAATATGCCAACTTTTAAATAAGAATAAATGAACTTATGAAATTTGCATTCCCGTCATTTATTATGTTAAATTATTATTCCTGAGCTAAAAAAGAATAATAAGGGGTGAAGAGCAATGACAACAGACAGAGACGATATCAAACAACCCTGCGCAGCCAGGAAGCTGAATGGTAATAACGTTACGTTGCTCTTCAACCACGGGCAACAGCACCGTTCACGTTTAAACAAAGCCTTAAGAGCATTCAAAGAAGCTCTTACCCTTAATGAAGAAGATGTCTTTCTGGGCCCTCAAAAAAAACTCAGTAAGCTCTTGAATAAAATCATAGAAAAGTACGATGGAGACCCTCAACAAATAGCTGATCTGAACCGCGGAAAGATTATCGCATCCTTCGTCGATGAGATCCGTCTTTTGCAAAATCTGCTGAATGAACACCACCCTTTGGGCAAAAAATTCTTGAAATATCTCTCAGATGTGCATAACACCGAAATCGAATGTGTCGAAAATCGGTTTAACGAACCCGTAGAGGAAACAGGGTTCAGAAACATGGACATTATTATCCGCACCCGCACAGGAAAGGGCACGCTGCACTTTTCTGAAATACAGGTGGTCCATAAAGACCTCGAAGCGGTTGCCGAGTTGACCCATAAAGTCTACGACATCAATAATGATGTTAAAGCCATGCTGGCCCAGAAAAACGCCAAGGCCGCACCGGAGGTTAAAGCCGCACTGGGGTATCTGGATAATGCGCGCAAAACCCTTTACGACACGCTGGCCTATAATGCCGACCTGCTCCAATTAGAAAACGCGCGCAATGACTATCAACATAGCTTCTACAAAAAAGACAGCCGACATAGCGCTCCAGAAAGAATCATACTGGACGGGCTAAAAGACGCTCTTGAAAAAATCGACACCGCCGTTCTGGAGGCCAATAACAAAACAAAAGCGCAAGGGCTCATATACAAACAGCCCGATGAAATTACATTAATTTCTTATCATACGAACATGCTTATCGGTAAACTGGAAAGCGAAATAGGGCACGAACTGGACTTCACGCCACGCCGCGTTTCTTCTGCGCCCCGTTTAGATCTTTAAAAGCGACGATAAACCACCCCCCATCACCCAACCATGCCCAACTTTTACGTGAGGGTGCAAAAACGGCAGAACACGACGTAGAGCGTGCAAACCGCCCCATAGACATTACGAGCAATCCCGGCTTGAAACTTTACCATTCGTAACCTTTCATAGCCTTTTAAGCGCGTTTCCTAACAAATCATCCAATAGCGTCCGCTCCGCTTCACCGGATTTTTTGTTGTGCGCCACCCTATTTCGCTCTCCTTCGCAGAGAAACGTGCCGAAAATTTTATGTTTCGCCAACCGCACCGCAGCGCCTAAAGCGCAGGATCACCAGCCTGTCCCGCGCCCTGTTCCGGCCGGATGGTGATTTCCAGTTCTGCTATTTCTCGGACCGGTTCTCTGTAAACAAGGGCTTCAGGCGAATCTGTTTTTGAAAGTGGGTGCGGCTCATACAAGACAACCTTTCCCTTCACCATATCTTCGCCGATGATGATTTGATAAGAACCGTACCCTTGATGGGTTGATAGATCTTCCCCTTTCTCCTTGAAGTCAAAGCGGACAACATTCACATTGATACCGAAACCAATATCAATACGCTCTTTCCCGTCTTCAACCATCTTGTCATCAGAAAAAACATCGAGTTCAAGGAAACAAAAAGCATCCTTATCGCCGCACACGGTTTCCTGAACCGGGCCATCCGGATTGATCTGCCGTACGCCGACAACATACGATTCAGCCAGCGCACAAGATGTACCGTTCAACAAACCGATACCGACAAAAAGCAGCAATAAACAAAATCGGCTTTTCAATATTAATCTCCTCCAAGGATATCAGAGAATCATCATCCAAAAGCTATTATACACCCCATTCCAGCGGTATAAGTATTTCCCTGTATTTTGGGTTCTTTATTATCACAGAATCTGGATCCATATCTGCATTTGGCGGGTTTCTTACCATATAAGGATCCTTGTTATACTTGTCTTTGTTATCACCACGACGGTGAGCCCCCCCTGCTCCGGCACGCCAAGGTCCGGGATATTCCGTACTCCTTTTCTGTTAATCATTCACCTTCAGCTCCGTTGTCACGCTGAGTAACGTAAACGGCAGCGGGGCTTGTTGCTCAATCCGCCAGAGCGGGTCCATCCCGTCGGCCTGCCAGCCTAGCGCTTTGACGTGGATATCGCCGCTGGTCAGGGGGGCGGGCGCATCCAGAACCGGGTCTTCCCCCAGCTGGCGCAGGCTTATATCCTTCAGCCCCCGCCCGACATCCAGCCGCAGCGCCGCCGTATCCTCAATGCGGAACACGCCCTCAATCAATCGCACAGCCCGGCCCGCACCGCCGCTTTCCACCGCACTCGGCGGCAAGGGTTCGACAATATGCGTATAGGCCAGCCCGATTTCAACGCTGGAGGCTGCCTCATCCAGCGTCACCGCGCCGGACACCACAACCTTGTCCGCCTGCACCACGCCGTCGGCCACGATAGAAACCGTTTGCCCCTCCAGATGATCGAGGCCGGACCAGCCCGTTGTCGGATTTTGGCTTTCCCCGCTGAGCGCGCTATCGAGGTTCAGGCTCTCATCGAATTCTTCAATCGTATAAACGCCATCCCGCAGCGCCAACACATAGACCACATCCCCCACGACACTCACGGACAGGATCGTACCTTGCGTTTCATGCAGCGCCCACGCCGCCACGGATTCCGCGCGGAATATCGTCATCGCGGCGAGTTTGCCGTCATCGCGCACCACGAACAGCATCCGGCCCTTTTGGTCGAAATCCTGATCCACCGGGGTGGGCAGGATATGCCGCGAGACCAGCGCCAAATCCGTCGTCTGATAGGCTTGTTCAACATCGGTATAAAGAAACTCCTGTATTTGCTCTCCGTTCCGGGCGACAAACAGCGTCGCGCCATCCACATTCACGGGCGGAATATAGCGCCCGGTGAGCGAGCCAATGCGCGTCTGGCGTCTGATCTGCACCGTCGTGGGGGTGAGCGGATCGCCCGTCACCATCCATTCCGCGCCGCTGGTAAAGACCTGCAAATGCCGGCCGGAGAAAATGCCCCGGATGGCGTTGACCTGATCGGAGAGGATGGAAAACTCAATCGCCTCGTCATCCAGCCCCGTGCCCAGATCGAAATTCAGCAAATCACCGGATTTCGAAAACCACAGCCGGTTGGGTAAATCTCGGCTGCCCCCGATCACAAGCCTATCCTGGTGAAACGCGACGGAGACCGGATAGCCCCGCACGGGTGAGAAAGCTTGTTCCTCCCAGTCGATCGTGGCCTCCGTCCCCACCAAATTCTCAATCACAGTAGCGCTCACCACCGTGGGGGAGTTATACGCCGTGATTTCAACTTCGCGCCCGCCGACCCGCAGCCGCGTGCCCGCATGGCCGCTTTCAAATACGTCCGCGCTGGCGGTCAGGGTAATCGCCCCCGTCACCGCGCTCGGCGTCAGCGTCACAGCCGTATCCGCAAATTTGTGATAAGGCTGGCGCGTCACGCCGCTATCGTCGAAAAACACCCAGTCCTCCAGCGCGAACCCCGCCGCCGTGCGCACCAGCTTTTTCGGCCACACCTCCGGATGACATAATAACAGCGTGTCCGCACTCTGCGTCCATGAAAGCTGCTCTATCTGTGCGGCGGTCCACGGCGCGGCCAGCGTCGTATCCGGCGCGCCATCGGCATAAATCGCGATTTGCCCGTCTGTGACGGCCAGCAAATAAGTCTGCTCCGTGTTGAATTCAAACGCGATCAGGCGCCCGGCTCCGGCGGCACTATCGACATAGCGCAGCCCCGCACGGCGCGTCACACCCCCGGTCGGCTGGATAAAGACATTACGCAAGGTCAGCGCGCCATTGGCATACGCTTTCAGATCCCCGCGGCCGAGCAAAGTGCGGGAGACCTCCCCCGCCGTAAAAGTGGTTTTTACCTGACGAATACGTGACATGTGATTTTTCCTTATGGAGTTAACAGATTTATCATCCTGAACGCAGTGAAGGATCTGTTTTCGTGCTGTGGATTCTTCGCTTCGCTCAGAATGACAAGAACAAATTCCGGGCAACAAAAAACCCGCCGAAGCGGGTGAGGTGTTTAAAAAGGGATATTCTTCGGCTCATGCCATTATCTCCTTAATTCCGCGCATTAATCAGGCTGAAATCCTCAATCCCGGCAGGGCTGTCTTGCTGCGCGTCGATCTGGCGGGCGGTGGCGTATTCCTTTTCGGCGAGGCGGTACATCGTCTCCGCGCGGGAGGTGTTTTCCGTCAATGGTATACATAACTCCGCCGTCAGCTTGGCAATCAGCGCCGCATCGAAATAGGGAGGAAATTCTTCCTCCACGGGCCGGAAAATGTAAGTCAGCGTTACATCGCTCACATCGGTATGCAGCGCGCCTCTGGCGATACGGAAATTCACGCCCCGCCCTCGCCCGGCTGTCCCGGCACTGAGCGCCCGCAAGTAATCATTGGGCAGCTGAAACGCATTGTCGTAATCGGCGACCGGTGCCTCGGCCAACGGCGTTAAGGCCGCCTGCCCGGTCGCAAAGCTCCAGCTATAGGCGGAGAGCAGCGCATCGCGCGCCGGGGCGAACAGCGCGCCCGCAATTTCGGACTCCGCTGTGCCGTCGGAAAATGATGTAATCGGTGCCACGCCCAAGCGGATCAGCGCGCGGGAACATAGGGCAATATCGGATAAAGCCATGAGAAAACTCCTTTTATTGACATAATATTTATTTGATGGTAGAAACGGGCACGAACGAACTTGAAAAAAGAAAAGGACTTAAGCGATGCATACGCCGGATATTTTATTTCACTTTAAACAAGCCGTTTTAAGTGACCTTTCTGACAGCCCTTTGTTCGGAAAACTCGTGACGGACCCCCATAAAAACCACCGTTTCCGTTTTGATTTAGGAACGACTATTTGCCCGTCACAAAGCGGTGGCTTTGACGGTGAGCACCCTGTTTACCAAGTCTACGGCCACACCATGCGCCCAAGAGACGGGCTCGACATATATGTCCTTCTGACACCGCACGGCGATGAAGAATATTTCCACAAATCCGAAGTCGAAACGCACTGCACGTTCGCGCCGAAAAATACGATCATTGTCGCCCCCAAGCAACCCGCACCGCGACCTGCATAGTAAAGCCCCCGTCATCGTCTGAATTCATATGATCGTTCCCCCTTTTAAGGGGAGCACCATCCATCCCTCCCCCCTTTTAAGGGGGAGGGATGGAGGGGGGTATGAAACACCGTAAACGACCCCCTCCCTAATCGTTCACGCAAAGGTCGCAGAGAAAAAAAAGGAAAGACCGCAAAGCTTTGTTATTCTTCTTATGCGGCCTTTGCAGGACTTTGCGCGCTTGGCGTGAACGGTATTTGTCCGCCCCCTCTTACGCGGATGAGCGGAGAAACGGAGAAACGGAGAAACGGAGAAACGGAGAAACGGAGAAACGGAGGCACCCCCTTCCTTTTCCCCTGGTGCCGCATTATGTAAAATTAGAGTTATGTAGAGCAAGAAATAACAAAGACCGCCAATCCAGAATT
>JBNKRZ010000006.1:0-18769 GCA_050297015.1 Alphaproteobacteria bacterium | reverse complement strand
CAAGGAGCAAAAACGATGATAACTTTATCTGAAAAACGAACCCGAAGGGCGCGGCATCTTTTTGCGTCTGTTCGCTCAAAATGCTTAACCGTAGCTATGGCTATGCTCTGCGCATTTTTCGCGCACATTCATCAAAAACCTACTTGCGCAGAAATGTACATAACATGTGACTACAGTATCTAGCCGTTTCAGTTAAGAAAGGATTCCTGCCCTTGGACTTTCGCCCCATTTTATACGTCTCCGGTATTTTACTTTGCGCTCTGGCCGTTATGATGGCCGTCCCCATGGTTGCAGACCTGTATGTTGGCCATGCCGACTGGAAAGTCTTTATGATGTGTATGTTGCTAACCTTCTTTGTCGCGGGACTTTTGATTCTCTCGAACAACGGGATAGAGATGAAAATTTCTCATCGCCAGGGCTTTTTAATGATTAATGTGTCATGGCTTTTGCTTTCCCTGTTCGGAGCGATGCCCTTTTGGCTTTCGGGGCTAAATATTTCCTTTACCGATTCATTCTTTGAGTCCGTCTCCGGCATCACCACAACGGGATCAACCGTTTTCACGGGGCTGGATAACATGCCGCGCGGCATTTTGCTATGGCGCTCGCTTCTGCAATGGCTGGGCGGGGTCGGGGTCATTTTAATGGCCATGTCTATCATGCCCTTCCTGAAAGTCGGGGGGATGCAGATGTTTCAAACGGAGCTATCCGAAAACGAAAAGGTCCTCCCCCGCACAACCCAGCTCGCCAGCTCAATCGGCGCGATTTATGTTTTCTTGACCTTCCTCTGTTTTGCCTCGTACAGCGCCGCCGGGTTCGACAGCTTCGATGCGTTGTGCCACGCCTTAACCACGATATCGACGGGTGGTTTTTCAACATATGACAGCTCCTTCAGCGGCCACGACACCCTATGGATCGAAGTGGTCGCCATCACATTTATGATTGTCGGGGGCCTTCCCTTTATCCTGTTTTTGAAAGCCTTTCGGGGAAATCTGAAACCTTTTTTGAAAGACTCTCAGGTGCGCTGGTTCTTGAGCATCGTTGCGATCAGCGGTGCGACATTATTTCTATATCTGCTCTTTAACAAAGATATGGGACTTGAAAAAACGCTTGTGAAGGCCTTATTCAACGCGGTTTCATTGATTACGGGAACGGGGTTTGTCAGCGACAACTTTAGTCTATGGGGCGGGTTCGCCATCAATTTATTCTTTTTCCTGATGGTCATTGGGGCCTGCGCGGGATCGACGAGCTGCGGCATTAAAATTTTCCGCTTTCAAGTCCTCTACGCCGTTGCCAACGCGCAAGTCAAAAAGCTCCTCCACCCGCACGGGATTTTCATTCCCTACTACAACGGCAAACCGATCCCCGACGATGTGCCCATTTCGGTCATGAGTTTCTTTTTCCTCTACGCCCTGTGTTTTTCCATTTTGGCCGTAGCACTCTCCTTCGTGGGGCTGGACTTTATAACGGCCATGTCCGGCGCGGCCACGTCAATTTCCAATGTCGGCCCCGGTCTGGGGGACATTATCGGCCCTGCCGGAACATTCCAGCCCCTGCCCGACAGCGCTAAATGGATATTGTGCGGCGGCATGATTTTGGGCCGACTTGAAATATTCACGGTACTGATTGTCTTTGCACCGCATTTCTGGCGTCATTAGCGACTATAGCCCCATTTTACGCTGTAAGACTTCGCTAACGCCGCGGTCGACATCCCCCATCACAGATTCCATAAAGCGAAATTGCTTATGTTCGCGTTCACCAAGCGATGCACTTTCCGGAATTTGTAAGCTGCGCTGAAAGGTTAAAATAGAGTGCGCGCCTTCCCCCCCTTCCGGCGAGACCGTATACATGCGTAACTTAAGCAGCACTGTGTAGCGATCCTCACCGCCACTGCCCATCCAGTTCAAAAGCACATTGTCCGGCGCGATAACATCCTGATGAACGCGGGCATCTTCGATAATAAACTTAAGAGTATCCCCACCAACGCCTTGTGCTTGCAAACGCGCTTCGGCATAACGCCGCAAAGCAATGTCGGGCGGCACAGGAAAACGGGAAGAAATATCAGCCGGGTCTATCTGTGGATCATAGGCATTCTCAACACTGACATGCCCCACGTTCAGAAACAAAGGCGCCATGTGTTCAAACGTCAAAGCCGGTATGGGCTGCCCCTCACGGGAAGGCACGGGAGATGTGCAACCGAGTAAAAAAACAGCCATACACAAAAAGGAAAGAAGAAAAACGTTATGACGATTCATCGTGCAACCTGTATGTTGATTTATCAGAAAAAAGATGGAATGCTACGAACGTAGCCTTGTCTTTCACTATACAGAGTCCGGCCCCGAAACGAAACCCCATGGATTATCCGTGACGATAGCACCCCCATCAACAACACAGAAAAACAAGCGGGAAACAGCGCCCCGCAAAGAACATCAACCCCGCCCCCCTAAAAAGATAACGGAAAGCTATCTTTATAATGCGGGGCTTCATTATCTGGAACGCTTCCCCGCCAGCAGCGCTCATTTCCGTAGCGTTATGATGAGAAAAATTCAACGCTCCTGCCGCTGGCACAAGGAGCAAAGCAGCGAGCAATGCGCGCAAATGCTGGACCAACTCATCTCCCGTTTCAACGATTTAGGCTTACTCAACGATGAAAGCTATGCACGGGGTATGGTCACATCTCTGCGGCGGAGCGGCTGCTCAACCCGCTTGATCCACGCCCGCCTGCGCCAAAAGGGATTAACGCCTGAGCATATCAAGGAGGCCTTGGCTCAGCTTGATGAAGAAGAAAACACAAGCGCCGATCAATCCGAGCTTAAAGCCGCTCTCCGTCTAGCGCGGCGAAAAAGGATAGGGCCATTCCACACAGGCAATACGGATGAAAAAACATACGAAAAATCTCTGGCCAAACTTGCGCGGGCCGGTTTTTCCTATGACATTGCTAAAAAAGTGATGGATATGGAAGAAATACCGGAAGAGGCATTTTAGGGTCAGGACCCTAGGGGCAGGATCTATAATCCCCTTAGTGAATTTTCGGCCCCTCGGAATCCGCTGCCCCTTCATCCCCGGCAAGAGGCACAATAGCAGACTGTTCTGCCGCGCTCTTATTCTCTGCAGCTTGCTCCTTCACAACGCGCTTGGCTGGAAAAATAATCGTGGCCGTCGTCCCCACCCGTTTTTGCGAAACCAACTCAAGCTCTCCGCCGTGCAACTCTATCAGGGATTGCGCCAGAGTCAGCCCCAATCCGGCACCTGCACCGGAACGGCTAAGGGCCGTATCCAGTTGCCCAAAGGGAGATAGCGCTTTTTCAATTTCATCGGCATCCATCCCGATCCCCGTATCACTAATCGACAAGCGCAAACGCCCGGAATTCTCACATTCGTAGGAAAGCGTCACACGCCCCGCTTCCGGCGTATATTTAATCGCATTCCCCAGCAAATTCAGAATAATCTGTTTCAGAGCCACTTCCTCCCCGACCACTTGGGGTATATCGTCGTCAATGTGATTAACGATGGAAATGCCGGCCTCCTCGGCCTTTTGCCGGGCGAACCCTAGACAAGAATTCATCAGGGCTTTCATATCAACCAGACCTTCACTGATTTGACGCTCTCCGGCTTCGATCCGTGAAATATCGAGGATTTCATTAATAATTTTCAGCAAACGCTGACCGCTTTCATAGATATCGTTGGCGTATTCCCAGTACTGTTTTTGTCCAACCGGCCCCAAGACCTCATTCTTAATAATCTCTGAAAAACCAATAATCGAGTTCAACGGCGTACGCAATTCATGACTCATATTTGCCAAAAATTCAGATTTAGCGCGGTTAGCAAGGTCAGACTGCACCTTAGCCTCACGGAGCTTAATATCCCCCTCTTTACGCTGTGTGATGTCTTCCATACTGCCTTCAAGATAAAGAATGCCGCCTTCATCATCACGCACAAGACGCGCATTTTCGTTAATCCATTTCTTTTCACCGCCGCGGGTTAGTATCTCAATTTCAAAATTCCGCACCTCGCCCCGCATCTCTAATTCATGCATAAAACGAGAACGTTCCACAGCACTCGCATACAGATCATGATGCCTGTTTTTCACTTCACGCAAGAGCTGCTCTGGACTTTCATACCCCAAAATACGGGCCATCGCCGGATTTACACTCAAGAAATACCCTTCCAGTGTAACCTGATAAATCCCCCCGGCAGCATTCTCAACAATCGCGCGATATTTTTTTTCAGCTTCTGTCAAAGCATGCTCAACGCGACGGCGTTCTTCAACATCAACAAACGTTCCTATAACACGAAGCGTTCGATTCCCATCCTGCCGCAAAAGTCTCATCGACATTTCAACCGCACGATATGTATCGTTGGCCGTTAACAATTTTGTATAAAAACGTCCGCCTTTCTGACGTCCCAACAACATTTGCTCAAAGGTGTTACGTTGCTCTTCCTGATCCTGAGGGGCAAGTAAATCAAAGATATTGCGCTCTAGACTTTCTGCAACGGAAAAACCTGTAACCCCTTCCCATGCATCATTCAGAAAAAGTACATTTCCTTTTAAATCTGTTTCAAAAATAACATCACTGACAGCATTCACAATCGTTCGATATTCTTGCTCAGCCTTTATAACAGCCTCGTTCAGACGCTCACGTTCCGCAATTTCAATATTCATTTCATAGTTTTTCTGAGCCAACGCCCGGTTCATCAACGAAAGCTGATGAGATTGCTTCTGGTTATTCCGGACATACAACATGCCAATCAAAGTGAGCATCCCGCCAAAGCCTAAAACCAACCAGGGAAGATTGCGCAAAAAGCCCATTTGTTTAGCCGGCAAAACACCGGAACGCAAAACCCAGCGGGCATTCCCCACAGTGAAACTGATTTCATAAGGCTCACCAAGGTCAGCCGGCCTATTCCGTCCGGCGGCTGTCATCTCAAAGAAACGTTCACCTTTTTCATTTCCTTCAGCAAAAAGATTTAGATACGAAAGGCGTGCATTATCAACTAACCACCCTTTCCCAACAATTTTATCAAAGGATGTTACGCCGACAATCAAACTACCGGGGTCTCCTTTAACCTTCGTCACCAAAAAAATCGCAGAACTTGAAATCAAAGGAACGCTTGATTCTTGCCACGACTGTTGCCCCGGTAAATTTGTAAAGACACTGATATCCTGTTCACTTCGTTGTAGCCCTGCCGTGATATACTTCATTGTGCGCGCACGCGATCCTTCTGAGAAAAAAGACGACAAATCAAGACCCGTTCGCGCGGAAACCAGTTCATGAACATTCCATGCCCCCTCCACCGTCTTATAGATATGGAATATTTGTTGAGTAGGTTCATGATCTAAAAGAGAAGAAAATTTCGCTCTCTCATCAACGGAAACAGCCGCATGCGCCCCTTCCATTGAAAAAAACATCCGCGCTAATTTTAGCTCTTGCTTGGTTTCAAAAAGTGAGTGTTCAACATGAATACCGACTTGTGTAAGAAATCCGTCGTGCTCCTCCGCTATCATTTTATGCGTAAAGATATGTAACGCGGCAAACAACACAAACGTCAACAAAAGCCCATTCACCAAAATCATAAGCTGCGCCATGCTCTTCCCCGTGGGAGCAAGCGTTACATCAGAAACTTTCATTTTTTGTGAACCGGCAGACATAACAGACGGAATATCCTTTTTCACGCAAGATTTATTATATAACCACACACTGAAAGATACGCCTACGCGCACCTCCCCCTACTCTGCCCTGTTTTGGTTAATCAATTGCTAATTTATCGTCGTAAAAAACGAGAGGCGTAAAAAAATATAGTCGTTCCCATTTAGAATAGGACAGAGTCGAAAATGACCGGCTTTTGAAAAAAGGAACGACAACGTACAGACAAAGTACTTTGAGAAGCTTTTTGAAAAAACGGCTTCATTTGCAGACCTGCACTATTTTTAAAGGGAAAGACTATATTATAACGGCAAAATAATGGTAATCCGTAAACCGCCGCGGACGCTGTCGGACAGCGTAATTTCACCGCCATGAGCATGGACAATATCTTGAACAATAGGCAGACCCAGCCCCACCCCACCGGTCGCGGGATTGCGCGATTCTTCTCCCCGGTAGAAAGGGCGAAAAACTTCTTCCCGTTTATCTGCAGGAATACCCGGTCCATCGTCATCCAACATGATAATGACATTACTGTCTTCCGGTTTCGCAACAATCCATAAATGATCGGCATGACGGCTGGCATTGCTTATCAGGTTATTCATACAGCGCTCAAAAGCCAATGGTTTAAGAGGAAGAGATAAAGCGCCCGAAACATTCCAGTTTATTTCAATATCGTCACGTTTCGTTTTGTCTTTTAATTCCTCTAAAAATAGTTTCAAATTAACACGTTCCGACTGTTCCCTCCCCTCTCCTCTCACAAACTCAAGATAGGCGTTAATCATGCGCTCCATATCCGCAATATCGCTTTGCAAGGCCGTCGCATCGGGGGAGCCCTCCATCATAGCCGTTTGAAGTTTCATGCGCGTTAAGGGCGTGCGCAAATCATGTGAAATCCCCGCCAACATTGCCGTGCGTTGCTCGATCTGCCGCCGGATACGCCGCTGCATATCCAGAAAAGCTTTCGCCGCCTGACGCACCTCGCGCGCGCCCTCTGGTTTAAAAGAAGAAGGCACATCACGTCCCTTACCCAACCGTTCCGCCACGATCGCCAGACGCCTGATCGGGCGAACCTGGTTCCGCATAAAGACAACGGCAACAATCAAAAGCAAAAGTGATACGCCAAACATCCAGATCAAAAACACATAGCCCGATGAAGAAAACATACGCTTTTGCGGCAAAGAAACATGCATCACACCGCGATCCAGCTGGAGGCTAATCTCTATCCATTTCTCGTCCATATCAATCCAGACATGATGCGGATAGCCTAGCTGCTCGTCCAAAGCACGTGTTAAAAAACCGCGTAAGACTGTTTGCTTGGCCTGATCCGTCAATTTCACAGAGAGATTTGATGAAACGCCCAGCTCTTCCAGTTCCTTATCTTTTTCAAAACTGACGAGAAAATTAAGATGATGCGCTGCGTAAGCCGCCACGGAATCTATATCGGCGGTTTCAGAATTCCGGTCAACGTAATCGGCTATCATCGCAATCTCTCCGGCCACGGCAAAAGCCAGTCGTGCGGACATCTTGTTCCAATGACGATCGAAGAAAACATGCGTAGATATAATTTGAATAAGAATCACCGGCGTCACAAGGATCAACAAAGAACGCCCAAACAAACTGCGCGGCAAAAGCCTTTTAATAGAAAACATCATGCCTCTTCCGCCCACAGTAAATAGCCCTGCCCCCGCACGGTTTGAAGGGCGCGTTTCATATCCGGCTCTTGCTCCATCTTCCGGCGCAGGCGCATCACCTGCACGTCAATGGCCCGTCCGCCGCCTTTCAAATCGCACAATTCAGCCAGTTTATCCCGACTGACCACTTCACCGGCATAACGCGCCAAAGCCCGCAACAAATTGCCTTCCACCTCCGTCAAAGCAATTTGGGCATCATCTTTTTGTAAAAGATTACGCCGGGCATCGTAACGATACCCCCCAACCGAAAAAGTCATTTCCCGCTCTTCCTTCACGGACGGCACACGCCGCAAAATGGCCTCAAGCCGGAGCACCAATTCACGCGGTTCAAACGGTTTAGGTAAATAATCGTCCGCGCCGCTCTCCAGCCCCGCGATCCGATCATCGGCTTCCCCCAAGGCCGTAAGAAATAAAACCGGGATAGTGCTGTCCTGCCGCAGCTTTTTCACAAAGTCCAGACCTGTTTCCCCCGGCATCATAATATCAACCACAAGCCCGTCGAAAGTCAGGCGCTCACACGCCGCCCGCGCCTGCGCCGCATCACGCGCCGTCACAACCGTAAAGCCGTGCTCCGATAGATAACGAAACAAAAGCGTCCTTATCCGGTCATCATCATCAACGACCAGAATATGAGGCTGTTCATTTTTGTTGTGCTCTGCGGTAATAGCCATCGTTTTTTACATTTTTTTGTAATCGTCGTTCTGGGCTCTTGTTATCTAGCACAAAATAAGGCAATTATAAAAAAAATTTAAGAGGTTACAACTGATGCAAGCTTTCGACGATCGCGACGGTTTTATATGGATGGATGGTGAACTCCTGCCTTGGCGCGAGGTAAAGCTTCATATCCTGACGCACGGCCTGCACTATGGCGGCAGCGTCTTCGAAGGAGAGCGCGCCTATGACGGTGAAATCTTTAAACTGCGCGCCCACAGCGAACGTCTGGTCCGCTCTGCCGAACTGATCGGTATGCCTCTGCCCTATGACGCCGATGCGATTGACGCCGCCACAAAAGAAACCGTCGAGGCCAACAAGCTAACCGATTGCTATATCCGCCCCTTCGCATGGCGCGGTAGCAAAAAAATGGGGCTGGCCGCGGACCCGTCCGATGTTCATGTGGCTGTGGCCTGCTGGCCGTGGCCCAAATATTTACAGCCCAAAGCCGGGCCCGGCACAGGCATGACCCTCCAGACCTCTACATGGCGCCGGATGGATCCGCGCTCCTTCCCGGTGCAAAGCAAATCCGCCGGAATCTATGCCGTTGGCACGATGGCCAAACAAAACGCCGACGCCGCCGGGTTTGATGATGCGCTTGTGCTGGACGTGAACGGCAAGGTGGCCGAAGCCTCCGCCGCGAACCTATTTGCCGTTTATGACGGTGTTTTAAAAACCCCGCGCCCGGACAGCTTCCTGAACGGCCTGACGCGCCAAACAGTTATCGAACTGGCACAGGAAATGGGAATCACGGTCGAGGAATGCGTCATCACACCGGAGGAACTGCTCAAGGCCGATGAAATCTTTCTGACCGGCACGGCCGCGGAAATCGAGGATGTCAGCCGCATTGACAGTCACACCATCCCGCATGGCGGCCCGGTCACCAAACGGATGCAGCAGGCTTACAGCGATCTTGTGCACAGCAAAGCATAAACGGCCCAACCTTCAATTTTCATAACAGTTAACAGTTTTTTAACCTCCTTCCTTGATAATGGGGGCCGTAATACAAACGCGGTAGACAAGCTGCTCCCAAACGGAGCGAGAGGTCAGGAGGAAAAAGATGGCGGATAATGACTATGACATCTTAAATCATTGGGCGGATGCTCCCCAACACGATGATAACATCCTAAGAGACCGTTTGGGTAATCCTGTCCACAGTGGTTCAGGCAAAGTCGTGCACACCCGCACACCGGAAGAAATAAAGGCCGATGAAAAAAGCGTTCTCGGGGCATCCTTCCCCAAAGCCGCTGCGCCGGAACCGCAAAAACCCGCGGAACAAAAAGTCGAACAAACGGCAAAAGAACCTGAGGTAAAAACCGAACCGCGTGACCCGAAAATGAGTGACGCAGAATGGACCCAATACCTCAATACCAAGGAAATTCAAGGCCTGTTGATCGAACAAGGCGGCGCGGACCTCTCATATACGGGGCGTGATGGTAAGCTCCATGAAGGGATCGACGGCGATGCAGGGCACAAAACCCGTGCGGCCATTGCCAAAGCGCTGGGGATGGAAGGCGAATATGACGGAGAGATCACGGATAAGCTCATCGACACCGTCCGCGAAAAACTGGAAGCGCAAAACCCTAACGTCAAAGCCACAGCCATCGACATGGATGACACGCTGGCCGGAACGCCCCTTCCTGAAGAAGATGGCGGGCATAAAAACGATATTGATCCGTCAGGCCTGAAATATGCCTCCATGGAGACGACCGAAGCAGGCATTGCCCAACCCGCGTTATCCGCCCTTGTAAAAGAAGGACAGCCGCTGGATGAAACTCTGGATTCAATCCGCAAAGAAGCTGGCGTGTTGGCCGCAACAACGTCCGACCCGGACCTGTTAAAGGCAAATATTGAACATGCCGTGCATGAAGCCTACAAGCAAAATGCCGATGACCGGCACTTGTCCGGTCGTAATGCCCGCGCGAACAACATGCGCGCCGATCGCGTCGCCGGAGAGATGAGCGAAGAAATCATAACCGCGGCTCAAGCCGCTGAATCCCCCGAAGCTCTGGCGAAGAATGACGAGGGCCCGCACAGACGAACGCACCACCGCGGCACACGCTATAGCCGTGAAATGAAACCACTGGGCTCCGAGGTTGCCGCCGGGGAAAAAGACGGTAAATTGACCGCTGTGCACCAAGACACCATTGCGCAAGGAGGAGTGAATGGTGACGGTAAGCCGGGCATACCCGACAATAGCTCTCAGAGAAGCTTCCAGCAAAGGATGGATGAGATTACCAGAATAAACGATCAAGCCGCGGTTAAAAATGCAGAACAGCGACAGGCCGGAACGCCCAGCACGCCCAATATGAACTAACCGTTCCCCCTTACAAAAGAGATCAAATAAAGGCCGCGTTCAGCGCGGTCTTTGTTATTTGGGAAAGATCATCATCCGACAGGCCGCAATGCGTTTTTGCTGCGGCATACTCCCCACCGATGGAGGTATGAAAAAACGGCGGATCGTCACTCGCCAGCGTGACCTTCACGCCCGATGCCATTAATTGCGGCAGAGGATGAGCGCTCCAATCCCGCACCACGCCCGTTGCCACATTGCTGGTTGGGCAGACCTCCAGCACAATCCCGCGCGCGCGCAGCATATCCAGAACGGCCGGGTCTTCAATGCTGCGGATTCCGTGTCCGATCCGCGCCAGTTGCGGCACAGCCTCCAGCGTATTTTTCACCGCCGCCGCGCCGCAATACTCCCCCGCATGCGCGGTCAGGCCCAGCCCCGCTTCCTCATGCGCCATTTGAAAGGCCCGCGCGAATGAAAAGATGTCATCTTCTTTCTCAATCCCGGCAATCCCCAGCCCCTTCACGTAAGGGTGCGGATGGTCGACATAATAGCGCACCAGCGCCTCGGCAGCCTCCGGTGTGTCCTGATGCCGGACGATGGTTGCGATCATACGGGCGTCAATCCCGGTTTTGGCGTGCGCCTCTTCGATCCCGGCTGTTAGCCCCTCCAGATATTCTTCGTGGCTCATCTGTGAAATCAGGGTCGGCGCAATGCCAAGCTCCACATAGACGCAGCCCTCCGCCGCACTACGGATCAAATAGTCCGCCGTTATATCGCGGTAATCTTCCGCCGTTTGCAAACACGCCGCCACCGCATCATAGGTATGGATAAAGTCTTCAAATCCCTGCCACGCATAGTCAGAGCCATCCGCGGTAAATAAATGTTGCGGTAATTCAATGTTATTACGCGCAGCAATCTCCTGAGCCTTTGCGGCCGTCAATGTGCCCTCTATATGAACGTGAAGCTCGGCTTTGGAAATCATAAAAACTTCCTCTTAAACGGATTAGACATTAAACTTGAAATGCATAACATCACCATCCTGCACAACATACTCTTTTCCCTCTTGCCGCATTTTACCGGATTCTTTTGCGCCTTGTTCGCCGCCGCATGACACGTAATCATCGTAAGCAATCGTCTCGGCCCGGATGAATCCCTTTTCAAAATCGGTATGAATAACGCCCGCGGCCTCCGGCGCTTTGGCCCCGATCCGCACGGTCCACGCCCGCGCTTCCTTTGGCCCGACGGTAAAGAACGTTTCCAGCCCCAGCAATTTATACCCGGCCCGAATGATCTTGTTCAGCCCCGGCTCAGACAGGTCCATCGTTTCCAGAAATTCGGCTTTTTCTTCAGCCGTATCAAGCTGTGCGATTTCCGCCTCAATCGCCGCACAAATAATCACAGCCTGCGCCCCTTGAGATTCGGCCATTGCTGCAACTTTTTGCGTCCATTCGTTACCGTCAGCGGCCTCTTCCTCAGACACGTTACAAACGTACAAAATCGGTTTAACCGTCATCAAGCCCATCGTTTTATAAAAGGCTTCCTCTTCTTCATTTTCCGGCTGCACCGTGCGCGCAGCCAAACCGTTATCCAGCGCCGCTTTCACCCGCAACATAAACTCATGCTGCGCTTTGGTTTCCCGGTCGCCCGACTTTGCCTTACGTGCGACATTATCAATCTGCCGCTCAAGACTCTCCAGATCCGCGATCAAAAGCTCCGTTTCAATCGTTTCCGCATCACGCAGCGGGTCAACGCTCCCCTCCACATGGGTCACATTTCCATCTTCAAAACAGCGCAAAACATGGATAATCGCATCCGTTTCCCGAATATTGCCAAGGAACTGGTTCCCTAGCCCCTCCCCCTTGGAGGCCCCCTTCACAAGCCCCGCAATATCAACGAATTCCAGCTGCGTCGGGATAATCTTCGCCGAGCCCGCAAGCGCCGCGATTTTGTCAAGGCGATCGTCCGGCACGCCGACCCGGCCCACATTCGGCTCAATCGTACAAAAAGGGAAATTTTCCGCCTGCGCCGCCGCCGTCGCGGTCAAAGCATTAAACAATGTTGACTTGCCGACATTCGGCAGACCCACGATGCCACAATTGAACCCCATTTGCTATACCTCCTGCATCTTCATGGCTACACGATTCATAAACTCTCCTTCCGCTCCATCGAGCAAAAAAGGAATACAATCACGAACGGATTCAATCATCCGCTCAATTCCGACACGCTCCGTCTTTGAAAAGTCGCTCAAGACATAACCGTGAACGCGGACCTTATCACCCGGATGCCCAACCCCCAAACGAATACGCCAATAATCTTTTGTATTCAGATGACTATCTATTGATTTTAATCCGTTGTGTCCAGCATTTCCGCCGCCTCTTTTAACCTTAAGCGTAGCGGAATTGATATCGAGCTCATCATGGAGAGCAACAATCCGCTCCGGCGGGATTTTAAAAAACTTCGCTGCCGCTGCCACAGACTGCCCGGAATTGTTCATATAAGTCTGGGGTTTCAAAAGCACCACCTTTGACCCGCCAATGCGCCCTTCGCTGACCTGTCCCTGAAATTTGGAACGAAAAGGCGGGAAGCCATATTCTTCGGCCATAGCATCCACGGCCATAAATCCAATGTTATGTCGGTTTCCGGCATATTTTTCACCGGGATTCCCCAGTCCGGCCAAAAGCCACATTGTTTCGTCCTGTTTCCTGAAAAAATTAAACATGACTAACGTCATATAGTCGTTTCGATTTAAATAGTACAGAGTCGAAAATGACCGGCTTTTGAAAAAAGCGACGACAACGTACAGCAAGCCTACTTTGAGGAGCTTTTTGAAAAAACGGCTTCATTTGCAGACCTGTACTATTCTAAAGGGGAATGACTATAAAACGCCAAAAGAAAAGGGGCAAGACAAAACAAGCCCGCCCCTCATCTCGTTTATTCGAAAGAAGAGATTACTCTTCGCCGCCTTCAGCCTCTTCAGCAGCAGCTTCTTCAGCCCCTTCCTCAGCGCCCTCTTCAGCAGCAGCTTCTTCGGCTTCCTCTTGAGCCGCCGTTTTCGGCGCTACGATCGTCGCGATGGTAAAATCACGATCAGAAATCGCCGGCGTAGCCCCCTCGGGCAGTTTAGCCGTGCTCATCTTAATCGCATCACCAACTTCAAAGGAAGAAAGGTCAATTTCAATTGAATCCGGAATGGCCGTCGCCGCACAAGTCAGTTCAACTTCGTGGCGCACAACGTTCAAAATACCTTTTGCTTTAAGACCAGGACATTCTTCTTCATTCACGAATTGAACCGGAACCATAACGTTCAGCTTGGTTTTCGGCGTCACGCGCAGAAAATCAACGTGCAAAATACGGTCGTTGACCGGATGCAGCTGGATATCCCGTGCCAGAACAAGGTTTTTTTCGCCGCTCACATCAAGATCGCACAGCGTCGTAAACATGTGCCCTTTGTTGTATTCCAGACCAACTTCCTTGGCTGGCATAGAGATCAACACGGGCTCTTTACTGTCACCATAGACAACGCCGGGGATTTGATCCTCACGACGCAGTGCCCGAGCGATCCCCTTACCGGCCCGTTCCCGCTTTTCAGCTTTCAATGCAAAATTCTTGGACATTTCCAATTTCCTTATTTTCTTAAACTTAAACAAACCGACCCAGCCTCCAGGGGTGCCAGATCGAAGAAACGCTGGACAGTAGGCGATCACCCGCCAAGATGCAAGATTTTTTTACTTAAAAAGCGCTGAAATAGAGCGCTCTTCCGCGATGCTCTTGATCGCCTCGCCCATCAGGGGGGCAACGGTTAGCTGTTTGATCGTCTGCGATACGCGCACAGCTTCGGTTGCGGCGATCGAATCGGTGATAACCAGACTTTCGAGCGGTGAAGCGGAAACCCGCGCCACGGCGCCGCCGGAGAGCACCCCATGACAAACGTAGGAATGAACCTCCGTCGCGCCGTTTTCCTTCAACGCACTCGCGGCATTACAGAGCGTACCGCCGGAATCGACGATATCATCGACCAGAATACAGGCCTTACCCTTAACATCACCAATAACATTCATGACTTCAGAAACACCCGCTTTTTCACGGCGCTTATCGATAATCGCCAGATCGGCATGAACGCGCTTGGCCATAGAGCGTGCCCGAACAACCCCGCCGACATCCGGTGAGACGATAACCAGCTCATCGCTTTTGAAATTGTTTTCGACCTCCGGCGTGAATACCGGCCCCACGATCAGGTTATCAACCGGAATATCAAAGAAGCCCTGAATTTGCCCGGCATGCAGCTCCATCGTCAAGACGCGGTCGGCACCCGCCGCCGTAATCATATTCGCCACCAGTTTGGCGGAAATTGGTGTCCGCCCGCCCGTTTTGCGGTCCTGCCGTGCGTAACCGAAATACGGTATCACGGCTGTAATCCGCCGCGCAGAGCCCCGCCGCAACGCATCAATCGTAATCAGCAATTCCATGAGATTATCATTCGCCGGATAAGAAGTAGACTGGATAACAAAGCAGTCCTCCCCCCGCACATTTTCGAGGATCTCGGCAAAGACCTCCATATCGGAAAAACGGTGAATGCTGGCCTTGGTCAGCGGCACATTAAGGTAAGCGGAAATGGCTTCAGCCAAAGAACGGTTGGAATTCCCAGCAATCAGTTTCATGAACGACACGCCTTATATTAAGTAAACCCTGCAAACATATGCGCCCGACTATAAGAAATTTGAAACGGAAATCAACAAACTTTTCCGTGTTTTCGTTGATTATTATGTATTTCTTACAATAGCGCTCACTTGGCGGCCATAATCCGCCTCTCCGCGGTGGGTGGCCCGGCGGAAGCTGAAATAATTTTCTTCGTCGGCACACGTATCGGCGGCACTGATTGATACATGCCGCACGCCCGCCGCGGCCAGCCGCCGCGCGACATAGCCTGGCAAATCAAACATCGCATGCCCGTCCTTCCGCGCCGCTTTGAAAAAATGTTCGTTGTCGCTGTCCTGTTCCAGAAATTTAGCCACAAAACCGCCGTCCACCTCGTAAGATGCCTGTTGAATACACGGGCCAATGGCCGCGCGAACATACGAAGCACCAAGAGCCTCCATCGCTAGCACCGTATTTTCAACCACACCCTTCAAGGCCCCTTGCCATCCGGCATGAGCTGCCGCGATCACCGGCGTGCCATCCGGTTTTTCCCCATAGAGTAAAACCGGAGCGCAATCCGCCGTCATGACCCCCAAGGCGATCCCCGGCCGATCCGTCACCAAAGCATCGACGGCGGGCGCATCATCAATGGCCCAGCAATCCTCCACGGTAATGCAATCCGCACTGTGACATTGATCCACGGTCAGGAGCGTTCGCGGATCACCACCCAACGCCCGCGCCACACGCCCGCGATTTTCCCGCACCGCCGCCGGGTCATCTGCGGCCCGCGGGTGAATATTCAAGCTCTCATAGAGCCCCTTCCCCACACCGCCCCGGCGCCCGAAAAAACCGTGCCTGACACAGGGATGAGCGGAAAGAAAGTTTTCATCTTCAAAAAACATTTTCAAAACCCCGCCAGTTCAATCCGTTCATCATGGCACAGCGTCATCACTTTGAATAGAGTTCCCATTTGGTTCGGCGCGCACAGACGGTCATAAGCCGCTTTAATCTCTTTTTGTTGCGGCTTTTGTTGCGGTAAGGACGCAACATCCAGCAACTTTTGCGCCCGTTGTGCCATGCCCAAGCGCTCCAGAAAAGCGCCCTGCCCCACGGGTCCACAAACCGGAACAGAAGCCGCGCGCGCTATGGCCGCGAAATCAACATGCGCCGTGACATCCGCTTCACCGACATCCTCAAGGACAGGCACAAATTTGTGCGCTTTTACGGCCTGAAGCGTCTCCCCACCCGAAGAATCCTCATAACCGTAATCAATGAACAAAGCCGCCCCCGTCCGCTCTTGCAACAATGCAGAAACCTGCCGAATAAAAGCATCGCGCACCGGCGCACTTTCATAGACATCCCCCGGCGCGGCAATCCCCGGCCCCTCCGTTTCCGCCCCCAGCGCAAAAACAAACTTATCTCCCTGGAGGGCTATCATGCGCTCATACCAGCGGCCATCAGCGTATTGCGCCTGACGGATCGGCAGGGCATCAAGAAGCTCATTCGCCACAAGAATAATCGGAGCATCTACATCACGCCAATACGGGTCATCAAAGCTCTCAACCCAGCGCACATCATAAAGCGCCAGAGCCTCTTTTTGCTTCTCCCTAAGCCGCGGGCTCGTCTCCATCAGCATCACGTGCGCCGCCTCAAGAAAACCGGGCACGCCCTTGGCTACCCTTAGCATATCGGCCATAAGCGTTCCTCGGCCGGGGCCGCATTCCAAAAGCACAAACGGATCAGGTGACCCAAGCTTTTGCCACGTATCAACGACCCACGCGCCCAGCATTTCCCCAAACATCTGGGAGATTTCAGGCGCAGTGGTAAAATCCCCCTCCGCACCGAACGGGTCGCGCGTCGCATAATAATAGCTCACCGCTTGCGCCATAAAGGAAGACACATCCAGCGGGCCGCTTTGACGGATTTGTTTTTTGATATGATCTTCAAAACAGGTCATGATCTTTCAGAGGGCCTTGCTCGCACGATCAAGTATGCGCCCGCCAGCATCATCGGCACGCACAGCGCTTGCCCCATTGTAAAGTAAGACAAGAGATAGCCGATCTGCGGATCGGGTTCCCGGAAGAATTCGACAATAAAGCGCATCACGCCGTACCCGGCCAAAAAGATACCGGAGAGAGCGCCAAAACGCTGCGAAATCTTCGTCCGGTGCAACAACAGCGCCATAAAGAGCAACAATACAAGCCCCTCCAGCCCCGCTTCGTAGAGCTGGCTAGGGTGGCGCGGAAGCTCGCCCCCCGCCGGAAAGACGATCGCCCACGGCACGGCAGCAATACGGCCAAAAAGCTCACCATTAACAAAATTCGCCAGCCGCCCGAAGAACAGCCCCAACGGCACGACGCAGCACACAATATCGGTGAAGTGTAACAAAGGCAGCTTGCGTTTAAAGCAATAAGCAATCATAGCGATAATCACGCCCAGCGTACCGCCGTGAAAGGACATCCCCCCGTGCCAGATTTTAAAAATCTCCAGCGGATTATGGATGTACAGATCAAACTGGTAAAACAGGACATAGCCCATCCGGCCCCCGAGAATAATCCCGGCCACGGCCCACGGTAAAAAGTCGTCAAGGTCAAGGCGGGTTACGCCCCGTCCAAACCGCCCAGCGATATAAAGCGCATAGCGCCACCCCAGCAAAATTCCGGCTAAATATGCCAGCGCATACCAACGGATTTCAAGCGGTCCCAACGAAATTGCCACGGGATCTATGTTGGGAAAAGGCACGTTTTAAAACCTCACACTATAATTGCCCCTCATAAAAACGAGGGTTTTTGTTCATCCGGCCAGAAAAAGCAAAGCCGAGGATCGCAGAATACAAAAGCGTATTTGAGGACCGAAGGCAAGCTTTGACGCCGCCGGGGGACAAAAGAACCGTTTTTACTGATAAGGATCTTCCGTCGCCATAAAGTCCTGCACATACTGACGCACGCCTTCTTCAAGCTCGGTCATGGGCTTGTCGTAACCAGCCGCACGGAGCTTACTCATATCGGCCTGCGTAAAGTACTGGTACTTGCCCTGTAATTCCTGCGGCATATCAATATAATTAATTTTGGGCTCCTTACCCGCCGCGGTGAAGACAGATTCGGCTAAATCTTTAAAGCTGCGCGCCTTCCCGGAGCCGACATTAAACAGACCGCTCACATCCGAATGGTCGTAAAGCCACAACATCACATCAACACAGTCACCAACATAGACGAAATCACGAAGCTGCCCGCCATCTTCATAATCCGGGTGCGGCGATTTAAACAAACGCGCCGAGGCGCCTGCCATCACTTGCGGATAGAGCTTACAGGCTACGCTCATCTGGTCGCCCTTGTGATATTCGTTCGGGCCATAAACATTAAAGAATTTCAAGCCGCACCATTGTGGCGGCAGTTTTTCATTCTTGGTGCTTTCGGCGTCATGAACAATCCGGCTTACCCGGCGGTCAAACAAATGTTTCGACCAGCCATAAGGGTTCAGGGGACGCAATTTTTCCAGCGCATCAAAAGCATCATCATCCTTAAACCCTTGCGTGCCGTCGCCATAAGTCGCCGCGGATGAAGCATAAATGAAGCGTGCGTTATTATCAGCGCACCACTTCCAAAGCTTACGGGTCAATGTGAAATTGTTCTCGATAACCTTATCGGCGTCCCATTCCGTCGTCGAGGAAATCGCACCCATGTGAAAAATCGCTTCAATGGAATCGGCCTGACGTTCGATATATTCAAAGAGGCGTTCCGGTTTTACGATATCCCGCAACTCGCGCTTGGCGATATTTTTCCATTTTTCTTCCTCAC
>JBNKRZ010000005.1:0-292500 GCA_050297015.1 Alphaproteobacteria bacterium | reverse complement strand
CTCTTAAGTTTGAATCCATCTGCTCAAAGAATTAATTTGTCCATAAAGACATTCTTTAACAGAAGTCAATATATAAGGACCTGCTTAGCTTTAATTGCTTGCTTACACGTAACTGTAGTTACTTAGTTAGCGATACACAAAACCAGCAGATCTATTTTATCTGACGCGTTCAACACGACCGACAACACTGCTGCCTGCGTATCCCTTTTTTCCTTATCAACGATGTCCAAGAACCGCCGCACACTCAAAAAGACCGAAATCTAAATACCGGTGCGTAATACCGGAGAAATCTCCGGAAACCTCGATTTAACGAAGGTCTGCTTTATAGTCTCTGGCAAAACCTTAGTCAACTCTTTTTTTGCTTTTTTAAAGCGTAAAGCCTTATTTTTTGCAAACAAAAAGCAGCGCGTCTCGTTCCGAATTTCGGCCCTTCGCGCTGCCGAGGTGGGTCTTATATAACGGGTGTTTTTTCCTGTCAAACATCTTTTTCACTTTTTTCCATTTTTTTTGCCTCACCACTCCTTTTTGCCCCTTCAGTAACAAAAAAGCACATTACTTTAAATAAACAAGAAATACCCATAACAAAATAAAACAAAACAGTAAAATAGAGTGCAATAAAAATAAAAACGATCCGCAGAAAACAAGGGCGGTTACTTGCGCCGTTTACATCGAATTTTCTTGACTTTTAATTGATTTACGTATATTTTTAAATCAACGAATAAGGAGGTTCGTTAACAAATGAAAAAAGAACTAAAAAAACTAAAAGAGAAAATCTACAACGACTTCGGTTTTAATGCCCTATACCGTGCTTTTGGAGTTGGTCGTTTTAACAACGCGCACTTAGCTGAAAAATTTAACCATTACACGCGAAAGAGAGAAGCTGGGTTGGGTGCCCTTGAAATCCACGCTCTAACTTTCGGCTGATAGGGAGCCTGCCGCCGCACGGCGCAGACGATCGTTAATCGCCAGACCTAAACCGTCCTCAGGGATCGCCATCACAGCGATCCCTTTGTTGTTGGGACTATCAAGTTCATCCAGCATCCGGAATAAATTAGAAGCCGCTTCGTGCAAATCACCGCGTTCACTTAAATTACGAATCATAGGCTCCGGCAAATCTTTTGCCGCACCGCCGCCTTTAACGCCCATAAACTTTATAGAGCCAAAAGCCAAGAGCGCCTCCCCCGGTTCCAGATCAATCGCGTTCAAACGCACGGGAATTGACGGCGCATAATGACGCAAAAGCTGCCCCGGCGATTTCGGCTTATCATGGTCGCCCGGATCATAAGAAACCGCACAACCCAGAACGTCACCAATTTGCTCCGCCGTGATCGCACCGGGACGCAAAACCAAAGCCTCCACGCCGCTTAAATCCAGAACGGTCGATTCGAGGCCCACATCGCACGGCCCCGCCGCCAGAATCATATCAACACCATCGCCCAGACTTTCCGCCACCAATAAAGGCGTGGTCGGCGAGACGCTTCCGGATTTATTAGCACTGGGCGCGGCCAAGGGCACGCCGGCCTCTTTTATAAGAGCCAGCGCCGTTTTATGAGACGGCACCCGCACAGCCTGCGTCGGCAGACCCGCACTACATAATGAAGAAATGGGGGAATCATCCCGCCGCGGCAAGATCAATGTCAACGGCCCCGGCCAGAAAGCCTGCGCAACACTGCGTGCCCGGTCATCCATCTCAACAATCTGCGCCGCCTCTTCCACACAGGCCACATGAGCAATCAGCGGATTAAAGGCCGGGCGGCCTTTGGCCTCAAAAATGCGTGCCACCGCTTCCCCGTTCGTGGCATCGGCCGCCAGACCGTAGACCGTCTCCGTCGGCATAGCCACCAGCCGCCCCTCTCTTATAAGAGAAGCCGCTTCTTTAATTGTGTCTGAATTCGCCGTTTTTATCGCCATCGGATGAATAAACCCCGCCGCGCCTTAAAGAACAAGAGGAAAATTATTTACATAATATAAATTGACGGGGATGCGAGAAATCTCTTATAGTGCCCCTCCATAAAACAATAGTAAATTTGTAATAGAGGTTACACATTATGAAAGCTGCCGCATTAAAAGTTTTTGCCGCCCCCATCGCTTTGACCATAGCCTTAGGAGCAGGAACCCTTGCATTCAAAACAGCATCCCTTTTCGATAATGAAAAAGAAAGCAAAGAACCTACAGCGGAAGAAACGATGGATCTGCATCCCATTGAAGATGTTGACGAAAAGCCTGTTCTGCAACGCTATCAAGAACCGCGCACCCGCGTTTTGCCACACATGGCCCCGCGCGGATAATACATCCCACCAATTTGCGGCTGCGGCACACCCGTTGTTTCCGGCAGGGACAGCGGCAGCTCCAAACGCGAACGCACCGCCAGATAGGCAAAGCACTCCGCCTCGATTGCGTCGCCGTTATAGCCTGCCTCTTCGATCGGCAGCACGGGAACGCCCAACCGCACGCGCAAGCGCTCCATCAAATGCTTATTCTTCCGCCCGCCACCGCAGACATACCAACATCGCGGCGCGTCTGGAAAATGCTCACAGGCTTTGACCACCGCCTCAACCGTAAAAGCACTGAGCGTTGCCAGCGCATCTTCCGCCCCGTCCGGCAAGGACGGCAATGAGGCTTCAAAACTATTGCGATCAAGAGACTTCGGCGGCAACATCTTAAAATAAGGATGCTGTAAAAAGGCCGCTACGGCTTGCTCATCAACCGTTCCCACCGCGGCCAGAGCACCGTCTTTGTCAAACTCCTCCCCCAAATGCTTTACCACATAATCATCCATCAAGGCATTGGCCGGGCCGGTATCAAACGCGATCAGGGAATCATCCGCCCCTATATATGTCACATTGCCCACGCCGCCGAGGTTAAGAACGGCGGCGGGCTTATCCGCTCCCGCCATAATCGCCCGGTGATAAAGCGGTGCCAGCGGCGCGCCCTGCCCACCCGCTTTTACATCAGCCATGCGAAAATCACACACGACATCCATGCCCGTCTCCTGCGCCAGCCGCGCCCCATCGCCAAGCTGCCATGAAAGCCCATGACCGGGATCGTGCGTAATGGTCTGACCGTGAAAACCTATCATATCAGCTTTAAAGCCCGACGCTTTCACGGCTTCTATGTGAACATCGGTCACCAAAGCCTCCGCCTCTTTCGTTTCAGAATCCGGCAGCGTCCGCCCGAAACAGACCCGCACCTTGTCACGAACAGCCTTATCATAAGGGTGCGCATAAAAGCCCAGCGGCTTCACGTAAGCACGTCCGTCGGTTTCAATCAGCGCTACGTCGATTTCCCCATCCAACGATGTGCCGGACATCAAACCAATTGCGGTATAGACTTTTTCTTCACTCATGCTTAACGTCTTACAATACAATTTCAACTCTGTCATCCTGAGCGTTAGCGAAGGATCTATAAAATGGCCGATCATAATTATTACGTTTACATGATGACCAATTATACACACCGCGTTTTATACACGGACGTAACCAACAATCTGGAACGGCGTGCTTACGAACACAAAACGAAGAAAATTCCCGGATTCACCAAACAATATAACGCGACAAAACTGGTTTATTATGAACATTATTCTGATATAAACGATGCCATACAGCGCGAAAAACAGATAAAAGGCTGGGTACGCAAACGAAAGAATGAACTTGTAAATAACATGAATTCCGAATGGAAAGATTTAACTGATGAGTGGCAGCAAAAAGATTCTTCGCTCCGCTCAGAATGACAAAAAAGAGAAATAATGACTCAATACAAATCAAAATTCTTAAATATTCTAGAAGAGCGCGGTTTTATAAATCAGTGCTCCGATTTCGAAACCCTGGACAAAAAACTGTGCGAGGGCGTGCAGAGCGCCTATATCGGCTTTGATGCGACGGCGCAGTCCCTGCACGTCGGCAACCTGACCGGCATTATGATGCTGTATTGGTTCCAGCAATGCGGGCACAAGCCGATTACCCTGATGGGCGGCGGCACATCAAAAATCGGCGATCCGTCTTTCAAGGACGAACAGCGCAAATTGCTCGACGATGAAGCAATCGAAACCAACATGGAATCGATCCGCCGCACCTGTTTTACTCAATTCCTGAAATACGGTGATGGGGAAACGGATGCGCTGATGGTCAATAATAATGACTGGCTGGATGGGTTGAAATATCTGGAATTCCTGCGCGATTACGGCCGCTATTTCACCGTTAACCGGATGCTGAGCTTTGAAAGCGTCAAGCAGCGTCTCGAACGGGAAAGCCCGCTGTCATTGCTCGAGTTCAACTATATGGTCATGCAGGGTTATGACTTCGTCGAACTACATAAACGCTATGGCACGATCCTGCAAATGGGCGGGTCCGACCAATGGGGCAATATCATTAACGGTGTTGAGCTAGGACACAAATCCCACCGCTATGACCTCTATGCCCTGACCGCGCCGCTGCTGACCACGCCGGACGGCAAGAAAATGGGCAAAACGGAGAACGGCGCCGTGTGGCTGAATGCAGAAATGCTCTCCCCTTACGATTATTACCAATATTGGCGCAACGTCGAGGATGTCATGGTCGGTACGCTTCTGCGGCGCTTTACGGTCCTGCCGATTGCGGAGATTGAAAAACTCGAAGCCCTGCAAGGACAGGAGATCAACGAAGCCAAAAAGGTTCTCGCTTTTGAAGCAACAAAACTCTGCCACGGCGAACAAGCCGCGCAAGACGCCGCAGCCACCGCCCAAAAAGTCTTTGAACAAGGCAGTGTCGGCGATGATTTGCCAAGCATTGAAGTCGATGGCCGCGCCCTCGAACAGGGCATTCCCTTTGTTGAAGTAACCTGCACAGCGGGTCTAACCAAATCAAAGGGGGAAGCGCGCCGGATCGTCGAACAAGGCGGGGCCAAGGTCAATGATAACCCGGTCACCGATTCTGGCTTTGCCATTACGATGGGCGATATGACCCCGGACGGCTACGTCAAAATCTCAACATCCAAGAAAAAACACGCGCTGGTGCGGGTAAAGTAATTTTTATTCCTCGAACAGAACCTTACGCACGATCCCCGGCGCAAGGACAGATAGCGGATTGACGGTAATCTCCGGCTCTTCGGCATCACCCTTAACCGTATAAGTTGCCGCGAACAAAGCGCTGCCCTGCCCGCCGGATAATATTCGGCCAATAATCGGAATATTACCAACCAGCTCGTTCAACATCGACATCGGCACGATGGTGCCGCTCATATCAATGGTTGCGGCGGCCTTGTCGATCTGGCCGTCAAACGTTAAACCCAGCGAAGATCCCGACGTGCGCCCGTCGCGGATCAAATAAAGATCGCCCTTGTTTTTGATATACCATTCAAAATCGGCTTCCAACTGACCGAAATAAATACCATCGTTGCTCAGCAATTGCGGCACACCTGTCGGCCCCAAACCGCTCAGTAGCCGTGCCAGAACCGGCGCTTGCGTTACGTGAAAATCTTTAAGGCTGGCTGTACCGACCAGCGTTTTATTTCGTTTCAAATCGGGCGCTTCCCCATACAAAATAAAGGTTCCCCCCTCGATATTCTCATAAACATCAAACGCCCGCAGAGCGGCTCCGGCATCATCCGCCTCAAAGCGCACCATCATTTTTCCGGAGTCATCAGGTTTAAAGCGGAAATAAACATCGCCCTTCCCCGCCACGGCATCCATTTCCAATTGATGAACATCACCGTTATCCGCCATGTTGAGGTAGATTTTTGCGCGCTCCACCAATCGCGCGGGGTGCGTGCGCATCCGGTCGACATTCACCGAAGCCAAAAGCGGCGGCCCGTCATACGGCTCCACCCCCTTACGTTTGTTTAAAAAGGGCTGCGCATCCATAAAAGCCCCATCAATGGCAATCTTTAGCGCGCCGCTGGGCGTCGTCTCAAATTCTAGCTTCAAATCGTTTTCACCAAAGACAATCCGTGGAACCTCCCCTTGCGAGAGCTCCTCCGCCCCGGTAAAAATAAAACGCCCCTTTGACAAACGAACGGCTGGCGATTCAATCGTCAAATCACGAATTTCTCGCACGGCCCCGCGATTAAAGAAAACCTTACATGTCGCCGTCCCCGACGTTCCCACAGGCTTTTCAAAATCAAACGGCTTTATCATCAAAACCGCCGGTGCCAAATCAGCCTTCACATGAGCCTCAGCACGCCCGTCAACAAAAGAGGTATAAGTGACATCAACCGGCAAAACACCAGCCACCCAATCTTCGAGCCCTATTCCCAACTTTTGGCGAAAATCAAAATCGGCCTTCATCTGCGCCGTAATCCGGCTGTCGTAAGGCGCACCGTCAAGGTCCAGATATTGCTCCCACGTCAAAGCCACAGGCCGCCCGTCAAGCACCCCATTTCCCTTCAGCGAGGCTGTTCCCCCCTTGACCGTCAAAGCCAACGGGCCACCCGTCAAGGCCATATCCTTGACCACACCCGGCAAAAGAACATCATTCAAAGTCCCCTTAACCGTGACTTTGACTTGCTCGGCTCTCAAATCCTTGCTGGTCGGGAAATTAACATTGATATCCAGCGCGGCGCGGCCGTCGACCTGTGCGGGATCAAAGCCAAGCTTTTCCGCACTCATCCCGATCGGTTCCGGCCCGATATACTTAAACACATCACGCAACGGTCCATTGAGGGCCACATCAATATTGGCCTCCCCAACACCATCGCCGATGATATGGTCGATTTCCACACGCCCCGCCGTTACAGCCATGTCTGCCAGTTTTCCTTTGGCTATATCAATAGCCAGAACATCACCGGAAAAATGCCCCTTCCCCGTTGCCGCCTTCACAGGCATCAAGGGCGCACGATAGTCAACATCCATATCTGTCAGGCCAAAATCAGCCGTAATATTGTTCGCGGCGATAATCCAACTTTCTTCTTCACTGCGCTGCGCGGACACATCAAAACGCACGGCAATATCGTGCAGCCGTCCCTTTGATAAACGCTGCGTGAGCCATGCCTCAACCGGAAGCCCCCGCAAAGTATCAGGCCAAAGAGCCGCTATGCGCTCCTGCGGCAAATCATCAATCGCCAGTAAGACAGGCGCGTCAAGAGCGTTCTTTTCCCTATCGTAGCGCGCCTTTGTTGAAAGAGCGACCGTAACGTCCCGCGCCGTCATAGAAAATTTATCAAGACTGGCCACACCACTTTCATAATCGTAGCCGGCATCAAAAACGATTTGCTCATAAGGGAGCGGCTCATCGTAAAGATCCGGCAAAGAAAGTACCCCTTCATCCGATACAAGAGAAAGCTGCGCCGTTTTAATCCGGAATTCGGAATCAAGCACGGCATAAATATCGCCATTTACCGTCACATCATGATCGTTAAGCATCGCCAGCGCTTCGATCTTGCGAGAGATAATATGAGGGTCAAAATCCTGCACATGCGCATGAAATTTGAAATCATCACTGTTGCGTGTGTAAACAATGTCTGCCCGAATATTCGACGCCTGATCGTGCCCCCCCGGCAAATCTATAGCAAAACTGACAACCAGTCCGGCATCATCCCGCGAAAACAATGTATCCAAGTGAGGCAAAAACCATGTAATGCCCAAAACATGGTCTTCCATCACCATGCGGGCATCCTTGATTTCAAGGCTTTGCAAATGATCGAGTGGCGAGGCTTCGCCGCTGCCGTCCTGCGATTGAGATAAGCGATGAACAATCCGCATTAACGCGCTTTCAGATTCCGGCGCGGCATTCTCCGTCTCAGAACGCGTAAAAGTCTCGCCCTCAACCCCCAGAGTAACCTGATTATCTTCATTACGTATAAGCCGTAGAGAGGGGCCGGTTAAAATAATATGAGACGGCTCCACACTGCCGGTCAAAAGCGGCATACCTGCCAAACCTAAAGCAACTTTTTCGATTTCGAGAACGGGCTGGCCATCTTTTAAAAGCTGCATACCGCCTAAATCAAGCATCACCGGGCCGCTGGTATCCGGCCATACCAAACCGACCGTATTCAACGCAACACTATAACCTGTCGAAAAATCATATAATGAATCTTCAATATACTCACGGGCAAAACCGACATCCAAAGGACCGGAGCCAAGCCGCCAAACCAAAACGCCACCGGCCAATAAAACCAGCAACGCAAGAACAGCCACCCCCTCCAGACAAAGCAAAAGAGCATGCTTCCCAATAATATGGATTTTTTTACTCATTCTATCGTTATAGAATTTGTTTACAGAGAAAGAAAGAAGCGGCTGCTATGAGGTCTTTGAATGTTGGTGATAACCCCCCATATCACACGACCGACTCCGATTGGTTTTGCAATGATATAAAAAACTACTTTCCTATCTTTTGCGCTTCTTCGTTTAAGCAATGAATATAGCTGTGAAAACCTGTTTTATTGAATATATCAATTCCATTATTTGATTTCAGGGAATATAAGAACAAGCCTATAGGCACTGTGCTGATTAAATATACGATAATCAATATCAGTATAATAACAATTTTCTTAAGCAATCTTATATTCATAATCAGGGCCAGGACTCCATTAATTAGGTGCAATTCTTTTAGATACTGTAGTCACATGTATCTAAAGCAAACAGATAGGCCAATACTCATGGGAACGCAAACCGTTTCACTATGAAAATTATAATCGTTTTGCTTTATTTTTATAAAAAAGTTGCATCATTGTGCGCTTGAAAGTATAGCTGCGTCTACGAAAATAACGCTTACAAGCGAAACAGAGTAAGCATGATAGTTGGGAAGAGACCACTCATCCGGTTATCTATTGATTGAAAAAAGTGTCAACGAAAAGATAAATTTTAAAAACCTGTGAAGGATTGGGACAAATGAAAAATAAATTTATCAGTTTTTCGGTGGTTATTCCGACAAAAGACAGGCTTATTGAAACAAGACAAACTGTTCTAAGCATCTATAAACAAACCCACCTTCCCAAAGAAATCGTGATCGTTGACGATGCTTCGGACTGCCCTCTTACAAATGATATGCTCCCCCCACCGCCTGAAGGCGTTAATCTTGTCGTATTGAGAAACGAGGTTAACAAAGGTGGCGCATATTCTCTGAATAGAGCGATGAAGCATGCTTCGGGAGAGTTTATAGCGATCATAGATTCGGATGATTGCTATTTGCCAAATGCTTTAGAAGAAATGGCAAAATTCTGGGAAAACGCCTCAGAAGACGTTCCAGCCTGCGCCATCGGTTTTTTCTGGTGTATGTATAATTTAATTCCGTATAGAGCGCATATTGTTACCGCGCCTGTTTCTCGTGAGGCGTTGCTCAGTAAGGGAAATATATTGGGAGGAAGCAGTGCTATATGTGTAAGGAAATCTGCTGCGGATAGCGTAGGAGGCTATCCCCCCATAAATGGCAGCCATGATTATGGCTTCTGGCTGCGTCTTTCTACGCTTGGTCCTATTGAAACGATTGCCAAACCGCTTATGCTGTATAGGTCTCCGACAACCAATCCGTTGCCAACATATACGGCAAAGCACCGTAAGCAGATATTAGCGCTTTGTTCTTTATACAAACTGCAACCAAAAGAAGATCGCGAGATCATGTTGCCTCTTTTGTATTCCCTGTTTTTTATACGTTTCACCAAATGGGGACGGAAAAGATATGCGATAAAGTATTTCATCGCCAAAGTCCGTTTGACGAAGAAAGTTGGCAAAGATCTGGCCAAGATTTCTCTTTCATTCATTCTTGGGACAAAACTTTACGATAAAATTTTGTTTCATTATGCGGCATTAAGGGCAAAACACCGCGGGGAAAGACTGTTATCCGGGGCCGGCGTAACAATTGATTACATCAATGAATTGATAGGTGATGGTAAATAATGAGCATTCATCGCAAAACAGCCACGGGCGTTTTTTGGTCCTTCCTTGAAAAAGGGGGGGCGCAGATAGCCTCTTTGTTCGTTTTTGCGGTGGTGGCAAAGATAGTCGGGCCAGAGGAATATGGTCTGGTTTCCATTTGTATGACTTATGTAGGTTTTGTTACGACCTTGTTTTGTTTTATCCTTGACGGTGTGGTGAGTAAACGTCACAAGGATGATATTATTTTATCTACGGCGTTCTGGGGAGCCGTGGGTTGTGGCCTGTTTTTCAGTTTATTGGGAATAGCGCTGGCCTATCCTGTGGCTCTTTTATTTGATCAGCCGCGGCTTTTTGATTTGTTGATTATTTTTTCTATTGTTCCGGTTTTGTTGGGGATGTCAGCACTCCCCAATGCTTTATATGCACAAGCGATGAATTTTAAAATTCCGGCTTTACGTACATTAATAGCAACTGTTTCAGGCGGCGTGGTTGGTGTCACGCTGGCCTTGCATGGCTTTGGTGCAATGGCAATAGTTCTTCAGCAAATTACATATTTTATTGTGATAAATGTTGTCTTGTGGAGTTTTTGTCATTGGTATCCTAAACTGCAATTTGATTTTAAAAGTATAAAGGATATCTTCTTCCCCGGGTTTAAAACCTCGGGATCATATTTTGCTATATATGCGCAAGAACATCTTCCCCGTATTTTTATAGGTCTATTCTTATCTGTCGAAGCGGTTGGATTATATGCTTTTGCGACAAGAATTACCGCTGCCTTATGCGAGATCGTATTTTCTCCTTTTTACAATGTTGCCTTTCCAACGCTTTCTGCACTAAAAAATGACACGAAAGAGCAAGCTAAAATTTTATCGGGATTGGTGACATGCTTAGGATTATTTCTATTCCCCAGCGTCACCGGGTTGGCCGTTATTGCACCGCTTATGATACCGCTATTATTTGGTCCGGAATGGCTGGACGCGATCGTTATATTGCGAGTCATTTTATTCAGCGCTATTGCTTTGGCTTTTACAAGAATTATCAGCAGCGCCTTTCGGGCTCATAATGCTATGGGAACTTTCTTAAATGTAAATATATTCACCTCTGCTTTATCTATACTTCTTTGCCTTTTCTTATCCCAACATAGTCTTTTATTCGTAGCCATTGGGTATAGCGCGGCAATGCTTACCGGGAGCATCATTTATACGATTGCCTTGAAAAAAATATTGTCTTTCAACTTATTCGTTGATTATGCCAAACTCTGGCCCGTAATTATGGCTTGTGGAATAATGGTTAGTATTTTGATAATTATATCGCCATATTTGAATAATGATATTTTATCTTTAATCGCAATGATTTGTATTGGCGGCGTTACCTACACATCTGTTGTGATTTTCTTCTTCATAGACCAGATAAAAGATTTTTACACAAAATTTAAAACTCTCAAGGAATAGAATTTTATGAGCAAACCTTTCTTACAATATTCACTGAACACACTTGGTATCAAAGACACAGCCAAAGCGGCGATGGAACTTATTGAGCAACGGCGCAAAGTCGTGGCAACAATAAACGCGCATTCAACATGCGTAGCACAGGATGATGCGGCATTTTCCGGGGCATTGATGAATGCGGATATGTTGCTTGCCGATGGGGCAAGTGTTGTGCTGGCCGGTCGCGCCTTGGGTATAGAGGTGTCCGAGCGTGTATCCGGTTATGATTTCTTTAATGCCGTATCGGAACTAGCGCAAGAAAAAGGCGGCGTTTCTTACTTTTTCCTGGGATCATCTCAAGCTGTTTTGGATAAAATGGCCACACGCCTTCAAAAAGATTTCCCAGCGATAAAAATTGCAGGGACTCTCTCTCCTCCCTTTAAACCGGAATTCTCTGACGAAGATAATGCGGCCATGATCAAGGTTGTTAATGCGGCCAAACCGGATGTTTTGTGGGTGGGAATGACGGCACCAAAGCAAGAAAAGTGGATGGAAGCCCATAAAGGCGATCTTGATGTCGGTTTTTCTGCGGCTATCGGGGCTGTGTTCGATTTTTATGCGGGCACCAAAAGCCGTGCGCCGGCATGGATGCAGGCTTACGGTCTTGAATGGTTGCACCGTCTGCTTAGCGAACCAAAGCGCGTATGGCGGCGTTATATTATAAACAATCCGCGCTTTGCGTTGATTATCCTTAAAGCATGGATGAATAAGCGCTAATGAAAATTCTTGTTGCCCACACAGCTTATCAGCAAAAAGGCGGGGAAGACACGGTCTTTCATAATGAGACCGCATTGTTAGAAGAAGCCGGACATGATGTGCATAGGTTAGTATTAACCAATGACCATATATCAGGTTTCAAAGCCAAGGCATTGGCTGCGGTGCACGTTCTCAAAAACCCCGATTCTGTATCATTATTTTCTAAAGCATTGCAGGATTTCAAACCTGACATTGTTCATATCCATAATTTCTTCCCGACTCTTTCTCCCGCCGTCATTGAATGCGCCGCAGAACAAAAGGTTCCGGTTGTTTTAACGCTACATAATTTCAGGCCTCTTTGTGTCGGCGGTATACTTCTAAGGGATGGACAGATTTGTGAGGATTGTGTAACAGGCACGCGCCTTTCCGGCCTGTTACACCGATGCTACCGAAACTCTCTGATAGGCTCAGCTTGCGTTAGTACGATCGGGCCATACTTAAAAAAACTTATATCTTCTTACCCCAATACGATCACATTAATAGCTTTAACGCATTTTGCTAAAAGCCGGTACTTGAAGGGCAACTTCCCTGATGAGAGCATCGTTGTGCGGGGAAATTGTTTAAATGACATCGGTCGGGGTGAAGAACTACGCGACAATAAAATTCTTTATATCGGCCGTATGACCAAGGAAAAAGGCGTAGAAACCTTTTTACAGGCCGCAAGTGATTTGGATATTAACATCGACCTTATTGGTGATGGCCCGGAAAAAGAAAGCCTCCAGAAATATAGCTCGGATAAGGTTCGTTTTTTGGGGCTGCTTTCACCGAAAGAGGTTATGGCGCATTTAAAAAAAGCCCAGGCGCTGGTCGTGCCATCCCATTGGTATGAGGGATTCCCAATGGTCGTTCTCGAAGCTATGGCAACCGGAACGCCCTTACTTGTTTCGGAAATTGGCTCTTTGGCCGAAATTGTGCAAGATCACAAAACAGGCCGGGTTATTCCCGCAGGAGATGTAGAGGCATGGAGAAAAACCCTTATAGAGGTATATAACAACGAAAAAGAGCTCACCAAATGGGGGCTTGAAGGCCGAAAACTATATGAAGAAAACTTTTCTCCATCCGCCGGAATAGCTTCTCTTGAGAAAATTTATAAGGATGCTATAGAAAAATTTTCCTGATTTTAAGTGGCTTTAATGTTTTCAATTTCAGCGCTTTTCTTTTTCGTTGAACGCGTGAATTCTGCAAAAGATATTTTCTCAAATAGTCCGGCAAGAATTAAAGTCGGGATGATAACCATAACGATATTCATCGGGAATGATGCTTCCTTGACAAGAGGATGGAGCACAAAGAACATGTGCAGCAAATATATCTGCAATGTTGTCCTGGCAAGGAAGGATATCACAGAAGAAAAATATTTCTTGATCCACAACTGAAGTGGTTCGTATTGAACGGCGCGGAAAAGGGCGATTAACCACATAAAAGCAATAGGATGAGCAAGGGCCTGATATTCAAAATGGTCTGTGTACTTTATCAGACCTAATGTCCCGTAAAACAAGCCGGTTAACAGGATAAGAATGCCTAAATCTTTAATACGGCCTTTTTGAAAAGTGTAAAAACGAGCGACCAAAACGCCAAAAGAGATAACAAAGAAATAGTAAATACATTTGAAATATATGACGTTTTCCATGCTCCATGATGTTTTATCGACCAAGATAGAATAAGCGCTCAAATATAAAATGCCCAATAAAGCGAAAAGGGCCATATATGTTTTCTCAGAAATATTGCCTTTTATAAGAAAATATACAGGAAAATAGAAGCCGGCGATGGCGGGCAAAAACCAATAATCTTTTGATGCCATCAGCGTCCAAAAGAAATCCGATATGGATGTTATGTGCTTAAATCCTATAAAAATAAAGAAAAGTCCTATAATAAGGACAGGCTCGTAAACCCTTAAAAGTCTATGCCCGATCCATTGGAAAAAGGATCTTTGTTTGTGTTGATAGCTCAAGTAAAGAGTATAACCGGATATAAAGAAGAACAATTGATCGCCGAACATTCCCCCGGTACCAAGAAAACTATAAGGATAAATGGTATCCAGATGTGAATTAACTACAAATATGATGGCCAATGCTCTTAATATGTCTATAAAGAACGTACCGGATGCCGGTGCATCTATTTTTTTTGATAAGAAAAAATGCATGTAAAAAAACCTATAAAATCCCTGTTAAATATTTATAATTTATTGTCTATTTATATGCAATCTCTCAAAGAGAAAAGTCTTTGAAAATGATAAAGGAAGCGCCTTGTTTATTTATAATTACAGTATTTTGATTTTTATATTATTCAGCATTATGCTGCTCTGTGCGGGCGGCGCCATTTGGGGCCTTCGAACGCTAAAAGGCGCGGAGGGATATAGTAGCTATTTCTCGTTTTCTGACAAGCCAAGTGAAATAGATATTGAGACAAAAGACACTTTCCTCTCAACGACCGACACCCTGGAACGTTATAAAAATCTTTTTTCATATTTTGCCTATGGTGTAAATCAATTCAAAACAAAGAAAAATGAACGGATCCAATATCCGGGGGTACTTAGCTACCAAGGCTTTAAGGTCAACGGGCTTGAGGGTTTTGCACGAAGCGGCCTTCTTCTTGCTTCATGGGTTTCAGCGGGCCGAAACGCCGATGTCGTTTTGCCGGATGGAAAAACCTTTGATATTGTAACTTTTTTACGCAATGGAATTTTGGAAGGGACCTCTTCACAAAGCCCTTTTTATTGGGGAGACATTGGGGATCTTGACCAACGTATGGTCGAAGCACCTGATATCGCCCGTATCTTGTGGCTTACGAAGAAGCATATCTGGGATAATTTTTCGGAAGAACAAAAAAAACAGGTTTTTTCATGGCTTAATCAGGTTAACGATAAAAAATCACATGATAATAATTGGCACCTTTTTATTGTAACAACAGACATTATTCTTTCTCGTCTGGGATATGCGCTTAATTCTAATGCCTATAAACATTACGAAGCTTTTAAAAAGAATTACCTTGAAGCCGGTTATTTTTTTGATAAGCCCGAGGGCGTCGATTTTTATAATACGTGGGGAATTTCCTACGAACTATTCTGGATACACTATCTGGACAAGACGTTTGATTTTTCTTTTCTAGAAGAAATTCTTCCTATGGCGGCGCATACTACGAGCCATCTGATATCCCCGATCGGCTTCCCCATTATGGGAAGAAGCTTATGTTATCGTGGCGCTATACCGTCTCCGCTTCTTGCTTTATCTTTATTAAATCCGACAGATCATAATAAAGGCCTTGCGCGGCGTGCTCTGAACATTACATGGTCTCATTTTATTGAAAAAGGGATGCTGCGGGAAGGAACGGTAACGCAAGGTTATTATGAAGAGGATTTACGTTATGTCGATAATTATTCAGGGGCTGGTAGCTGCGGATGGAGTTTTCGCTCTCTTGTGCTTGCTTTTATGCATCCCGATAATGATCCTTTTTGGGATACGCCCGAAGTACCATTGCCCGTAGAACAAAATGATTTTGTTTTAGATTTCCCCAAACTTGGATGGATTATTGCGGGAGAAAAAGAAACGCAAAATATATCTATCACAATTAAAAACAACACATTATCAGAGGCAACAGCCGAGGATGCTCCGTTGCATAAAAAGATTCTTTCCTGGCTAAGTCACAGACCTATGCGCCCCGGAAATCACGCCATAAAATATGATCTTCATAAATATGAAGCGCGCAATCCTTTTCCTGATTACAAGGAAAACAACAGCACGTCCAAGGTTGAGGAAAATGATTAGTTGTAAGAGGCGAGCATTTATTGGCGCCTTAATATCTGCGCCCTTGTTTCTGTCCGTTCCCTTATGGATACGAAATTCGTTTTCGCAATCAAATAGTACGCTTCCCTTTTTCGAAACAGTTTCCGACTTTTTGAATTCAACATTATCTGCACCTACGCAAGAAATTCAAATTCATAGATTTAATGAATCTTCCCCTCCATTGACGGCAAAATATAAGCGCATCAAACGAAACACAGCACTTGGCACAGGAACAATTCAGCATAAAGACGGCTCTTTGTGGCTTTTGAATGAGGACAATGTTGACCCTATTATGTTCGGGGCGTTATCCGATGGAACATCCCCCGACTGCCAGGCCATCAATGATGCCTTGGCTTTTGCGCAAGAGCATAAAGACACTAACGTCATACTTAATGGGCATTATCTAACCGATAAGAATATTGTTGTGCCACCGCACGTTTCTGTTGTCGGGAAAGGTGTGGTTAATGTTGTTAAGGGGAAATGGATACTGCAAACCGGGGTTTTCTTATCCGGCCCCAGCTTCATCGGAAAAGAAAAAGGATTTAAGCCGGTTGTAAAGATTGATTATGCTGCACGCGATGTTCGTATTCAAGAATGCGTGGTTTCCGGAGGCACGGGAATATGGCTAAATGTGAACAAAAATTGTTCCGTTATTAATAACCAAATATCCTCTTTCGGGGGGTATCCCATATTTTGCGATGGTCTTTCTGATGGACGAATAGAAAGAAACAAATGTTCTTGTGTGGAAGGATATGGCGTTCAATTAAGCGGGGATTTCGAAAGAAATATAATTAAAGACAACCAAATTACCGGCGATGGAAAAACGAGAACTGGTGTAATTATCATAAGCCAACGTTTGGGTAAAATCTCTGATAATAAGATCACCGGCAATAAAATTTTCAACGTCTCTGAGGAAGGCATCAGCGTAGATTATAATACGAAAACTTATTTCGGACATCTAACAGAAGATATGAATGAAGGGGAATTTTTTATAAAAGCTCTTTTTGAAAAGACGGTGACACAGAATTTGAAAGGGCACGCGGTTTTTATTCTGGATGGCCCTTATGCAGGACACAGTGCGGTTGTTAAGAAACACACGCCAGGCAGTAATTTCATAGAGATCGAGAATAATAATTTCCCTTCACTTTCATCGGGAACATCCATTGCTGTTGCTTGGGCTCCCCTGAACACACTAATCGAAAATAATGAGATCAAAAATGCAGGAAAAACCGGAATTATGCTTTATGGAAGCCAGATCAATTCTGTCGTAAAGGATAATTATATTTCTTCATGTGGCTTTGCGCGCAACCCCTCATGGCAAGGCATGACGCCCTATGTTTGCGCGGGCATGAGCGCACTTACCATCAGTTTAAAGGCGCATTCCCAATACAATGATTGCCTTGTTCATGCCCCCCGCTTCGAAGGGAACAAGGTTGAGGATTGTCCTGTGGGCTTTAGTGTAGGCATTGCGCTATGGAGCGGCAAAGGAAAACATCAGCCCGTTGGTGTTTCATTGAAAAACAATAATTTCATCAGATGCTCTCAATCCATTAAATATGAGCATGGAATGAATGCGAAAGACATAAGCCACCAATAAAGACTACAGTATCTAAGGAAGACTCTCTTTTTTCAATAGGGGTTCTTTGGGCGAACGGGAAGGTGCATCACGCTGTTCCATAACAAGTAATGAAAGAACTAACCCAAAAAAAGCATAGATAAGCGTATTGTCTGTAAACCAGAGAGTAATGATATAGGGGAATAGATATGGGGCGTACGGCCCCTTTTTCACTATTCTAATCAGGCATAAAACAAAAAGAATACCGGAAACAAAACCCATATCCAAAAGAAGCCTTAGATAATCATTGTGAATTTGTGGGCCTTGATAGCCCCAGCCAAGACCAGCTCTGTAGTCTGCATATCCCAGACCGCTGCCGAAAAGAAGATCAAAAGTGTCTCTGGTAAAAAGTTTTTCATACGCATATGACTGTGCGACAAATCGTCCGGAAGTAAACGCATGTACGTCCAATCCATAATACTTCGCAATAAAACTATAAATATCCGGCAAGAAAATATTAATAACCATTGTGACAGATACAAGGATAACAAAGACAAAGCCTCTATGCTTATTTATCAATGGTAATAGTTTTGATGCAAATAAAGCGATCCCCCCTACGATAGCCCCTAAAATAACAATACGTTTCTCCCCAATAAGCAAACAAAACAAACATAAAGCGATAAGAGACTTTTCTTTCTTTAAATATAGAGGAACAAGAAGAAGGCCAATAATAAAGGGAATGGAATGGCTCTGTGTCTTAAATGTATGTTCAAGTATGTTTGCATGAAGCAGCTTATGGAATGAAAAACCGCCGTGAATTGTTAATATAATTTGTCCTAAACATAATAAAATAGTTAGGATTTTAAGCCACTTAAACTCGACTTTGACAGGAACTGTAAGGGCCAAAAATGGAAGCAGGGTGAAGACAAGGTTATTTACGCCTTCTCCATGGTAGTTATAAGCTGGATAAATAAAAAGCAGAAGCATAAAAGAAAAAAGTCCCAAGGCTTTTTTATCTATTTTTTGGGTAAGGTCGGGGTTAATAAAACACTCTAGGAAAAAAAGGAAAGGCACAATATAGACGGCGTATCGCAAAGGATTGTCCCGAACAATGCCGCTAAATACTGTAATTAGGATACAAAATATAACCAGAGCTTGTGTGAAACCAGTCGCAAGAACATAACCCGTTCCTTTATTTTCTGTAAGATGTGTTTTTTTTTCGTTCAGAAGCATTTAGTTTTGTTCTTTCTTTTCCACCATTTTCCAAAAAGAAGTTATAGCTTTTCCTGCTTGAAAAGATTTCGCTTTCTCAATGGCCATATTGGATGCCGCGTTATATCGTTCGTGTTCTGATAATTCAATAACGGCGGAACTTAATTTTTGGACTGTTTCTTCCCAATCTAAATCGTTCGGAATTATTTTGCCGCAAGAATTGTCTACAAACATAGGAGGACCTCCCGTGTTAAGACAAATCACAGGAAGGCCTCTTGCCACAGCTTCAAGAACAACCATCCCTCCGGAATCATGTAGACTTGGAAAAATAAATAAATCGTGAGAGTCATAAAATGAATAAGTTTTGTTTCTTTCTATCCATGGCTTGAATTCGATTTTATCATCTATTCCCATTATTTTGGCGTCTATTTGTAGCTTCTCCAGTTCCGGGCCTTCTCCTAAAAATGAGCATGAAAAAGCAATATTTTTTTTATGTAATTCTGAAAGGGTAGAAAGGATAAGATTAACGCCTTTCCATGATAGTAATCGACCAACAAAAAGCAGCTTTATAGGATTATATGGGTCTATTATTTTGGGAGATCCTAAATCAAAATTGTGGAGAGATATGGCCGGGAAAACAATAGCCTTTTCTCTTTGGCTTTTAGGTAAGTGGGTTAAACAACTATGATTAGCGAGTGCTATGACGTCAGCTCTTTTTAACCATAAAAGAGATATTTTTAATAGGTGGGGGAGTGTGACCGAGACTATTCTTAGCTTTTCAAATAGATATGATTTTTTGCCGAAACACTGAACAATTTTCCAATTTGGCTCTTCTGTTCCCCCCATGGGGCCAAGTATAAGCTTGCCGTTTTTTGCTAAAAAACAGGGATAGCGCATGCTGGCCCATGTTATTTGCTGGCACCAATCAAATTTAATATTATTCTTTTTTAGCGTTCTTGATTGTAAGCCTGCAAAAATAAGCCAAATAAAATAGTGTAGATTCTGTGCCCAAACATGTTCTCCGGGGCCTGGCCATGGAAAATCGATATAGATAATTTTAAAAGGAGCTTCTTTACCGTTTAAATATTTCCGAATAGCTGGCCCATGTCTTTTTTCCGAAGTTAGAACAGTGACATCCCATCCTTTTGCGGCCATTTCATCTGCCCATAACCACCCTAAACCGGGTTCAGAACCTCTATTTGGTTCACAAGCATATGCACTAAGTAATATCTTTTTCATCGTTTGTTATTTTATCTTTTTGTCTTTTTAGTTTGGTATATATTTTTGAATTAAAGGATATATATCCTTAATAAAGTTTTGCACCTCCGTATCCGTTTCTTGTTCGCTTGCCGTACTTGCAACAGGGACTGTTAGTCTAATTAGCGCTCCATCCGTACGGTTCTTCATTATTGAATCAACAAAAAGATAGAATTTTGCGCCGTATTGGCTGTTTATGATACGCCCGCGTTGTGCAAACCAATAGTAAACCAGAGCCTTGCTTTGATCTTTTTCAATTTTTATTTTCACGATAGGAAGATCATTGTTTTCAAGTGGTATGTCTATAGTACTTTTTTGTGTGATTTTCCATCCCCCACCGGGAATACAGTTCGCAGGGGAGTGAATGGAACGCCCGATACCTTGTTTTTCATAGTAGGCGATATAAAGATTTATGGGAGCTTCAACATTTTCCTTAGTGAAGTTATAGGATATATAATCTGTAAGGTGTAACGCTCTCAATATTTCTTTATCTAGAAATTCTTTTTGCGCATGCCAATCATCTATTTGTGTTGGAAAGGAATAAAATTTTTCACGTTCCGGAATATATTGTTGCCGTTTTTCCGTTACCCCGGAGTACTGAACGACAGAGAAAAAGAGGCAAATTGTAAATGCCAATAAAATTGAGCCTCCTAAAACAGGGCGCCCTTTCCCTATTGTTCCTGAGGCGAATCCCAAATATTCATATTTTATTCTGGCATTGTTTTTACTAAACTTTGTTAGAACCCAAGTTTCTGCCAAAAAGACAACAAACGCTACAAAGAATACAGTTAACCCCTGAAGATCATGGATTAATCCTTCTGCCATATCTGCGCCTTTCCAGTTCACCAGAACGCCGACCCAAGCAATCCGCAAAGAATTCATGACGATAGTTATCGGAATTGTCGATAGAAAAACAAATGCGCGTTTCCATAATTTATCTTCCAGAAGTAAAGCGATAAGAAACCCCAGACTCATAAGGGGAAAGAGATAGCGTAAGCCACTACATGCTTCGACGACCTGAAGTTTTTGATAGCCAAGATCAATAATATTACCTTCCTGAAAAACGGTGTACCCCATTGTTTGAAGCATATACACGCCAAACGTTGATGAAATAAGCTGTAACTTTGCTGAAAGAATAACTTCAATAAGTTTGGGAAGAGGAATACAAAAAATCAAATATACTAAAGCGGGAGAAACGGCTTTAACAAATGATATGCCGTAAAAAGAAAGCAATATCCCTGTGAAACACAATAAAAAGCCATAATGCGCCGGTGGTTCAAAAGCTGATAGCTGTGAGACCAGCAAAAATAAAAAACCCAAAATCAGAATGATTATTCCTGTATATGATGGCTTATCTAAATCAGGCGTTTTTTCTGCAAGTTTATGCCAACCTATAAAGGATGCAATGACAGGCAATAAGAAACCGTGGCTATATTCCTCGGTATTCCATGCTTTTACTAAATTCAATAAATAAGGATAAAAGCTGACTAAAACCAAAATAAAGGTCAAACACAACACACCACTAAAAATATGCTTTTTTATAAAATCTAAAAACACTGTATTTTTTTGCCTCATATTCCCCATTTTTCTGTAAGATACGTAGATATTTGATGATGTTGTAACGTCGATATTATCCTATCAAAAACAATAATTTCTCCAATATTATACCCTGTTGTTCCCAAAATACGACCCGTATCTCCCCCTTCGGTTAGGGTAACATCATATGTATTTTTTATAACCTCTCCATTTAAAGTAAAAGTGCCATGGGCGCCATCATATTTGCTTTTGACAATAAAAGGAGAATTGATACTTATCGTGGGTGCGGCACTATTAATAGGCGCTCCCCCTACGTTAATAGATAATGTATCATCTGAATTAACATATATAAAAGGTTGCCTTTTATCAACAGTGGCACCTGTTCCATTAAGTGATATAAATTGAGCGGGATATGATGGTGTAATTTCATACATAGCAACCATATAAACACTATGAGAAAGGTACAAATTATTTATATGTGGAATGTTCAAATATTGAGACGAACCGTTTGAGCGAATTGAATTATTGCCATTAATTGTTCCTAGCCTTGGCTGATCGGAGCTTACAGATTGATATACATGATTATTATTTCCACTTTTATCTTTCCATTGGCTAACAGCACCACCGGCTTGTATTATTGACTTCGAATCTGTTGCATCAAGCCATAAAATAGGACATGCCGCACTGAGCGGGAAACTTTTTTGATGTATTCCTGCCTTTCCCATCTTTCCAATTTGTAATGGTGGTAAAGATTTCATAATTCTCTCCTTTTTACTCTATTGATAAAAAAATCCGCCATTCCTAAATGGAAAGGCGGACGCAATTGTTCTCTTTGATAAAACACAATATGTTCTATTTTTGTTCTTCTGTCAAGAGTCCCCCGCCAAAATTTTTGAGCTGTTTATCAGCTTACATGTTCATTTATTTATCTGAAGGCAGCAAAGTGCTGCTCGATCTTACTAAGCCAGCGTTGTCTTTTCTGATCACTCGCTTGCTTCACACCAGCCAGATTGATCCATTTTCTGTTTTTAATGCCCATTTTCCAAAAGGTTCCTAAAAGCAGGGCTTTTTTAATCGCATTGCCGAATATTAATCGATACAAAATTGCCGGTGTGTTCATGGTTGTGATAACGGATATGCCTGTTAATTTATCCATGGTCAGCATCATACCGCTGCCGCTGCCCTTATATTCATAAGCGATCCCCGGAAAGATGACTTTATCAATGAAACCTTTGGTCAGGGCGGGCATAAGCTCCCACCAAATAGGAAAGATAAAAACGATATGCTCCGCAGCAATTATTTTTTCCTTATAGTTAAGGACTTGTTCATCCAGCATTGAAAGAGCCCGCTCAGGGTCTGTTCTGGCCGTTACAAAAGCCTGAAGATCTTTGCCTCGCATGACGGGGTCAAAATTATCTTCGTCCAGATGAATGAGATCAATCTCATGATTTGCTTTGCGTAGCCCTTTTTGAACGGACTCTAAAATGGCATTACAAAAACTGCCTGAATAAGGGTGATTAAATACAATTAATACGCGCATAAATATATCCTTTGTTGAGTTGGTAAGTTGTTTTTATGTGTCTTTGGTGACGCCGTAAAAAAGGCTATAGAGAACAGGCACGACAATCAGCGTTAGAATTGTTCCAAAGCTTAATCCGGCCATAATGACAACGCCCATGGATGTCCAAAAGACATCGGGAATAAGAGGAAGAACCCCCAAAACAGTTGTCCCGGCAGCCATTGCAACAGGATTTAAGCGCGACATACCGGCATTAACGATGGCATCATAAGCACTTTGTCCGCGCGGTCCCACATTAAGCTGAATTTCATCAAGTAAAACAATGGCATTTTTAATCATCATACCTGCCAAAGAAAGCGCCCCCAACAAGGCCATAAAACCAAAGCTTGAACCGGTGAAGAGTAAGCCCAGACTAATCCCGATAACGGCCAGTGGAATGGTTAAAAAAATAATCAATGCCGGTCTTAGCGCGTTGAAGAGAACAACGATAATAAAGAACATAGCAATAATCGCGGGAATAATTCCGGGGATTAGCGATTTTTGTGAATCAGCACTGCTTTCGGCTTCTGCTCCCCATTCCATGCTATAGCCTTCGGGTAGATTGCGTTCAAACTGATCGAATTGATCTTGCACACTGGATTTCAAAGTTTGCAGTGTCACGCCGGGAGCGGGTTCAGCTTCAATCCGGATCATACGCAACCTGTTGCGCCGCCAGATGATCGGATCCTCCCATTCCAACGCGATTTCATCGACAAGCTGTGATAGCGGAACAGTTTCCCCGGAATAGGCTTCGGGCACTTGAACGGTATACAGGGCTGAAGGGTTATCACGCTCATTGGAGATGTTGCGCAATAAAACAGGTCTAAGCTCATCTCCTTCGCGGAACTGCCCGACGGGCAAACCGTCAAAGGCACGCTGCGTTGACGCCGCAACATCGCTACGGGAAACACCGGTCCACAGCCCCTCGGCCTGATTATAGGCAAGCTGAACCTTGGGTGCGCGCTCCCGCCAATCCAGCCGTGCATCGGCAACGTAAGGATGGTCTTTGATCATATCAAGACCCGTTTGTCCCAATGCGCGAATTTCATCAAGGCTTGCGCCTTCGGGCGCTAAAATACGTAGCTCAAATTTCCATGTATTGCCGGGGCCGACTGAATATTTTCGCGTTCTAAATGTCGGAACGTCTGGAAAATTTTCCTTCAGCCACGGATCAATTTGCGCGACAAGGCCGTTAATTTTTTTCTGCTCGTCCACATTCACGATCAATTGACCATAAGAGGTAAAATTAAGCTCCGGTTCGACAGGAAGGTAAAAACGTGGCGGGCCAGAGCCGATAAAACTGCTAACGCTTTCAACGCCGTCCATTTGGGATATTTTTTCTTCTGCTTTTTTCAACAGCTCTGCCGTGTGTGAAACCCGTGTCCCTGTTTGCGCATACATATCGACCATAAATTGCGCACGTGCAGAATCGGGGAAGAATATTTGCGGAATAAATTGAAAAACCCCTCCTGAAAAGATCAGCAGGACAGTCATCCCCCCCAAAGTTACAATCCGAAAACGCAACGCTTTTTCAAGAATGGCGCGATACATATGATAAACAGGTGCCTGATAGAGATTGCCGGTTTGTGTATCTTTAACCTTTAACAAGGCCATACATTGCAAAGGCGTTACCGTCATAGAAATGACCCAGCTTAAAAGCAGGGAAATACCAACGACCTGAAACAAAGACAAACAATACTCGCCCACGCTTTCTGTTGAACCGCCGATAGGATAAAAGGCCAGAACCGCAATAATAGTTGCGCCAAGTAACGGCCATGACGGCGTTAAAGAGGCCTCAAGCGCCGCCTTTTCACGATCCATTCCCTGACGCAGGCGAGCCAGAATTCCATCGCCGACAACGATGGAATTATCCACCATCATCCCCATAGCAATAATTAACGCCCCTAGCGACAAACGTTGTAGATCAATTCCCAGAAGGCTCATCAGCACAAATGTACCAAAGATTGTTAAAACCAGCGCCGTGCCGATGACAATGCCCATCCGCCAGCCCATCGCAAGGGTTAGAACAACCAAAACAATGGCCAGCGCTTCGATCAGGCTGATAATAAAGGCGTTAATCGCGCGGGAGACTTCTCCCGCTTGCCATGAGACTTTATGAACTGTGATGCCGATCGGGGTTTGCGCCTGTAATGTATTTAATTTAGCTTCAAGCCGCTGTCCCAGTGCGACAACATTCGTGCCCGGTACATTGGCAATGGCAAGCCCGATTGCAGGCTGGTCGTTATAACGCATGATTTGTAAGGAGGGCTCGATGAACTCTTCGCGAACATCGGCAATATCCCTGATTTTAATCTGCTCATCATTAGATATAGCGGACGGGCTTGCCCCCGCAGGCCGAATGCTTAAATTGGCAATATCGTCAATACTGAAAAATGTTCCGCTTAGATCAATACGTGCCGATTGCGTGTCGTAATATATGTTTCCCGAAGGCGTAATACCATTTTGCAAATTGAGCGTACGCGCAATATCGTTTGGCGTAACGCCCGCTTCCGCTAAGCGGCTTTCCCGCACCTGCAAATAAATGGCGCGCGGGCGTTTCCCCCAAAACTCAACGCGGGAGACACCATCAACCAAAGACAGTTTTCTCTTCAGATTTTTAGTTTCGTATTCCAAATCCTTATAATCAAAGCCGTCTCCGGTGACGGCTAGAACAAAGCCGTATACATCACCGTAATCGTCGCGAATTTCAGGGCGGGACGCTCCTTGGGGTAGATCACCCTCGACATTACGGATTTTCCGGCGAAGCGTATCCCATATTTGCGGCAGCTTATCCGACCAATACTGGCTTTTAATCTCAACCTTTACAATAGATAGCCCGGCGCGGGATAAAGATTCGATATAATCAATTTCCGGAATTTCCTGTAGGGCAATTTCAATGCGGTCTGTCACTTCCCTTTCAACTTGTTCCGGTCCAGCGCCGCGATATTCCGTAACGATGGCTGCCGTTTTAATCGTAAATTCAGGATCCTCAAGCTTACCGAGTGTTTCATAGCTTAGCCAACCGGCAATGATCAGCAACGCCACGGCCAACCATGTCACAACCTGATTTTTAATGGCAAATTCTGTCAGGCTCATTGTGCGTATGCCTCTTTCATAATTTTGACTGTCTGACCATCCTGTAGATAATGGACACCGGCAGTGGCGATGATCTCGCCACCCTTCAATCCCTGTATCAGGACGCCGTTTTTACTCAATGCGCCTGTTGTGACAAGCGTTTTAGAAACAGAGTTTGTTTGCGGATCAATCACCCAGACATAGCTATTCCCGTCCACAGTAGATAAAATGGCGCTCACTGGAACTTCAAAGCCTTGTAAATTCTGCGCCAGATTGCTTGGTGTTTCCTCTGGCGCGCGCCAGGCTTTACCCGCCATACCCGGCAGGATCGTAATATCGTCAGGCTGATTCATAATCAATGTAACCGGGTAGGTTCGCGTTACTTGTGAAGATTCTGCCGCGACTTCATAAATATGCGCTTCTATAATCACACCCGGGAAAGTGTCAAATTCAACTAAAATTTTCATACCCTCTCGAACATAGGGAATTATATCTTCCGGAACGTCGCCAACCATTTTAATACGCGTCGGATCAACCAAACGCACAACCGGTTGCTTTGCTTGAATATTCTCATAACTTTTTACGTATTTTGCGGTGACTATACTATCATAGGGCGCAAGAAGCTTGGTATCTTCCAAAGCTTTTTCCTTGATCCGCACCGTAGCTTTTGCGCTATTGTAAGCTGCTTCCGCATTGGTTAAGTCTTGTTTTGAAACGGCGTGATCCGTAATAGCCTTTGTCATGCGCTCATACTGACTTTGTGCGCGTTTTAATTCCGCCTTTGCCAAATCGAGAGCATTTTGGAAATCACGAGAATCAAGAGAAGCTAAAACCTCTCCTTTTGTTACTTTCTCACCTACATTTACAGGAATTTCCTCCAACTTGCCCGGAACTTCAAAGGCAAGTGTAACCGCATCAGAAGCTTCAGCGCGTCCCGGAAATTTTCTGATATTATAGCTTTGCGTTACGCCAACAGTCATGGCACGGACAGGGCGAATGACTTCTGCCTTTTGTGCGGCATTTTCGTCTTTACAAGCACTTAAAGTTAATAAGACACACACGCTCAAGATTAATGATCGCATTACTTTACCCTTCCTTTTGTCTCCGGTGTTATGGCTTGATCGGCGTTCCAACCGCCTCCCATCGCGCGATAAATTCCGACAAAATAGCGTACGATGGCGCCTTGGGAATCGGCCAAACGGTCTTCTTCAGCGAACAAAACCCGCTCCGCATCCAATACTGTTTGAAAGCTGGTCAGGCCATTCTTATATTGCGACTTTGCAATTTTAACCGTGTGCTGCGCCGCATCGACAGATTCTTGCAAGAAGCGCAAACGATTTAATTCCTCACCATAATCGATTAAACTGCCCTCAACATCTTCAAAAGCATTAAGAACTGTCTTCTCATAAGCCGTACGCGCTTGTGCAACTTGCGCATTTTCTATTTCAATATTGTTACGAATACGACCGGCATCAAAAATATTCCACACAAGTGTCGGTCCAAAAGACCATAAATTGGATGCACTACTGAGCAAAGCACCTGAAAAAGCAGAAAAACCAAAGTTGCCACCCAAAGACAAACGAGGGTATAGATCAGCCTCTGCCATACCAACCTGCGCCGTTTGCAAGGCAAGATCACGTTCTGCACGACGAATATCCGGGCGTTGACGCAAGACATCTCTGGGGATAGAGACAATCAATTCATCCGGTATGGCTGGGATAGGCTGCATATCGTTCATTTCTTCATTTAAAGTACCCGGTGCCTGTCCTACTAAAATAGCAAGATGGTTATTGGACTTTTTCAAGGCCGCACTTAACAAAGGAATCATAGATTCTGAGCTGGCCAAGTTCTGGCGCGCTTGATGCACATCCAGCTGCGAGGTTAATTCTGATTTATAACGCGCCTGAACAAGATCAAATGTTTCGCGCTGATTAGCGACATTCGCGCGCGCAAGATTTAAACGTTTTTGAAGGGTTCTTACTTCAATATAGGTCCGTGCAATTTCAGCATTTAAGGCGACTAAAACGGCCCGGTGATCTTCAACAAATACATCAACGCCCGCTTGCGCAGCCTCGTTTTGACGGCGAATTCGGCCAAAGAGATCCAGTTCCCACCCCATCGATGCCCCAATCGATTCATAACTTTCCGTGCGAGAAGGAAAGCCAGTTGCATTCTCACTGGTTTTCTGGCGCCCTGCTGACATATTACTGTCTAAAGCCGGGTAGTATTGAGATGCCGCGATTCCATAACGCGCTTGCGCTTCATCAATTCTGGATAGCGCCATAAGCACATCCAAATTATCCGCATCTGCACGTTTTATGAGCTTCGTTAAAACAGGATCATCCAATAATTCCCACCATTGCGCCAAGTTCTGCTGAGCATCTCTCTTTGATTGGCCTGTATGCTGGCTCCACGCTGCCGGAACAGATATGTCTGGAGGCCCTTGATAATCAGGACCAACGCTTATGCACCCACCAAGCATTAAAACGCCGGCAAGCAGAAAAAACTTATATCGTCTCATCGAGAATTTCATATGCGGCACAGCCCGTATTATGTTATTTCAAACCATATAGTCCAGTATATCATAAGAAAAACATTTGTCAAACCGGACAGTCCATTATATAATATATTTATGACACATGCATGCACCTCACCCATAAAAAAGCCGAAAGGGCGCCCTAAAGATCCGGAAAAAGCACGGCATATTTTGGATGCCGCCGCCATGCTTTTCATGCAAAAAAGCTATAATACAATTTCTATGGAGGCGATTGCAAAACAGGCTGGCGTTTCAAAACAAACTCTATATTCACATTTTGATGACAAAGACGATTTGTTTCGCGCCTCTATAAAAGCAAAGCTCTCCAAACACAGCCTCGATCAAACGTCCTTTATAAAATCCGGGGATTTGGAGCATGATTTAAAAGCCATCGGTGCGCGCTATGTGAATTTGATTTTGGATGACGAGATCCTTTGCTCGCGCCGCACCTTAATGGCAGATGGAAGAGACTATCCAAAAACCGCACAGCTCTTTTACGATCAAGGGCCGGGCATGGTGATTTTGCAGCTGAGCGATTTTTTGGAATCTTATGATATTCCGGATGCCCGTTTTTATGCGCGTGCCTATTTAAATATGCTGGAACATGAATGGGATATCAAAGGAATGATCGGTATTCTTACAAAACCAAGCGCACAAGAGGTCACACTTTTCATCGCCAAAACCGCTAATCTTCTTTGTAAAATGATGGCAACGGATAAGGAAAAAACACGATGAGTTTCTTTATGACAACCAATATAACAAAGTCTTTGCCATTGATGCTATTATCATTGGCAATAACGGCAAGTAATCAGGGCAATGTCACCTTCCATCGGCTTATGCACCACATCCCAATTTGCCCGTTCGGGATGGGCATCAATGGTTTTAATCAGCTGACGCAGATTATTTTCCTGCACGGGGATAATGGTTAAATCCCACCCATAAAGCCGTTTGTGGATTGCCACCACCAAGCCCCAACAATCATAAGCCTCAGGGCCATCCGATGCGACAACCCATAGCTTGCCGATATAATCGACAGCCCAGTGATTAGACTATCGTTTTTTGTTCGACCTGTCCGCCCCAAAAATGTTCGCGAACATTTTTTACGAGGTTAACCGTGAGCTATCTCTGGGCGATGATTTTGGCCCTGCTGTGCTTCGCGTTAATGGCTTAACAATCAGCACAGATGGTAATGGCAATGTTAAGCTTCAGAATGGAAGCGTTACTGTTGATATAACGGATGGTAATACTTCGGTTTTTGGAGGTAATGTGATTGCACATACGGACGGTACGGTGCAATTAAAGCCGCCGGCCCCCGAACAAACCAATGAAATCGGTGTTATCACTTCTTCGGTTGACAAACGTGCTGTGCAAATTGGTGATGTGCTTGGCAAAGACTTTGATCTTCCAGAAGGTTTAGAGCGCTTGGATGGCTGGCTTGTTTATAACATCACAGAGGGCGGTGTTCCACAGGCGCTTGAGCCAAAGGAAAGCGCGCCGGAAGGTGTTGTAAACTGGGAAACAGGCATGAATCATGCTGAGAATACTCTCAAAAAGCAAGGCCATCAGAATGCACGTCTATGGACGGAAGCAGATGGTACAGCCATCTTTAATAATGTTGTAAAAGGCGGTTATAACGACAAAGCACAGCTTGATCTTAGTGGTTCCGATCCGTACGGCAGGTACTGGGAGAGCACCGAGGACAGGGACGACCCTAACAGTGCGATGATGCGCTACCCAGACGACGGCGACAGGAATTGGAGGTATAATGGCTACGCTGCCCGCGTGCGCGCTGTTCAGGACGTTCCAGAGCTTTCGCGTTAGCGGAAGGTCTGTTAGTCATTTAATCATTTAAATATTTAAATATTTGACCCCGCAAGCGGGGTCAAAATTTTTGAATTTGCGGTTTAGATATTAAAGTTACTGGGTAAAATCATGGCGCAATATGAGCATTTGCCGATATATAGAGAAGGTGAAGAACTGGCGGTTTTAAAGCACAAAAAAATCCCCACTTATGGGGATTTGTAATTGTAAATGGTGGAGGAGGCAGTCAGAGGCTAATAATTCTCCAAAACTAAACCCTGATCTCCTCCATCGTTTTAATGGAAGAGACATCAACAGCCGCTTGCGCCATGACAACATCATAATGGCTTTGCAGATTAATCCAGCTTTGCGGATCGACATCAAAGAACTTGCCAAGACGCACAGCCGTATCCGCTGTCAGCCCACGTCGCCCCAGCACAATATCGTTCATGCGGGAACGCGGCACGTTAATCGCTTTGGACAACGCATAAACACTGATGCCCATTTCATCCAGGAACTCTTCTTTGAGGATTTCTCCCGGGTGAGAAATCATATTTTTTCTTTGGTCTGTCATAGCCTTCGTTTCCTCTAATGGTAATCAACAATCTCAACATTTTCCGCATGGCCTTGTTTCCACGTAAATACAATACGAAATTGTTGGTTAATTCTTATGCTATACGCGCCCTTGCGATCCCCCGATAGCTTCTCGAGGTGGTTGCTCGGAGGCACACGTAAGAACTCTATCGTCGTTGCCGCATGTAACAATTGCAGCTTCCGATAAGCTCTTTTGCGGATTGCGGATGGTATTTTGGTACTTTTCCCCGTGTTCCAAAAAATTTCCGTTTTCTTGTCCGCAAAACTTTTAATCATATCCAATAGTACTGAAAAACGGTACGCTTGTCAAACTTAGAAAAATTTAGCCAGAGAAAAGTCCGCCGTGACTACACGATAGATGGTGGTGGGGGTAGTCGAGGGCTAACTATTCTCCGTACAAATCAACGATTGGATAACCATATGCATCGGGAAGCTGGTAATGCCACCATTCTTCCTGAAGAGCCTCCAGGCCAACCTGCTCCATCATCGCGCGCAACAGGTCACGATTTTCGCACGCCTCACGTTCTTCCGGCTTACAGATATAGGTATGATGGGCTTTTTCAAGATAGGCCATCCATCGATCCCAATCTTTTTCAATCCCCTTAATATAACCATCCGGCGTCGTAGGGAAAACCAGCGGCTCTCCGTCGTCCTGTGCCAGATAACAATCAATGGCGACACCCCTGTTATGAAGGGATCCCTTTTCAGGGGGATCCACATAACGCTCATCGGGCATCATCTCCCAGAATTTCCTCTGGACTTCCAGGGGACGGTAAATATCAAAAATGACCAGTTTTAATTTTTCAGCCTCTAACAACTGGGGCAATTTCATCAGTTTTTCATACAGATCCGGGTGAGCCAGACAAACGTTCAGCCCAAGATCCTTGTATATGGGATAACCGAGCGCATGATTATCTGTCCTGTAAAGCAGATCAATGATAAAGCGCTCATGCTCAACTTTTAAAAGGCCCTTTGTATCCATATCCAGCCTCGCTCAACCACCCAAAACAAAATCTTTTGCACGCCGGTTTCGCGTTTGCAACCCTATCAACATCTCTTCCGGCACCGTTCCAGCATAATCCGACAGTTGCCGGATATCAACATGAGGACCGACAACTTCGGCGAAACCGTTTTTTAGCGGCCAGTTAGGCAAGTTTGATATATCTACCGTTGTCATGTTCATTGATATCTTGCCCACAACCGGACAGGGGCTACCGTCAATCATCATGAACGGTGCTTTTGAATCACAGGCAGAGCCATTACCAACGGCCAAACCACGTGCATACCCATCTCCATAGCCAATTTCAACGACGGCAATCCGCATATTTTCAGGAGCCCTGAAAATTTGGTCGTAACCGACCGCCTCTCCTTTTTTGAGCGTTCTTGTCTCATTGATACGGGCGTGCACCTCAACAGCAAGCGGCCGATCATATATATCCCCCAGAAGGCCAACGCCAATGCGGTGAATTTGGTTTTCCAAATCGCTGGTATGCCCGGAATCGATATATAGCGCGCCATGTGTTGCAAAAATACTCACGGGCCTTTGCGGTAGTTTTTCTATACAAGAACGGAAACGCGCTATCTGGTCCAGACTGGCCGCTTGTCCAGATTCACGATCCAGATCGACACTATGCAGATGCGTCAAATAATGATCCACGTTAATGGCGCGGGTAATGTTATCCCAATTTTCTTCAACCCAGCGAATATCATCAAAAGGCAATCCATTACGGTTCATTCCCGTATCAAAATGAAGACTTGCCGCTTTTCTTTCCTTTGCTTCTAAAGCAACGGCGCAAAAATCCTCAATTTGCCGGCGTGATGACAAAACGGGAATGGCATCAAGTGCTTCAAACTCTTTTGCCAAACCGTTGCGAAAGCCATTAAGAATGAATAGCTTACCCTGAAAACCGGCCTGACGAATAGCACCGGCTTCCGAAATATCAGATGTATATATCTGCGTGATACCTGTTTCCAGGATAGGTGGCAGTATATTTGGAATACCAAAGCCATAGCCGTCATTTTTTACAACGGCGGCCAGACTTCCTTTTCTGTTCCGGGCCAGGTCGTTAAAATACCGGCAACAACGCCGTACTTCATCCGCGTGTTTTATCCTTACGATAGGTTGGGTATCATGATATCGCTCTAAATCGAACACGGTTATTTCCTGTTATAACTTGTGGCTATAATCACGGGGCCTTCCAAAAGGTTCTGGATTATTGACGGCCTGATCCACTCTGAACCCGGCATACTCAAATGCCGCTTTTTGCAATTCAGGATCGGGTTCCTCACCACCGTCCAAAAAACAAGCGAGAGAAGGGGCCGCCAGAGTTAAAGCTGTTTCAGCAGGCATATCTAAAAAACGCGCCGCTTGCTCAGCAGAAATCCGCTCTCCATCCAACAGATCTGAATAACGGGCCAAACGCAACGTGCCATTGTCCGCAAGAGCCCCAAAGGCCAAAGACTGCGTGGCGATATGGAGCGGCATGCTCCGGATGGCTGCGGCACGCTCATTCAACCCCATATCGTCCAGAATAGAGGCCATACCATTTGCGTATTGCGGCGCGTACTGACACTGGAACATCCCTCCGTTAAACGCCATTCCACATTCAGTTATGCAGAAAAGAACCTCCAGGCCCAGGGTCGGAATGGCCTTGCCGCTCTCCAGCGCCTGCGCAATATTTTCCGGGGTCAAATCATCCCTGATCGCGGCATAGGACACTTTACTCGTTTTATACGAACCCTTTGATTCCTGAACCAGCCAAAAAGGAGCCTCGCAATCATCAGGACCGTTATATGCCCAGCCAACCCTGATATTCCCCAGGCGTTCAACAAACGTATCCCTTAATTCAGGTTGTGCGAATATTTGGTGGAATACGGATTGAGGATCACGGAAGGCCTCTATCATCAATTGCTTGCTAACCTGCGAAAAATTCCAGCTTATTTGCTCTATGCCTACCGGCATAATCTCATCCATCAGGTATTTTTGAGCAACAATCACCTGATCGGCAAAATTTACAGAACGGTTTTCTTCTTTAGCGCGGTGGACAACGTCTTTCATCAAACGTGAAATCGTTTCTATACGACGGATATCGTCATGGTAATCATAAAAATCATGAATACCGTACTCTTCTGATAGTGCATTTTGAATAAAAAAAAGAGTCTTGTCGTTCTTCGGACTGTATCCTTTCCCGGAATGGACAAAAGCGTGCCATGCCGCAACCTTTTGATCCCCATCATGAGAAATATCGGAAAGGATATCTTGGAGTTCTGTCAGACGTTCCGCGTAGATCTGTTTACTAACCTCCAGAGATACCGCATCAATTTCTTCATCTGTCAAAGCGGGGGTTAACCCGGCAAAACTTTTTCTGTTTTTCTTGGTCAAAAGAGAAACCATAAATTTTTCACGACCAAGCTGTAGATAAAGCGGGCCGTTTGTATTATCGACAGAGATTGTTCCGGAGTAGGCGCCCATGTGATACTTCATGTCCGCCTCTTGATAAGACATAGCGGATAGCAAAGCTCCTTGCCAAACCATCGTATTATCGACTGTAACATCCCTTGTATAATAATCACGGTCACGCGGAAACGACATATGGGTACCCGTTTCAACGCAACTTGTACGCTCAAGCTGTGCAACTGTTTCACGGGCAGCATCTTCGCCGAAATAAAAACGAACATGGTCAGCAATGACTACTCTGTTTCTTTCCGCGTATGGAAATAACCGTGTATCAGGTTTCCAATCGCGTAAAGGGGCTAGATAGTCGCGCACAGAGCCTGCCTCCATAACCGCTTTTAACGGGGGCACTTTATCAAAAACCTTTTGTTTTAAAGTATCCAGAAGAGGAGACTTTGCCGGAAACGCGAATATCCGCGCCAACCCTAGTTTTTCCGCCATATTTTTTCTTTCTTAATTTTTATGATCGGAAAAAACTACACGAAAACACTATGTTAAATCAAGTTTAATTTCAGGAAAATCGATTATCTTTTTAGAATGCCCTTCAAGAGGTTATTCTAGTGATTTGATGTCTCAACGGACAGTGGATCTAAAGAGCCATTTTTTGCGGGAAAGACTCTGCATTGTCACCAGCAAGATATTCTGTTCGTAGGGGGGTGTCAGTACCCATTCTACGAAATGGCGGCATCGCACCCCGTACAGCATGACTCTCCGCCATGAAATCATGAAGATATTTTTCGTCATTTTCATCGACGGCTTGTACGGCACGATCCAGTATGGCCTTGTAATCTGCCGCCTGTATCAAGACGTGGTCTCTATTCTCATATAGTAAAGTACACAGCATCCCTGCATGAGCAAGAACGGGACGAATTGCATCCAGCAAACTAGGGTTAACTGTTTCTTCAATACGCGTGCCCAAACACTTTTCTGTGTCCTTCACATTCAAAGCCGTCACCACTCCCAAAAAGGCAGGAAAACATACACGCCGTGCAAAACTGCGTTCGGCAAACACATCTTTTACTTTCCGGTTATCCGCCTCATAGTCATGGATGTCGCTCATTAATCTTTCGTGCGGCATAGCACGATGCAGCGGTTCAGCAAAATCATGTGCCTGACGAATTTGTGTGTACAAATCATCTACCTTTCCTTCACGCAAAATTGCTTCAAAAGAGTGCCATGTTTGGTTAAACGCTGCCGCCGTTTCAAGGATTGCCTGTCGATTATGCTTGAAAATAGGAAGCCACATCGCTGTATTAGCACGGGCCACTCGCGTAGCATCACGCAAAAGATTTCCACCGTTTCGGTAGTCATCAAGAAGAGAATAACCATTTTTTCCTTTGCCTAACCGGGCTAAAGAAAAAGCACGCAAATGCTGATGATGGGATATGGCTGCAAATTCCCGGTCATGGATTTCTGGTTCCCGGCGAATAACCTGAGAGTCAAGCCTTCTCCAAAACATCTCTAAGCGTTTCGAGACTCCAAAGTCAACCTCTTCAGAGGAAATTACCAAATTGGCCCCGTCCATCATTTTCACATTTGCGGCCAAAGGGCCACTTTCCGCGCTACCTGTGGCTGGATGTGATGCTAGGAAACGCCCCTTTAAATGTACTGGTAGCGCATCCCTTACCTCACATGAAGTATGTCCCATAACCGATCCAATATGGGTGATTATGGCATCTTCTTTGATATATGGAGCCATTTGCCGCGTTACCGAACCAAAAACGTCGATCGGTGTTCCCAGTACAACCAGATCGGCCCCACTGACCGCTTCTTGAAGATTATCTGTTGCGCGCATACGGGAATGAGATGACAAAACACTAGTGAGATCACTTATAGCTTTCTGGTTTACGTCGTATAGGATACTCGTCTCAGCTGCATCTTTCTCCATCGCCCTCAGAGCTATAGAGGTATTCATCAAACCAGCACCAATAAAAGCTATACGTGAGAAAAGTTTTTTCATGCCGCTAAAACCCGTTTTCTATGTTTTTTCTGGGAACTTAGTATCAACAAGTATCGCACCCAACATTATTTGGGGGCCATTTCAAAAATACCAAAATCACCCAAGACAGTAGGATTAGGTTTTCCCAAAACCCCTTCGTAAACATTGGGCGTGTCTGGATCGTTGAAGTTCTGAACCATAACGTACCCTCCATTAGCGCGAACTATTCTAGTTTCATCGACATTAGTCAGCCATACGTCTTTATTTTCTTCAAACTTAATTTGATGGGCTGCTTTTTTTTGTTCGTCAGAAAGTGACATTTTCCCTCTTTATGGTTATGTTAATTAACTTTGTAAATTCGTAGCATTAATCCGCACGGGAACACAAGAACTATATTTGTATATTTCCCATGGGAAATTCCCGCTTTCTGAAAAACGAAATTCGTACAGAACACCATTTTCAATTTTTCCCAGAGAACATCCATATTGCAAGCACAGGGCTTTAAAAACGCCCGCATGGGAAACAATCAGGGGCGACCCAGAAAATCTTTCCAAAATAGATTGAATCGCCTTGTTTATACGCGTCACAAATTGCTCTTGCGTTTCGCCATGAGGAGGGTTTTCCCCCCGTTGTTCGATTTCCGGCAAGATATCTTTCCAGGCTTTTCCTTCCCAGTCTCCATAGTACTGTTCATTTATTCCCGGCTCGCTATGCAGAGCACATTGTAAATTTTGATTGATGATGTCAGCAGTTTCCTTTGTACGGATCAAAGCACTATGTATAACAACGCTGGGCTCGAAACCAACGGAATCTATAACATCTCTGCATTTTTCAGCCTGAGAAACCCCTAAAGGAGTCAAATGCACATCTATTTGCCCGGTCGCTATTTCTTCCAGATTGGTCGTTGTTTGTCCGTGGCGGATCATAAAGAAATTTTTCATTGGAACCCTTCATCGCTCTCAATTTGTCGTCACCGAACAGTGTTCTACAATATCCCATGGCAAACCAGTATCTTTGTGATTGTATTTGAATTCATAAAGAACCGCATTATCAATGTTGTTGATGGGCGTGCCGTAATATAGGCCCAGCGCCTTAAACACGACACGATGGATGACGCAGCCGCCCAGATCACACTCGCCAAAATGTTGCGACTCCCATTTAACAACCTCTTTCATCTGCTTTTGGCCTACGACTTTCATGCCCTCCACATTAGGAACACTAGCTATCTGATTTAAATCTATTGTTTTGAGCATCTGGTACATTATTGGCAGTTTAACTGCTCAATAATCCCGCTTATAGTGCGCAGACCAAGCTCAACACGCTCCGTTCCCTCTGAAAGAGCAAGCCTTACCAAATGCCTGTTATTCCTGGAACAATTAACAGTAACAGCACCGGCATTTCCAAAAATCTCAACAAGATCATTCATATCGCCGATACGTCTTTTTAAACCGTCTGAACATATCGCTTCTTTGCCTATGAGTGAATCCGGAAACTCTAGTACGGTTGTCAAATTCGGCTCTCCGTCAACCAAATAATCTCCTAAAAGGGCCGATACAGCATTGTAATTTTTTGTATATTTCTTATGAAGGGCGGCAAAATGATCTAGTATATAATTATCATTTTCAGGCTTCATTACCCCACAGATTCTTTCAAAGAATTTAGGGCTGTACGATATTCCGACACCGGTAGCCAACTGTTGGTTCGTCTGATTTTGCAGGGATTTATCCGTAATAATAATTGAAAAGCCCGGACTGGAAATTCCAAAGGCTTTCGAAAAACTTAGAACAACCATCCATGGCGTATCTCCTTCATAAGCCAAGGTTTCTTCATAAGGGGTAACTATATAAGCACCCTCTTCTTTCTGTGGACAACCAGCGAAATAAGGGGTGTCGATTACATGTCCAATTTTCTGCTCACCAGTCAGACCAGAATTTAAACTGTCGAGCTTAGTCATTACACACGCCATATCATCGCCAGAAGCCAGAAGACCTGTAGGGTTGTGTGGGTAATTCGTATACAAACATGCCAGAGAATGGTCACTTTCCGATACTTCCCGAAGCTTCACTGTGATCGCCTCAGCAATATCATTCCTGCTGATTTCATATTCATGGGCACGCATATGAGCCTGCCTGACTTTTTGGCCAAGCATCGGCCAGCGCAAATCAGGAATCAGGATCGATGGATTGTGTCTTTCTGAGGCTACAATATTAAAAGCCTCCAATAACGCAACTCTTCCGTTCTGCTGCAAAAGAAAAGTATTCTGTGCATAAGCGGGTATTCCTAGAAAACGCCGGACCCAAGCCGCTCCAATAGCTCTGGCATAGTTTTTGCCGCCTTGCTTATTATAATAAGGCTGGGTCACGATTTCGGAAGAAATATTCCCTTTTTCATGAGGCAAAACAAGTTGCTGTGGTTCGGCACCAACCGAAAGTAAAACCGGATCCTTCCCATCTTGTCTCATAGTTGCGCCAAATTCTATTGACGCTTCAACGGGATCAATATCGCGATTTAACGGATACCATTTTTGTATATTTGACGTATTATTAATCTCCGGTAGACTTTCCAATGAATCGCCAAAACCAAAATCATCAATAAATGAAGTTTCCCTAGAAAACACACCCAACCGATTTTCAATAAAATCCACAAGCCAGCCACCGGTCCTGGAAATAGCCTCCAATAAAGTTTGACTGTCAGAAACCGGATTAAGTGCATAATGCATCGCCTCATGCATGCGGTATGCTTCTTCCGGGCAAGCCTGCGCAAACATTTTATGCGATAAAAACAAGTCCCTCGTATAACGATTTTGTTCGGGCATGACTGTTTCCATTGCCGCACGAACAATTCGCTTCATAATCTTTCTGCAACAACTTTTCACAAAATCGGGGGCATCGTTTTGAGAGAGCTTCATGCTTATATAATCAATGTCATATCGAAGATTTTTGGCGTGGGAAAACGTGGCCTCTTCTCCAACCCTGAACGGTCTTATTTGAGGAATCAAACTGTCCCCATAAATACAAATTGATTGTGATTGCAGATAGAAGCCTGATTTTCTGTCTTCCAGAACTTTCTGCTTTGGTAATAAATAGGATTCAACACCGACACAAAAAGGATATTTTTTGATAAGTTCTACATTGGCCCTGTCTATCCAGTTGCAATGAATCATAGGGGCATCCGTATCAGAAGTTCCCGTATCTATAACTGCCAGCCCATCCACGTCCGAAATTCCGTCCACAGCCCTCCCATCTCCAACAGAACCACGCACATAGGCGTGTCGGACAGAAGGGATATGAAACGGCCAGACAGGAAGAATTTTTTGAAATTTCGCGGGCCTACCTTCTGGAGGAAACCGCTGGACTTGCCTTGGCATACAAGACTCTCCCCGGCATAAGCGCCTACCCCGGTACCTTCCAGAAAATGTGGTCCATGTTTGTCGGAAAGAAAATGCAAGGCGCACCAGAAGGTTTGGAAAACGCCAATTGCCTGCGCATTGATTTTTCTCGCCGTAAAGACGTAATATCCATGCGTTAGCAGCACCGCTTATTTTCATAAATGCCCGCCACAGTTTCCCATACTGTACGTAATCACACAATTCTATACCCCTTGGCGGGATGAGCACTTCGCCGGCATGACAATGAAGGATATCGCCCAGCGTGAGAACTGTTCAGAAGCCGGTGTCCGGAAGATCATCAACGCCAGTTTTGATACCCTGATGGCGCTATAACTTCCCTGCATTTTCCCTGTTATTTTTACCGCTGGTCATAGCGCGCGCCAGGGATTCTCTGGCTCTCCCTCGTTCCCGGCACCTTAAAAACAAAAAATTTCCCTGTTAATTCCCTGTTTAACAGGGAATTCCATACGCCGACGCACGCGAAACGGGCGGCCAGAAAATTTGGCGGATTTCAGGGCTAAAATGAACGTTCTCTGCGTGCGTCGGGAATCCCCTAACGCCAAAACCCTGCACACGGCGGGGCTTCACGGCGCAAATTCTCTTGGGTGGACGAATTTGAAGACTAAATGGTGGTGGGGGTAGGATTCGAACCTACGTACTCCGAAGAGGCCTGATTTACAGTCAGGTGCCTTTAACCACTCGACCACCCCACCACGCGCGGAAATCAGTAAGGGCGTAAGAAAAAGGATTTTACGCCGCCTGTCAAGTATGCGAATGATATCTACATGAAAAAATATACACCGCACAAGAAAAAACCGGCAAAGAAACCACATCACGTGACACCGCCGCCGCGCAAGAAGCCCCAACACAAAACCACGCTGAAAGCGGATTTATGGGGCGCTCACGCCGCGCAAGAAGCATGGCTGAACCCGGAACGGGATATACGTGCTTTATATATTACCGAAGCGGCGCTCAGAGATTTTAGACAAAATGCCCCGGTTAAACGCCCACCTCCCTCCATCGTCGACAAGGAAACACTTGATCGCGCCCTGCCGAAAGGTGCGGTGCATCAGGGAATCGCCATCGACTGCGCCCCGTTGGAAGAGGTAAGTCTGAAAGACCTTGTTATCTCCGCCTCCCTCAAACCGAAGAGCGTATTGCTAATGCTCGATCAGGTGACAGACCCGCATAACGTTGGGGCCATCCTGCGTTCAGCCTGTGCATTCGGTGCCAGCGGTGTGATTATGCAGAAAAAACATGCGCCGGAGCTGACGGGCGTTCTGACCAAAACCGCGTGCGGCGCGGTGGAGCACGTCCCCGTCGCTTATGAAACGAACCTGACGCGCAGCCTTGAGACTTTGCAGGAAGAAGGCTTTTTTGCCATCGGACTGGATGAGCGCGGCACGGATATTGCCACGCTAAACATTCCCGACAAATGTGTACTGGTTTTAGGTGCGGAAGGACCGGGTCTGCGCCGTCTGGTCAAGGAACAATGCGACGCCCTCGCACGCCTGCCAATGCACGGCCCGATGCCCAGCATCAATGTTTCCAACGCCGCCGCGGTAGCGCTCTATGCCTTGTCCTCATAAAGGAGATTATATGATGAAATACCTTATTACAGTTTTCGCTGCTCTAATCTTGCTCGCGCCCAGCGCGCAAGCTTCCGACGCACAAAAAAAAGAGATTTCCCAGCTCTGCCAGATGAATCCCAGAGCCAAAACGTTTGACTGCGATTGCATCATGAGGCAATACGACACCGAGATTGAAAACAGCTTCACCGGTAAAGACATTAAGCCCGACATAAGCGACGTTGGCCGGGTATTCATAGACCAGAAATATCAAGAAATAATGGCGGCCCCCGGTATGAACGAATCCAAACGGGAGCGTATGTGTACCCTCTATCTGGAAAAAGAGCGCATCTTGGAACATAATGCCAGAGCGTCCGACCCTCGTTTAACAGAAGAAGAAAAACGCGCGGGCCAAATCGCTTTTGATCCGGCGATGCTCGCGGAGATAAAACAGCTAGAAGACTCTCTACCTTATGATTTGCCGGTTTTTAGTTACTGCAAAGGACGAAAACAATTCACCGAACGGGGGAAAGATAATCTCCGCCTACAAGGTCACCCCTATCTCCTGACCATCAAGTTAGGAGAAACAGGCAACTGCCAGCGCTAAAATTAATTCTACCCGGCGAATAACCCGATCGCGATCAAAACGGGCGTGAGGAGGACGACCGCCACATTCAAACCAAGAGAGGGTAAGACAACACCTTTCCGGACAAGCAAGATCGTAACAGCCATGGCCATAGGCAGGGTTAACAGCCCTGCCAACGCTGCGACGGGCAAGGCTCCCATAGCAACAGAAACCGCCAGCGTGCCATATGTTAGCGCATAGAACAAAGCGACAAGGACAAGCGTTTTCCTCTCGCCCCACAAAATCGGGATGTTTTTGCGCCCCACGCTCCGGTCGGCTTCAATATCCGGTAACTGGTTGATGAGAAGCAAATTGTTAATCAGAAAGAATACAGGAACGGCTGCGCACAAGTCCCCTATACCATAAGCGCCGCTCAAGACGTAATCCGCCCCCATAATCATAGCCAGCCCAAATCCCGCCCCCGGCGCGATCAGTGTCAGAATCGGGCGAAAGACAAGCCACGGCCCGTACGCCGCCGCAATCAAAACCCCCGGCAGCCCCGCCCACAAAAGCGGCACTCCGGTTTTATAGAGCAAAAACAGACCGATCAAGACAGTCACAGCCAATAACCCCGCCGCCAGTTTTAGCGCCGCCGGGGCCGCTTCTGGATGAGCGGGCAACGCGCCGCTTCCGCCGCTAAACGGCGTTTTAACTGTTTTCAAATCCAGCCCATTTTTAAAATCGCAATACTCATTAAACGCATTCACAGAGGCATGCGCGCACAGCGCCCCCGCCAGAACGACGAACAATAAAACGCCGTCCAGTGCTCCGGTTTGCCGATAGGCCATCCCCGCCCCCACCGCAATACAGGCCGGGGTTAGCAATAAAAAAGGCGGACGGATCACAGAGAGGATAGGAAAAGCTGTAGACATGCTTGCCATCCTGCGCCATCCTGCCCCTCATGACAACAAACAATGATACGCTTTATCTGGTTGACGGGTCCGGCTATATTTTCCGGGCCTATTTCGCCCTGCCCCAAAACCTCACTAACCCGGAAGGGGTGCCCGTTGGGGCGGTGCTGGGCTTTACCAATATGCTTTTGAAGCTGCTGACCGACGAACACGCCCCGGCGATTGCGGTCGTATTCGATGCCGCACGCAAGAATTTCCGCAACGATATCTACCCGGACTACAAAGCGCACCGCCCGGATGCGCCGGAGGATTTGATCCCGCAATTTCCCCTGATTCGGGAGGCAACGGAGGCGTTCGACATCCCGGCTATTGAAATGGAAGGCTATGAAGCCGACGACCTGATTGCGACCTATGCAAGGCTCGCCAAGGAAGCCGGGAAGAAAGTCGTGATTGTTTCCTCCGACAAAGACCTGATGCAGCTCGTCGATGAGAGCGTTTCCATGCTGGACCCCATGAAGCAAAAGAAAATCGGGCCCGCCGAAGTCGTTGAGAAATTCGGTGTCAGGCCGGAGCGCGTCGTGGATGTACAAGCACTCGCTGGGGATTCGACCGACAACGTACCCGGCGTGCCCGGCATCGGCATAAAAACGGCGGCAGAGCTGATTAACACCTACGGCGACCTTGAGGGCCTGCTTTCCCGCGCCGAGGAAATCAAACAGCCCAAGCGCCGGGAAAAGCTGATCGAGAATGCCGAAATGGCCCGCATTTCACAACAGCTCGTCCGGCTGGCGCAAGACGCGCCCGTGCCGCTCGCCTTGGACGACCTTAAAGCCCGCGATCCGCATACGCCGAAACTGGCAGAATTCGCCCGCCGCATGGGATTCAAATCTCTTCTGGCACGGCTGGAAAATTCTGGAGCTGTCACTCTGAGCGCTAGCGAAGAGTCTTCAGATCCTTCGCCTACGGCTCAAGATGACAGAAAAAAACTCCCGCCCGCCAAGAATAACCAATACACCCTCATCACCGATGAAGCGACCCTGAAAGACTGGATCGCCGCCGCGTATAAGACGGGCGTGCTGGCCGTTGATACGGAAACCACAGGGCTAACCCCCGCCAAAGCCGAACTGGTCGGGATTTCCCTTTCCCACACGATCGGGCAAGCGGCCTATATTCCGGTGGGGCACGGCGAGAAAATTGAATCATCCGGTGATTTGTTTGGCGATCCCGCCCCTGCCCCGACGGATGATGTTAAGCAGCTTCCCCTCACCACCGTCATCAAGCTCCTCAAACCGCTGCTGGAGGATGAAAGCGTGCTCAAAATCGGGCACAATATGAAGTACGACTTCCAGATGTTTGCCGCGCACGGCATCCGCCCCGCGCCTTGTGACGATACGCTTCTGCTGTCTTACGTTCTGGACGGTTCATCCCATAGTCACAAGATGGATGAACTTTCCGAACTTCTCTGCGGCCATACGACCATCAAATATGAAGAGGTCTGCGGCAAGGGGAAAAATCAGATCAGCTTTGCGCAAGTCCCGCTGGACAAGGCACTCGACTACGCCGCCGAAGATGCGGAAATCACGCTGCGCCTATGGCATATCTTAAAACCCCGCGTGGCACAGGAAAAAATGGCCGTGGTTTATGAGGATATCGAACGCCCGCTCATCCCCGTCATTGCCGATATGGAGATGACCGGAATCAAGGTCGATCCGGCAAAACTCAAAGCGCTATCAACTGATTTCGGCAAGCGCCTGACCGAGCGGGAAGAAGAGATTTACAAGCTGGCCGGGCATCCGTTTAATGTCGGCTCCCCTGCGCAAGTCGGCGAAGTTCTGTTCGGTGAAATGGGGCTTGACGGCGGTAAGAAAACCAAGACCGGCGCATGGTCAACCAACGCCAGCATCCTCGAAAAACTGGCCCTGCAAGGCCATGAGATCGTGGAGAAAATCCTCGACTGGCGCCAACTTTCCAAGCTCAAAAGCACCTATACCGACGCCCTGCCGGAGCAGATCAATCCCAAGACCGGGCGCATTCACACATCCTTCCACCTGACCGGAACCAATACCGGGCGGCTGGCCTCATCCGATCCGAACCTGCAAAACATCCCCATCCGCACCGAAGAGGGCCGCAAGATCCGAGAAGCTTTTATTGCCGATGAAGGACACGTTTTGCTCTCTGTCGATTACAGCCAGGTCGAGCTGCGGCTGGCCGCCGCGCTGGCGAAGGTCGAAGCGCTCAAAGACGCGTTCCAAAACCATGTCGATATTCACGCCTTGACCGCTTCCCGCGTGTTTGGCGTCCCGCTGGAAGAGGTGACACCGGAGCTGCGCCGCCAAGCCAAGGCCGTCAATTTCGGGATTATCTACGGCATTTCCGGCTGGGGGCTGGCCAAACAGCTTGGCTGCGATCCCGCCGACGCTAACGATTTCATCCGCACTTATCTGTCGAAATTCAGTGAAATTCAGGACTTTATGGAAGCCGCCAAGGACGAAGCCCGCCGGGATGGTTTCGTCCGCACGCTTTATGGCCGCAAATGTGTGATCCGCGGCATTAACGACAAAAACGGCGCCATACGCGCCGCCGCCGAACGCCAAGCGATCAATGCGCCGCTGCAGGGCACCGCCGCCGACATCATGAAACTGGCAATGGCCAAAATGCCCGCGGCCTTGAAAGAGGCGGGTTTAAGCGCACGGATGTTATTGCAGGTCCATGATGAATTAATTTTGGAAGTCCCAACCGCAGAGCTTGAACAAACCGCCGCGCTGGTCAAAGAGGTCATGGAAGCCACGGCCACCGTCGGCGTGCCGCTGGAGGCCGAAGCCGGGTCCAGCCAAAACTGGGCGCAAGCGCATTAACGCACTAAAGACTGTAATCCGCCACAGCGACAATGGTGCCTTTTTCAGCATCTTGCGCAATCAAGACAAAGCCGCCGTTCTGATCGGTCAAACCGGGAGAAACAATCTTTTTACCTTCCTGTCCGTCCCATTCACCCAAATCCTGCACGGCGCTTACGATCTTGTAATAAACCATGGCCTTCCCCTTGTTCCGGCCCTCCGCAACACTCAAATGATGCGGCTTGTCATAGACCGCTAGCCACAGCTTTAAGGGACTTACCGGCAAAGGATCCTGTTCCGGCAACAAAACACGAAAAACCCCGGCATCTTCTTCCCGCACGACCGTCAAGCGCACAGGGGCAGATTCCTCTTCCCGCTTTACAGCTTCAATAATCGCTTCCAGCTTGTAACCAACAACATCGGCGTGACCGTTCACAACGAGCTGCGGCGTATAATTAGGCCCGGCGCCCAAAGTCTTCATATACCAACTTTGCCGGTCCGTACAAAAGGGCTTTGAAAGCGCGCCGTCCTTAACATCAAAATAATCGACATGGCACGCCAGCCCGATGATGTGCTCGTCCTGCACTAATTCTCCGAAAAAGCGGTCGGCTTCGGGACAAAAAACGCACGCCTGCGATGAAAACAGCTCCAGCACCACCGGCGGGCGCTCTTCCGGCACGGTTTTCTTTTCAACCACCGCAACGGGCTGTGCTTTAAGAGAGGGCGCAGAGTCTTCCTGCGCAAATGCCGGGGTTACAAAATCCCATAGAGACAAAAAAACCAACAAAAAAAACCGAACAGAGGGCAAGATCAATCCCCTTTTTGCTTCTGCACATCACGCCGCAAAGCCATAATTTCTTCACGCAAATGGGTAATTTCATCAATAATCGTAGCTTCTTCCTCGGCAAGATCTTTTTCCTGCACGATCTGCATTGCATCGACAATGATCCCGATAAACAGGTTCAAAACAGCAAAGCTGGTGATAATGATAAAGGGCACAAAGAAAAGCCACGACCACGGAAACAAGGCGATCGTCGGGTTCGCGACATTTTCGGCCCAGCCCTCCAGCGTCATAATCTGGAACAGCGTATACATCGAGGCGCCAATCGAACCGAACAGCGTTTGCATCTGCGGATCGGGATAACTGCCAAAGAGCTGCGTAGCGAGAACCGCCGAGACATAGAAAATAATCAGCAAAACACCAACAATCGAGGCCATACCGGGGATAGAAACCAACAGGGCCGAAATTACCCGGCGCATCTGCGGGACGACGGACACAAGGCGCAAAACCCGGAAAATCCGCAAAGCCCGCATAATTGAAAGGCCCGCCGAAGCCGGGACCAGAGAAACTCCCACAATCACAAAATCAAAAACATTCCAGCCCGCCCGGAAAAAAGACAGACGGTAAACAAACATCTTCAACAGTAATTCCAGCACAAACACGCCTAAGATCACATGATCGGTCCCTTGCAGAATTTCTCCGTACTGCGCCCTCACGCCCTCATCGGTTTCCATGCCCAGAATCGCAGCGTTGAGCAAAATCAAAATCGTAATAAAACCGGTAAAGCGTTTGTTTTCGACAAAAGAGGCAACGGTGCCTCTAAGGCCGGTAAAGGCTTGCGTTTTCAGATTATCAGGCCGCACTGTATTCTCATTCCCTTTTTCTTTGATTCTATAGTTTTTATAAGATAGCTTTTGGACGAGACGCAAAAGCTAGAATTGTAAGACTATACCTGATATACCTGCTATGAAAAAGACCCTATAGCCATAGAGAAAGAAACTTGCCATGAGCACCAACCCGCAACCTGAAGAACTTGTTCTCGACTGGGAAACGACTCACAAAGATTGCGACATTCTGGCGGAAAAACTGGCCGGGCGTGAATGGAAGGGCATCATTGCCGTGACGCGCGGCGGGCTGGCCCCGGCGGCGCTGATTTCCCGCGCGCTCGATAATAAAATGATCGAAACGCTCTGCATGGCCAGCTACGACCATCAGGATCAAGAAAAACTGGAAGTCCTCAAGGCCGTGGAACATATCGGTGAGGGGGAAGACTGGCTGGTTATCGACGATCTGGCCGATACCGGGAACACCTTTAAAGAAGTGCGTAAGATGCTTCCGGCGGCTCATTTTGCCTGTCTGTACGTCAAACCGATGGGCGCGCCCACCGCCGATACTTACGTTCGCACCTATGACCAGCACATTTGGGTCAACTTCCCGTGGGAGCTCAAAGCGGGATTTACCGCCGAGCATTACGAAGAATATTAACATTACGAAGAATATTAAATAAAACAACATGAAAAATCTTGAAGAAATATTCAAAGATTACGCCTTTGAACCCGTCCCCAAAGAAAAACTCGTCAGCGGCTGGCATATTGGCCTGATTTATATTGGTGTGGGTCTGACCCTGCCCGCCTTCCTGATGGCCTCGGAAATCGGTCTTAATCTGGGCTTTTCTGGCAGCATCCTCGGATTATTTATTGCTTCTCTCATTCTTACCGGTGCGGCCATGCTCACCGGTTATATCGGCGGCGCCACGCGCCTTTCAACCTACCGCGTTTGCCGCATAGCCTTTGGCCGTTACGGTGCCAAGCTTGTTAATCTAACTATGGCTGCAGCCACATTCGGCTGGTTCGGTGTGACATGCGCCTTTTTCGCGGAAGCCACAAACGGCATTACCGCTGAACAAATCGGTCTTAATATAGGTCAAAGCGGATGGATCGTTATCGGAACAGTTTTGATGGTTTCAACCGCGATCTTCGGCTTTAAAGGGCTAGACAAGCTCAGCCTGATTGTCGTGCCCCTGCTTCTTACCCTGATGGCTGTTATGGTTTTTAAAACAACAGCGGATATATCGTTTAACGACTTATGGAATAAAACAGGCAGCAATGATTTCAGTTGCGGTACGACCATCTCCATGATCGTTGGGGGGTGGATGGTTGGTGTTACAGTCCTACCCGACTTGACTCGTTATGCCCGGACGCCCCTCCATGGCGCGGGCGCGGCAATCATTTGCTTTATCGTCGGTTTGTTTGCAGTCTTCTTGCCCAACATCATCATTGCGCTGGCCACCGGAGAAAAAAATATTGTCGATGTCATTCTCTCTTTTGGCTGGGTTTTTATTGCTCTAACCACCGTGATCCTCTCCTCATGGAGTTCTAACGACAACAACTTGTACTCCGCCTCTTTGGGGCTCGCCAGCGTCCTGGAAAAATTCGCCAAATGGAAAATCGTCCTGATCGCGGGTAGCGCTGGCGGCATACTCGGGGTTTTAGGCATCCTTGACCAGTTCATTCCGTTCCTGATCTTCCTCGGTGTCATTATCCCCCCCATCGCCGGGGTTTACATCGCCGACTTTTTTGTCAACCGCGCAGGTTACGATTCTTTCAGCGAAGAAGCCCTCGCGCCCGTTAAAATTCCTGCATTTGTCTCATGGGTCACGGGTACAACCGTTGCTTATATGACTCTACCCGCTGTCGAAAATGGGCTGGGCGTTTTCACCCTGACGACAATTCCCGCCCTCGACGCACTCCTTGTTTCAAGCTTTCTTCACGCGGGACTTTGCGTTATGCTTAAAAGAAAGAAACCAGCATAACCACATTCCGCTCATGACTCATCAGTTTATCCCCATCGGGGCCGGCCAACGCCTTTATGCCCAATACGGCAAAAGCCCTGATGGTGCAGAAAAAGAAAAAACGCTCATCATTATGATGCATGGTTTTCCGGGTCTTGATATGGATGGCGAAGGCCGTGTCTTCGTTGATCTTGAAGACATTCTAGCCCCCGAACAACACGATACGATACGGTTCGATTTTAGAGGATGCGGCAATAGCAGCGGCCGTCCTGAAGAGTTTTCACTATCATCCGCCGGACAAGACGTGCAGGCTGTCATAAGCTGGGCGCGCAAGAAAAGCTATCAACGGTTCGTTTTCATCGGCGAGGGGCTGGGCGCAGCCATAGCCCTCCAGAATATGACTTCTGCCGTGCGCGGCCTTGTCATGTTTTGGCCCATGCTCGATATGAAGCAAACCCCTTTCCGAAACCATTTTCCTGCACTCAAAAATACGGCCACACACAAAAGCAAAACCGTGAGCATCAACGGCACTAAAATCTCTTTGGGTTGCCTAAAGGAACTAGCGACATTGAACCTGACTCTGGAGCTTCAACGCCTGCGTGCACCGCTTTTGGTCGAACATGGCGATGCAGACCTTCAAAGCCCCATCGACCAGCTTGAACTCTTGCGCCGCCACGCCGGAAATGCGGGCCGCTTGCATATCACATCTTACGAAAAGGGTACGCATGGCCTGCCTCAACCGACCGAGCGGGAAAATATTTTCCGGCAAGTTCGTGCTTTTATGCAGAAATATGCTTGATTTTTCCTACGCTTGTCCTGTATAAAGCCCCATCCAAACAGCAATCTGGCTAAAAACGGCATGCCTCGATTGCGCGGAAATAAACTTTTTTAAGGAGTATGAAATGCCGAAAATGAAAACCAACAGCGGGGCCAAGAAGCGATTCAAGGTCACGAAAAGTGGTAAAGTGAAAAGCAAACAGGCTTTCACCAGCCACATGATGATGAACAAATCAAAATCCATGAAGCGGAAAGCCAAAGGCACCACGACGCTATGCGATGCGGATGCGCGCATTGTTCTGCGTAATTTCCTGCCCTATGCCCGCAAGAAAAAGAAAGCAGCCAATAAAGCTGCGGAAGGGGGTAAATAATGGCACGGACTAAAGGAGGGCCACGCGCCCACGCACGTCACCGTAAAGTGATTAAGGCTGCCAAGGGTTACTACGGCCGCCGCAAGAATTGTTTCCGTACGGCCGTTCAGGCGGTTGAAAAAGCCGGGCAATATGCCTACGCGCACCGCCGCCGCAAAAAACGCGATTTCCGCAGCCTGTGGATTCAGCGTATTAACGCTGCCGCCCGTATTAACGGCATGACCTACAGCCAATTCATGCACGGCCTGAAACTGGCCGGGATCGAACTGGACCGTAAAGTCCTGTCCGCGATTGCTATCGACAGCGAAAAAGACTTCGCTGCCTTGGCCAAACAAGCGGCTGATGCCTTGAAAAAAGCGGCATAAGTTTAGACGCTTTAAATTATAGTCTTTTAAGATAGCTTCTGGACGAGGCGCAAGCGACGAAACGTAGAAATTACTACGTGAGGAGCGAAGCAACCTTTCTGGTTCGAAGCGCGTAGCGCGTGAACCAGAGTGCCCACGCAGCTTTGCTTCTTCGGGCACATAATGTCCAGAGCTAAAATTAAAAGACTAGAGGAATTTTTAAGAACGGCCCTCATTGCGGGGCCGTTTTTTTGTGCTAGATACTGTAGTCACATGTTATGTACATTTCTGTTCGTTTTTCAGATAAAAGGATCAAGTTTTTGGTCCGCAGGACATGCCAAAGCATATTCAAGGAGCAAAAACGATGATAACTTTATTTGAAAAACGAACAGAAATGTACATAACATGTGACTACAGTATCTAGTATCCGAAAATGTTAAAGCTCTCAAAAAATAAAAAATCGGCGCGCCGCACGCTACTCACGGCTTTTGCGGCAGCTATCATCCTGCAAACCACCCCGGCCTTGGCGCAGCAAAGCCTGCCCTACGCGATTGTCGATACGAACCAGCGTGCTTGCTACGACAATACGAAAGCCCTGCGCTGCGCCGGCTCCGGCACATTCTTCGGACAAGATGCGCAGTATCAGGGCCATGAGCCCCACTACACCGATAACGGCGACGGTACAATTACCGATACCGTAACCGGCCTGATGTGGATCAAGGACGCTGGCGGCAAAACCTCCTACGCGCAAGGCATCAAAAAAGGCCGGTCTTTCACCTATGCCGGCTATTCTGACTGGCGCGTACCGTCAATCAAAGAGCTATACTCCCTTATGGATTTTGACGGCATGGACATCATGGCCGAACTCACGAGCGGCGCAGGCCAGAGACCCTTTATCGACACAAAATATTTCGATTTTGAATATGGCGATACGGCCACAGGCTCCCGGATTATTGATTCTCAGTGGATGACAACCTCGATTTACGGCGCCAAAGTCATGCATCGGGAAGAATGCTTTTTTGGCGTAAACTTCGCCGACGGCCGGATTAAATGCTATCCCACACAGCCCCGCCGAGGCCACGGCTGGTTCCTGCGCATGGTACGCGGCAACCCATCCTACGGTAAAAACAACTTCTCCAACAACAATAACGGCACGATCACGGACAAAGCAACGGGCCTGACATGGCAGCAAAGCGACAGCCGCAAAGGCATGAACTGGGCAGATGCGCTATCCTATTGCGAGAGCCTGTCTCTGGCCGGAAAAGATGACTGGCGCTTGCCCAATGCCAAGGAGCTACAAAGCATCGTCGATTATAGCCGCGCGCCGGACACGACCGGCTCCGCCGCGATCAACCCGCTCTTTGACGCCAGCACGATCACCAATGAATCGGGTGCCCAAGATTGGCCGTTTTACTGGAGCAGCACCACACACAAAAGCATGATGGGCATGTCCCACGGCGTTTATGTCTCCTTTGGCCGCGCTTTGGGTAATATGAACAAGCAAGGCTGGATTGACGTTCACGGCGCGGGCGCCCAGCGGAGCGATCCTAAATCCGGCGTTCCTATCAAAGACGGCCACGGCCCACAGGGCGACGCCCAGCGCGTGAAAAACTATGTGCGCTGCGTGCGTGGTGGAGCAACATTCACCACGGATACGACCTACGACACATCCAAAACGCAAGCCCCTCTCCGCGGCAATAATGGAGGCGAAGGCAGGAACGGCCAAGGACGAAGACCACCGCAAGAAGCCATAAGCGCCTGCGCCGGCAAAAGTTCAGGCAGCTGTTCCTTTACGACCCCCAGAGGACGCCTCACCGGCACCTGCCGTCAAACACCGGACGGCGCCACCGCCTGCGTCCCACGATGAAGAAACAAACCAGAGTCAGGACCCATTAATCATGACTGATAAATATCTCGCCGTATTTGACTGGAACTGCACGCTGATCGACGATTTCGCGGCGAACCTTGCGGGCATGAATGCGGTGCTCAAACTATTTGACCGCGCGCCGATCACGGCGGAAAAATACCGCGAAGTTTTCACCTTTCCAATCCTTCATTCTTACGTGACCTTGGGGATCGGCGCCGACGAATTCCTGTCCCGGCACGAAGAAGCTGCGCAAGTCTTTTTTGAAACTTGCTCCCGCGAAAGTCTCAAAGTGGGTTTGAAACCCGGTGCGCTGGAACTTCTCCAGTGGCTCAATGAGCGGAACGTCCATTGCATGCTGCTCAGCAACCACCTCGACGAAGTCATCCGCATCGATCTCAAGCGCCTGCAAATCACCGACTTCTTCGATCATATTTCCGGTGTGATGCAATATGACGCTTCTTTCATCAGCAAAACAAACAAACAGGACCGACTTTCCGCGCATATGACCGAACACGGCTTTGACCCGGCCCGAGCCTTTATTATCGGTGACAGCCATGAAGAACCGGAAATCGGCCATAATATCGGCCTGAAAACCTTTTCGATCACCGGCGGTCTGCTGAATAACGAGCGGCTGGAGGCTTGTAACCCCGATTACATTGTCGACGATCTGCACGCGGTACAAAGCATTTTAGAGAACATCTGGACCGTATAAAGGGCATCGTCATTGCGAGGAGGCCCCCGTCCCGAAGTGCAGAGCGCATGGGACATCCCTAAACCCCCGTCCCGAAGTGCAGAGCGCATGGGACATCCCTAAAAAGGCCGACGCGGCAATCCAGTGCCCATTCCACAAATTCTGGATTGCTTCGCTCCTGTTTGTCACTCGCAATGACGTTATAGTTTGAAAACGCAAAAGAACCTGCTACAAAGGCTTTTACAACGCTGGACATTAGAGGAATTTTATCCTATATTAAGCGGTCCGGAAATATTTTGAGGCGGGCGGACACCCCCACCCCCCTGCAAAAAATGAAGAACAAAATGACTAACTCTAAAACGTAAATAAAAACATATAGTTATGAGCGATATGACACAAAACATTACGGCATTAAAAGACGAGCTGACCTCCATTATCGAAGCTGCCAATGACTTGCAAACCCTTGATGAGGCGCGCGTAACGGCGCTGGGTAAGAAAGGCCGCGTCACAGAAATGATGAAGGGTCTGGGCAAAATGGACCCGGAGGAACGCAAAGTCATGGGCCCGGCGCTCAACGCGCTGAAGGACGATATCGCCGCCTTGATCGAAAAACAGGAAGCCGCGCTCAAGAAACAGGAAATGGACGCCCGCCTTGTCCGCGAACAAATCGACATTACCCTCTCCCCCCGCCCGGAAAAAAGAGGCTCGATCCACCCCATCAGTCAAACGATGGAGGAAGTCGCCACCATTTTTGCCGACATGGGGTTTGGCATTGCCGAGGGTCCGGACATCGAAGATGACTGGCATAATTTCACAGCGCTAAATTTTCCGCCCGGCCACCCGGCACGGGAGATGCAAGACACGTTCTTTATGCCCGATGATGAAAGTGCCGACGAAGACCACCGCAAAAAAGTCCTGCGCACACATACTTCCTCCGTACAAATCCGCTATATGGAAGAGCACAAACCACCGACCCGGATTATCTGTATGGGCCGCACGTACCGCTGCGATTCCGACATGACGCACACACCGATGTTCCATCAGGTCGAAGGGCTGGTTATCGACAAGGGCATTCACATGGGCCACCTCAAGGGCTGCCTGCATGATTTCCTCAAAGCCTTTTTTGAGGTTGATGAGCTGCCAATGCGTTTTCGCCCGTCATTCTTCCCGTTCGTTGAGCCGGGTGCGGAGGTTGATATTGGCTGCTCCCGTGAAAACGGCCTGAAAATCGGGGCTGGTGACGACTGGATGGAAATTCTCGGCTGCGGGATGGTCCACCCGAACGTCCTGAAGAACTGCGGCATCGACCCGGACGAATATCAGGGCTTTGCTTTCGGGATCGGAATTGACCGCATGGCCATGCTGAAATACGGCATTCCCGATCTGCGCACCATGTTTGACAGTGATACGCGCTGGCTGGACCATTACGGTTTCAGCCCGCTGGAACGCCCGAACCGTGCAACGAATTCATGACCGTCGCGCCACTAAAAAAAGACGACTACGATCAATGGCTGCCGCTGTGGGACGCCAACAATGAAGGGCAATGCCCGGCGCAAGTGACAGAAGAAACATGGCGGCGCCTCAACGACCCGGACAGCCAAGTAAACGGGCTGGGCGCTTATGACGAAAGCGGGAACCTGATCGGGATTTGCCATTATGTCCTCCACCCGACCACCGGACAAATAGCCCCGGTTTGCTATATGCAGGATTTATTTATCGTCCCTGACTACCGCCGCCGGGGACTTGCCAGAGCTCTGGTTACGGAATTGGCGCGCATAGGAACGATCGAAAACTGGGCGCGGATTTACTGGCTGGCCGACAAACGGAATGAAGCCGCCCAAGCCTTGTACAAAACCCTTGGCATCAAGCTGGATTTCAGCTTACATGTATTGCCGATATAAAAGACGTAAGGAAAACCGATGAAGTTTACTTTAAGCTGGCTAAAAGATCATTTGGAAACGGACGCAACGCTGGATCAGATTTGCGAAACACTGACCGCCATCGGGCTGGAGGTTGAAGGACTTGAAGACCCCGCCGCCAAGTACGAAGCTTTTAAGGTTGCTTACGTCGAAAGCGCCGAACGGCACCCGGATGCCGACCGTCTGCAAGTCTTGAAGGTCAAAACCGAAAATGAAACCCTGCAAGTCGTTTGCGGCGCGCCAAATGCGCGTGCCGGGCTTAAGGGAATCTTCGCCCCCGTCGGCGCGATCATTCCCGGCCTCGACAATATGGCGCTTAAAAAAGGCGTGATCCGCGGCGTAGAATCCTGCGGTATGATGGCCTCCGAGCGTGAACTGGAACTCTCCGATGAGCATAAAGGCATTATCGAGCTTGACGATCATTACGAAATCGGAACGCCGATGGCGGAAGTCTTTGGCCTGAATGATCCCGTCATTGAAATTAACGTTACGCCCAACCGCGCCGACTGTGCGGGCGTGCGCGGCATTGCCCGCGATCTGGCCGCCGCCGGACTGGGAACGCTCAAGGATATCGACGATAGTCCCGTTCATCACACCCACGACTCCCCGATCAGCGTCACCATTCAAGACACCAAAGGCTGCCCGGAGTTTCTTGGTCGCACAATCAAGGGCGTAAAAAACGGCCCTTCACCGGATTGGCTACAACGCCGCCTGAAAGCCATAGGCATCAATCCGAAATCGGCGCTGGTCGATATTACGAACTATGTTTCTTATGACCTTTGCCGTCCGCTTCATGTTTTTGATATTGCAAAGCTAGACGGGAATATAACCGTGCGCGCCGCCAAGGATGGAGAGAAATTCACGGCGCTGGATGAGGAAGAATACACGCTCAAAGACGGCATGACGCTGGTCTGCGATGATGAGGGCATTCGCGCTCTCGGCGGTGTGATGGGCGGTCTGGATAGCGGCTGCGCTCTTGAAACCACCGATGTTTTTCTGGAGGTCGCCTATTTCGACCCGGCCCGCATCGCCCGCACAGGCCGTGATACCGGAATTGTCAGCGATGCACGCTACCGTTTTGAACGCGGCGTCGATCCGGCCTTTCTGGAATGCGCCACAGAGATCGCCACGCGCATGATCCTTGATCTGTGCGGCGGGGAGGCCAGCGCCATTGTTAAAGCGGGCGCGGCGCCAAAATGGGAGCGTATGATTGATTTTGACCCGGCCTTTACCAAACAGCTAACAGGCATAGAGGTCGATCAAAAAGAACAAATCCGCATTCTGGAGTCCTTGGGCTTCGGGATTGCCGGCATTGGAAAAACGCTGGAAATCGAGCCGCCCTCATGGCGCGGCGATGTTGAGGGCAAAGCGGACCTCGTCGAGGAAGTAGCGCGCATACACGGTTTTGACGAACTGCCGGAAACCTCTTTGCCGGCTTTGTCCGTCATTACACAAAGCGCTGAAACAACGCCGCGCACCCGCGCCCGTCAGGCCAGAGCCGCTCTGGCCGCCCGTGGGATGAATGAATGCGTCACATGGTCGTTCATGCGCGAAGACTGGGCCGCTATGTTCGGTGCCAACGACTACCAAGCGGCGGCCGCCCTTAAGATCAAAAACCCGATCAGCGCCGAGCTTTCACAAATGCGGCCCACGCCGCTACCAAACCTGATTGAGGCCGCCGGACGCAACGCCGACAAAGGATACGCCGACAGCGCCCTGTTCGAAGTCGGCCCAACCTTTCACACCGCCAAAGCCGATGGCCAGCCTTTAATGGCCACCGGAATGCGTAAAGGCGCAAAAGGCCCGCGCCACTGGTCGGGCAATGAGGCCAGCCGCCCGGTCGATGCTTTCGATGCCAAGGCTGATGCCATCGCCGCGCTGGAGGCCATCGGTGCCCCAGCCGCCACGATACAAATCACCCGTGATGCGCCGGACTACTACCACCCCGGCCGCAGCGGCGCATTGCGTTTGGGTAAAAACGTTCTAGCGCAGTTCGGGGAAATTCACCCGGCCGTACTGGAAGAAATGGGAATCAAAGGCCCGGTTGTAGGCTTCGAGATATTCCTTGATAACGTTCCAGAAGCCCGTAAAGCCACCAAGGCGCGCAAACTTCTTGAGCTGTCAAGCTTCCAGCCGGTTAACCGCGACTTCGCCTTTATCGTTGATGAAACCATCGAGGCCGGAGCCATCATCCGCGCCGCCGGGGCTGCCGATAAAAAGCTGATCGCTGCCATTGAAATATTCGACGTTTATCAAGGCAAAGGCGTTGATGAGGGCAAAAAATCCGTCGCGCTCAACGTAACGCTCCAACCGACGGGCGCGACCTTGACCGATGAGGACATCGACGGCGTATCGAAAAAAATCATCGACAGCGTGGCCGCGAAAACGGGCGGAGTGTTGAGGGGGTAAATAAAACATGACTGACGACCGAGATCCCCTGCATCCTTCCGCACTCGATAAAAAACTTCGTGTTTTGAGCCGCGATGTTTATTACGGCGGCCAACAAATTATGGAGCAAGGCACACAGGCCCATTGCGCCTATTACATTGAAAGCGGCCGGGTTGAAGTCAGTATCAAAAATCCGGAAGGCCACAGCGTCACAATCGCGACATTGGGACCGGGTGACGTTTTCGGGGAAATGGCCCTTATCACCTCTGAGCCACGCTCTGCCACGGTGAGCGCCATAGAAAGCACGACCGTGGCTGTTATTTCCAAAGAAGATTTGGAGCGCCGCCTGAACAATATTGACGACCAAGCCATTAAAGCCCTCTTGCACATCATTATCACCCGCTTGCGAGATGCCAATAAAGGACAACTTCACCACTACAGCACGCTGGTCGATTTTCAAAACCGGATCGCCGGTATGATGGAAAAAGCCACGGATGAAATCGCGCCGGAGCGCAAAGAAGCCTTCAAGAACGAAATCGAACCTCTGCTCGCCCAAATCGAAAGCGTGTTAGACAAATACAGATAAAAAAATACGACGATGCTTTGCCCGACAAATCCTCGGTTAGCTTTTCTCTTCCTCTGCCAGAACATCTTTCCGCGATAATTTCCCGATCATGGTTTTGGGCAGAGGCTCATCCCGGAAATCATAGAGGCGCGGAATTTCCATTGGCGAGAGCTTATCTTTCAGAAAATCTTTCATATCAGCCACGCTCAGCTCATAGCCGTCTTTGACTTTGATCCATGCTTTGACAATCTCGCCCCGACGCGGGTCAGTCACGCCGGCGACGATGCACTCCTCCACCGCCGGATGCAGATAGAGCGCTTCTTCCACGTTACGCGGATAAACGTTATAGCCGTTGGTGATAATCAGATCCTTAATCCGGTCAACGATAAACACGTAGCCATCATCATCCATCGTCGCCACATCGCCGGTGTGAAGCCGTCCGTCGTTAAGCACCGCGGCGGTATCCTCCGGCTTATTGTAATAGCCTTTCATAACCTGCGGCCCGGTAATGCATAGTTCCCCGCGCGCGCCGGGTTTGACGGACTTACCGCTCTCGGTATCAATGATCTCAATCACGGTTCCCGGCACCGGCAAACCGATTGACCCCGCTTTATTCTCGCCACGGGCCGGATTGACACAAGCCACGGGTGAGCTTTCCGACAGACCGTAGCCCTCAACCACCACACAGCCCGTCATGCGCTCAAACGCACTTTTAACCTCAACAGGCAGCGGCGCGCCACCAGATACACAATAACGCAGCGATGTCAGATCGTATTTGTTCAGATCCTTATGATTGTTTATGGCGCTGTAAATTGCGGGCACCGCCGGAAAGAAATGCGGCTTCTTCCGGTTGATGATTTTCAAAGTTTCTTCAAGGTCGAAACGCGGGCAAGCGATAATTTCAAACCCGCAACGCACGCTCATATTCATGATGGCCGTCATCGCAAAGACATGAAAAAACGGCAAAACGCCAAGCATTTTTTCTTCGCCCTCGCGCCGATCCGGAAACCAGCGCGCGGCCTGTTCCAGATTGGAAACGACATTAGCATGCGTTAACATCGCACCCTTGGGCACGCCCGTCGTCCCGCCGGTATATTGCAGCACTGCCACATCTTCGTGCGGATCAATCGCCACCGGAGCGGGATCATCACCCTGAGCGGTTAAATCAGAAAACAAAACTACTCGACCCAACAAAGACCGAACAGGAGATAATTCCTTGCCCTTAAATATCTTGAACAAAATATTTTTCGGAAACGGCAAAGCATCAGCAAACGAACAAACAACAAGTTTTTTCAAACGCGTCGCATGAAGCATTTTCTCCGCCTTCTCAAGCGTCAGCTTCAAATCTACCGTAATCATGATCTCAGCGCCGCTATCCTCGATCAGATGCGCCAATTCCCGCTCCGCATAAAGCGGGTTGAAATGTACGACCGTTCCGCCCGCGCGCAGCACCGCGTAATAGGAAATCAGCGCATAAGGCGTATTGGGCAGACATAAACCCACCTTCACATCCTTGGCTACACCGATGCCCTGCAACCCCTTGGCCATGCGGTTAACAAGGTTGCCGATCTCATTCCATGTCCACTTTTTTCCAAGAAAATCAAACCCGGGCTTGTCACCGTATTTTTGGACAGTTTCTTCCAACACCTCATAAACCGGACATACGGGAATAGCCGCATGCCAATCAATAGAAGGAGGATATTTATTTAGCCACGGATAGGTTTGTTTCTTATCAGCCATGATTTCAATTTTACCACAACCCACGAAAAGAACGAAGAGACGCGTTCCTTAAACATTAACGCACAAGGCGTCACAATCAAGGTCAACACGGTCGAGAATGTAAGCCCGAACGCAATCGCAGTAGAAAGCTGTGCCCACCACTGGGTCGAGGGCGCACCGTAGGAAACCTCTCGTGAAACAAAATCAATATTGAGCTGCAAAACCATCGGCATCAAGCCCAAAACCGTTGTCACCGTCGTGAGCAACACAGGCCGCAGACGTTCGCGCCCCGTTTGTAAAATAATATCCCGCACGCTTTTAGCATCACCAAACTCTTTATGATGACGGTCGAACGTGTCGATCAGAACAATATTGTTATTCACGATAATCCCGGCCAGCGCAATCACACCAATCCCACTCATAATAATCCCGAAAGGCTGTCCGGTAATCAAAAGCCCCAGCATCACACCGATCGTCGACATAATCACCGCCGAAAGGATCAAAAAGGCCTGATAAAAGCTATTGAACTGTGTCACCAAGATAACCGCCATCATGAACAGGGCAACGGCAAAAGCCTTAATCAAAAACTGACCGGACTCGCGCTGCTCTTCATCTTCTCCACCAAACTTGAAAGACAGACGCGGATCGAACTCTCCGGCATGCTCCGTCATCCAGCCTTTAACCTTTTGCACCATAGCATCCGTATTTGTGCCGGGCGGCACATCGGCCTTGACGGTAATCACACGTTTTTGATCTATCCGGTTGACCGTTCCAACCGCGGGCTTTGCCGTGCGGGTAACGAAATTACTAATCGGCACAGCGCCGGCGGCCCCCTCAATCCGCACACGATCAAGCTGGTCAAGCGTGCGGCGGTCGCTCATATGACGGATCACCATGTCTATTTCATCATTGCTGTCGTCGGGACGGTATTCTGCCACCTTCAAGCCGTTCGTCACCATCCGCACATACTGGCCGATTGTCGTCACATCCATGCCGAATTTGGCGGCTTGTGGCCGATCGACTTCCAACTCCCAGCGAATACCGGGCAACGGTCTGGAATCTTCGATATCTACAAAGCCACCGATTTCATCCAGCGCCCCGCGCACCTTTTCAACAGCCGGCGGCAACAAGTCAGGAAAGCGCGAAGAAATCTCAACCTGCAAAGCCTTGCCGGTCGGCGGGCCTTCTTTCATTTTTTCAGTCTCGATAAACAGCCCCGCTATATCGGCCGTACGAGCCTCTGCTTCGGCGAGAATATCATCGGCCGAACGCCGTTGATCCCAATCCAGGAACTCAAGCTGAATTTGGCCGATTACATCTTCAGCCAGATCGGAACCGGAACCAACCGCTTTCCCCGAACGGGTGTAAATAGCCTCAATCCCTTCCAGATCAAGAATACGGGCCTCAACCTCACGCACCAAAATATCTTTCTCATAAACGGAGAGATTACCGCGCGCATGAACAAGAACGGAGGCAATCTCCGGCTCAATATCGGGGAAGAACTCAACCCCTTTGCCGAACTTACCATAAGCAATCTGCACGGCGACCAGAACCGCAACCGCCAGCAACAAAATCTTTCCCGAATGGGACAAAGCCTTATCAAGCAAACCGATATACCAGCGGGTCAAAACCCCGCTCCCCTCTTCCGGTGCATCCTCTTTCGGGCGCGGCTTCCCGATGATCCCGCCCAGCGTCGGCACAAAAATAAGCGCCATCGCGAGTGAAGAAATCAAAACCGCTATCATCGTCAGGGGCATATAGCGCATAAACTGGCCCGGAATACCCGGCCAGAATAACAGGGGGGCAAAAGCCGCCAGCGTCGTCATCGTACTGGCGATAATCGGCCACGACATACGTTTGGCGGCCAGCGCGTAGGCCTCCTTACGGTCAACGCCTTCATTCATTTTACGGTCGGCATATTCGGTCACCACGATCGCGCCATCCACCAACATGCCCACCGACAAAATCAACGCAAACAGCACGACGACATTGACCGTCAACCCGCTGGCATACAGGAACAAAATGCCGCTCAAAAACGCGCCCGGAATAGCCACCCCAACCAATCCCGCCGCCCGCGTACCCAGAGCCGCAACAACGACGATCATCACCAGCAACACGGCGCTAATCATATTATTCTGCAGATCAACCAGCATGGTGCGAATTTGGTTAGACTGATCTTGCGAGAAATTGATTTCAACCCCTTCCGGCCAGAATTCTTTTTCATGAGCAACCGTCTCTTTGACCGCCTCGATCGTCTCGATAATATTCTCACCGGAGCGCTTCACAACCTCGATCGCAATTGCCCGCTGCCCGCCCAGCCGTGCAAAGCTTTCCGGGTCTTTAAAGGTCCGGCGAATTTCGGCAACATCACGCAGCGTCACGGCAGAATCCCCGCTGGTGCGCACCGGCATATCGAGCAAATCAACAGCCTTTTCAAACAATCCCGGCACCTCGATCGCAAAACGCCCAGCCCCGGTATCAAGAACCCCGGCCGCAACCAAGCGGTTAGAACGCTGAAAGAAATTGATAATCTCCAACCCGTTCAAACCGTAGCTTTCCAGCAATTCCGGGTCGATCAGAATTTCAACTTGCTCTTCCCGGTCGCCAGCAATGTTAGCCTCCAGCACCGATGGGATACCCTCCAATGCGTCCTGAAGATCACGCGCCAGTTTTAATAACGTCCGCTCAGGCATATCACCTGCCAGCGTCACAACCAAAACCGGGAAAAGGCTAAAATTAACCTCCATAATATCCGGCTCATCAACATCATCCGGCAATTCAGGGCGCGCCTGATCGACGGCAGCGCGCACATCTTCCATAGCCTTGTCTTTATTGAAGCCCGCCTGAAATTCCAAAAGCACAAACCCACCATTTTGATAGGCGGTAGAGCGCATTTCCTTTACCCCTTCGATCGTCGAAAGCTCTTGCTCCATCGGCCGTAAAAGCAGGCGTTCCGCATCGTCCGGGGAGACGCCTTCCAAAAACATCGAGATGTAAATATTCGGCACATCAATATCCGGGTTTGATTCCTTGGCGATCGCGTTATAGGCATACGTCCCCGCAATCAGGATCAACACGAGAACCGATAAAACCGTCCGGGAACGATGAAGCGCCGCATCAATGAGAGTATTCATGACTAAAGCAGCCCCTCCCCTGTGGCCAAAACGGGTTTGACATGTTGGCCGTCGATAACAAAATCCTGCCCGACGGTAATAAGATGCGCCTTATCAGAAAGGCCCTCAACCCACATAAATTCTGCTGTGTCCATCAAAATATCAACCGGAACGAAACGGACCGTATCGCTTTCATCAACCATCTTTACACCAATCTGCCCCTCATCGTTCAGGGCCAGTATTGACGGCGATATTTTATGCGCCTTGCGTTTTTGTGCCGCGATATGAATAGACGCCGTCAACCCCTCAACGATTTCATAATTCGGGTTCGGCATTGTCGCCTCGCACATGAAGGTTCGGGTTTGTTCATCCGCCGCAGGGGCCACATAGCTAAGGTGCCCTTCTACGCTCATTTTTTCAAACAATTGAACTCTCACGGGCTGGGCATCATTGGCCAGACCAACTTGTCGTTCGGTCAGGTATCCTTTCACCTCGACAGGATCGAGATCAATAATCGTATAAAGCTGTTGCCCGACCGTCACATAATCACCAGCTTCGATAAGCTGATCGTCGAGAATGCCGGTAAACGGCGCTTTAATCTCTGTGTTTTCAAGATCAACCTTACGGTTTTCAAGATCGGCCCGCGCCGCTTCCAGATCAGCCTTGGCCTGCGCCAATTTAATCCGGGAATTAAAGCCCCGCGTTTCCAGTGTCTTCGCGGCGTTATATTCGATTTCCCGCTGCTTGACACGTTGCTCGGCTTCCTTCACACGGGCCGCCCGGTCACGCTTTTCAAGACGGGCAATCACGGCGCCCTCCTCAACCCTAGCGCCCTTTTCGGCAAGAATTTCTATTAACTGGCCTTCGGTTTCCGCGCGCAATTCCACCCGTCGTGAAGCCTGCGTCCGCCCGGTAACAACGATATCGCTTTGCATATCTTCCGCTACACTTTCCCGCACACGCACCTCAACCAGCGGCTTCGCGCTTGCTTCTTTCTGCTGCGGTTGGCTATGCGACTTCGAAGGAAAAACAAACCCCGAACCAATCCATAGTCCTGCCCCTACAGAGATCACCAATGCCAATGTATAGGATTTATTCATGCGACCACCTTTTTAAAGAGAAACTTATCCGTCCTCCTTATATATAGTGCTTATAAGCTTTTGCCTACCCGTAATGCGCAATACAAAAAGCCGCCCCGAAAAGAGCGGCTTTGAGAGATTTTTATTAAAGCGTCATCACACCGAAGCGATCTTTTTAACGTCCTTATCAACACCGTCGAAATCCTCGGCCTGGAAGGTGCGGGCGCGGCTAGAGGTTTGGTAGGCCATCTTAGCATGCGTCTCACAGTAAGGACCGCCAGCCTCAGCCGTACAGCCACAAAACTGGAAATTCTCAGTTTTAGGATCGCCGATCGGCCAACGGCACATACGCGGCGTCAATTCCGCCATTGTCACGCCTTTGCCTTTAAACTCTTCTTCCACAATGGCGGGCCGGGCCAAACGCGCAGCTTTCGGCTTTTCCTCCATCGTTTTAGCAAGTGGTACCTTCTTGGTATTTTGCTGGATCGGAGAAACGCGGTTGGACAATTTCAAACGGTGCGCCTTACCAATAACAGCATTCCGGGTCACCCCACCAAGCTCCTTGGCAATTTCGGCGGCTGTCCGCCCTTCGCCCCATAATTTTTTCAAAAGTGATACACGCTCATCAGTCCAACTCATCGGCAACGCTCCCGGTAATAGCTACATCAAGGGGCAATAAACCCCTGATTAAAATACGAAAAATCACATATCTGCTGCGAATGAAATTACTGTAGCAGGGTCATGAATCGTGAACCAGAGTCACACGCAAAAAAACGCACCTTATCCACAAATTCAGTACAAAACTATTTGAAGGGATAACAAAAAAAGGGGGGAATTACACAGCGTTTTAAGCGCCGTGATCGAGGCCCCATAAAGCATAGCGTTCGGGATCGTCATGCCAGTTTTCACGAATTTTTACAAACAGCTTTAAATGCACACGGGTTTCCAAAATATCTTCCAGTTCCTTGCGGGCCATCTCGCCAACAGCTTTAATCTGCTGTCCGCCCTTGCCGAGAATAATGCCCTTGTGCGCTTCACGGGCCGCGTATATGACCTGATTGATTTTGACACTGCCGTTATCGAAGGTTTCCCAACTCTCCGTCTCGACCGTCAGAGCGTAAGGCAATTCCTGGTGCAGGCGATGATAAAGCTTTTCGCGCGTAATCTCCGCCGCCAGCAAACGCACGGGCATGTCGGAGATTTCATCCTCCGGAAACATCCACGGCCCTTCCGGCATTTTGGCCGCCAGCCAGCGCATAATATCTTCCGTCCCGTCACCTTTCAACGCAGACACCATAAAGGTCGTCTCAAAAGAAAGCCTGTCGTTCAATTCCTGCGCCAACGCCAGCAAATCCTCACGCCGCACTTTATCAACCTTGTTCAGGACCAAAATCTTGGGAACGGCGCTTTCATCCGCCGCCAGCCGCTCAATAATATCCTTTGTATCGCCGGAGAGCTTTTTCCGCGCCGCATCGACAACCAGCATAATCACATCAGCATTGGCGCCGCCCTCCCACGCCGCGGCAACCATGGCGCGCTCCAGCCTTTTTTGAGGCGTAAAAATCCCCGGCGTATCGACAAAAACCAGTTGTGCCTCTTCATGAAGAGCAATGCCGCGCACAAGGCTGCGCGTTGTTTGAACCTTCGGGGAAACAATCGAGACCTTAGCCCCAACCAGCGTGTTCATCAAAGTTGATTTCCCCGCATTAGGAGCACCCAGAACGGCAATAAACCCGAAATGCGTCATGAACGCACCCCTTTCTCCAAACGCTCAAGCAACAATTCGGCCGCTTTTTTCTCCGCTGTCCGGCGGGAATTGCCGCGCGCCTGCTCGGATTCATGACCCGCCACGCTCACTTCGATCGTAAATTCCGGCGCATGATCGGGACCGGTGCGCTTAATTTCTTCATAAACCGGAAGCGGCAAACCCCGCCCTTGCGCCCATTCCTGAAGCGCGGTTTTGGGATCGCGCGGCGGTTTACGCAAAACGTGAACACGTTCCCCCCACAGATGCTTTATAAGCGCCGCGCAAGGTGCCAAGCCGCTATCCAGATAAAGCGCGCCAATAATCGCCTCCATCACATCAGCCAGAATATTTTCATTCCGGTCGCCGCCCGTGGTGCGCTCGGCATCCGATAAGTGAATATACGCACCCAAATCTATTTCCCGCGCGACCTGCGCCAATGTTTTACCTTGTACCAGCGCCGCATGACGTTTGGCTAGATGCCCTTCGGGTTCATCAGGGAATGTTTCGTACAAAAAATGAGCCATCACAAGGCCCAGTACCCTGTCACCCAAAAATTCCAACCGCTCATAATTATTACCGGAATCGGCACTGGCATGAGTCAAGGCCCTGTGCAAAAGGTCGTGATCGTGAAATGAAACTCCCAACTTTTTTAACAGATCATCCATGATGAAACTTTCCTTCCCCGCAGACCTTACGACACCGGCGGGCGAACGGGGCCTATCTTTTTAAAAATCCGGTCATAGCGTATACTCCACGGCCATTTCCAGATTTCGGCAATATTGGCATAGCCGTTGGTCGAGAAGAAAATAAAGGAAGCCCGTCCCACAAGATTTTCATACGGCACAAAACCCACGACTTGCTGGACGCGGCTGTCCTGTGAGTTATCACGGTTATCACCCATCATGAAATAGTGCCCTTCCGGCACGAGATATTCCGGTGTGTTATCCAAAAACTCATTATCGGATTCCTCATAGATCGAATGCATCACCCCACCCGGCAGCGTTTCGATATACTCCATAACGGTCACGTCATGGCCACCCTCTTCGATTTTACGCAGACCCACAGGATCGCGCGGCACAAGACGGCGGTTAATGTACAGCTTACCGTCAACCACCTGTATGCGGTCGCCGGGTAGGCCGATGATCCGTTTAATGTAATCAATTGAGGTATTGGTCGGCAATTTGAAAACAATCACATCGCCCCGCTTGGGCTCACCGGCCATCACCCGCCCCTCAATCGGCGCAAAGGAAAACGGAAAAGAATGGCGGCTATAGCCATACGCCGGCTTGGAAACAAATAGATAATCGCCAATCTGCAATGTCGGACGCATAGAGCTGGACGGAATGTTAAACGGCTCGATCAAAAATGTCCGCACGACCAGCGCCAAAAAGATAGCCAGCGCCAAGGTTTTCAGGAAATCCATCCATTCTTCCTGCGCATTCAAGGGCGCTTCATGCTTTTCCCCGGGCGCAGGCGCGGCGGATTCCTCCGCTCCCCCCGTTTCACTTTCTACTTTCACCGCTTTGGCCTGTTCTTCTGTCATGACTTGTCTTCTTAACCAATCTTTCTAGCAAAGGCTAGGGGTCATTTGACTCTTTTCCCCTTTTGTGAAAAGCTAACTCTCATGGAAACTCTTACAAACGGAGAAGACAGCCATGAAACAAGAATTCAACAGTGAAGCACCCGGCAAGATTACCAATAATATCGAACCAACTGGTAGCTCTATCACCCGCGGCCCCGGCGGCGGCATCACCAGTGGCCCCTGCATTTAACGCGCCTCGATAATAACAAAAGCCTGCGCAAGCGATGCATCATCGCTCAAAGACAGGTGAATAAAAGCGCTTTGCCCCGGCGGTGTGAGCGCCTTTAACTTATCTGCCGCACGCCCGGTCAGCACCAAAGACGGTTTACCCAGTTCATCATTAATCACGCTAATATTGGTTAAAACCAGCCCATCACGAAACCCCGTCCCCAACGCCTTGGCACAGGCTTCCTTGGCGGCGTAGCGTTTAGCATACGTCCCCGCCCGTACAGTTCCCGGTTTGCTTTCGGCATAGGCGATCTCTGCCGGCGTAAAAATGCGCCCGGTAAAACGTACGCCATGGCGTGTCAGGTTCTCCGCAATCCGGTCGATATTCGTTAGATCGTTGCCTATACCGAGGATCATGATGATTTATCCTTTTCCTTCATTTTACGGCGGTAAACTTTTAAAAGCTGATGCTTGTGATAAGCCTTGCGCGTTATCTCAACCGGATAATACAAAAGCGCATAAACCAAAGGCCAGCACAAAAGCGCCGCGGCATATCCGCCGATTCCAAAAGGCAAAAGTAATCTCACCGGATGCGCAAATAAAAAGCTCAGAAATTCTCCGGGTTTTAACAAAAGGTCTACAAAGTCCATATCATGCGGCAAGGCGATAAAATCGCCAAAACCGGCCAAACGCATAATCCATGCCCCAACGGAATAACTAGCCCAGAACAAAAACGGAAACGTCCACGGATTGCCCACCAGTGTCCCCGCGAGTGCCGCCAGCCCGTTAACACGAAACAGCCATGAAAACAACAAGGCCTGCCCCAGATGTGTTCCTAAAAAAGGTGTAAAAGAGACGACCGCCCCGGTAGCCAGCCCCCCCGCGATCCGGTGCGTTGAATCGCCGCCGCGGAAAATCCGGTGTTTGTAATAATAAAAAGTACGCTTCCAGCCCTGTGTCGGCCAAACGGATTCCTTCAAATTTTCGTGAAGTTTCCGCTTCTTGCGCCGTTTCAAGATAGCCATTACCGTCCCCGTGCGCGGGCTACGCTTGTGATCTGCGGGGTTGCGCGCAAAGCCGCTATAATATTGTTCAGATGCTTTGTATCGTTGACGTAAACATCAATCAGCATTTCCCAGAAATCAAGGCTGCGGTTGGTAATTTTAAGGTTCGTAATATTGCCGCCGTTCTTCGCAATCACCATCGACAGCGTCCCCAACGCGCCTTGTACGTTAGCCATCGTAATTTCAAGCCGTCCGACATGGGCCTCCGGTGTTTCAGGGCCATCATCCCACGACACGTCAATCCAGCGCTCCGGCGTATCGGCGAAGTTTTCTAACGTGTCACAATCAATCGTGTGGACGGTCACCCCCTTACCGGTTGTCACAATCCCAACGATCCGGTCACCGGGCAACGGGTGACAACAGCGCGCAAAATGAACGGCCATACCGGGAATAAGCCCTTTGATCGGCATAGGCCCGCCCGTGCTCTGCCCCCGTTTAAGGTTAGCTGTTTGCTCCTCAACCTCTTGATCCAGCGGTTTTCTTGCGGGCTCGGCCTTATGGCCGGGGAATATCGCCTTAAACACATCACGCGCGACAAGATTCCCGGACCCGATGCCGGAAAAAATATCCTCAACGCTTTCTTCACGGAACTGGTTCACGACGCCCGCCACAGCTTTTTCCGTGAATTCATAGCCTTCCTGTTGGAAAACCTTTTGCAGCATCGCCTTACCGAGCGTCACATATTCGTGACGTTGTTGCTGACGAATAAAACGGCGAATATGAGAACGCGCTTTTCCCGTAACAACAAAGCGTTCCCACGTCGGGGAAGGTGTCTGGTTTTTAGCGGTGATAACATCCACCTGATCGCCATTACTCAGCTTCGTATTCAACGGTGCAATCCGGCCGTTAACCTTAGAACCCACACATTTATCCCCGACCGCCGAGTGAATGGCATAGGCAAAATCCACCGGAGTCGCACCATTGGGCAATTCAATCAAATCGCCCTTGGGTGAAAAGACATAGACATGATCCTGAAACAGCTCCAACTTGGTATTTTCGAGAAACTCTTCCGGTTTACTTTCTTGCTCCACCAGATCCAAAAGCTCACGCAGCCAGCGATATTGCCGCGCCTCTTTTATATCGCTTTGTTTGTCCGAGCTGCCTTTCGACTTGTAAGACCAATGCGCCGCCACACCCAAATCGGCTTGCTCGTGCATTTCATGCGTACGGATTTGTATTTCAATGCGCTGGCTTTCCGGACCAATCACCGTCGTATGAATTGAGCGGTACCCATTGGGCTTGGGCGTTGAAATGTAATCCTTAAAACGCCCCGGCACCGTATGGTAATGACTGTGAATAATCCCCAAAACGTGATAGCACTGCTCCGCCGTATCAACCACAACGCGGAACGCCATGATGTCGGAAAGCTGTTCAAAGGCCACGTTCTTGCGCTGCATCTTACGCCAGATCGAATAGCGCGTTTTTTCCCGGCCCGTGACTTCCGCATTAATCCCTGCCTCTTTAAGCAAACCTGTCAGCTGGGTAATAATCGTCTTTACAATTTCCGTGCCCTCTTTCCGCAAAAAAGACAAACGGTTGGTAATACTTTCCCGCGCTTCCGGATTCATATAGGAAAATGCCAGATCCTCAATCTCTTCTTTAACCTTGTGCAGCCCGATCCGTTCGGCCAGCGGCGCATATATATCCAGCGTTTCCCGTGCGATCCGGCGCTGTTTTTCCGGCTTTGATATATAGTGCAGCGTCCGCATGTTATGTAGCCGATCAGACAGCTTGACCAAAAGCACACGGATATCTTCGCTCATCGCCAAAACAAGTTTACGAAAATTTTCAGCCTGCTTGCCTTCAACGCTCTGATGCTCAAGCTTCCCCAGCTTTGTCACCCCATCGACCAGCGTGGCAATCTCTTCACTAAACTTGGTCTTGAGGTCATTATACGTTGCGTCGGTATCTTCAATCGTATCGTGTAAAATGGCCGTTGCAATCGTGGCACTATCCATCTTCATATCGGCAAGGATAGCGGCCACCTCCACCGGGTGCGTATAATACGGCTCCCCCGAAGAACGTGTCTGCCCCTCATGCATAAGTTTGGCGTACTCATAAGCCTTCGCGACCAAATCAACATCGGCGGACGAGTTATACGATTGTATCTGTTTTACAAGGTCTTCTTTTTGAATCATTAGATTAATATACGTTAGAGAAGCCATACAAAAAAGGCTGGTTTCACAAACCAGCCCTTAAAATTATCTATAAAGCGTAAAAAAAGCGTTTAGAGGTCCTCACCCGCAGCAGGCAAATCCCCCGCCAGCATTTCCAGAGATGATTCAGAATCATCGGAAAATTCGCCTTCAGGAACAGCATTACGTTCGGAGGCAATCGCATCCCACGTTTCCTCACCTTCCATCATGTCGATCACATCTTCATCATCTTCCATTTCGATGATGCGCTGATGGGAACGGATCAAGTCTTCCTTAAGCGCTTCCCCCTCCAGCTTGTCTTCGGCCATTTCACGCAGGGAAACAACCGGGTTTTTATCATTATCGCGCTCAACCAAAATCGGAGCGCCAGAGCCGATCTCACGGGCACGCTGAGAAGCCAGCATCACCAGTTCAAAACGGTTGGAAACTTTTTCTACGCAATCTTCGACGGTCACGCGTGCCATAGAGCAATCCTCTTTATCTTTTTCAAAAATGATGTAACAGTGCGGCGTTTATAGGACGTCCCACAACAAAATGCAAGGTCTAATCACATGACAACCGCTTTTAAAAACCCGTCACGCGACTGCACCTTATGCCCACGCTTGACCGCCTTTCGGAAAGAAAACCGCACAACATTCCCGGACAAACACAACGCCCCCGTCCCGGCCTTCGGCCCTCTAGAGGCGGAACTTCTTGTCATCGGACTAGCGCCAGGGCTACGCGGAGCGAACTTCACCGGCCGCCCCTTCACCGGCGATGGCGCGGGCGACACACTTTACAAAGCCTTACTGGAGAGCGGTTTTGCGAAGGGCGAATACAAAGCCCGCCCCGATGACGGACTAGAGCTTATCAATTGCCGGATCACCAACGCGGTACGCTGCGTGCCGCCGGAAAACAAACCTACAGGGGCAGAGATGAATACCTGCCGCCCGTTTCTGAAAGACGAAATCGCTGCGATGCCGAACCTGAAAGTGATTTTGTCCCTAGGGAAAATCTCTCATGACGCGATGGTCCGCACCTGCGGAGAGAAAATCGCCGTCCACAAATTCGCCCACGGCGCGATCCACCATATGCCCGACGACTTAACCCTGATCGATTCCTATCATTGCTCCCGCTATAACACCAACACAGGCCGCCTGACAAAAGAGATGTTTAGTGAAGTATTCAAGAAGATCAAAGCTCTCCTTAAATAACGCTCTATTATATCTAAGAACACGTTGAGTACTTCGCTAATCTGCGGGTTCTAAGGTCCCTCATCCGGCTGGGTCTTTTCCCGTTTAACCAACAGCTTATTCAATGCATGGATATAAGCGCGACAGGACGACACAAGCGTATCCGGGTCCGCCCCTTGGCCCACAACGGTTTTACCGTCTTCCTCCAGCTTCACAGTAACCTCGGCTTGCGCGTCGGTTCCCCCTGTCACGGCATGAACCTGATAAACCTGCAATTTGGCTTCCGGGTGCGGGATAATCTCACGGATCGCCTTAAAGATCGCGTCGACAGGACCGTTACCTTCGACCCATGCCTGTTTGCGCACGCCATCGACGACCAGCGTCAACGCCGCCGTTTGCGGTCCCGACGTTCCGGCCTGCACCTGCAAGCCTTCGAACTTGATCCGCTCATTGCGGCGGACAACTTCATCATCGACCAGTGCAATAATATCGTCGTCATAGATATCTTTCTTGCGGTCGGCCAGTTTTTTGAAACGCTGAAAAGCATCCTGAAACGCGTTATCACCGATATCGCCATAGCCCAGCTCTTCCAGCTTATCTTTAAAGGCATGGCGACCGGAATGCTTGCCCATCACCAGCGAGGACTTGTTCAAGCCCACCGATTCCGGGGTCATAATTTCATACGTCTCTGCGCATTTTAAAACCCCGTCCTGATGGATGCCGCTTTCATGAGCAAAGGCATTAGCACCGACAATCGCCTTGTTGGGCTGAACATTAAACCCTGTAATGGCTGACAAGGTGCGCGAAGCTTTGGTAATTTTGACCGTGTCAATACCCGTCTCAAACGGCATCAAATCATGACGGGTCCGCAGGGCCATGACGATTTCCTCCAGCGCGGCATTCCCGGCCCGCTCGCCGATGCCGTTAATCGTACATTCAATCTGCCGCGCCCCGGCCTGCACCCCGGCCAGCGAATTCGCGACCGCCAAGCCCAGATCGTTATGGCAGTGCGTAGAGATAATCGCTTTATCAATATTCGGCACACGCTCGATCAGCATGCGAATGCGCGCGGCAAATTCCTCCGGGATCGCATAGCCGACCGTATCGGGGATATTGATCGTTGTCGCCCCGGCAGCAATCGCCGTCTCCACACAGCGGCACAGGAAATCGTCTTCCGTGCGGGAGCCATCTTCCGCACTCCATTCCACATCGTCGGTAAAATTCCGGGCCAGCGTCACGCTCTCCGTGATTTTCCCTACCACCGCTTCCGGGTCCATTTGCAATTTGTGCTTCATATGAAGGGGAGAGGTGGAAATAAAGGTATGAATACGGCGATTCTCCGCAGGCTTAATAGCCTCCCCCGCGGCTTCGATATCGGCACGCACCGCACGGCACAGCCCAGCAACAATCGCATTTTTTACTGTTTTGGCAATCTCGTTGACGGCTTCAAAGTCGCCCGGTGAAGCCACCGGAAACCCGGCCTCGATCACATCCACGCCCATATCGTCCAGAATATGCGCAATCCGCAGCTTTTCCTCTAAATTCATAGAGCAGCCGGGTGATTGCTCCCCGTCGCGCAAAGTGGTGTCAAAAATAATGATACGGTTGTTATCAGACATAGTTTTTCCTTTATTCCTTCCCTGTCATTCTGAACGAAGTGAAGAATCTTTTCATTCAAATTTAAGATCCTTCGCCCGTAGCTCAGGATGACACTTCAATTAAACAAATTTTTATGAAATTAAAACCCCTGAACGTGGGCGTATCAAAAACGCCCGCTACCCATTCAGGGGCGGGGAAGGAGTAGAAGCAGCAGGTTTGCATTTTCTCTCAAAGTCATAAACCCTTTATAAGGGCAAACAAAAAAGCTGCGCAAGCTTTTATTTTTGGCTTCTTCGTATCTTGCGCCATTTCGCAACATTGCTGTTATGTTCGGCCAGTGTTTTGGCAAAGACATGCCCGCCACTGCCATCGGCCACAAAATAAATAAAATCATGCGCTTCCGGATTTAGAACGGCAGCAATGGCATCCCGCCCCGGATTAGCAATCGGCCCCGGCGGCAAGCCCGGATATTTATAAGTGTTATACGGCGAGTCAATCTCAAGGTCTTTTTTAAGCAAGCGCCGCCCCAACGGCCCTTTCCCATCGCTTTGGATTTCCCCCTTGGTCAGGGCATAAATCACGGTCGGATCGGTTTGCAGAGCAATCCCTTTGCGCAAGCGGTTGATAAACACCCCCGCCACACGGCGGCGCTCTTCCGACACGCCCGTTTCTTTTTCGACGATAGAGGCCAAAACCAGCGCCTCTTCCTTGGTCTCAATCGGTAAATCCGCCGCCCGGCTCTCCCACAACTCATTCAGCGTTTGCTCCATGGCTTTTTGCATTTGCACGATTTTTTTGCTGCGATCTTCTCCGCGCACAAACTGATAAGTTTCCGGCAAAAGCGTGCCCTCCACCGGTATTTCGTCAACAGCTCCCTCCATCCCCTCAACATCATTTAGAAGATTTACAATCTGCCAACTAGTCAGCCCTTCGGGGATGGTGAATTTGCGCTGATACACCGCGCCGGTTTCCAGCATAACTAAAAGCTGTTTAAGGGAAATCCCGGCGGGCACCTCATATTCTCCCGCTTTCAAAGCTGTCTGCTTATCCATCAGGCGCGCCGCCAACCGGAATAATAATGGTTTGGTGATAATGCCTTGCTGTTTCAGACGATCAGCAATCAGAGAAACACCATAGCCGCGGGGAATGTCGATCAGCTTGCTTTCAGCCAACGGCCCCGGCGCTTGATATTGCTGCCATCCCCACCAGCCGATCCCGGCGGCAATCACTCCGATCAGGAGCAAATGAACGGCAACAATGCTCAGAAAAATGCGCATTACACTTTCTTCATCACCAAGCTGGCGTTTGTTCCACCGAAGCCAAAGGAGTTGGACAGAGCTATATCAACCGCTTTGTCCTTCGCCACTTTCGGCACAAGGTCGATCCCCTGGCAAGGCTCAGAGACATTTTCGAGGTTCAAGGTCGGCGGCAACGTGCCTGTCTGGAGCGCTTTGAGCGTATAGATCGCCTCAACCGCACCCGCCGCACCGAGCAAATGCCCGATAGCCGATTTGGTCGAGGACATAGACATCGTATCCAGCGCACCCGCAAACAAGCGTTTAATCGCCGTGCATTCGATCCCGTCACCAACCGGCGTGGAGGTGCCGTGTGCATTGATATAACCGACATCTTCCGGATTGATTCCGGCATTGCCCAGCGCTGCTTTCATCGCGCGGTAGCCGCCATCGCCACCTTCGGCTGGCGTTGTAATGTGATAGGCATCACCCGATAGACCATAACCAATAACCTCACCATAGATTTTCGCGCCGCGCGCCTTGGCATGTTCGTATTCTTCCAAAATAACAACGCCGGAGCCTTCGGCAATGACAAAGCCATCGCGGTCTTCATCAAATGGGCGGGAAGCTTCTGTGGGATTGTCATTATACCCTGTTGAGAGTGCACGCGCCGCCGCAAAACTCGCCACGCCCAAACGGCAAACGGCAGCCTCCGCACCACCCGCTACCATCACATCGGCATCGCCATAAGCAATCAGCCGTGCCGAATCGCCAATCGCGTGCGTCCCCGTAGCACAAGCCGTCACAACCGAGTGATTCGGCCCCTTAAAACCATACTTAATCGAAACATGGCCAGAGATCAGGTTAATCAACATCGCCGGGACAGAAAACGGTGACAAGCGCCGCGGGCCTCTTTCGTTCAGGATAATCGAGTTTTTGTACATCGTATCCAACCCGCCAATACCGGAACCAATCAAAACGCCGGTGCGGTATAAGTCTTCTTCATCCGTTGGTTGCCAACCGGAATCTTCGATAGCTTCCTGCGCCGCAGCCATACCATAGGCGATAAAAACATCCATCTTGCGCTGGTCGGGCTTGGGAACGTAGAGATCAATGTTAAACGCGCCATCAGTGGGATTTTCTTCTTCCGTCTTTGGTATTAGCCCTGCAATTTGCGAGGTAATATCCGAAGCATCGAACGTGTCGATTTTGCGGATGCCGCTTTCCCCGGCCGTAATCCGGCTCCAGTTTCGCTCCACGCCCACGCCCAGAGGCGAGACCATTCCCATACCTGTTACAACAACGCGTCTTTTAGTCATTTCCATCTCCCAAAGAAAAATGAGGCCGCGTCCGGTATGACACAAGCCTCATATCATATTTCAAAAAGACCAACGGCCGAGATTACTCAGCAACGTTTTCTTTAATAAAGCTGACAGCATCGCCAACTGTTTGAATTTTCTCGGCTGCATCATCCGGAATCTCAATGTTGAATTCCTCTTCAAAAGCCATAACCAATTCAACGGTACCGAGGGAATCAGCGCCCAGATCATCAATGAAGCTGGCCCCTTCCACAACTTTACCTTCGTCGACACCCAAGTGTTCAACAACAATTTTCGCTACGCGTTCGGCAATGTCACTCATCGCTCTTCCTTACCTTTTGTTTGTTTAAAGTTCAAAATCCGGACGGACCCTAACCGCCCTGTTTTCTAAAATCAAGCAATTTGTTTGGGAGTATCATAACTTATCCCGGCTGACCAGCCCTTTTACACCCTGCCAACCACTACAGATGTGGATAAGAGCACAGCATTTTCTCGCGGAGCAAGGCAAATAAGGCGAGGCGTAGTCAAACCTACGCGAGCCGCAATTTAACGAAGCGCCCGCGGGAAAAGGCGAAGCTCTAGATCATGGCCATGCCGCCGTTTACATGAATGGTCTGGCCGGTGACATAAGCGGCTTCATCGGAGGCCAAATATACCGCGGCAGCAGCAATCTCATCACTCGTACCCATACGGCCTGCCGGGATGTTTTTGTTAATCGCGTCTTTTTGCGTGTCATTCAGCGCATCCGTCATCGCCGTCGCAATGAAGCCCGGCGCAATACAGTTAAGCGTAATGCCGCGCGCAGCCAGCTCCGCCGCCATCGCCTTGGTCCAGCCGATCATCCCGGCCTTAGAAGCGCAATAGTTCGTCTGACCCGGGTTCCCCGTCACACCAACGATGGAGGAAATATTCACGATCCGGCCAAAGCGGTTTTTCATCATGCCGCGCTGCACCGCGCGAGCAAGGCGAAACGGCGCGGTCAGATTCACATCCAAAACCTCTTGCCAGTCTTCGTCCTTCATCCGCATGGACAGCCCATCGCGAGTCAGGCCCGCATTATTGACGAGGATATCAATGCGCTCCATCGCCACCGTTGCATCAGCAACCAGCTTGTCCACGCCTTCGGCGCTCGATAGATCGGCGGGAATCACATGAACCCGTTCGCCCAGCGCCCCGGCCAACGCCTTGAGCTTGTCTTCATTACGCCCGGAAAGTGCAACAACCGCGCCCGCCGCATGCAACGCCTTGGCAATCGCGCCGCCAATGCCACCCGTCGCGCCCGTCACCAGCGCGGTTTTACCTGTCAGATCGAACATGTTTTATCCTTTCGTTATTTTTCTTTCGGCTTAAACGCCATCAGTTTTCCGGTATCGCCGCGCTCATTTAATGTGCAGGCACGGCGGAAAAGATCGTAAGCAATATGCTGGTTCGCCTCTCCACTGTCCAGCGATTTTACACCAGGGTTATGGACAATGAAGCCGTCATCATCATAACCGTGAATCAAAATTGAATGGGAAATCGCGCGGTCCTCAACACCTGCCAGAATGGCTTCATCGACCATGGTCAGGAGCAAATAGCCCTCATCAAGCAACGTCTTCAAATCATCAAAACCATAGTTCTTCTGATGAATGGTCACGCCGTCCGTTACCAGCAATTCCCGCGCATCCTCAACCACCACATCCATAACGGAGTTTTTCAGGATATCTTCCGCCCGGCCCGCGCCGTAATTGGCCTTTAAATAGCCTTTGGCATCTTTGATAAATGCGGGATAGTCGACGATATCATAGACCACGACATCATAGCCTAGCGCCGCCGTCGCGATATAAAGCCGCATGTACCATGCATATTTGCCGGGAATTTTACCGCTTAAATCGTCGAGCGCCTCCCACGTCCAGCTTTTTTCGGGATGGAAAAATTCATACCCCATGCGCATACAGCATTGCTGGCAGTGCGTGTCGTCAGGATTGGGATGGAAGGGAGGTGTTTGTGTCATGATAATTCAATAATTGTTATCCTGAACGTCAGTGAAGGATCTGTAATAATAAGAAGAAATAAAAAAGATTCTTCATGACAGCACAAAAATCTTATTGCAGCCTCTCAATCAAGCTTTCGACCTGCTCCGGCGTACCGACAGCCTCGCACGCCACATCTTTGTTAATCCGCTTAATCAGACCACACAGCACTTTCCCCGCGCCCAGTTCGACCATTTCCTCAACGCCTTGCGCGGCCATCCACTGAACCGATTCGCGCCAGCGCACTGTGCCGGTAATTTGATCGACCAGCAACCGCCGAATATCGGAAGGCTCGGATACGGCTTCCGCCACCACGTTAGCCACCACCGGCACACAAGGGCGACGGATGTCCGTATCGGCCAGCGCCGTAGCCATGCGCTGCGCCGCCGGCGCCATCAAGGTGCAATGGAACGGCGCACTCACCGGCAGCTCAATCGCGCGGCGGGCACCTTTTTCCTGCGCCAGAGCAATCGCCGCCGCCACAGCCGCCTTATGGCCGGACACAACAACCTGCCCGTCGGAGTTATCATTGGCCGCCTGACAGATTTCCTTATCATCCGAGGCCTGCGCGGCGATAGCTTGCACGTCCTCAAACTCAAGCCCCAGAATCGCCGCCATCGCGCCCTTACCCACGGGAACGGCTTCCTGCATAGCTTCACCGCGTATTCTCAAAAGCTTCGCCGTTGTCGCCAGCTCCAACGCCCCGACAGCCGTCAGAGCACTGTATTCACCTAGAGAATGCCCCGCCACAAAGTCGCATACTTTATCCAGTTGCAAGCCGCCCTGCCGTGTTAAGACATTAACCACTGCCATAGATACTGCCATTAAAGCAGGCTGGGTATTGGCCGTCATATTTAAATCCGCTTCCGGCCCTTCGAACATCAAAGCACTCAAATCCTGCCCCAACGCGTCATTCACCTCTTCAAATGTATGGCGCGCCTCCGGGAAAGCTTCGGCCAGATCCTTACCCATACCAACGAATTGAGAGCCTTGACCGGGGAATACGAATGTACGTTTCATAATTTTAAACCCTATATATTATAAATAATGACCTTCCACCGCCCTTGATAGCGTGGCCACGTCCGGCAATCAAGTCATAGTTGGGCCTTATCCTCCCCCGTGCAGAAACAAAGCCACACCGTAAACATTTTCCTTGCTTTTAGCTTTAAAATCCGCAATAGTGCGCCACCGTTAATAAACCTCGCTGGCTTTATGTATGAGGTCAGCTTTGTTTTTGGGCTGTGAACATGGTGTTCATATGCCTTAAAGGCTTATCCAAGAGGAGAAAATTGATGCCTTACTACGAAACCGTGTTTATCGCACGGCAGGATCTGTCATCCGCACAAGTGGAAACCATGACGGAACAATTCTGCCAAATCATCAAAGATGGCGATGGTAAAATCCATAAGACCGAAAACTGGGGTCTGCGCCAACTGGCTTACAAAATCAACAAAAACCGCAAGGGTCACTACGTGTTGATCGAATCCGACACACCGGCTCCGGCTTTGCTGGAAATGGAACGTCAAATGCGTTTGAACGAAGACGTTATGCGTTATATGTCCCTGCGCGAAGACGAACTGTCCGACGGTCCGTCTATCATGATGAACAAAAATGATCGCGACAGCGATACGAACGAGAAGGAGGCCGCATAAGATGAGTGCCGCAGATACACAGACAACAAAACGTCCGTTCTTTAAACGTAAGAAAACCTGCCCGTTCTCCGGCGAAAATGCCCCGGCGATCGACTGGAAAGATACAAGAACGCTGGGCCGTTACATCTCCGAGCGCGGGAAAATCGTCCCTAGCCGGATCACGGCCGTATCCCAAAAGAAACAACGTGAACTGGCCCGCGCCATCAAGCGCGCCCGTTTCATGGCGCTGCTTCCCTACGTGCGTCAGGAAATGGACACCACTCACCGTTCACGCTAACAGAGATTGAAAGGAAACAAAGACTATGTCTTCTGCAATGGAAATTATTTTGCTGGAGCGCGTCGATTCCCTCGGTAAGATGGGCGATGTTGTGAAAGTAAAACCCGGTTATGCACGGAATTACCTGCTGCCGCAAAACAAAGCGCTGCGCGCAACAAAGGATAATGTGGCTTATTTTGAAGCACAAAAATCCGCGTTGGAAAAGCAAAGCACTGCTGCCGCGAAAGATGCTGAAAAGCAAGCCAAAAAACTGAACGGCGTTAAAATCAGCCTTATCCGTCACGCTTCGGAAAGCGGTCACTTGTACGGCTCCGTCACTTCACGTGATATTGCCGCGGCCATAGCCGAGCAAACCGGTGAGGCCATCACCCGCCAGCACGTTATTTTGAATCACGCCATCAAAATGATTGGCCTAACGCCTGTAACACTGGCCCTGCACCCGGAAGTCAAAACCGAGCTAATCCTGAACATCGCCCGTTCTAGCGAAGAAGCGAAAATTCAGGCTGAAACAGGCCGCGCCTTGATCGCCGGTGCAGAGGAAGAAGCGGAAGAGCAAGCATCCGCCGAGGCTGTTGCTGACGAAGCTGCGGAAGCCGCGAAAGAAGAAATGCTCGAAGAAACAGCTCTGGAAGCCGAAAAAGAAAAGGCTGAAGAAGACGCTGCAAAAGCTGCCGAAGAAGAAGAAAAACGGGCTGCTAAGGAAGCTGAAAAAGCCGCGAAAGCTGCTGAACAAGCTGCCGAGGAGGAAGCCTCCGCCGAGGCTGAAGAATCCGAAGCAGAAAAATCCGAAGACGCCTAAAACGCTTTTTCGATACAAACACGAAAAACCGGGTTCCTGTAGCCCGGTTTTTTTATGCCCGCAATTCACAGGCAGCATAAGACAATTTTATAGCGCCCCGGCACACAAGACTGTAGATTGACGCTCATGGTTACAGAAACACTTATTCAGAACATTACAAATGAAAACACCATCGCCGATGACGATGGCCCCTCATACCGGACGCTACCCTCAAACCTGGAAGCTGAACAGGGGCTTCTCGGCGGATTGATGGTCGACAACCGCGCCCTTGAAAAAGTGGGTGATTTTCTAAGGCCCGAACATTTTTTTGCGCCCGCTCACCAGCGAATCTACGAAGCCATCATCAGACTATTCGACCGGGGACAAGCCGCCAGCCCCGTCACGCTCAAGGGCTATTTTGAAAATGATGAGGATCTCACCCATGTCGGGAGCGCTTCCTATCTGGCCGAACTGGCCGCCAGCGTTGTCAGCGTTGTAAACGCCGAAGACTATGCCCGCACGATTTATGATCTCCATTTGCGCCGTGAGCTTATCACTCTGGGTGAGGATGTCGTCAACGAATCCTTTGAACACACACTAGACCGCGATGCCACCAATATGATCGAAACGGCCGAGGCACGCCTATTCTCACTTGCGGAAACCGGTGGTCTGCGCGGTGGTTTCACGACCCTGAAAGACTCGGTCATCACCGCCATTGAAATTGCGGAAACCGCCTTTAAAACGGAAGGGCACGTCACGGGTGTGACATCAGGCCTGACAGACCTCGACACAAAACTGGGCGGGCTGCACGATTCGGACTTGTTAATTTTGGCTGGGCGGCCCTCCATGGGAAAGACCTCTCTTGCCACCAATATCGCCTTTAACGCCGCCAAAAAATATGCCGAGACTGGCGGTGCGGAAGGAGCCATCGTTGGATTCTTCTCGCTGGAGATGTCGTCCGACCAGCTCGCCACGCGGATTCTGGCCGATGAATCCGGCATATCCGGCGATGCCATCCGTAAAGGGAACATCAATGAAAATGACTTCCGCCGCTTTGCCGAAGCCAGCCAGATACTCTCGCAAGTGCCACTTTATATTGACGATACACCCGCTCTCTCGATCTCGGCCGTACGAACCCGTGCCCGGCGGCTAAAGCGTCAGCATGGGCTAGGTCTTTTGGTTATCGACTATCTGCAACTCTTGCAGGGAACGGGTTCGCGCCAGTCTGAGACCAACCGGGTACAGGAAATCTCGGAGATTACGCGGGGATTAAAAGCGATTGCCAAGGAACTGCACATCCCGGTCATCGCCTTGTCACAGCTTTCACGAGCGGTCGAACAGCGCGAAGACAAGCGCCCGCAGCTTTCCGACTTGCGGGAATCCGGCTCCATCGAGCAGGACGCCGATGTGGTCATGTTTGTTTATCGGGAGGAATATTACCTCGCCCGTGAAGAGCCGACACAGCGCGCCAACGAGGGGGAAGAAAAATTCCTCGAACGCCATGAAAACTGGGCTCAAAGATTACAGGATACAGCCAACACCGCCGAAGCCGTCATTGCCAAGCAGCGGCACGGCCCCATCGGCATTGTTAAAATGTTCTTTGATCCCAACCTGACCAAGTTTTCCGATCTCGACCAACATCATCGATCATGAATGCGCAGCCCTTAAAGCGACAGTCTTCCCCCACCATAGCCTCAACCGCTTCGGCATGGTTGACCGTCGATTTGGACGCCATACGTGCGAACTACCGCCGCCTTAAGCAAGAAGCCGGAAACGCCGCTGTCGCCGGAATCGTCAAGGCTGATGCCTACGGGCTAGGGATGAAGGAAATTCTTCCCGTTCTGGAAGGCGAAAACTGCCCGTTTTATTTTGTTGCTACGCTTGATGAAGCACTGAGTTTGCGCCCGCTAACAGACAAACCGATTGCTATGCTCGGCGGCCTGTGGAACGGCTGCGAAGATGAATATATGCGGCACAACATCACCCCGGTATTAAACAGCTTTGAAGAAATTCAACACTGGCAAGCCCGCGCCCGCAGCAAAAACACCGCCCTGCCCGTGATTATTCATTTTGATACCGGCATGAACCGGCTGGGACTGTCCGCTGCCAATGCGGCCACTCTAATCGAAAACCCAGACAGCCTTGAGGGACTCAACGTACAGCTCATCATGAGTCACTTGGCTTGCGCCGATGAAAAAGACTCCCCCATGAATGATGAGCAGTTCCGGAAATTTTCAGCCGTCGCCCACCATTTTCCGCTGGCGCAAAAATCACTGGCCAACTCGTTCGGCTTGTTCCGTTCTCCGGATTATGCCTTCGATATGGTACGGCCCGGCATAGCCCTGTATGGCGGCAACCCAACACTGGAAACCGAAAACCCAATGAAATCGGTTGTCAGTCTCAATGCCCGGATTTTACAGGTACGTACAGCCCTTAAAAATGAAACTATCGGGTATAACGCTACGTATCGTTTTAAGGAAAAATCAAGAATAGCCACTGTCGCCATCGGCTATGCGGACGGCTTTTTCCGGTCAAACAGCAACGCTGCGTTTTTATATCTGAACGGGAGCCCCTGCCCGGTTGTGGGCCGCGTTTCAATGGATTTGGTCACAATTGATATCGGCGATTTACCCGCCACCCCCGGCGATACCGTCGAAATCATCGGCTTACACCAAAGCATCGACCCCCTTGCCCAACGCAACGGAACGATATCCTATGAAATTCTGACGGCACTGGGGACTCGGTGTGAGCGTTACTATGCGGCAAACATCTGTCCACAAACATACAAAACCCCTCCATAAAGGATGGACCATCGGCAAAAAATGTTTTACCGTTTTGCGGTTGTAAAAAAACATCTGCGGAGAATTGATGACAAATACGGCTCACCACGAACACCCGATTGTCGATGAATGCGTCAAGGACAGCAAGATGGCTATCGACTACGTTCTCGATTCTTGCGAGGCCATTGGCCGAACGGTCATGCACCTGTTTAACGCCACGGGGCGGCTGACTTACTTTATGCTGCGCTCGCTGATGCACATATTCCTGCCGCCGTTTTTTCCGCGTCTAATCCTGAAACAGCTGGTAGATATCGGCTATTACTCCCTGCCCGTTGTGGGTATGACCGCACTCTTTACCGGGATGGTTTTAGCCCTGCAAAGCTATACCGGCTTTACGCGCTTTAACGCGGAAGGGGCCATTGCCGGAGTTGTCGTTCTGTCTGTCACACGAGAGCTTGCCCCCGTTCTGGCGGGTTTGATGGTCGCGGGCCGCATCGGCGCAGCTATTGCTGCCGAAATCGGCACCATGCGTGTGACCGAGCAAATCGACGCCCTCACAACCCTGTCGGTCAACCCATTCAAATACCTGATTGCACCGCGCGTCATCGCGGGCATATTGATGCTCCCGGCGCTTGTTCTGACGGGCGATATTATCGGCGTATTTGGCGGCTATGTTGTCAGCATCTACAGCCTTGGCTTTTCACCCGGTTCTTACCTGACTCAGACATGGGATGTTCTGGAGCGTATCGACGTAATTTCCGGCCTTATCAAAGCCGCGGCCTTTGGACTAATCGTCTCGCTGATGGGCTGTTACCACGGCTTTCACTCCGGGCGCGGGGCGCAGGGAGTCGGCGCGGCCACTACCAATGCGGTTGTCTCGGCCTCGATCCTGATCCTGATCTTTAACTATATCCTGACGCAGGTGTTTTTCTCATGACCGACACACCGAAACTCCAGCTCTCCGGCATCAAGAAAGCCTTTGGTAAAAACCGCGTCCTGCAAGGCGTTGATCTTAAAATCCCGGCGGGCAAATCGCTAGTCATCATCGGCGGATCGGGGACGGGAAAATCCGTAACGCTCAAATGCGTATTGGGGCTTTTAGCACCTGATGAAGGCTCCATCCTGATCGACGGGCAGGAAACCGTCGGTATCAGCCCCAAAGAACGCGATCGCCTGATGCGTAAATTCGGGATGCTGTTTCAGGGGGCGGCTTTGTTTGATTCCTTGAAAATATGGGAAAACGTGGCCTTTGGCCTCATTCAGGGCCGCGGCATGAACCGCCACGACGCCCATGCGCTCGCCCTTGAAAAGATGGCCGCCGTAGGACTAAGAGCTGAAGTCGGTGATTTATACCCGGCGGAATTGTCGGGCGGCATGCAAAAACGGGTGGGCCTTGCCCGCGCCATCGCGACCAACCCGGAAATTATTTTCTTTGACGAGCCGACCACGGGCCTCGACCCGATCATGGCCGATGTCATTAACGATTTGATCGTCAAGTGCGTGAAAGAGTTGGGCGCCACAGCCCTGTCCATCACACACGACATGGCCAGTTGCCGCAAGATCGCCGATTACGTAGCGATGATCTATCACGGTAAAATCGTATGGTGCGGCCCGGTTGAAGAGCTAGACCATTCCGGCAACGAATATGTGGAGCAATTCATTCACGGCCGGGCCGACGGGCCGATTACCGACGATGCCCTGAAAGCGGCATAAAATCCCTTTCCTAAAGCCTCATCCTGTGCCATATAAGTGTCCTTATGCGCTGGCTCGGAAAAATATTTCTCGGTTTATTTTCTTTAGGCATGCTCGGCTTGGTGGCCGCAGTCGGTCTGGCGATCTATGCGGTATCCTATTTCGGACACGATCTGCCGGATTATAAACAGCTCAAAGACTACGACCCGCCGGTTGTCACCCGCATCTATGCCGGGGACGGACGGTTAATGAGCGAATTTGCCGAAGAAAAGCGTGTCTTTGTGCCGATCGAAGAAATCCCCGATATCGTCAAACAAGCCTTCATTGCGACTGAAGACAAGAATTTCTACAGCCACCACGGCGTCGACTTTATCGCCATAGCCCGTGCCATACTCCAGAATTTCCGCGGCGGACGGCTGCAAGGCGCTTCGACCATCACGCAGCAAGTTGCCAAAAATTTCCTTTTGACCAGCGAGCGCACATACACCCGAAAAATCAAAGAAGCCATTCTTGCCTACCGTATGGAACGGGCAATGAGCAAAGAACGGCTTTTAGAACTCTACCTCAACGAAATATATCTGGGTTCCGGTTCTTACGGCATAGCGGCAGCGGCCCTCAATTACTTCAATAAATCGCTGGGAGAGTTACAAGTGCAGGAAGCCGCCTATCTCGCCGCCCTGCCCAAAGCGCCAAACAATTATCACCCCGTCCGCAATCATGATGCCGCACTAATACGGCGTAACTGGGTCATCGGACGGCTGTACACTGACGGCTATATCAAAGAAAGTGTTGCCGAACTGGCCAAATCAATCCCTCTGACCATGACAATGCGGGATGATCTGAAGGTTGCTAATGCCTCTTACTTTTCCGAAGAAGTCCGGCGGGCGTTAATCGAGCGTTACGGCGAGGACAGCCTTTATGGCGGTGGGCTGGCTGTCCGTACAACTGTCGACCCCCATCTACAGGAAATCGCAGGCAAGGTCCTGCGCGCCGGGCTGGTTGAATATGACCGTCGTCACGGCTGGCGCGGCCCTGTGGCCCACTGGGATAATATGGAAGACTGGCCGCAAAAGCTGGCTGATATGGACATCCCCGGCCGCCCTGACGACTGGCACAAAGCTATTGTTCTTCAGGTTTCCTCAAGCGAAGCCGCCATCGGTTTTGCCGATAAGAGCCGCGCTAAAATTTTCCTGCCGCATTTAAGCTGGGCACGAAAAGATTTGCGTAACAGCAAGACCGGCCCGGACGTCACAAAAGTCGGCGACGTCCTCAAAAACGGCGATGTGATTATGGTTGAACAGGTCGAAGTAGACGGCGCGACGGTCTGGGGCTTGCGGCAAATACCGGAAGTCAACGGCGCGCTTGTGGCTCTCGACCCGCACACGGGGCGCGTTCTGGCCATGCAAGGCGGCTGGTCTTACGAACAAAGCGAGTTCAACCGCGCCACACAAGCTTTGCGCCAACCGGGTTCGTCTTTCAAACCATTTGTATATTTGGCCGCCCTCGATAAAGGTTTTACCCCGGCAACGCTGGTGTTGGACGCCCCGTTCGTCGTCGATCAGGGCCCCGGCCTCCCAAAATGGCGACCGTCAAACTACACCAAAGAATTCTACGGCCCGACCCCCATACGAGTGGGGATTGAAAAATCCAAAAACCTGATGACCGTGCGACTGGCTGATTTCGTCGGCATGGAAACAATTGTGGAATACGCCAAAAAATTCGACGTCATGGATGACTTTCCACCGCTGCTTTCCTATTCGCTAGGCGCGGGAGAAACCACACTTTTGCGCCTTACCGGCGGCTATGCCCAATTCGTTAATGGCGGTAAAAAAATCACACCGACCTTGATCGACCGCATTCAAGACCGCCGCGGACACACTGTTTTCCGCCACGATCAGCGCCCTTGTGAAGAATGTGGCAACCGCATACCATGGAACGAACAAGCCACGCCTGAGATCCCCGATACGCGGGAACAGATTGCCGATCCGCGCAAGGCCTACCAGATTGTTTCTATGCTGGAGGGTGTCGTACAGCGCGGAACAGGCATACGCATTAAAGCACTGGGGCGTCCACTGGCAGGTAAAACCGGCACCACAAACGATTCAAAAGATGCTTGGTTCATCGGCTTTTCTCCGGACCTTGCCGTGGGGGTTTTCGTTGGTTTTGATGAGCCGCGCACTTTAGGCCGACGGGAGACAGGCTCTTCCGTAGCCGTTCCCATCTGGCGTGACTTTATGAAAGAAGCGCTGGCCGACAAACCGGCGGTTCCCTTCCGGGTTCCCTCAGACATTCGCCACGTGCGCATTAATGCCGAAACGGGTGTACGCGCCCAGCCCGGCGATGAAAAAGTGATCTGGGAATCTTTCCTTGTCGGCACAGAGCCCGCAGACAAAATGTACATCCTGGACGGCAAGGGAATCAGCCTGATGCCAACCCTGCAAGGCACAAATCAAGATAGCGCCTCAACAGGAACAGGTGGCATTTACTAAAGTCCATACTATAGGCGCTTTAAGATTGTTTTCCGACAAGGCAGCTGGAACGTAGGCGTAGGAATTCTACGGTAGCGATAGGCAACGATGGCGGAAACAAAAATTAAATGACTATAAAACTATACCCATTTTCCTTGACCATCAGGCCATTTAGCTATTTGTCCTCTTTGCTAAACCCGTTATACTGTCTCATCTGAAATTGTCGTGCACCTTGGTTAAGTAAAGCAAACTATGAACCTGTTAACAAAACTCCTGATGCCTTTTCAGGTCGCCCTAAGACAATCGCTCGATACGTTTGTGCGTCTTGAGACGGCCGATGATGAACGAACGCTCGTCGCCAATGACGGATCACTTATCACCTATATCAAGGTCGACGGCGCGAAACAGGTTATCGGGGAAAAGGAATATAAAGCCCTGATCGAAAGTGCGACGATCAAAATCGGCTCGCGATTCGACCGGCCCGGTAATGCACTTCAGGTTTTCTTCGTCCGCGACCCCAACAGAACCGAACAGCATCTGCGCGCTCAGGTTCGTCCTTGTGCGATCACAGCGCGGGCCTCCGAGATGGATATGGAGGATGTTTTCGAAGAACGCGTACGCCACTTAAAAAAATTCGTGACCTACGAAGAAAGCTATTTCGTGCTCTGGACGCGCCCCGCTGTTTTAACCAAGTCAGAACTTGAACGCAGCGCCAAAGAATCAAAAGAACGCAAATGGCTTCCCGCCGGTTATGCGCAAAATGCCCTTGCCGCATTGCCGCCCTTGCGCACCCGTCATAAAAGCTATGTTAATGCCGTTTCTTCCGCCCTGTCCGAACTAGGCATCAAGGGTGACATTATGGAAGTTCACGATGCCCTAAAAGCTGTACGGGCAACAATGTTCCCGGACCGCGCTAACGATAAATGGCGCGCTTGTTTACCGGGCGATCCCATTCCAGCCCGCGCGCCAACTAATAATTTCGATATGTCCGATATCCTGTGGCCACCGCTCAGGAAACAGCTCATTGCCAGCAAAGCTAAAATCATTGATAACTCCATCGTTCGAATTGGAAATCTGCTGTGGGGCGGCGCGGACATGACTCTGGGCCCTATGGATGCAACACCATTCACCCAACTCCTCGACCGTTTGTTCGATGCAAAAGTCCCCTACAGAATCTCTTTCCTGATTGAGGGGGGTGGAGCCTCGTCCATGGCGCTACAGACCTTTTTGACCACAATTATGGGGGTTACAAACTCCGCAAACAAACAAATTAAAAACTCCATGGAATCGCTAACGGCTATCGCCCGCAGCGAACCGGTTGTCAAACTGCGCGTATCTTTTGCAACATGGGCCCCAGCGGACGATATGGGATTATTACAAGACCGTATGTCTGTTTTGACCCAATCTATTGAAAGTTGGGGTTACTGTCAGGTTAGTGAAATTTCAGGCGATCCTCTGGATTGCGTCATGTCCTCTGCGATGGGAATTCATTGCGCAAGCACAGCGCCGCCGGGGATCGTCCCCATGTATGAAGTTTTAAAACTTCTACCGTGGCAGCGGGCTTCCAGCCCCTTCGATCAGGGTGCCCTCTTATTCAGGACACCCGATGGAAAATTGTGGCCCTATCAAACCGGGTCATCCGTCACAACAACGTGGTTCGACCTCGTCTTCGCACAGCCGGGCGCTGGTAAATCCGTTCTTCTAAATACACTTAATCTGGGAACATGCCTGACACCGGGCCTCAGTCGCCTACCTTACGTGGCTATCGTCGATATTGGCCCTTCCTCATCAGGCTTAATCTCCCTTATCAAAGAAGCTTTACCAGCCGAGAAAAAACATGAGGCCGCCTATTACCGCCTGCAAATGGCACACCAATACGCCATTAACCCGTTCGATACACAGCTGGGTTGCCGCTATCCTCTGGTTGACGAGCGCAGCTTTCTTGTCGAACTTCTCAGCTTGCTCTGTACACCGCCGGGCCACGACAAACCTTATGACGGTATCCAGCAGCTTGCCGGTCTGGTCGTAGATGAGATGTTCCGCTGGCGGGATGACGGCTCCGCCAACGCCGAAGCCCGCCCGTATTTGCCGCGCCTCGACCCGGAAGTTGACGAAGCATTGAGCAAATATAACGTGCACCTGCCATCGGATCCATACTGGTGGGATATTGTCGATAAAATGTTTGAAATCGGCCAATATCATATAGCCGGCTTGGCCCAGCGTCATGCTGTGCCGACCTTGAATGATGCGATTACAGCGGCACGACGGCCACAAATCAGCACGCTGCTAGAGGAAACTTCCATCGGATCCAGTTCCGAAAACGTCGTAGGCGCTTTTGAGCGGATGATTACTTCAGCTATTCGTGAGCTACCCATTCTTTCCTCTGTCACACAGTTCGACATCGCGGACACACGTATTTGCGCGCTCGACCTTATGGATGTCGCACCCCAAGGGGACGAAGTTGCCGACCGTCAAACTTCCGTGATGTACATGCTGGCCCGTCATGCCCTCGTCCGCAGCTGGTGGATGGGCAAGGAAGCACTACAGTTTATTCCGGAAAAATTCCGTCTTTATCATGAAATGAAACTGCAAGATCTCGCAGAAACCCCCAAGCGGCTCTGTTTCGATGAATTCCACCGGACCAGCTCTTCCGGCGCCGTGCGCGGCCAAATTATCCGTGACGTGCGGGAGGGCCGGAAACGCGGTGTGCAAATCATTCTGGCATCACAGCTCCTTGACGACTTTAGTCAGGACATGATCGACCTTGCTACCGGCGTATGGGTCATGGGGACAGCTGTCTCCGAAGCCGCCGTGGATAATGTCAAAAACAAATTCGGTCTGTCGGATACGGCGCGCGACATTATCCGTTTCCGCCTGACAGGACCGAAATCGGGCGGGGCACCGATGCTCTTCATTCTGGGAAGTAAATCGGGACGCTACGAACAAATGCTCATCAGTACGCTAGGCCCCATTGAACTGTGGGCTCTATCAACGTCCATGGAAGATGTCGCCATCCGTACCCGGCTTTATGGCCGTCTGGGTGCCGGACTAGCGCGCCGGGTTCTGGCGCTCGCCTATCCGGGCGGGAGCGCACGGGACGACATCAAACGACGCATCCTCTCCAAAGCCGAAGAAGGCGGTGCGGACAGTAAATCCGCCTTACAAAGTGCTGTTGTTGAAGAAATCGTCGGTGAGCTTATCAAAAAAGCTGAAGAGATGATGGAAGAAGAAGACAGCTAATCATGGCAACAAAAGATAAAAAAGAAAAAGCCTCCAAAGGCCGCAAGAAAAAAAAGCCGATCAAGCTCTATATCGGGCTGGGCGTTGCAGCTCTTCTTGTTCTTCTCATCATCTGGGGCATGCAATCCCCGAAAGGCGGGCCACATTATGTACTTTGCAAAACCTTTGCCGAGATGGATCTAACCTACCCCTCGACAATGAAGGTCAGCGAATACAAAAAACTCGGCCGTCATGCGCGCGTATACTATACCTACACAGATGCCTTTGGCATATACAAGCTCAGCATGATCCGTTGCAGCTTCAAAAAAGACCCTTCCGGGGCCATATCAACAGTCATGGATAAAATCACGATCGACCGCCGGGAAATTGATCTGGAAACCATTAACCGTTTCAATAAAACGGGACAAATTATCCTTGATACCAAACCCGATGATACGCTGCCCTATCCTCTGGGGAACGATTTGTCCGCTTTGAAACGCTAAGACCTTAAGTTTTTCACATAATCATTATAGTCATTTAAGATTGTTTCCCGACAAGGCGGCTGGAGCGAAGCATAGTGGGTCTATGTGAGCGACAGACAACGATGTCGGAAACAAAAATTAAACGACTATAATCTTTTTTTAACCTTTTTTCTTTACAGTGGGGGCAAATAATGTGCACCGGTAAGAAAGAGGAAAATGGCGGAACCACTCAGTGATAAAGCTGTAGAAGAACTTAAAGGGCTATCAGGCCGTATTCTGGAGGCAACGCCCTGGACGGAATATTTATCCGTTGGCCTTCAACTCAAAAATATCCAAAACTCTTTAGAGGATGAGAAAAGCCTTCCGGGAAAGCGCGATGCGCTGATCGAAACTATCAATAAAAACCCTGCGCGCGCTGTCAGAAACATAGAAACAGCAATGGCAAAGGATTCTAACCTTTTGGATCGGTTAGAAAAAAATCCGGCGTTAATTGCCGATATCGTTATGCCGGAACCTGCGGCGGCGATCTCTTTAAAAGATAATTTTGCAAACAAAGCCGCCCCGCAACCTCCGGCCCCGCAACCTCCGGCGGCGATCTCTTTAAAAGATGATTTTGCAAACAAAGCCGCCCCCAAACCACCGGCCCCGCAACCTCCGGCGGCGGCGCCAGAAGGTTTCAAAGAATTCACAGAAAACCTGATAAACAACCCCGCTTTGCAAGAGGCCTTTGAGGGCATATTTTCTGCCGAAGGCGGGGGCGATTTTTCAAAAATACAAAACGTTGTGGCGAAAGACCCGGATTTTTTCAAAACACTAAACACCGTGATCGAGCAAGAAGGGTTCAACGATTTTCTCGAAGCTGCCGGCAAACATGAAGGCCTTCGTACCGTATTAGCGGATACACTGGGCAGCGCCGGAGATGAACCTGAAAAAGCATCACAGTTTCTAGACGCTATTCACCAAGGGGCCGAGAGCGACCCGGAGTTTTTCCAAACACTAAGCCGCCTGATTGATGAAAACCCCAAGATGATCGACAAGACCATCGAAAATATGGGCGACGACCCATCGGGGACATTTAAAAATATGGGGAAATTTACCAAACTAGCCGGCGGAATGTACGCCTTCCTTGATAGCATGAACAGTATAAACCCCGGGTTCGGCGGGTTCCTCAAACAGCTTATGGGCATACTGGCCGAATTTATACCTGACATACAAAAATATATTGAACCGCTCGAAAAACTGTCAGAAAGTCTAGAAAACATCGCATCGGAAAGCAAAAACACCTCAGCTTTCAGCAATGCAGCTCAAGGCAAAGAACAAACGCCGTCACCGGCCGCCACCGCCGGAACACAAAGAACAAACGCCGCCACCGCCGTACCTGCCGGGCAATAAAGATATATACAGTCTATTCCCCTTCCTTCTTTTAAGGGGCGTCCCTGTCTTTTCCCTTCCCCTGATTGCTGATTATGTAAAATGATAGGGGGGGGTAATATAGGAGATAATGTCGAGGCTATATAATCGTTTCGTTTTATTTTTTCACAGGAATGTCGTACTCAATCCCCAGCCGGAATTCGTGCGCGCCATAATCAATGTCATAGCCATCGATTTCCATGCTGGTCGTTCCGAGATAGCGATACCCAACATTAAAGGCCATGTCATCTTCAACCCGGTATTTCATACCGCCGCCAAACTGCCACGCAAGACCAAAAGCATTGCCCGTCGCCGCCGGAAGGCCACTTCCTCCATTTAGGCTGCCATCATGCCATGCGAACCCCGCCCCGCCAGTGACATAAGGCACGATATCACGCCAATCCATATCGAAATCGTAATAGACGTTAGCCAGAGCAATCCATGAACCGATGGAACCGCCGCCTTGCAAACGACCACCGCCCGTCAGATCAATGCTGGCTACATCTATCTTACGGTAAGAAAGTTCGGCTTCCGTGCGCCATTGATGATCGACCCGCACACCGAGCGCTCCGGCAAAGGAGACCGTGTTATCATACTCCATATCCCCAGATCTGAGGCGTGAGCTTTCCCGGAATTCCGTTTCAAAATTACTTTGCAAACCCATATAGCCCGCGAAATATAGACGGCTGCTCTGCGCTTGCGCAGGCAAAGCGAAAGCACCTAAGCACACACACAAACAAAAACCGGCAAGCAAAGATTTCATGACATTCGTCCTTAACATACGGGAACGGCAGGTAAAACAATCCTTTGTTTCTCAAGGGCGAATTTTACCCTAAATAGAAACGTTAGACAAGACGAGAAGCTGGAGGAGGTGCAGTCATAAACTGATTAAGCGGCCGCCCTAAAACTTTAGATGCTCTTTTTTTAATCAAATTTACCGGATGAAAATCATTAGATAGGACGTCAAACAGTCCCGCTGGCGCCTCGCACCGTTCATGATCCGGTGGCGGTCTATCACGTTTGCCCTTCTGGTAAGCATACTGCCGGGACCAGTATAACTGCGCGCGGATCGTCTGTTCCAGCGCATCATAGGTTTCCGCCTGATCGGGGAAGTTTTTCCGCGCCAGTTCAATCATCGGCGGAACGTAATCTTCCGTTTCTTTTCTGTACGCGGCTTGATCTTTAGAACTCATCCCGAAAATCATAGTCGACAGATTATGAATACGGTCCATCGCCTTGGCTAGACTGGCTGTTGGGTCTTGCGCCAAATCCCGGTAATAATCTTCAATATCACGCCCGGTCTTATCTAAAAGCTTGGCAAGGGCTGCCGTTTTCCTGTTTACCCGCCTGCTTATTTCATCTTCCGTAATAGGCATGTCTTCCAGCAAATCATGGGAAAAATTGGTTGACAGCAGGGCATCCGGATCTTTGATCGGATAGCCTGCCTCCATAAGAACAATGGTATAGCGCGCCTGACATAGCTGGTGTGTAAAAGCGGGTGTCCCGTCGCGGCGCCGTTTTAGCTTGATAAAAGCCTCATCATCACCCGTTTGATAGTGATGGTTCTCAATCGCTAACCGGAACGTTTCGATCGCCGCCGCAAAGTTTCTAGGCGCCGCATTCAGATACTTCCAAATGCCGTTAGCCAGCTCATGGCACCCGTTCAGGAAAAACCGTTCGTGATCCGGTTCGCCTTTTCCTGCGTCCTGAAATGTATATTTGACTTCGGAATTTTCATCGTCCATGCGCCCTTCCTACCACAGCCAGAAGTAAAAAAGCAAAGAAAATGAATTATGAAAATTATAACTTTTTATTTTTCTGTCGCACAAACGAAAATTCGGGTTAATCACGCAAAAGTTCATTGATAGATGTCTTAGAACGCGTCTTTTCATCGACACGTTTGACAATCACCGCACAGTACAGATTCGGCCCCGGCGTACCGTCTGGCAAGGGCTTGCCCGGCAAGCTTCCCGGCACCACAACGCTATAGGCTGGCACGCGACCCATGAAGATTTCACCGGTTTCGCGGTCGATAACCTTGGTTGAAGCGCTGATAAACACGCCCATAGAAAGAACGGCGCCTTCCTCAATCACAACACCTTCCGCCACTTCGGAGCGCGCCCCGATGAAACAGTTATCTTCAATAATAACAGGTCCGGCTTGCAGAGGTTCCAAAACGCCACCAATCCCCGCCCCACCGGAAATGTGGCAGTTCTTACCGATTTGCGCACAAGAGCCGATCGTCGCCCATGTATCAACCATCGTGCCTTCATCAACGTAGGCGCCCAAGTTAACAAAAGAGGGCATCAAAACAACGCCTGGCGCGATATAAGCACTGCGCCGAACGACACAATTCGGCACCGCGCGGAAACCGGCAAATTTAAAATCGGCATCGCTCCAACCCTCAAACTTGCTGGGCACCTTGTCCCACCAGTTTGAATCACCCGGCCCACCAGCAATAGGCTTCATATCGTTTAAACGAAAGGAAAGCAAAACGGCTTTTTTCAGCCATTGATTAACTTGCCACTGGCCGGGTGCTTGCCGCTCAGCGATGCGTACCGCGCCGCCATCCAAAAGCCCTAACGCCTCATCAACGGCTTCGCGTACCGCGCCTGTCGTTGCCGCATTAACCATGTCGCGTTCTTCCCAAGCGCGGTCAATAATATCTTTCATTTCCGCCCTATCCGTATTCCGTGGTGACGCCAGCGCTGTCATGGTCTATGCTCCCCATTAATGGTTAAATGCTCAATAGAATGGAATAGCCTCTCTTTACCCGAATGGCAAGACCGCTTTGCCCGGATTACCCGCGCGAACTTGCTGCAATCTTATGATTACGCCCGCGCATCCTGTACGCTTCATCATCAAAAAGCCCGCTGGGGCCTCATTAAAATCGACGAGGCGGAAGCGGGCCTTGTCCAAATTTTGGAAGTCGGGATGTTCGGAAATCTTATTCATGCTATTATCCTTGATGGCGGCCCGCTATGGTTTTCTGGCTTTGGCACATCGGAACATATAGAAACATTCTTTTCGGAATTCTCACGCCAATTTCCGCGCCGTTTCGGCCGCCGCCGCCGGATTATTCCCGACATCCCCGACACGCCGCAAAACAGGGAAATGATGAAAAAATGGGGCTATCAACGCCGAGAAGCACCCGGCTATCAAACCATATGGCTGGACCTGACGCAGGACGAAGATACCTTTCGTGCCACCTTGAAAGCCCAGTGGCGCAATAAACTAAATAAAGGACCGAAAGCAGGCTTACAAATAAAATGGGAGTATAATCCTAAAGCTTTTTCTGCGTTGTTAATGAATTATTCATACGATCGCGCGAAAAAGGAATACGATGGCCCGTCGGTCAAATTATTACACTCTCTGGCACGAACCTTTGGTGACAATATGATGATCGGGCGGGCCATACTAGACAACCAAACGGTCGCCGCCATTTTAATCTTATGCCACGGCAAAGCGGCCACTTACCAGATCGGCTGGAGCAACAACAAAGGCCGGGATGTTGCGGCGCACAATGCTTTACTATGGCGGGCTGTGCTAGAATTGAAGAAGAAAGAGATACATGATTTCGATTTGGGAGGAACCAATGACGAAGGAGCAAAACATGTTAAAGCATTCAAAAAAGGCATGGGCGGGCAAGAAATTACGCTTGTGGGCCTATACCGTTAGCTGTGCCGCTCTGCTTGCTTTTGGCGCGACCGATGCGCGGGCGCAAGGCTCATCCCTTGGTAAAAACATCCAAACCATGACGTATGAAGTCTACGCAGGCGGCATTAATGCGGTGACTGCGGAATTCAACGTTTCTTACGAAGACGAGAGCCGCTACAGTATGAAGCTCTCCGCCCGGACGAAAGGCTTCTTGGGAAAACTCGCCCCTTGGAGCGGCTATTTCGAAACGATGGGATGGCGTAAAGGAAAAGACACCGACCGCCCGGAACAACATCAATCTGTCTCTGTGTGGAAAGAGGAAAAAGAAATCAAAACCTATAAATACGGTGAAGATGGCTCTTTTGAGGATTATGAAGTCATCGAAAAAGGCCGTGATTACACCCCGGAAAAACTCGATACAACCCTGACCGAAGGCACCACAGATGCCTTGACAGCGGCCCTCAAAGCTATGGAGGCCGTAGCCGATGGAAAGCCCTGTGAAAGCGATGCCGAAGTTTTTGACGGCAAACGTCGCTATAAAATGGTCTTTAACCATGAGGCCGACGTAAAGCTCGATTCCAGCCGTTACAACATTTATGACGGTATAGCTGCTCGCTGTCAGGTCGAAGTCCAACCCGTCGCCGGCGCATGGCACAAAAAGCCGCGCGGCTGGATGTCTATTCAGGAACAGGGGCGCGAAAAGGGTAGCCTGCCGACCGTATGGCTCGCCAAGATGAGTAAAGACGGCCCTGCCGTCCCGGTTAAAATCCGTGTCAAAACCGATTACGGCACACTCTTCATGCACCTCGTTGACTATAAAAACGATGAGGGCGTTGAACTAGCGGTGAAGTAAGTAATAAATTTTGTAACATCCCGCAATATCATGTGACTTGCCTTTGCTTTCCGTTTCAGCACAATGGAAAGCGGGTTTACTTTTAAACAAATTAAAGACAAAGCACATGACCACAAAACCTTTGGCCGTTGTTATTCTCGCCGCCGGACGCGGCACGCGGATGAAGTCCGCCCTTCCCAAAGTCATGCATAAGATCGCCGGGCGGCCGATGATCGGCTGGTTGATGGAAACGGTGGAAAGCCTGTCCCCGAAAAAGATCGTTGTCGTGGCTGGGCCGGATATGCCGGGCCTCGAAAAAGCTGTCGCTCCCAACACTACAGTTATACAAGACCGGCCTTTGGGCACGGGAGATGCCGTGAAAGCCGCCCTGCCCGCGCTAGAGGGATTTTCCGGTGATGTATTAATCCTGATGGGGGATGCACCGTTGATTAGTGCCGAGACCTTACGGGCCCTGATCGAAGTACGCCACAAAAACGATATGACTGAAATGGCCGTTCTCGGCATGAAACCGGAAGCGCCGAACAGCTATGGCCGGATGGTTTTAAACCCCGACGGCAGCCTCGAAAAAATTGTGGAATTCAAAGACGCCAATGTCAGCGAACGCAATCTCAAACTGTGCAATGCCGGGGTTTATTGTATTGCCGGGGAACGACTGAAAGGCTGGTTGGCTCAGATACAAAACGACAATGCGCAGGGCGAATACTACCTGACCGACCTCGTGGATATTGCTAACCAAGATGAAGCGGTTTGCCACATCCATGTAACGGAGGAGCCGGACGACGTGCGGGGCGTGAACACCCGCGCCGATCTGGCCGCGCTGGAAAAAGACGTGCAGCAAAAACTGCGCGCGGCGGCGATGGAGAACGGCGCAACGCTGATCGACCCGGACAGCGTATATTTCTCATGGGACACAAATCTGGGGCAGGATGTCACTATTGAGCCGAACGTGTTCTTCGGCCCCGGTGTGGAAATCGGCGATAACGCCCATATCAAAGCCTTTTGCCATTTGGAAGGGACAAATGTCGCCTATAGCACGACAATCGGCCCGTTCGCCCGCCTGCGGCCGGGCGCGGCCATAGGCGCGGGATCGAAAATCGGAAACTTTGTGGAAATTAAAAATGCAACCCTGCACGAAGGGGTCAAAGCCGGGCACCACGCCTATATTGGCGATGCGGAGATCGGCGCCAACGTCAATTATTCCTGCGGCGCGATTACCGCCAATTATGACGGTAAAAACAAACACAAAACCACGATCGGCAAAGACGCCTTCGTCGGCAGCAATGTCACACTGATTGCGCCAGTAGAGATCGGTGAAAAAGCCTACCTTGCCGCCGGATCGACCATCACGGAGGATGTCCCCTCCGGCGCACTGGGCGTTTCGCGGGAACGGAAACAGGCCAATATAGAAGGCTGGGTGGACAGGAAAAAGAAATGATAAATAATCCCTCCCCCTCCTTGAAAGGGGGGAGGGGATAAATAAGAAAGGAAAAACAATATGTGCGGCATTATAGGAATACTTGGTGAAAAAGATGTGGCCCCGCTGTTGGTTGAGGGCTTGCGACGGCTGGAATATCGCGGCTATGACAGCGCCGGTATCGCGACGCTTTCCAACGGGCATATCGACCGCTGCCGCGCACAAGGCAAAATCGCCAATCTTGATGAAAAGCTGGAAAGCCATCCGCTCAAAGGCACAACCGGGATCGGCCACACGCGCTGGGCCACGCATGGCGGTCCGACGGAAAACAACGCTCATCCACACGCCACGGACCGCGTCGCCGTCGTCCATAACGGCATTATCGAGAATTACGCCACGCTCAAGAGCGAACTAGAGGAAAACCAATGCCGCTTTGAAACAGACACCGATACAGAAGTCATCGCACACCTCGTCACGCATTACCTGACGCAAGGGCTTTCCCCACGAAAAGCTGCCAACAAGGCCCTCGACCGCCTCGAAGGTGCGTTTGCCGTGGCCCTGATTTTTGCAGGCGAACATAACCTTATGATCGGGGCGCGGCAAGGCACGCCGCTGGCCGTCGGTTACGGTGACGGAGAAATGTATCTCGCCTCCGATTCCTACGCATTGGCCCCGCTCACCAAAAAAATCTGTTTCCTTGAAGACGGTGACCGTGTGCAGCTTACGCGTGCGGGGGCGGAGATTTACGTGAACGATAATCAGCCCGTCGCGCGTCCCGTCCGCATTACCGCGCAAAGCGGCGCCACGACCGGCAAGGACGGCTACCGTCACTTCATGCTCAAGGAAATTTACGAACAGCCTGCCGTGATTGGCGATACGCTGAATTCCTTCATCAACCCGGCCACCGGAGATATTTCCATGCCGGAGGATATCTTAAACGCCCTCGAAAACGCGCCACGCATTACGCTGGTTGCTTGCGGCACGGCCTTTTACGCCTGCATGACCGCTAAATACTGGCTGGAGCAAATTGCGCGCGTGCCTTGTGAGATCGACATTGCTTCTGAATTCCGTTACCGCGAGGCACCAATGCCCAAGGGCGGCGTGGCCCTGTTTGTCTCTCAGTCCGGGGAAACGCTCGACACGCTCGAAGCGCTGCGCTATTGCAAGCGGCAGGGGCAGACGATCCTCTCCATCGTCAACACCATTGAAAGCACCATTGAGCGCGAATCCGACCACGTGATGCACACGCTGGCCGGGCCGGAAATCGGCGTGGCTTCCACCAAAGCCTTTACGACGCAGCTCACCACCATGGCTTGCCTGACCCTCGCATTGGCGATCCGCAAGGGCACCGTAGAGCAGGACGAACTAGCCACCATGACGGATGCCTTGCGCCATATCCCGACACAAGCCGCCGCGGTTCTAAACGAATGTGAAGAGCCGATCAAAGCCATGGCCCGCGATATCGCCGAAGCGCAACATATGCTCTATCTCGGCCGGGGGAGCCTTTATCCGCTGGCGATGGAGGGCGCGCTCAAACTCAAGGAAGTTTCTTACATTCATGCCGAAGGCTACGCCGCCGGGGAGCTTAAACACGGCCCCATCGCCCTGATCGACGAGCAAATGCCGATCGTTGTTCTCGCACCGGGGAATGAGCGCCTGTTTGATAAAACCGCCTCCAACATTCAGGAAAACGTCGCGCGCGGTGGAAAAATCCTCCTCATTTCCGATAAAGAAGGTTGCGATAAATTGTCGGATCATGTGCAGTGGAAAATAGAATTGGGGCGCGTAAATGACTTCGTTGCTGCCATTTTATATGCTTTGCCCGTGCAAATTCTCGCCTACTATGTTGCGATCGCCAAAGGCACGGATGTCGACCAGCCCCGCAACCTCGCGAAATCCGTAACGGTGGAATAGACCATGAAAACCGTAATTTTCGACTGTGATGGCGTTCTGGTTGACAGCGAGATTATTTATAAAAAAGTAGAACTGGCGGCACTAGCTGAAATCGGAATGGTTTATGAACCCGTTGCCTTTCAAAAACGCTTCTTGGGCCGTGGGGAACAAGCATTCTTCGCCGAACTGGAAAAAGATCATCAGGAACAATTTAGAACGCCTCTGCCGAAGGGTTTTCCAGAAAAATTAATGAATACCGTGAAAGCCAAATTTGAGGCTGAACTCGCAGCCATTCCTACTATTATAGAGACGCTGGCAACGCTTAATGTTCCCAAATGTGTAGCTTCTAGTTCCGGCACGGCTCTACTGCACCGGAAACTGGCCTTGACCGGGCTGGCGGATTATTTCGGCGATCATGTTTATTCCGCCGATGTTGTCGCTCATCCGAAACCCGCCCCTGACTTGTTCCTGTACGTAGCGGCGCAAATGGAAACAACGCCGGAAAACTGCATCGTTGTTGAAGACTCCCGCAATGGCGTTCTGGCCGGAAAAGCGGCGGGTATAACCACAATCGGTTTTATCGGCGGCGGGCACTGTGATGAGGAACACGGCCAAACACTCCGGGAAGCGGGGGCTGACGACATCATCGCCGATATGAATGATTTGCTTAGCTATTTATGATTCAAAATTAAGGCAGACCATTCGCTTTCGTCGTAGCGCCTTTTCGTGGAAAGCCCTTGCGCCGCGTAGACTTCTTCCAGCGTTGCGACCTGCTCCTGCAACATACCAGACAAGACCGCCCGCCCGCCGGAGGCCAGAGCCGCTGCCAAATCCGCTGCCATCTCTTTAAGCGGCGCGGCAAGGATATTGGCGATAATCAAGTCATACGGCCCGTTTTCGGCTATTGCCGGCGCCGCAAAACCGTCGCTCTGCAAGCACATAATTCCCGGCGCGTTGTTAATCTCACAATGGCGTTGCGCGACCCGGACGGCTTCGTCCTCTATATCGGTTGCAAGGATCACCGCCCCCGGCCATAACCTTTGCGCAGCCAAAGCCAGAATGCCCGATCCCGTGCCTAGATCCAAAATACGCTCCGGCACAAGCCCCTCCGCTTTCAAATCCTGCAAAGCTTTCAAACAGCCGGCCGTCGTGCCGTGCTCGCCGGAACCGAAAGCCGTTGCGGCCTCAATAAACAATCCTGTTTGCCCATCGGGAACAACTTCATCATAATCCGCGCCGTAAATAAAAAATGCACCAACGGAAAAGGCTGGAACCGGACGGTACGCTTCCTCCAGCCAGTTAGCTGTCTGCAGTTCTTCAATGATCCAGTCATGGTCGTTGACCGCTTCAGCTTCGACCTTGGAAACCTCCTGTATCAACGCCAAACGGATAGCGCAATCCCTTTCATCCGGCGCTTGGGAACATATCCATTCCACCCGCCAACCATGCCCGTCTTTCGGTGACAAAACGGATGTTGCCAGCGCCATATCCTCCAGACACATAGAAAGACTGCCGACCTGAGGTTCACCCAGATCGGCAGGTAATGTCAGTGTTACTTTATAAAGTGGGACAGACATTAAGGCTTATCCCCTCACGTTCATCACTATTTGTCGTCATCGTCGTCCAGATTAACGCCAAGATCATCGTCAAGGTCATCATCCAGATCGTCATCGAGCGTGTCGTCCAGATCATCAAGGTCCAGATCACCCTCCAGATCATCATCAAGATTGTCATCGTCACCGTCGTTATCATCTTCATCGACATCGTCGAGACTTACAACATCATCCTCCAGATCGTCGTCTTCATCCTCCAGGTCGTCATTTGTCTCCGCATCAGCGGCGGTTGCCTTTGTAACCTGCCCTTCATCATCGGCGGCAGCACTTCGGCCACGACGGCTTTTTACTTTCGCATCGGCGGAAAATTCTGCCTTACAGCTGGGGCAAACAGCCGGGCGTTTATTGAAATCGTAGTAACGCGTTCCGCAACTCGGGCAAATGCGTTTCAATCCTTTTTTATCGGCAGACGCCATATTTATATCCTCCGTAAAACGATATGATTCTTGGTTTAATCTTGCTTGCGTTTTCCGAGATGCCCGATTTTGGAATCAATGTCAAAGGCAAAATGCGATCAAGGGCATGGATTATTCTTCCAATTAAAGTTAATCTATTGAACAGCATAAGAATCAAACCTTTCACAGAAGGCTCTCACCATGGAAAAATCCGTTGTTTTGTGCGGCTACAAGCGCTCCCCGTTTCATTTTGCCAATAAAGGTGCGCTGGCCAAAACCCGGCCCGACGATATCGCCGCCGCCGTTATAAAAGAATTGCTCACCGAAACGGGCGTTAAACCGGAAGACATCGAAGACCTTTTGATGGGCTGCGCTTTCCCGGAAGCCGAACAAGGCTTTAACATCGGGCGCCTCGTCGGCACGCTGGCGGGCCTGCCGGAAAGTGTGGCGGGCGCGACACTCAACCGTTTTTGCGGCTCTTCCATGACAACAATCCATATGGCTGCCGGTTATATCCAGATGGGCGCGGGCGATGTGTTTATCTGCGCCGGGATCGAATCGATGAGCCGTATTCCGATGGGCGGCTTTAACCCCATGCCTAACCCCGCGCTCGGTGAAACTTACCCGCAGGCTTACATGAGCATGGGTGAGACAGCGGAAAATCTCGCCAAGAAATATAAAATCGCCCGCACGGATCAGGAACAATTCGCCTTTGATTCCCACAAAAAAGCCGCCGATGCCCGCGAAAGCGGAAAATTTAGCAATGAAATCGTTACCATCGGCGATGTGAGCGAAGACGGCTGCATCCGCCCCGACACAACGCTGGAATCTTTGGCCGGGCTTAAACCCGCCTTTGATGAAAAGGGCAGTGTCACGGCGGCAACGTCCTCCCCGCTTACTGATGGCGCGGCGGCGGTTCTGGTCGCATCCGAAGACTATGCCAAGGCAAACAAGTTGCCGATCATCGCGCGCATTAAATCCATTGCGACAGCTGGCTGTGCGGCGGATATCATGGGCATCGGGCCGGTCCCGGCCACACAAAAGGCGCTAGCCCGCGCAGGCGTAACGCTCGGCGACATCGACATAATCGAACTCAATGAAGCTTTCGCCGCGCAATCCCTGTCGGTCGTGCAGGAACTCGGGTTGGATCAAACAAAACTAAACCTCGACGGCGGCGCGATTGCGCTGGGCCACCCGCTGGGAGCCTCCGGCGCGCGGATTACCGGCAAGCTTGCCTCTCTGATGCAGCGGGAGAAAAAAGCACTAGGCCTTGCCACCATGTGCATCGGCGGCGGACAGGGTGTAGCCACGATTCTGGAAGCCGTTTAAAAATATCTACAGGAAAAATTAAATACGAGACGACAAATTTGGAGCTTTTCAAAATTTCTGCTATGATTCGCATGTCAGGTCGGTTGTTCTGATCGGCTAGGAACCCCATCAAGAAGGACATTTCTTGCCCTTTGTATGTGATAAAATTCCGGATTCCCCCCCTAGCGGCCCCTTGAGCGGCGCTGAGAGAGAGAGCCTCGATCTTCATTTTGAGCCAAGTTTAAGCCGTGCCGTCTGTGCACGGTTTTTTTGTGCCTGCTTCTATCCCGGCGGCAGGCTTTTCCACCATGACCACCCCACGAAAGGAGTCTCTCATGGCTAAAAAAACCCGCAAAAACAACAAACAGAATTCCAACCTGCATGCGGTCAGAGGAGGCAATAATGTCGTGCGCCATGCCGCATTTGAAGACGATCTCGACTGGCATCCGCTTGACAATACAATCGACGGCCGCCGCGACCAAAAATACGTGAAGAATATTCGCCCACGCTCCGAAGGCCAGCAAGAACTCTACGAAGCCATCAAGACCAAAAACCTGACGATCGCGACAGGCCCGGCGGGCACGGGGAAAACGTACCTCGCCATTGCCAGCGCCGTTGAAGCGCTAGAAAAGGGGCAAATCGAGCGGATTATTCTGTCCCGTCCCGCGATGGAGGCCGGGGAAAGCCTCGGCTTTTTGCCCGGCGATTTACAGGAGAAAATGGCGCCTTACCTGCGCCCGCTTTACGATGCGCTCGGCGACCGGATGGGGGGCAAGAAAGTCCGCCAGTTCCTCCAAGACGGTACAATCGAAATCGCGCCCGTCGGTTTTATGCGCGGCCGGACGCTCAATAATTCCTTTGTCGTGATCGACGAAGCGCAGAACTGCACCTATGGCCAGCTTAAAATGCTGCTCTCCCGTTTAGGATGGCATTCAACAATGGTTGTCACGGGCGACCCGGCGCAGAGCGACTTGCTGGATGGCATGTCCGGCCTTGATGAAGTCGTCCGGCGGCTGGAGAACGTGCCCAATATCGCTGTGGTTGAGCTAGCCCAGCAGGACATTGTGCGGCATCCGCTGGTCGCGGAAATGCTTGAAGTCTTATAAGAATTTACTCCTCGTAAAGATGGTGGGGGTCGGCATATGGTTTGTCGGCCCCTTCTCTTTGAAGGCTAAAAAACTTAAGCGCGCGCCAAAAGCTTTTGATAGACCGCGCCTGTGACTTTCTCAATCTGCGCCGTCTCCTCATCGCTAAACGCAGGGCGATAGTAAATCGGCGCTTTCAAACGCCCGGCCAGCACTTTAAACGACGTATCGTCTACGCTCACATCGCAGTGATCGAATACGGCGCGAAGCTGCGGCTCCGGCTGTTCACACAGCGCTTGGTAGTCAACGATTTTAACTTGTGCCGCCAACGCCGGATCAGCCGCTAATGTCTCTGCCAGCCACTCATGCAACATGGCCCAATACAGCGCCCATCCTGCAAGCTCTTCACCTTTTTGCCAATACGCCTGCACCCGCCGGACGGCTTGCTCATCACCGCAATGGATGGGCTGGCGGGCATGCCCGAATTCATAGTGCCCCGCCCACTTCATGTAATCCACCGCGCGCGGATCGCGCTCCTCCAAAGCACACAAAAGGTCATGCTGCTTCATCAAGGATGCTATGTGCGATGACGGATCGCGCAAGGGAATAACAAAACGCGCATCAGGGAAAAGCTGGGCCAGATAAGCAATCCGCGTCAGATTATAGTTACCCTTGGCCAGATAACGCCCGGCACGGCGCGTAAACATAATCTTGCGAATGTGGGTTTGATAATATTTCTCAAAAGCCGGATGCGAGTCTTTCCCCGTTAAAACATGGGAGTGAGCCGGATCGTGAGCACCCGGAAAGAAGTCCATCCAGACCATTTCCTCGAACGCTTCAGGGCTATCAAGCGTAATAACAATTCCGTCATGATGGGCGCGCTCCCGCGGTGTCTCATCACCACGAGCACCCCCAGCCAGTTTTTGCCAGCGGTTCCACAAAACCGGGACATCTATAAAGGGGTAATCCCGGTAACTGTGCGTCGCAAATTGCCTGGTATCGTGGAGCAGTTCCAAAAGGATCGTCGTCCCGGCCCGTGCCAACCCGCAAACATAAACCGGTTTTTCAATGGCAAACTCCTCAAGCGTTTCCTCAAAAGTTAGCGCCTCCAACTTGCCTAATCCACGCAAAAACGGCCGGGCATGAGCGTTCAACCATCCAGCACAATGCTGTCCAAATCCGATACGGTCGCCCGCCATTTTTTCATCCGCCAGCAAGCGTTTTACGAAAGCATATCCCGATTGGCTATTTTCCTTTGCTGTCATGATGTTATACTAACCGGACTGTTCATCTTGATTTCCACTACTCTAAAGAGATATATCATGACCGCCTCACAAGGAAGAATTTTATTAGCTGCCGCCCTCGTCTTTCTGGCTTGTTCATGGCCCGGCCCGGCCCATGCCTATATCGGCCCTGCTATCGCTTTTGTTAGCTATCTGTTCGGCCCTGTTGCTGCTGTGGTTGCCGCCATTGGTATTATCTTGTACTTGCCGCTCAAAATGGTTTGGAAAAAATTCAAGAAAGCAAAGGGCGCACCGGACAAGCAAGAATCGGATGAAGCCTCCGCTAAAAATGAAGCTGAATAATCCTCACCACACCCTTTTGCCATGAAAATAAACCCCTCCGTCATTCTGGCCATCTTGCTGACCTATCTGACTTTGTACGTGACAGCGGTTTTAAAAGCGCCACCTTATACGACCTTTATCCAAAAACCGGTCGCGGCAGCACAAAGCTTGATCTACGATGCTTTTTATCTAAAGAAAGAAAAGTTTTTACCGATTTGCTGGGGTACACCTCGTGACGAACGAATGGGTGTCGTCAAGTACGACGAAGCTGCCAGCGCTGGTGGTCTGACGTTCTTTTCCACCGGAGAAGGTCGGTCGGCCTACCTTGTCGCAATGGACGGTACGATTGTCCATCAATGGACATTGGCGCACCGGGACATCTGGCCCCGCCCGGATTACGTCCAACGGATCGTTCCCGATCATGCCCGCGTCCTGAGCCGGGCGCAGCTCCTCCCCGATGGCTCCGTACTGGCCGTCTATCACGGAAACGGCAGCCACCCGCTTGGCTATGGTTTAGCCAAAATCGACAAGAATTCACAACTCGTTTGGGCATATAGCGATGCCACCCATCACGATGTAGAAGTCGATAGCAAAACAGGACATATTTATACCTTATCCCACCGCATCCGTACTGAACCTTATCCGGGTATGCACACCACAAAAGCACGGCCGCCCTTGTACGAAGATTTTCTGGTTATTCTCTCACCGGACGGACAGCGCCTCAAAAAGATGTCTTTTTTCGACCTCTTCAGCCACTCACCTTATCAGGGCGTGATTGAGCAACTGCGCCGTGATCCCGTTGGCGGCGATACGCCAGCCGGGGACATGCTCCATCCCAACGGCATTGAAATCATCACATCGGATGTTGCCGGTAAAGCGCCTATGTTGATCGAAGGGAACATCCTCGTTTCCTTCCGCAACAACAATATGCTGGCCGTGATAGACCCGAAAGAAGAAACCGTCACATGGGCCACGTTCCTACCTACCCGGTTCCAGCACGACCCACGCCTGTTACCCGACGGCAGCGTCATCGTATTCGACAATGAAGGCCATACCGGACCGGGCGGACGCTCTCGCGTTGTACGGATAGACCCGAATACGTCCGAAATTCTCTGGCAATATACGGGCACAGAAAACGAGCCACTCTATAGCGCATATCACTCCGCCGTCGATCCTCTACCGAACGGCAATATTCTGATTACGGAGAGCTTGAACGGACGCCTACTGGAGATCACACCAGACGGAGAAATCGTCTGGGACTATCGCAGTCCATGGCAAGAGACAGATGCGAACGGAAAGACAAAAGTACCGGCATTTTACCGGGCACGCCGCTTTGAGCAAAAAGAGCTACCCTTTCTCGACCGGAATTAAAAGCCGATAGCCTCAATAGCCTCTTTGAGAATCCCGGCGCTTTCCCGCAGAGAATTCCGCTCCGTTTCATCCAGCTCCGGATAGATCATATGTTCGACGCCAGAGGCCGAAACCACACGCGGCAAAGATAAGCAAACATCACAGACCCCCTCTACATCAGCAATCATCGTCGAGCAGGTTAAAACAGCATGCTCATCATCGACGATTGCTTGCGCAATGCGGGCCATTCCTGCACCAATGCCATACCATGTGGCTCCTTTACCGCCGATAATTCGGGCCGCCGCATTACGAACGCCATCGTCGATCTGACTTCTGATCGCACTCGTCACCGGAGAATTAACTTGCACGGCAAAATCGTGTAGCGGCACATTACCCACCGTTACCCCCGACCAATGTAGCACTTCAGAATCACCGTGTTCGCCCAAAACATAACCATGCACTGAGTGACTAGAAACGCCCAAATGCTGTCCCAGAAGAGAACGAAAACGCGCCGTATCCAAAATCGTTCCCGATCCGATAATCCGTCGTGACTCAAGAGCACAACAATCACAAGCAATCGCCACAGCCATATGAGTCATAACATCCACCGGGTTAGAGGCAATCAGCAAAATAGCCTCTGGCGCGCTGGCAAGAATTTTAGGAATAATCTGACTAAACACCTCGGCATTGCGCTTGAGAAGATCAAGGCGTGATTCCCCCGGCTTTTGGGCAACCCCGGCGGCAATCATCACAATTCCCGCCCCGTGCAAATCTTCGTAAGTCCCGGCGCGGCACGGCACCGGATGCGCAAAGGGCGTTGCATGTAAAATATCTTCCGCCTGCGCGATAGCCAGCTGTTCGTTATAATCGACCAAAACAATTTCCGTTCCCACGCCCCGCATCACACAAGCATAAGCACTGGCCGATCCCACATGTCCGCACCCAACAAGTCCAATTTTCATAACAACTCCTTCAGATATACACCCTGCTACATTATGCACACTTGCATCACCGCTCTACGGTTTCTATCATGCCACCGATGCACAAAATATAAAACAAGGATATTGCAAATGAGCGACCCAAAACAAAAACCCGGCAACCTAATGATTATCGTCATTATTCTGGGGATGTGCCTGATGTCGATGGTAATGTGGATGCAGCGCACCGCGCCGGTGCCCTCCACACCGGAAGAAATGCAAACGGCCGCAGGTGATGACGATCCACACGCACATCACACCATGTCCGTTGCTCATAACCCTGTGACCAGCATGACGCCCTTCACCGGAACGTTTAGCCTGACCGATCATAGCAATCAGCCCGTCACACAAGATAGCTATGAACGTCCATACAAATTAATGTTTTTCGGCTTTACACACTGCGCCGCCATTTGCCCAACCGCACTCCAGAAAATGGCTCTGATTCTGAACGAATTGGGTCCTACAGCAGACAAAATCCAGCCCTTGTTCGTCACCGTCGATCCGGATCGCGACACACCCGAGGCTCTGAAATCCTATGTGGAAATGTACCATCCCGCTTTGATCGGCTTGACGGGGAGCAAAGCACAACTCGCCGCCGTTTATAACAATTTCAAGGTATATACCCATGAAGTCGATGACGAATTGTCAGGCGAAAAAATAATGGATCACTCATCCTATACTTACCTAATGGGGCCGGATAACAAACTGGTAAAACTGTTCGCATTGGAAACCCCGGCGATGGATATAGTCAGCAACATTCAAAAAGAGCTGAATAAGAAATAGCCAAAATCTAACGTGCCATCAGCACGTGAAAAAAGTGACGGCTGGAATCGTCGCAAATCACACAGCCCTGCATAGCGGGCGTAATGGAAAAACTGGCCTCATCGGTCGTGTTCGGCGCCCCAGCAAACTGAGTGCCGTCATCAAAGCGGCCGGATGCTCCTGCGTTCAAACATGTTGCCGTATCGGCAGGTTGTCCGGTGTAGCCGTATTGTGCATTAACGGCATCGCAAAATTCCTCCGTTACGTTTGGCAAAACCGCCAATAATTCAGCCCGTGATGATCCGACCTCCGGCATATGAGTTTGGCCGTAAAATTCCCACAAACTGCCATCATTAATCCCGGAAGGCGCCTCTCGGTACATCGCACCACCGCCACTACGGTTAAAAATCTGATGTTCGGGGTCGGTATCAATATCACCATAATCGACCGAAGCATCCGGATGAGCAAAGCGTATATCAACTTCGCTGACTTCATTTTGCATGACGAAAACCACGGCGCGCTCCAGCTCGTTCGCATATTCCCGCACCATCTTGGTTTTAAGCACCATGGTTTCTTTGTCGATATTAGCGTTCTCATCGCTGCCCGCACGCAAGGCCGCTGTTACAATTCCGATCAAGGCAATCGCCAAAAGGAGGAAAAAGAAAACATTTCCGGATTCGGTGTTATCGGTATCGAAGAAAAACGGTGTCTTGTTCATCAAGGAAACATCCTAATGTGCCCGTGGAGAAACCGGAAGACAATCATCGAGATAACGACATGCTTCAACCGCTTGCTTACGGGAATAGCCAGACAAACGTCCGCGGAACATCCAGCCTTTAGCTGTTTTCAACGGCACAATCATCACCGGACGACTGTTTAAATCATCGGGCAGCGCAAGCCGCGCCTCACGAATGGCTTGGTCGGTTTTCAGACGACTGGCAAAAGCACCGACCTGAATAGACCAGCTACCGGTACGGGCCGTTTCCACCGCCGGCGCAACATAAGAGACCGTATGTAAGGAAGGAACACCTTTCTTATGTCCGGTTACACCACGATGAGCCGCCAAGGCAATCAAGCCTGTCTCCAAGCGGCGTGCTTGCGCGGGATCGAAATCCCCCTGACCGATCATGGTGCTAAAAGCCTGATTTTGCAGCATAGGATTAAGATCAGCCCATTTCGGATCGGTAGCCATGCCGCCGGCGGCTGGGGCAATCGCATTCAAAACATCCGCTGCCGCCACCACTTGCACACCCCGGTCCGGCTTGCGGCCCGGCACCGGAACATGAGCCGCCGCCATCACGATCCGGTCGACTTTGGCAAAGCCACGATCCAGAATCTTGGCCATATGAGCATTACGGGTTTTTGCCGTCCGTCCGCCAAATACAACACCGATAATCCGGCGGTTATTACGCTTGGCCGAAGCCACGAGGTTAAAACCGGAGGCCTGCACATAACCGGTTTTAAAACCATCCATACCCTTGTACACCCCCAGCAAGTGATTGTGATTACGATATGTCACACCTTGATAAGTGAAATTCCGGGTCGAGAAATAATGGTAGTATTTGGGATATTTCTGAATAATAAAGCGCGCTAGTACAGCCATATCCCGTGCCGTTGAGACTTGCGTAGAATTATGAAGACCGGAGGCATTGCGAAAGCGTGTGCGGCTCATCCCGATGGCATGCGCGCGCGCTGTCATGCGCTTGGCAAAATGACTCTCCGTTCCGGCAATCGCTTCAGCCAGCGCTACAGCTACATCGTTGGCCGATTTTGTGACCAGTATGTAAATCGCATCTTCCACCCGAATACTTTGACCGGGTTTAATATCCAGCTTGCTCGGTACCATAGAGGCCGCATGAGAAGAAATAACAATCCGGTCACGCAAGCGTAACTCGCCCCGCTCAATGGCCTCAAACGTAAGAAGTAGCGTCATCATCTTGGTTAGCGAAGCCGGGTGAAGAGCCTTATCAGCATAGCTTTCAGACAGAATCATACCGGTGTCGGCATCCATTACAATCGAGGCATATTTCGGATTAGGACGTGCATGGCCAGGAGCCGTTATCAGAAAGGTGTACAAAAACAATCCCGTGAAAAGAGATAGAAAGAGAAGACTGCGAAGAGATCGAATAGGACGACTCATACCAAAGATAACCCTGATCTTTTTTTATTTCCCAAACGGCCAGAGCCTCTAATTTTAAGGCGAAAAGCACATATCCGTTCATGATACGGGATCGGCTTTTTTTTGTCTATCATTTCATAGAGGAAAGTGAGGCTGCATACTGTTTTGTTGCAATGCAGTAATTGTTATTGACAGCGTATAAGGGCAGTGATAATATTTTATTGTGCACCGCAAAAAGTGTATTTTTCAACCTTTACAGATACTGGATTTAAAAACAGTCATGGCACCCAAGGAAAAGAAAACACCCACGACCAAGAAAAAAATAGCTTCTAAAAAGAAAGCTAAAAGCGCCAATAAAACTGTGAAAATGAAATCTAAATTAACGGAGAAGACGATGACACAAACAACCGCAAACCCTTTTGAAGGTATGTTTCAAGAAGCATCTAAAAGTGCTCAGGCACAAAATGAAGCGGCTTTGAAATGTATAGACATTTTCACAAAAGGCTCTGAGAGCCTTTTTAAAAGCAACGCTGACTTCATGAAAGCATTCACTGAAAAACAAATGAAGTACATGAACGATTCTTTGAAAGTAACGACCCTTAACGAATGGGCCGAAACCCAGAATGAAATCGCGCAGGAAAACTTCAACGACCTGATGAAACAAGCTACCGTGGCTTCGGAGCAATGCGTCAAGCTGACGACGGAGGCTTTGGAACCTCTTAACGAACAAATTAATCAGGCCGTTAAAAAAGCCACGAAACAGGCTGCCTGATAGCACTAATGTTTGTCGGGCTTTGACCTGACATAACAACCAGACCCCGGTTTCCGGTGCAGCGGAGACCGGGGTTTTTGATTGGATTTTTCATGATGGAAACGCTATCTTACCTTTTATGAAGATCATCGATTCAAATATAAAACCATACCTTGCCACTGCGGACGAAGGAAACGCCGAGGACACACCCGACGATGACGCTCAAACCGGCGTTATGCTGCAGACACGATCCCAGACGAAAAAGCCGTCCATGTACAAGGTCCTGCTTCTCAATGACGACTACACACCGATGGAGTTTGTTGTTCATATCTTAGAGCGTTTTTTCAGCAAAAACCGCCAAGAAGCCACGGATATTATGCTGCACGTCCACCGCCGCGGCGTCGGCATTTGCGGCATTTTCACCCACGAAGTCGCCGAAACCAAGGTCGCCCAGGTCATGGATTTCGCCCGCGCTAACGAACAACCGCTGCAATGCACGATGGAGAAAGAATAGCTCATGCTCTCACAAAACCTTGAAAAAACCCTGCATAAGGCGCTGGCACTGGCAACGGCGCGCAAGCACGAATATGCAACGCTGGAGCATCTCCTTCTGGCGTTGGCCGACGATCAGGATGCCATGGCAGTGCTGCGTTCTTGCGGGATTGACCTTGATGACCTACGCGAACAAATTGGGCTTTATCTCGATAACGAGCTAACATATCTGATTAACGCCAGCGCCGAAGAATCAAAGCCGACAACGGCGTTCCAGCGGGTCTTACAACGGGCGGCGATCCACGTTCAATCCAGCGGACGAGAGGAAGTCACCGGCGCAAATGTTTTAATCGCTCTCTTTTCCGAACGCGAAAGCCATGCGGTCTATTTCCTGCAAGAACGGGAAATGACCCGCTTTGATGCGGTGAATTATATCTCCCACGGCATTGCCAAAGTGCCGGGTCAGGAAGCACCCAAAACGCCGGAAGGCACGAGTGAAAACGAAGAAGCGCAGCCCCGTCAAGGTCAGGAAGCCCTCGATGCCTATTGCAACAACCTGAACGAAAAAGCCGCCGCCGGGAAAATAGACCCGCTAATCGGCCGGGAAAAAGAGGTTGAGCGCACCATCCAGATCTTATGCCGCCGTGCCAAAAATAATCCCCTTTACGTTGGCGATCCCGGTGTAGGAAAAACAGCCATTGCCGAGGGATTGGCCCGCCGCATCATTGATAAGGATGTACCCGAAGTCCTCGAACAAACCACGATTTATGCGCTGGATATGGGTGCCTTGCTAGCCGGCACACGCTATCGCGGTGATTTTGAAGAGCGCCTGAAAGCCGTCATACAGGAGATTGAAAAGCTCGACCACGCCGTACTCTTTATCGACGAAATTCATACCATCATCGGTGCGGGGGCGACATCCGGCGGCGCGATGGATGCCTCTAACCTGTTGAAACCGGCGCTGGCCAGCGGGGCAATCCGCTGTATCGGTTCGACGACTTATAAGGAATACCGCAACCATTTTGAAAAGGACCGGGCGCTCGTCCGCCGCTTCCAGAAAATCGACATTGCGGAGCCGAGTGTCGAGGATACGATCAAAATTCTGCAAGGCCTCAAACCCTATTACGAAAAGCATCACGAGGTTAAATACACCACCGATGCGATTAAAGCCGCAGTCGAGCTGTCGGCCAAATATATTGGTGACCGTAAATTGCCGGACAAGGCCATCGACATCATCGACGAAGTCGGTGCGGCACAAATGCTGGCCCCGCCCTCCAAGCGCAAAAAGCAAATCACAGTCAAGGATATCGAGGGCGTCGTGTCGGCCATTGCCCGCATTCCGGCCCGTACGATGAGCAAAAACGACCGCGACGTACTACAGAACTTAGAACGCGATCTGAAGACTATGGTGTTCGATCAGGATGAAGCTATTGGCGTTTTGACTGATTCGATCAAGCTGGCACGAGCAGGCCTGCGTGAGCCGGAAAAACCGATCGGCTGTTATTTGTTCTCCGGCCCGACCGGCGTTGGGAAAACCGAAGTCGCGCGCCAGCTTTCCACCACGATGGGCATTGAGCTAAAACGCTTCGATATGTCCGAATACATGGAAAAGCACGCCGTATCGCGCTTGATCGGCACGCCGCCGGGCTATGTCGGTTTTGAACAAGGCGGCCTTTTGACCGATGCTATCGACCAAACGCCACACTGCGTATTGTTGCTCGACGAGATCGAAAAGGCGCATCCGGATATTTTCAACATCCTGTTGCAAGTCATGGATTACGGCAAGATTACCGACAATAACGGCAAGACGATTGATTGCCGCAATGTGATTCTTATCATGACGACCAATGCCGGGGCCAGCGCTCTGGCCAAAGCGCCGATGGGGTTCGAGCGTGATGCGCGCATGGAAGACGATCAAGAGGAAATCAAACGCCTTTTCACCCCGGAATTCCGAAACCGTCTCGACGCTATTGTGCCATTCCATGCCTTAAAAGCCGAGACGGTTGAAAAGGTCGTCGATAAATTCATCATTCAGCTTGAAGGGCAACTCGCCGATAAGGGCGTGTCCATCGAAATGACCGACGCAGCCCGCGCATGGCTGGCTAAGAAAGGCTATGATCCGGCAATGGGCGCGCGGCCACTGGCCCGCGTCATACAGGAACAAGTCAAACGCCCGCTGGCTGAAGAGCTACTGTTCGGTAAGCTAACCGAGGGTGGTCTTGTCCATATTGCCTTGCAGGATGATTCTTTAACCTTCGACATCGCGGACGAAAAACCCGCAAAGAAGAAAAAAACGGATAAAGAAAAAGCGTAACTTAACGTGCCAAAAGAACTTGGTAAAAATGATACGTCCCGCTGGCGGGGCTACCGCCGCCCTGGAAACAACCCGCAGGCAGATTTTGAAGCGCCGTATCACCACCGCCGCCCGTATAGCCTAATGACTGGCTGGCCGTAAATGTTCCGGTAAAAATCGTGCTCATATCAACATTCCCCGTATCGGCGGGCGCATCGTCATTGGGATTGGTAATGCCCAGCTGGTCATTAATCGTGGTGCAAACCAGCTTTTTGAGCCACGGAATAATAAGGACAAGGTCCGGCGCGGTCGTCCCCACGCCCACCACATCATTTAGCCCCACAAAAACATAATCGCCATAGTGCGTTTGCGTGGCTTGCCCCGAATCAAGCCAGTTATCGTTTGGTGTTACATAAGACACACCGCCGCCGTCCGGGTGAAAAATCAGGCAATCCGTATCGCCGCACGCCGCATTCGCATAGCCCGCGATGAAGTTGTTTTCAAAGCTGATCTCCGTTTCGTCATAACCTTCGATCTTGACCGTTTGTACCGCCCGGCGAACGGCGCTGGCCGATTGCATGATGTCGGTTGCATAGGATTTCGCGGTTTCCTTCCCGATCGTTGTGGGATCACCGCTCCGCATGATATTACCCACGGCAAAGCTGACCGCGGCGAACAAAATCACCGCGAGGAACAAATACATCATAACGCTGCCGTTTTCAGAAAAAGAATGACGCATAGTCGAAAAGCCCGTTTCCTGTTATTCTTGTCTTAGAATTGATCGCAGAGGCTATTCTAGCACGAGAGGGATACGAACGTCATGCCTTATACAAACAACATCCGCGTTCTGGTTGCCGATAGTGACGAGCAAAACCGCAGCTACATGGCTGGCATTCTCGAACATAACGGCTATGAAGTCATGCAGGCCATCGACGGCGGCACGGCCATCAAAGTCGTTGAAGAACAAGGTGTCGATTTGGCTGTTGTGCGCTATCGTATGAAGCCGCATTCGGGACTGGAATTTGCGCGGCACATTCTGGTGGAGGGGCACAAAATCGGTGTCATTATGGTCACAGACGACCCCAGCACGGACTTGCTCGCCACCGCGGGGCGCTACAACATAAAGCAGATTTTGGAAAAACCTGTCGACTCTCAACGTCTAATCGAAACGGTTCGGCGCGTATTGCGTGCAACAGGCAAAAATCCAGATGCTTTTGGCAGTGGTCGCGAGAAAAAATGGTCCCCCAAAGAACTCATGGAACGGACAATTGCGCTAGCCCGTCAAAATGCGCAGGCCCGCATGGGCGGGCCGTTTGCCGCAATTGTCACTGATGCGGAGGGCCACATCCTTGGCGAAGGGGCCAACAGTGTTAAAACACGCTGCGATCCCACCGCCCATGCCGAAGTGCTCGCCATCCGCCATGCTACAGATAAAATAAATTCCACGGACCTGTCCGGCTGCATTGTTTATTCCAGTTCCGAACCAACCATGCTGGGGCAAGCGCTGATTATCGGGACGGGCATTGCCAAGGTTTATTACGGCCTCGCGCATGAGGAAACCGGCGCTCGGCGCTTGCACGACGAAGGGATTATGGGCGAGATCGGCAAACCGCTGGATTCCCGCACCGTCGCACATGAACAACTCGGTCACGACGAAGCGCTGGCTATGTTCAATGAAATGAAAAAGCCGTAGTCTTAAAAGTCACGCCAGCTCAAAAATAGCATCAACCTCAACCGCCACCCCCAGCGGTAGGGACGGCGCGCCCACGGCAAAACGGGCGTGTTTTCCGGCCTTGCCCAAAACAGCGGCCATTATATCCGACGCTCCGTTAATCACCTTAGGATGATCGGTAAAATCCGGGGTACAATTCACAAACCCGCCAAGCTTGACGCAGCGTTTAACTTTCGACCAGTCTCCACCAACTGCTGCTTTGACCTGCGCTAGGATATTCAGCCCGCAAGCCTGTGCGGCTTCCGCACCTTGCTCCAACGTCAAATCCTCACCCAGTCGCCCCATATGCATCTTATGCCCGTTCAAAAACGGAATTTGTCCGGCGATAAACAAGGTGTTACCACTGATGACGTAAGGCACATAATTCGCCGCCGGAGCCGCCGCTTCCGGCAATTCGATATCCATCTCTTTTAAGCGTGCTTCAATGTCGTTCATAGTCCTTGTTCCCTAGTTGATTCTTATCCCTTTTTACGCCATGATTGTGCAAACGAAAAGGGTCAAACCATGAAATTTTTAATGAGCCTGCTGGGCGTATTATCTCCGGTTCACATCATTTGGGTTACGATGACGAGCGGTGCCCGGCGCATCGGCATTGACGGCGCTGGAAACAAATACTACGAAGCCAAACCACGCTCCGGTTATAACTATCCACGTCGCTGGGTTATGTATAAAGGCGCGCCCGAAGCCAGCAAAGTTCCGCCGGAATGGCACGGCTGGTTGCACCACCAGACCAATGTCATCCCATCGGAAGAGGGCGAATCATATCGCCAACCGTGGCAAAAACCACATAAACCCAACATGATTGGCGCCGGGCAATCCCATCGTCCGGCCAATGAAAGCGCTCGTACCGCCAGCGGTGACTATGAGGCATGGACACCTTCGGAATAATCGTATAAGAGAGTCTGTTATGAAACGCAGTGTAATTGAAACAGTTCTGGGTGCGGTGGTTCTTTTGATTGCCGCCGTTTTTCTGGCTTTTAGCTATAACACAGCCAACCTGAAGAAAGTCAGCGGCTATGAAGTGACGGCTGATTTTTCCGGTATTGGGGGGCTGGCAACGGGCGATGAAGTCCAGATTAGCGGCGTCAAAGTCGGCTCTGTCGTGGGCGTAGATCTCGACCCGGACACCTACCTCGCGCGTGTTCATATGAACATCGAGCCGGACATTGAACTTCCGGAAGACACAACAGCGCTTATTTCCTCCACCAGCCTAATGGGGGGTAAATATCTTTCTCTTGAACCCGGCGCCGCCGAAGATATGATCCCCGCCGGGGGCCGCGTTCAATACACCCAAGCGCCGCAAAACCTTGAACAACTGCTGGGTAAATTTATCTTCAGCATGCAGAATAATAAGGATAACAGCGGTGAATAACCGGCCCTTAACCGTCATTGCGATGGCGGTATTTTATTTATTATTTCTTCTTCCCTGCACCGCCCGCGCCGAAATGCAGGACTACGCCATCGTCAAACTGCAAGCACTGGACAAGGGTACGGCACGCATTTCAACTTTTGATGTGCGCGTAGGCTCAACCGTTCAATTCGGCCCCCTGTTCATTCGCGCACAAGCCTGCCGCAAGTCACCCCCGATTGAGACACCGGAATCAGCATCCTTCCTGCAAATTTGGGAAAACGATATCAAGACCGAAGAGCCGCAATGGATTTTTAGTGGCTGGATGTTTGCTTCATCCCCGGCCCTTTCCGCTATGGATCACCCACTTTACGATGTGTGGGTTTTGGACTGTCTGGAAAGCGGGAAAGCTATGGAGAGCGTTAAAGGGGATAGTGATGCCCCGGAAGCACCGGAGGCACCACAAGTGCCGGAAAACAAAAACGCCGACCAAACGGACGGCGCTTCCGAAACATCTGAAGAATTTAATTTACCTTAAAGCGCAAGCCGCCGCTGAGGCACGATAGAGGGCGTTGCCGCAACAGGTGTATCTTGTGTCAACGCTTCATGCCTAGCAGAAATACCAAACACCGGAGACACCGGACTCGTCGTATTTGGTGAATCTGGTGAACCTGCATTCAAAAAGGCATCTATGTTGCTCTTGTCTAAAATCATCTCTTATTTCCGCTTTCTTTTAATTTTTATTTTTTGCACCCCTAATAGAGTACCAAAAGATTAACACCCCGTTAACAAAATGTCAATAACTTTACATAATTAAAAATTATTCACAGTTTTTATGATTTTTTCTGACATTCACCTTTTCCACCCTCTCGTCATTACGAGGAAGCTTACCGCCGATGAATGAGATACCCTTCAACCAATTGCTTTTCACTCAGTCCGGCATGATCGGTCAGCATAAAATCACACCTTTTATGCAGTGCGGAATGAAGATGTTGTAAGTATTCCTCCTTGGAAATTTCATAGACGCCGAATTGTTTAAGGTGGTCGTTGATAAATTGCGTATCAAGCACCGTAAAGCCGCCTTTCCACAGCCGCGCGCATAAATGCACCAATGCGATCTTTGACGCATCGCGAGCGGTAGAAAACATGCTTTCCCCCATGAAGGCTCCTCCCAGCGCCAAACCATACAGCCCCCCTACCAATTGCCCGGCATGCCAGCACTCTACTGAATGCGTAAACCCGGCTTCGTGCAAAGCGATAAACATGTCGCGGATCGGGCGGTTAATCCACGTTTGCTCCCGCCCCTGTTTGCTTGCGGCACAGCCGTCAATCACATCCGCAAATGCGGTATCAATCCGCACCTCATAAGGTGCTTGCCGCACGGTTTTTTCCAGTCTTTTAGGAATATGTAAGTTCGCGATAGAAAGTTGCCCGCGCCGCGGCGGATCGTACCAGTAGAATTCCTCATCCGCCGCCCGCTCCGCCATCGGAAAGAGCCCATTGGCATAGGCATTCAGGATATCGTTGAGAGTCAGTGCGCTAGTCATGGTTATTTTAAAGCACAGATAGACGTTAAAGACTATTCTTGCTCGGCCAGTTTCTTTTCCAGCCAGTGGATCGTGTAATCCCCACTTTGGAATTCGGGTTGGTCGATGATCCAGAGCTGGCGCGGCAGCGTCGTCTTCACCCCATCAACAACCGTCTCGACAATCGCACGGCGCAAACGGCGGATGCATTCCTCCCGGTCCTTACCATGGACGATCAGCTTACCGATCATCGAATCATAATAGGGCGGAATCGAATAGCCACCGTAAATGGCGCTATCAAACCGCACACCCAAACCGCCCGGTGCGTGGAGCTGCTTGATCTTGCCCGGTGAAGGCATAAAGGTTTCCGGATCTTCGGCGTTAACCCGCACCTCGATCGCGTGCCCGCGCATACGGATTTTATCCTTTTTCAGGGATAACGGCTGCCCCGCCGCAATGCGAATTTGCTCGGCGATCAGGTCAATCCCGGTAATCATCTCCGTGACCGGGTGTTCGACCTGAATCCGGGTATTCATTTCCATGAAATAGAATTTCCCGTCCTCATAAAGAAATTCGATCGTCCCCGCGCCGCGATAGCCCATTTTGCGAATCACATCAGCGGCCAGCGTTCCGATGGCATCGCGTTCTTCCTCACTCAAAATCGGGGAAGGCGCTTCCTCGACCAGCTTTTGGTGACGGCGCTGGATCGAACAATCCCGCTCTCCCAGATGGATCGCATTGCCGTGCGTGTCCCCGAAAACCTGAATTTCAATATGGCGCGGCTTTTCGAGATATTTCTCCATATAAACCGTATCATCGCCAAAATTGGCTTTAGCCTCGGAGCGCGCCGTGGAATAAGCCTCCGCGAATTCCGATTCTTCATGAACAACTTTCATACCCTTTCCGCCACCGCCGGACGCCGCTTTAATCAAAACGGGAAAGCCGCATTCACGGGCAAATTTAACGCCCTCTTCCGCGCTTTCAATCGCCCCATCGGAACCGGGAACCACAGGTAAGCCCAGCTCTTTCACGGTTTGTTTGGCCACGACTTTGTCGCCCATAGATTCGATATGCTCCGGCTTCGGCCCTATAAAGGCAAAGCCGTGCTCTTCAACCATGCGGGCAAATTGCGCATTCTCCGACAAGAAACCATAGCCCGGATGGATGGCATCCGCCCCCGTCACGGCCGCCGCCGTTAAAATCGACGGGATATTTAAATAACTATCTTTGGCCGCAGGCGGACCAATACACACAGATTCATCCGCCAGCCGCACCGGCATAGAAGACGCATCCGCCGTTGAATGAACAGCAACAGATTTAATCCCCATCTCCCGGCAGGCCCGGATAACACGGAGAGCAATTTCACCACGGTTGGCTATAAGAACTTTTTTGAACATGACGGAAAACCGCTTGCTTGATTACTCAATGACCATGAGAACGTCGCCAAATTCAATCGGCTGACCATTTTCGACGAGAATTTGCATCACCGTCCCGGCTTTATGCGCCTTGATCGGGTTCATGACTTTCATCGCCTCAATAATCATGAGGGTATCACCCTCGGATACGGAATCACCCTTTTTGACAAACGCATCGGCGCCCGGCTCAGCGGCCATATAGGCCGTTCCCACCATCGGGGAAGACACAGCGCCAGGATGATTTTGCACATCCGCAGACGGCGCTTCGGCATTGGCCGCTTGCGGCACGGTCGGATCGGACGCCATAGCCGGCGCAACAGATGCCGCCACAGCGGCCCCGGCAGCAACAACAGAGGCTCCCTTGCTCACACGGATAGCTTGCTCGCCTTCCGCGACTTCGATTTCACTCAGACCGGTTTCATCCAGCAGTTCCGCAAGCTTGCGGATGGCTTTTTCATCAATTTTCATGGAGTTTTCTGTTTGTTGTTATTCCCTCAAATTTCTGGAGGCGACCCTAAAGACTTTTACAAAAAAAGTCAAAGCATTGTCGCCAAAACGTCCAGCGCCATTGTGTATCCTTTCGCGCCGTGGCCTTTTATGACTTGTGCGGCAACAGGCCCGATATAGGAAAAATGACGGAATTCTTCGCGGGTTGAAGGATCGGATAAATGCACCTCAATCACCGGAATGTCCAACAGTTTCAGCGCATCGTGAATAGCCACCGACGTGTGGGTATAGGCCGCCGCATTAATAATCACGGCATCGGCCTTTGCCCGCTCTTCCTGAATCCACGTGACCAGTTCGCCCTCATGGTTCGATTGACGAAAATCAACCGTCCAGCCGCGCCCTTGCGCCTTTTCAATGCACTGCCCCTTAATATCGTCCAGCGTCTCATAGCCGTAAATTTCCGGCTCGCGGATACCCAGCATATTCAGATTCGGACCGTTTAAAATTAAAATACGCGACATCAGATCATCCCTTTATTGCCCTGCGCGCGCCTTAGCCAACGCCCAAAATTTTTCCAGATCATCCACCGTCGGCACATAATCTTCCGGAGCATAAAATGCGTCTTTGTTAAACATAAAGGCCGGCGTACTATATATATGGAAGAACGAGGCCGCATCCTTATTAAATAAAAGCACGCTATCCACATCTTGCCCGATGGAATCTTCCTCGAGTTTAACCTTATCCAGCCCCAATGAACGCGCGACCAGATCGAGTGCCTCCGGTGAAAAATCTTCATGTGTTATCAAAGCTTCATGGACCTGCGCGAACTTGCCTTGCTGCGCCGCTGCCAATGCAAATTTTGCAACGCTCACAGACTCCGTGCCCAAGACAGGAAAAGGTGCCACAACCAAGCGAACATCAGGATGACGCCGAAGAAAAGCCGTCACCGCAGGATGCGCATCACGGCAATCGCCGCAACGGTAATCCAGAAATTCAACAAGAACATAAGGGGCATCGGCTGACCCGATTGTTTGCCCCAACGCTGGCTGTTGCAGCCGGGCCATCATAGATCCCATCTCGTAAAAACGGAATCCGATCATCAATACAACGACGAAGGACAAACCCAAAAGAAGCCTTGTCAAAATTCTAATGGCCCGCCCCATACAAAAGCCTTTCCGTTTACGCCGCGTCTATACCGCAGAGATTATTGCGCCCGAACATCTGCAATAATCTTTTTCATACTGGACACACCCAAATAGCCGCGGGACAAACGGTCGCCAATAATAAAGGCTGGCGTACCGCGAATGCCCATTTCCTGTGCCAGTTTCATATTGGCAGCAATCTGGTCTTCAAAAGCCTTGTCTTTGATATCTTTTTTCATCTGATCGACATCCAGACCAAGTTCCTTGGCCACCATCTCAAAGGTAGACGTACTTTTACTCCCCCCTTTGTTCATAAGCTTTTGGTGGAATTCATAGTATTTCCCCTGTTTACCCGCAGCCATCGCCCACAAAGCAGCCTCATGAGAGCCAGGGCTTAAAATCGGCATATCACGGAAGACAACCTTCAGATTTTTATCTTCTTCAAGCAAGGCCACCACATCAGCCAGCGCTCTTTTGCAATAGCCGCAATTGTAATCAAAGAACTCAACAATAACGACATCAGCATCCGGGTTCCCGGCAAAAGGCGCGCCATCAGCAATAGAGCCGGCATTTTTCGCCATAAAATCTTCAAAGCGCTTTTCTTCAACCGCCATTTCATCGCGCTGTTTCTTCTCCAGCGCTTCCATGAGCAGGCCGGGATTTTCAAGGATGTAATCGCGAATCACGCTACCGATCTCTTTTTTCTGTGCGTCACTAAATCCGTCCTCCGCATGAGAGGCCGGGCCGAAAGCAACAAAAGACAAGGCACCCAGTGCCATAACAACCATCACGGTAAAAAGCTTTTTCACAAATTTTCTCCTTAAAAAGTAATGCGCAGCAAAATATTATAAAAACCGAAACAAAGACTAATCCTTTTTTGTTCCGGATTCAACATAGGTCAGAATATCCTGTGCCCTCAACCACGAACCGCTTCCCTCCGGTAGCCCCTCCAGTGCAACCTTCGCCAGCCGAGCAGCGTAATCCTTATTGCCTTTTAGAAGCGCCTCTTCGGCCAAATGAAGTTTGGCTGGCGGCTCTTGCCCCATGCGCCCGTAAGCCGTGGCCAACAAGTGGTGAACCAGCAAAGAACGCGGCTCATCAGGTTGCACCCGCTTTAGCTGCGTGACAGCTTCCTCCAGTTGAGCTCTATCATGGCCGGCCGTTTCGATCAGGGCATGAGCGTACGCCGTACGGATCAGCGCCCCTTGCGGATAAAGCGTAACGGAGCGTTTATAAACGGGCAAAGCCTCCCGCACCCGACCGAATTCCATCAACATTTGCCCCTTCAACTCAAGGAAAAAGGGGTTATCCGGCTCCGCCGCCAACAAACCGTCAACGGCGGCCAAAGCTTCATTCACATGATCTTGCCGATATAAAGCAATCGCCCGTGCATAACGCACCGGCAGAGACTGATCGCGGTCGTTATAATCCCACGCAACCTGTTCGGGATGGATAAACCCCTTCAGCTTGGCCAACATCCGGGCATGCTGATCGACCCATGCGGTAGGAAAAACTTTCTCCCTCATCGCTGATTTTTTATAGCCTGCGCTCAAAGCCTCTATCCGGTTACTCGTCAACGGATGGGTGCGGACATATTCATCTTGTTGACTTGTTGGTAATAATTCCTGATTTTTCAACTTCTCCATAAAACTTTTCAAGCCGACGGGATTAATCTCCGCGCCCTCCATATAGGACAAAGCGGCCTGATCCGCGCTTGATTCCTGCACCCGGCTAAAGGATAAAAGATTGCGCTGCGCCATAGAGGAAGCCCCCGCCGCCACGGCCGTTCCCAAGCCGCCATCCCCGGTTAACACCGCAGCACCCAGCCCTAAAAGCGTGCCCAACAAGCTACCGTAGGATGCATTTTCAAACGCCCCGTGCATACGGATTAAATGCCCGCCCCGGATGTGCCCTAGCTCGTGCGCGACCACGCCGACCACCTCGCCCGGATTTTCTGTCTTATCCAAAAGCCCCGTATAAACAAAAATATTCGGCCCGCCCGCAACAAAGGCATTCACCGCATCGTTTTGGACCAAAATAATATTAATTTGGTCCGGCGTCAGGCCCGCGGCTTCCACCACCGGCGTAGTCCATTCCTTGATCATTGCTTCAATTTCGGTATCACGCACAACCACCGGCGCACTGCCATTTCCGGCCTGTGCGGCACTCACACCGGCCATCACAGCAAAAACAACGGCAAGCGTTGCGCACAAAGCTCTTTTCAGCAAGAGGGAAAAACGGGTATGATTCATAAAACTGCGCTTTCGTTCCAAGCCTAAACCTTCAGGACTTATAAAATAGTATGAGCGAGCTAATCTATCAATGGATTGATTTTTTGTGGGTGCCACTGGGCTTTTTCGTCGTCCATAAACATCAGCGCTGGATTACGGCTCTCTTTATTGCGACCTGCCTTTTTACGTTGCGCTTGCAAGTCGATATCATGGAACGGGTGGGCTTCGATCACGGCGTTCTCGATCTCATGAATTCCAGGCTCCATAATCGCGGCGTTATTATCTATAGCATCATTATTCTTCTCTTTTTGGCACTGGCTCATTATTCTCCCCGTACGCAAACTATCATTTTCTTCGCAGCGTCTTTGTCGATTTACATTTTTGCCTTATGCTTCTCGATGATAATGATGATTTTCTAAGGCAACGATGTACAAATAAAAATGGAAAGGGTCAATGTCCCGTAACAAAGCCAAAACCCGTGTTAAGACCGCCAAGGGCCGGAAGACCTCTTCGACTCGCTGGCTGGAGCGGCAATTAAACGACCCGTATGTGAAAAAAGCGGAGGAAGAGGGCTTACGCTCCCGCGCCGCTTTTAAGATCATGGAGATGGATGAAAAGCTGAACATCTTCAAAGACGGACAGGTTGTCGTCGATCTGGGTGCGGCCCCCGGTGGCTGGAGCCAATATGCCGCGAATAAAGGCTGCAAAGTCGTAGCGATCGACTTGCTACCGATGGATGAGCTGCCCGGCGTTGCCTTTTTTCAAATGGACTTTACCCATGACGAGGCCCCGGAAACCTTAATCCGCGCGACTGGCGACGGCGTGAATATCGTGATGTCCGATATGGCGCCCAATACAATCGGTCATAAAAAAACCGATCATCTGCGCATTATGGGGCTGGTGGAAATGGCCTATGATTTTGCCACACAGGTTTTAAAACCGGACGGCGCTTTTATCGCCAAGGTCTTTCAGGGCGGCGCGGAAAACACTCTACTTGCGCAAATGAAAAAGGATTTTAAAATCGTCCGCCACATCAAACCCCCGGCCTCCCGCAAGGAAAGCGCCGAACAATATGTCGTGGCGACCGGGTACCGGGGTGATGGTAATTAAAGCGGTTTAGGCTGGAACGTACCGTTTTTGATTTCAGCCTTGACGCAGAAAAACGTATCTTGAAGCTGGGCCGTGTAGCGCGCATTCTCCGTATACGAATAAGGCTTGCTGTTTATATCTTTTTCCACCTGAGCACTACAATTCTGCACCAGATCATAACCATAATCGCCCTCAATCAACGTCTTATTATAAAAAGCCGATATGAGAGCGCCCGCCCCCGTTCTATCGTTAGAAACCCAATCCCATGCCGCAGAGGAAGAGCTATAGGGCTTATAATTCTGCTCCCGGAGTTTGCCACACGTGAACCCATCTGGATTCAGCGCACACATAATCGTTTCACTGCTCTTCGCCATCATAATCGCTGACGGTGCTCCTAATACCACCGCCAGCGCAAAAGTTGCTCCTAAAGCGCCTTTAGCCATTTTATTAATACCCTAGCCGTTTATATAACACATCCGGCCTATTATTTAACATAATACTATACGCGCCGCAAGCTTTTTCTAGCCCTGCCCCGAAAATATAGTTATTCTGATTAAGAATATATCAGAATCACTTAATGTATTGTCCAACTTTATAAATTTTTTCCTTCTCTTTTAGATCGTTGCTGGTTATAGTGCCGTGCAAATTTCGTTAACGCTCGCCGCAAAAACGAAAAGCTTCTTGGGCACTTCTAGTCGTCTCAAATTTATGTTCGGCTATGAACGAGGAGCGCAGCGTAGTCATCCTACGTAAACGGCGAGTGAAGACGTCCGAAAATGAATTTGGCGACTAGAAAAAGGAATTTGCGTCATGGCCCCCAAAATCGCTGCTAAACAATCTTCCGTCCGTTCCGGTTTAACGTTCGATGACGTGCTGTTATTGCCCGCCGCGTCAGACATTCACCCCAACGACGCCGATACGAGAACACAGCTCACACGAGATATTGCGCTGAACATCCCCCTGCTTTCCTCTGCCATGGATACGGTGACGGGCTCGCGGATGGCGATCGCGATGGCGCAAGCCGGGGGGCTGGGGATCATCCACCGCAACTACGATATCGAAGAGCAAATCGAAGAAGTGCGCCGGGTCAAACGTTTTGAATCCGGCATGGTCGAAACCCCGATCACGATCGAACCGGATGCCACACTGGCTGACGCCTTGAACCTGATGCGTGAAAACCGGATTTCCGGCATCCCCGTCACGGAGGCCAGCGGCAAGCTGGTCGGCATCCTGACCAACCGCGATGTGCGCTTTGCCGAAAATCCCGACCAGCCGGTACGCGAGCTTATGACATCAGACAACCTCATCAAGGTCGTCGGCAGCGTCGATAAAGAAGAAGCCAAGCGCCTGCTCCACAAACACCGGATTGAAAAGCTGTTGGTGGTCGATAATGCGGACCGCTGCGTCGGCCTCATGACCGTTAAGGACATCGAAAAGTCCGAGCTTAACCCACTGGCCAGTAAAGACAGCCAAGGCCGCTTGCTATGCGGCGCGGCGGTCGGAACGGGCCGTAGTGCCATTACCCGCGCCGAGCCGATGATCGAGGCCGGTCTGGACGTACTGGTTGTCGATACGGCACACGGTCACTCCAAAGGCGTTCTCGATACGGTAAGGGAAGTCCGTGACCTGTTCGCCGACCGTGTTCAAATTATCGCCGGAAACATCGCCACGGCCGCCGCCGCTGAAGCGCTGATCGCCGCCGGAGCCAACGCCGTTAAAGTCGGGATCGGACCGGGCTCCATCTGCACCACCCGCGTCGTTGCCGGGGTGGGTGTACCACAACTAACGGCCATTATGGATGTTGCCGAAGCCTGCGCCAAAAAGAAAGTCCCTGTTATTGCCGACGGCGGCATTAAGTACTCTGGTGACTTTGCCAAGGCGATCGCCGCCGGGGCCGACTGCGCGATGATGGGAAGCGCCTTGGCCGGAACCGACGAAGCGCCCGGCGAAGTCATTCTCTACCAAGGCCGGTCTTACAAAACCTATCGTGGCATGGGATCCGTCGGCGCGATGACCCGCGGCTCTGCCGACCGTTATTTCCAGGGCAATGTGAAGGAAGAACAAAAACTGGTCCCCGAAGGCATTGAGGGCCGCGTGCCGTACAAAGGTCCGGTCGGTCCGGTCATTCACCAGATGCTTGGGGGCCTGCGTGCCGCCATGGGTTATACCGGCTGCCCGACGATTGCCGATATGAAGAAACACGCCGCATTCATGCAAATGACGGGCGCAGGTTACCGTGAATCACACGTCCACGACGTGACCATTACAAAAGAAGCGCCGAACTACCGCACGGAAGGATAGATCATTTTTTCCTATCTAAAAAAGAGAGTTTCTCAAAAGAGAAGCTCTTTTTTTGCGCGATCATACGATCAAGCCTGTAAAAACCTCATACCTTCGTATATAAACTATTGATTGAATATCTCTCCAAAAACGTTTATCATAGTACTCTTATATTAAAAGACTTACAGATTCTATTTTTCTATATTTTCAAATTAGCGAGGAGGGGGAACGCGCTATGCTGTCTTATTTTCAAAACTATTCTATCAAAGCCAAAAACATCTTTTTTGCAGCCTTACTTTTAGTCATAGTCTTGGGATCATCCGCACTAACATTCCAAACCACTGTAACGCAAAAACACCACGTTGGTTTTGTAGAGGAAAAAGCGGAAATATTCACGGGAACGATCGCACCCATGACATTGCTAGTTAAGAACATACAAATTAACGTCATTCAGGTACAGCAATGGCTAACCGATATTTCAGCGACACGGGGGCTTAACGGCTTGAATGACGGTTTTGATATGGCGCAAGAAAACGCCAATGACTTCTATAAAAACATCAATGCCGCCATCGAAATGGCGGAACACGACCATCTAAAAGAAATGGTCTCTGCCCTCAAAAGCGTGCGCAGTGCTTTTCCGCCCTACTACGAAACAGGCAAAAAAATGGCAAAAGCCTACATCGCCGGCGGTCCCGCTTCCGGAAATGCCATGATGGGGGATTTTGATAGCGTTGCCGAAAAAATACAGAATGAAGTCACCGCTCTCCTCGCAATTACGGATAAAATCGCTGAAGAATCTGAAGCCACACTGGCCGAAGAGCTACATGATTTGAGAACACAAAGCACGTTGGTGCAAACCTATAATCTGGTTTCCGCGCTCATTGTCATAGCCTTTTTGGGACTTTTAATCACAGCCTCTCATTACATGGTTGCCCACCCGATTATTCAGCTTTCTAACACGATGGAAACGCTAGCCGAAGGGCATTACGATACAACAGTGCCCTATCGCGGACAAAACGATGAAATCGGCCACATGGCCGGAGCCGTTGAGATTTTCCGTCTGGGCGCTATAGAAAGACAAAAAATGCAAAAACAGCAGGAAATCGAACACCAAGAAGCGGAAAAAGAAAGAGAACGCTTGCTAGCCCTTGCCAAAAGTTTTGAAGACGAAGTCGCAGCCGTTATCGAAATCGTATCGCATTCTTCAACAAACATGAAGGAAGCGGCATCTTCCATGTCGAGCACGGCAGACAATACAACCAATCAGGCCAATATTGTCTCCAGCGCCGCCAATGAAGCCTCTTCAAACGTTCAGATGGTTGCCAGTGCTTCCGAAGAACTCAGCGCCTCTATCCGGGAAATCAACGACCAAGTCTCAACTTCTTCACGTGTGGCTACGGATGCAAAACAAAAAATTAGCCATACCTCATCAAAAGTGGAACAGCTTGAAGAAGCCGTTGCTCATATTAGCAACGCGACAAGTCTGATCTCAGAGATCGCCGAGAAAACAAACTTGCTGGCTCTTAACGCCACAATCGAAGCCGCACGCGCCGGGGAAGCCGGAAAGGGCTTTGCTGTCGTGGCCAGCGAAGTTAAAGATCTGGCAACACAAACGGCTAAAACAACAGATGAAATCTCTCATCAAGTTGCGGATATTCAAAAATCCACGTCAGAGGCCGTGGAAGCCATCCACGAAATTGCTGAGGTTATTAATCAAATGGATCAAGTATCCGCTGCTGTGGCCGCTGCCGTTGAGCAACAAGACGTTGCCACCCGCGAGATTTCCGGCAATGTTCAAACCGCAGCCAGCGGTACGGAGAAAGTGTCCAGCAATATCGGGCACGTTAACAACGCCGCAAACGATACAAAGCAAGCCGCTGAAAGCGTCTTGACTACGATCGAAGATATGTCGCAACACACCGCTCATCTGGGCAGTACGGTAACAAACTTCCTGAAAAGCGTTACTGCGGCATAAACCCGGACCGGCTATTTAAAACCGGAATGATTTTTGTTCCTGTCTTCGGCGGAATTAGCTATAATTTCTGCCGAGGACATGGCGCTTTCGGATATTGAGAACGGCGCAAATATTTTACCCCGTACTTTATACGAAATAGCCTATTAATCATGACATTTTCTATTATCGCTTTTGACCCAGACGAACAAATGATCGGTTCTGCCGTGGCTAGTAAATGGACGGGCGTAGGAGGATGCACTCAATTTTTCCGGCCGGACGTAGGGTTTGTGAACATGCAAAACCATTCCTATGCTCAAGTGGCCTACCGAATTCTCGATAATATCGAACAGGGCATGCCTTTAACCGAAGCCTTGGAATCCGGCCTTAGCACTGATAAAGTCCGGGAACAAAGGCAATGTATTCTGGCCGATCTCGAAGGCAACTTTCATGTCTACAGCGGATCAGGATGCACCGGTACCTTCCATCAAAAAATCGGTAAAAACTGCGCCGCAGCCGGCAACACGCTGGCTTCGGAAAGTGTCATCGAGGCTATGATTGACGCTTACGAAAATTCTTCTTCCGATAAAATCGTTGAACGCCTGATTGAAGCACTGGAAGCCGGACAAAAAATAGGCGGTGACACGCGTGGGCAGGAAGCCGCTGCGATCAAGGCGTACAAACTCAGCTATCCCGTGCAGCGCTTTTACCCCATCGACCTGCGCGCCGACAGCCACGACCGTCCTTTAGAAGAACTACGCCGTCTGTATAACATCTTCGGCCACAACGAACGCCGTATCCTACGCTAACTAAACCGCGTGGTCCTTCAACGCCGGATAATCCGTATAGCCTTGCGGGCCTTCAGAGTAAAATGTGTCGGGGTCCGGCTTGTTGAGAACTGCGCCCCCCTTAAACCGTTCCACCAAATCCGGGTTGGCGATAAACGGCACGCCATAAGCAATCGCATCCGCCTCGCCGTTCGTCAGCGCCGCATTGCCTTTTTCTACGTCATAGTTTCCGTTTGTAATGAGTGGGCCGCTATAGTTTTCCCGGATGTGCGGTAAAACGCAGCGCCCCTTCGGATCGGCCAGCATATGACCGGGCAACGGCTCCATCACGTGAAAATAAGCCAGCCCGAACTTATCGAGCTTTTCCGCTACATAAGAAAACAAACTTTCCGGATCGGAATCATCCATATCGTGTTTGGGGTTGGTGGGCGATACACGCACGCCAATCTTATCCGCGCCGATAGCATTCGTTACAGCGTCCACGACCTCCAGCAAAAACCGCGCCCGGTTTTCAATAGAACCGCCATAAGCATCGTCCCGCTTATTTGCGCCGTCACGTAAGAAAGAATCCAGCAAATAGCCATTGGCAGCGTGGATTTCCACACCGTCGAACCCGGCCTCTATCGCGCGCTTGGCTGCGGCAACGTAGTCCTGCACAATGCCGGGGATTTCATCAGCCTCCAGCGCCCGCGGCGTTACAAACGGCTTTTTGCCCTCCGGCGTGCGGACCTCCCCCTCAAGCGCAATGGCCGACGGCGCGACGGGCAAGCTGCCGTCCGCATGGAAATCCGGGTGGGAAACCCGTCCCATGTGCCAGAGCTGGAGGACCATTTTCCCGCCCGCATCATGCACGGCGTCCGTAATTTTTTTCCAACCCGCGACTTGCGCGTCGTTCCAGATGCCCGGCGCGTGATACCAGCCGTAACCTTGCTCTGAAATGGCTGTAGCCTCTGCGATGATGAGACCCGCGCTGGCCCGCTGCACGTAATATTCAACCATCAAATCCGTCGGAACGGCTTCCCGGCTCGCCCGCCCGCGGGTCAGCGGCGCCATGACGATCCGGTTGTCACAAGCAATACAGCCAAAAGCGATAGGATCGAAAATTGTGGCAGTCATAGGAAACTCCTGTTAAAAGGTTGGCTCATCATTATAATCGTTTTGCTTTATTTTTGCACGAGGCGCAAACGACGAAGCGTAGAAATACTACGCGAGAAATGCAGCAACACTGTGCAAAGATAAATGAAAGCGATTATATTTAGCACGAAAGACGAAAAGAGCAAATTTATGACCCCCGCCGCCCGCATTAAAGCCACAATGGAAATATTAGAAAATATAGCCGTAGGGAGAATCCCCATGGATACGGTGACGGGCGATTATATGCGTCACCGCCGCTATATCGGCTCCAAAGACCGGGCGGCGATTGCCGAGCGCACATACGCCATGGTCCGCGCCACCGCGCGTCTGGGCCGCTGGCTGGAGCGTTTAAAGGTAGAAGCCACCATCCGGAATCGCATGATTGTGTGGCTGGTCCTTGGCGAAACCACCGACCGCAAGCGCATCAAGGATTTATTCGACGGCTCCAAATACGGGGCGGAGCGCCTGAGCGATGAAGAATTCCAGATGATTGATGAGCTGGAAGGAAAAACGCTCAACGATTCCTCCCTGCCCGATGCCGTGCGCGCCGAATGCCCGCCGCTTTACGAAGACAAACTCCGTGCTTATTTCGGGGATGATTTCGTGCCGGAAATGAAAGCAATGCTGGGCGGCGCGACGCTTGATCTGCGGGTCAATATATGGCGCGCGGATAAGGAAAAGGTGCGCAAATATTTCGAGGCCGACGGTGTGGAAACCACAGACACGCCCTATTCCCCGTGGGGTCTGCGCGCAAAGAACAAAACTTATATCTCCCGCACAAAGGCTTGGAACAAGGGCTGGGTCGAAATTCAAGACGAAGGCTCACAACTGATCGCGCTGGCCTGCGGCGTCCAGCCGGGTATGCAGGTGCTCGATTACTGCGCCGGGGCCGGGGGCAAGACACTCGCGCTGGCCGCCGCGATGGGCAATAAAGGCCGGATCGTGGCTATGGACACGGAAGCCCGCCGCCTCGAAAAATCCCGCGCGCGGATCAAAAAAGCCGGGGTAGCGGACTGCATCGAAATCCGCCCGCTGTCCGATGAAAAAAACCGCAAATGGCTGCGGCGGCAAAAAGAGACATTCGACCTTGTTTTGACGGACGTGCCCTGCACCGGGACCGGCACATGGAGGCGCAACCCCGATATGCGCTGGACGGTCTACGGCCCGCCGCTGGAGGAGCTGGTAGAGATACAAGCCGACATCCTCGATAAAGTCGCCAAAACCGTAAAGCCCGGCGGACGCCTCGTCTACGCGACATGCTCCATCCTGCCCGATGAAAACGAAGAGCAAATCGAACGCTTCTTGAAAGAGCACCCGGATTTTGAGAAAGCCGCACTGCCCGAAAGCGTGCCGGCGGACAAAAACGGCTTTATGCGTCTGACCCCGCACCGCCACAATACGGATGGCTTCTTCGCGGCGTGCTTGCAAAAAAAGCCGTAATGCTTGTATAGTCCCGGCCATGACAAAAAACGTGGAAAAACGCTCAGAACTTTTGATGCCGGCGGGGTCGCTGGAGACCCTGAAAACCGCTGTACTTTATGGCGCGGATGCGATCTATATGGGCACGCCGGATATGGCACTGCGCTCCAAATCGAAAATGACGTTGGAAGATGTCGTGGAGGGCGTGGCTTTCGCCCACGAGCACAGCGTGCGGGTTTATCTGGCGCTGAACGTGACGACGCACAACAAGGACATTCCCAAGCTGCCAGAATTTTTGGAGACCATCCGCCAAGTCAAACCGGATGGACTGATCGTTGCCGACCCCGGCGTGTTCGCTTACGTGCGCGAAAATGCACCGGACATCCCGCTTCATATTTCAACACAGGCCAATGTTTGCTCTCACTTGACGGTTGATTACTGGCAAAAACAGGGTGCGGAACTGGTCGTTCTCGCCCGTGAAGTTTCCTTTGCTGAGCTGGAAGAAATTAGAGCAAAATGCCCGGATGTGAAACTGGAAGCGTTCGTCCATGGCGCGATGTGCATGACGTATTCCGGACGGTGTTTGCTCTCCAACTTCATGGCGGAGCGCGGCGCCAACCAAGGCGCGTGCGCCAATTCCTGTCGCTGGCAATACAAGGTCCATTTAAAGCTCAAAGACGGCAGCATCAAAGAAATAGAGATCAACGAAGACAACCGCGACATGTTCGAGTTTTTCCTCGAAGAAAACTACCGCCCCGGCGAGCTATTACCCATCGAGGAAGACGAACGCGGCTCTTACATCCTGAATGCCAAAGACCTCTGCCTGATGCCCAAGCTCAACGATTATTTGCGCATCGGCGTGGATTCCCTCAAAGTCGAAGGCCGCGGCCGCAGCCCCTATTACATGGCGATCAACGCCCGCGCCTACCGCCATGCGATTGACGATTACTACGCCGATCCGGAAGGCTGGGATGCCCGTCCCTATATGCGGGAGCTGGAAACCGTCGGCAACCGGGGCTTTTCGTTGGCCTTTCATAACGGCCGCCTGACCAATTACGCCCACAACTACGAAGACACGCACACGCTGGCCGAATGGGAATTCGCCGGCACCATCGTGGAAGTGCGAGATGACGCCTTTATCGTGAACGTCAAGAACCGGCTGGAAGCGGGCGACGTTCTGGAATTTGTGCCGCCGGGTTCCGACGAGCTTATCCGTTTGCGCCTGTACGAATATGAATTTGCGAACAACGGCAAGATTGCTGAAACCGTCCATGCCGGACAAAAACAAGCCATCCGCATTCCGTTTGACGCCTTCGACCACGAAGATAAAGAAACGCTGATCCGCTTGCTCCCGCCGCTCACGATCATCCGTAAGGAAAAAGCCTTAAGTGAAACCGAATGGGCGCGTCTGAAGCTCGATCATACCGCCACCCGCCGCGAACAGGATCAAGGCACGGAAGAAAACTACGAACGCAACCGTAAAAGCTTAAGCGTCGCACTGGAGGAAAACCTTATGGACCGCCGCCAGCGCTCCCCGCGGCTAGGGATCGAAGGATGCTGCGGCAAGGGCTGTAACGGCTGCGCTGTTTTCTGGCACGACCCGGAATACGCGCGTGCCCGCAAACTCCTCGCCAGCAAGAAAATCGGTGAGATGTTCGATACGGATATGCGCGCAGCCTTTCCCGAAACACCCAAAACCGCCTAAAGTTCAAGGATACTCAAAAATTATTTGCGCGGCAGCATTTTTGCTATCCCTAAAACGCTCTCCAAAAATCCGCGCACCTTCCATACTCCAATGGCCATTATCAATGATCGTAATTTTCGTCCCTTCTGTAAAAATTGTGCAATACAAATCAGGGCAGAAAAAATCAATCATATCAACATAAAGCACACCTTTAGCCAAAACCTCTTTCTTTATAGCCTCGTTTAACGCCAAACTTTCCTCTTTCAACATGCCCGAATTAATGAACTGCTCTACACCCTCTAACTTGCCATACTGGGTAACCCTAGCAGGTACATCTCCATCATAAATCATTTTATGCCCGAAAATGATAATAGGGGCCATCGTACGTTTTCTAATAGCATCTATTGTTGGCGCTATACGAGGAATGCCATAAGAATACCAATTTGCTCCCAGCATTATAATTTCCGCTGATCTAACATCATCTGACTCAAGAATATTTTGAAAATCTTCTACGCATCTTTGAACCCGTTTTTTTGTAGTAACCTTGGTATGGATTCCCAAAGGAGGAGCGCCGACAAGAGGTAAACAACCGGGCCAAACATGAAGTCGTTTAACAGGATGGCGTGGACGATTAAGCTCAAGAGCATTTAAAACATCATTCGCATAGCTATCACCAATGATAATAAATTTAGCCGGATTCTGTTCAAAAAACTTCTCTTGTTCTCTTGTGTTTTCTATAGAAATTGTCTCCAGCTTCAAAAGCCTAATGTCATCAGCTGTATAACTGATTTCTCTATTGTGAATACGCCACGACCATCCATCATTTTTCCATGCGTGCAATGAAAGCCCCGCCAATAACAGTAGCAGCAACACTATGATAGAAAAGAAATATAGGGGCTGAAAGAAACGATTTTTCTTTCCCGATTTTTTACGAAAAGGTTGTTCTATACAGGCATACATAAACACAGCCAGAATAAAAGAAACAACCAACAGTTTTACAGTTTCAGTAACTTCAAGGGTATGAGGCACCGTATATTTGTAAAAGACAAAAAGAGGCCAGTGAACCAAATATAAAGAATAAGAAATAAGCCCTATAAAAACCATCGTCCTATTAGCAAGTAAAACTCTGCATACCTGCGACTGACGAAAGAAAATTAATACTGATGCCGCAATGCAAGGAATAAGCGCCGACAAGCCCGGAAACGGACTAGACTCAGAAAGCGTCCCAATCACAAAAACAAGGACGCCCAATGCACACACTACCGCTATATTTTTTATTAAACCCGGCACTTGTTTTTTAGAAAATAAAGGCTCAAGCCACAATAATATGGCGCCCAATCCAAATTCAAAAATCCGAAAAGGCATCAAATAAAATACAGCCTGCGCATCCTTGGAAAGATAGTATTCAGAAGCACAAAGAGACAAAAGAGAGAGGAGAGCAATACCCCAAAAACCAAGATTTCGTTTTTTGAATATTGCCATCCCAAAAAGCAAAGCCGGCCAAAACAGATAAAACTGTTCTTCTACAGCGAGCGACCAGAAATGTAACAATGGCTTGTATATCTTTTCCGCATCCCAATAACCTGATTCTTGCCAAAAGAAAAAATTAGAAGCCGCAAAACAGGAAGAAAATAAAGAGCCTCCCAATCTTTCCAAATGAAAAGGGGAAAACAAAAAGAATCCGCAGATTCCAACACACACCATAGTAAAAAACATAGCGGGGAAAATACGGCGCGCCCGACGAATATAAAAATCCGTAAATGTAAATCGCTCCAAATCCAGATCGGATAAAATATTGCGCGTAATTAGATAACCTGAGATAACAAAAAAAATATCAACGCCTACGAAGCCACCCGGAAAACCTGTTATTCCTGCGTGATAGAACAGAACAGCCAAAATCGCTACAGCACGTAAACCATCAATTGCCGGTTCATAATTTCTGGATTGCTGTTTCATTCTAGAAAATGGAAAAAACAAATTTTATCACTACTATTTCTTCTTCTTTTTCTTTGGCTTAGGTTTAGAAACGTGATTTTTATCGGCAGCATCTTTATCATCGCCGAACAGCGCCTCTTCAACATCTTCTTCGATCATTTCTATGGCCGGATGAACCGCCGGGCCTTCGGCAACTTCCTTAGCCATTTCTTTATCTTCTTTCGAACGGAGGAAATGAACCTCAACCCCCATGCCGCGCATGATGATATATTGCTGCACGATCGACAAAGCGCTCGAAATCGTCCAGTAAATCACAAGACCCGCCGCGAATTTAGCCATAACGAACGTCATCATAAAGGGCATGAAATTAATCATCATAGCCTGTGTTTTATCCTGCGGCGGCGGATTCATTTGGCGCTGCAAAAGCATAAAGAGCAGCATCAGGCACGGCCACGCTCCAATCATAAGGAAACTCGGCGGATTCCACGGAATCAAACCAAACAGATTAAACACCGTCGTCGGGTCTTGTACCGACATATCTTTGACCCAGCCATAAAACGGTGCATGGCGAATTTCGATCGAGATTTGCAAAACCTTATACAAGGCAAAGAAAATCGGAATCTGGATCAACATCGGAAAACACCCCGCCATGGGATTAACCTTTTCCGTTTCATAAAGCTTGACCAACGCTTCTTGCAGCTTTTGTTTATCATCATTGTACTTTTCGCGAATTTCCTGCATCTGCGGAGAGATTTTTCGCAAAGCCGCAAAAGAACGGAACGACGTGTTCGCTAGAGGGAAAACGGCGGCGCGCACAAGGATCGTCATCATGACAATAGCGATCCCCATATTGGCCGTCAGATTGTAAAAGAAATGGAGAATGTAAAAATACGGTTTGGTTAGGAAATAATACATCCCAAAATCCATCACCAAATCGAAGTGCGGCAAAGATAAATCTTTTTCATAAAAATCAAGGTTAGAGAGCTTTTTCGGACCAACGAAAAGCCGGTTTTGCACTTCAGCCGTTTGCCCCGGCGCAATCATGCGGGCAGAACCCATCGCATCCGTTTGGTAACGTTCACGGTCCATCGCATTCTGGGGCACGGTGTAAAGATAGCGGAAAGTGGTTTCCTCCCCTTGCATCGGGATAATACCGGTAAACCAGTAACGCTCCGTAATCCCGATCCAGCCTTCCGCCGCTTTGACTTCCGTTGCCGGGTGCTTCCTGATCTTTTTGTAGGACAGCTCCGTCAACTCTCCATCGGCATAACCGATCGGCCCCTCATGGATAATATAGCGACCGAACAAATCCTCCGGCAGACCTTTTTGAGACAATAAACTATAAGGGTAAAGCTGCACGTCCTTATCGGAATGGTTGATAACGCGCTGTTTCACGGTAATCAAAACATTGTCGTCTACGCTGATGTCCCGCTCAAACCGCAGGCCCGCGCCATTTTCCCAAAATAAAGTCACAATCTCATCCGGCTTCACGCCCGATGAAAGATCGCCTTCCGCCACGCGCCAGCGAGAATTTTTATCCGGCACGGCAGTTTTGCTGTCCGCCGCAATCCAGCCCCACTCGGCATAGCGCGGATGCTGCGTCCCCGCCGGAGACAACAACACCACATTATTTTTCTTATCTAGTGTCTCATAATATTCATGAAGCGCGATATCATCAATCCGCCCGCCTTCAAGAGACAAAGACCCGAAAATCTGACCGTTATCAATTTTAAGCCGCGCGCTTTCTGCGACAACCTCATCCCGCGGACGGATATTTTGTACGCTGCCGGATGCTCCGGGCAAGTGCACACCATCGGCTATCGCAGCTTCTTGTGCCTGTTCTTGTGCTTTTTGCTGCGCTGCCTGTGCGGCTTCCCGGCGCGGTTGAAGATAAAAAGAATCGTATGAAACCCAGATAATCGCCGCAAGAACGAACATAATAATCATATTACGTTTATCGTCGGGGTGCATTTGATCCTGATTATTCATCATAATAACGTATTCCTTTAATTCGAATTCTGCCCCGCGGTTATAGCCTAGTCATCCCCGCCATGTAAACCGCTTAAGGCACCGGGTCGTGCCCATGATTCTTATTCCACGGATTACAGCGCAAAATACGCCATATTCCAAGGTATAAGCCTTTGATAACCCCGTGCTTTTCCAGCGCTTCCAGCATATATGCACTACAGGTCGGATGAAAGCGGCACTGATTTCCCATCCACGGCGCGAGTACAAAACGATATAAATGAACCGGCGCTTGCGCTATGCGGACAAACATTCTCATGATCCGGCATCCTTATCCTTACGAGACTCCAAGCGCTTCAAACACCATTTCAAGTCCTTAACCATTTCATCATAGGGCTTATCCAGCGTTTCCCGCCGTCCAATCAGAACATAATCACGCCCGTCCGCCGCGTGAAGAGGCAAGACATCACAGGCCAGCGCCCGCAAACGGCGGCGGATACGATTGCGGACCACTGCGCGTTTATCAACTTTTTTAGTCACCGTCAGGCCAAAGCGGATTTCATCACTGGTTTCATTTCCAGCCACCTGCAAAATCAAACTTTTGGACACCCATTTCTTTCCGGCATGCTGAACACGCAAAAAATTGGACCGCTTCTGCAAGCGGCCCAATTGTTGAATTTGTTGTTTTGTCGCTTTCATAGCCGGCCTCCCGGCAAAGCAAAATTTAAGCGCTCAGGCGCTTACGGCCTTTGGCGCGGCGCGCAGACAAAATGGCGCGGCCATGACGGGTTGCCATGCGGGCACGGAAACCGTGACGGCGGGCGCGTACCAAGCGGCTCGGTTGAAATGTACGTTTTGTCGACATGTTAAGCGGTCCTCCGACCTTTGTGTTCTTATATGTTTCGTTTCAGCGAAGAGGTTATATAATGCTTTCAAACAGTCCTGTCAATCTTTCCGGTTCATTTTCCTGACAATTAAGCCCTTCGCACCCCTTGCACTATGGTACGATAGCGATTAATATTCTGGTCTGATTATAAAAATACGAACCTAATAAAGCAGGTAATTCAATGTACGATGACAACAACTGGAACCCGGTAACTGGTGAAGAAAAAGACGGCTTCCTTTCGCAAGTCAATCCGGTTGACGGTAAATTCAAAACGTCCCCGCAAACGGAAGTTTCCTGGCGCTCCCTGCCGTTTTACGAGCGTGTTGTTCTCATCCGCCTGCGCGATCCGAGCTGGACCCCGCAAAATCTGAACCTGTATTTCCTGACGCTGGACGGCAACCTGTTCCGCCTGAACGGGACATCCCCGCCGATTCACGAAGTCAACGCGCAAGCGCCCATCAAGATCACAGACGACAATGTTCTCGATTATTTGCGCTTTTTCTGTTTCTTTGTCCGTGGCGAGGAAGGCCCGTTCCTGATTGCTGAAGATATCGACAATCCGGATCTGCCGAAAAATATGGATGATAAAACCCGCGCAGCCGTCGCCGGTTCTATCCGCCCGGCTTCTTACGAGGGGAAAAACGAAAAAGGCTTTTGGCTGTGTGACGGCGTGGTATTCTATTCCAACGCCCTGTTCATCGCCAACTTCGCCGTTCAGCCCGGCGGGATGATCGAAATGCTCGATGATGAACCGATTGCACCGGACCTTCCGGTTAAGGTCGACGTGCCGATCGCTTAATCTATGGACTTCGCTCTTCTGACAGAAAGTGCGTTTTTCCCCTACATTTTGTTTATTGTCGGCCTTGTGACTGGCATCGTTGGCTCTATGGGCGGGCCCGGCGGCCTTATCATTACGCCCTTTATGATTCTGTCCGGCCTGCCGCCACAAATGGCAATCGGTACAACCAAAACATCCTCACTCGGCTTGTGGGTCATAGCCCTTATCAAATATCATAAAGCCGGAAAAATTAACTGGCGTTATGTCCCCGCACTATCCGTTCTGGCCATCGGCGGCGGCATAATCGGGGCCAGCCTGATGATTAGCATTGACGAAACACTGATCTACCCGGTGGTTGGCACCACACTTCTTTTGATCGCACCACTGGCCCTGCTCAACAAAAATTTCGGCATGGAAACCCGCACCCACGGCAAAAAGCGCAAAGCCATAGGCTATGTGCTTTATTTCCTTGTCATGATCTTTGCCGGTTTTTTCGGCGGCGGTGCAGGAACACTAGTTATTATGACCCTAGTGACCTTCCTGGGGTTCAAGACACTGGACGCCCACGCCACCGATATACCGGGCTGGATTATGCTCACCATTGTCTCCTCGGCTATTTTCGCGTGGCATGGCTATGTCGATCTAACCTATGCCGCGATCATATTTGTTAGCATGGCCATCGGCGGTTATATCGGTGCCCATATCGCCCTTAAAGGCGGCGACCGATTTATAAAATGGTTTGTCTGCGGCTTTGCCGTCATCGTCGGGATCAAATTGCTGTTTTTTAGCCCTTAAGCCTTCCCCTTTAAACCTACCGCCTCTAAACGCTCTCCCTCTTGACCTCTCCCCCCTTCTCCCCCTGATTTAGAATTATGCAAAATAACTGAAGAGGGGGACGGGAGGGGAAAACGGGATAAAAATGGTGGAGTAATACTTCCTTCCTAATAATCCACCCGCACCAGATAAAGCCCATCCGGCGGGGCTGTCGGGCCGCCTTTTGTACGATCGCGCGCCTCTAACGCCGCTTTAATGTCAGCCTTACTCCATTTGCCTTCCCCGACCAGAACCAACGTGCCGACCATATTGCGCACCTGATGATGCAAGAAAGAACGCCCCTCCGCATGGAACAGGATTTCCACCCCGCCATGATCGTCATAGGGGCGCGCTTCCACATCCAATCGGTCCAGCGTCTTTTCCGGCGACTTCGCCTGACACTGGGAATCGCGGAAAGTCGTGAAGTCATGATGGCCAAGCAACACGTCCGCCGCATCGGCCATGGCGCTAACATCCAGCGGTTTTTTGCAATGCCATACCAGCCCATCCTCCAGTGCCGGAAAAGCGGGGCGGTTAAGAATACGGTAGGTATAAAGCTTGTTCGTCGCTTGAAAGCGGGCGTGAAATTCGGGATCAACCTCCTCCGCAGCGATAATGGAAACAGTATGAGAGCCTAAATGCGCGTTAATCGCCTTAGCCAGATCAAAGCCATTCAGCGCCCGTGCGCCGTAATCGAGATCAAAATGCGCGACTTGCCCCCGCGCGTGCACGCCCGCATCGGTCCGCCCCGCCACATGGATGCGAATATCTTGCTGGCAAAATCCGGTGATCGCCTCTTCTATCGCTTGCTGAACGGAAGGTACGCTTTCCTGCCGCTGCCAGCCGCAGTAATCGGTGCCTTTATATTCTATGATAAGTTTCCAGCGCTTGAGCGTCATGAAAACGCCTCATCGACATGCACATACCCGCCATTGACGGCGCCGGCCACATCCATGGCCTTAGCGCTTTCGGGCTGGATTTTTAAGAGACGCAACGCCGTATCATTCCCGCAAACCACATGCCCCGTGCGATCGACCAGCATGCCCGGCGCCTCCGTATAACGGTCGGTTACCGGCTCAGCCTCCAAAATCTTCACACGCTTGCCCGCCAGCGTTTCAGTCCACACACCCGGCCACGGGTTTAGCGCCCGGATCTGACAATCAATGGCGGCAGCATCCTGCGTCCAGTCCACACGCCCGTCATCCTTGGCCAGCATCGGCGCATAAGTAGAAAACTCATCGTCCTGCTCTTCCACCTCAAGGCTTCCCTTTTCCGCCAGCACATCAAGCACATCGATAATCATCGCGCCGCCCAGAGCTGATAATTCGTCATGCAGGCTCTGCGCCGTGGTCGTCGGGAGAATCTTTACACTGCGCTTTTCGATCATCGGCCCAGTATCGAGCCCCTCTTCCATCTGCATGATGGTGATACCGCTCTCATCATCACCTTCCCAGACGGCATACTGAATCGGCGCCGCCCCGCGCCAGCGCGGCAAGAGTGATGCATGAATGTTCAAGCAACCGTACTTTGGCGCCTCCAGAATTTCCCGCGGCAGAATCAGGCCATATGCCGCAACCACCGCCACATCAAGGTCAAGCGCCTTAAATTTCGCATGCTTTACTTCATCTTTTTTCAGAGATTTGGGGGTATAAACCGGGATGCCGTGCGCCTCCGCCAGCGCATGAACGGGTGAGGGCTGAACCTTGTGCCCGCGCCCCTTAGGCCGTGGCGGTTGGGAATAAACAGCCACAACCTCGTGCGGCCCGTCAATCAGCGCCGCCAGCGCTGGAACGGCAAAATCGGGCGTCCCCATAAACGCTACACGTAAAGGCTCTGTCATGGCTAAAGGATCTCCTGACTCTTTTTGATCTTTTCTAGCTTTTTGATAATCATGTTGCGCTTGAGGCGCGAAATGTGGTCAACAAACAGCGTACCATCCAAATGGTCGATCTCATGCTGGACACAATGCGAGAGCAGACCGTCGGCGGATAATTCCTGCTCCTTGCCGTTATAATCGAGATACTTCACCCGCACTTGCTCCGGCCGGATAACGTCGGCATAATGGCCGGGAACGGACAGGCACCCTTCCTCCATCGTGCTCATCACTTCGGATTCCCAGATAACTTCCGGGTTAGCCAGAAACAGCGGCCCGGTGCTGATATCTTCGCTTTCAATCTGCATGACGATCACACGGTTAAGAATACCCACCTGATTAGCGGCCAGCCCAATGCCCGGCGCCTCCAGCATGGTTTCCAGCATGTCATCAAACTGTTTGCGGATGGTATCATCCACACGTGCAACGGGGCTGGCTTCGGTAGCCAAAATAGGATCAGGGGCGGATAAAATCGGCAATTTACTCATGGCACTTACTTATTATTGTATGGCGAGAAGGTCAAGCTTTTGAAAGGAATTAGAAACTGTCATTGCGAGAAAGCCATTAGGCTGACGAAGCAATCCAGAATCTTTCCTTATGGCTCTGGATTGCCGCGCTCCCTATGGTCGCTCGCAATGACGATAAAAAACTAAGCCCGTTTTTTATCTGTGTTCTCATCACTTTCGGTGATTTCGGCCGCACTTAAAGCGCGCGGGGTTTTATCGAGCAAACTAACCTCCGGGATATCCTTCCCCCCGGCCTGAACGCCCAGCTCTTTGAGCCGCCGCGCCGCAGGGAGAACCGAGCGCTCCAGCGAGCCCACCGCATCGTTATAACTTCCCATTGCCCCGGCAATGCCGCGGCCAATTTTCTCAAAATGGCTACCAAAGGTAATCAGGCGTTTGTACAGCTCCGTGCCTTGCGCGGAAATCTCCTGCGCATTTTGGGCCAGTTCCGCCTGCCGCCAGCTTAAGCCCACCACGCGCAGTAAGCTCATCAGCAACGTCGGAGAGACAATCACAATGTCATTCTCCGCCGCAAAATCAACGATTTGCGGATCGGCCCTCAGGGCCATCGAAAACATATGTTCGGACGGCAAGAACAGCACCGTAAAATCCGGGCTATCGATATTCTCCCAATAGCCCTTGCGGCCCAGCGTCCGAACATGTTCCCGCACCGTGCGCGCCAAATTGCTCATCACCGCCGCAGCCTCATCACTACTGATTTCCTCGTTCAGGCGCGCAGCAAACTCATTCACCGGAGCTTTGGCGTCTATAATAATGTTAAAACCGTCCTGCAAGCGAATCACGGCGTCGGGCCGCTGGCGGCCCTTGTCGGTTTCAACGCTAACCTGCGTTTCATAATGCACACCCTTAATCAGGCCGGATTTATCGAGCAGCCCTTCAAGGATAAACTCACCCCATTTGCCCTGCGCCGCCGGATCGCGCAAAGCGCCCGCCAGACGTGCCGTCTCCCGGCTTAAGTTCTGGAGATCACTTTTAAGCGCCTGATCGGTGCCTTTGATTTGCTCCAGCGCCCCGCCAAGGGTTTTAAGCTGTTCTTGAATGGGTTTGACCATCTCATTGATCGAAAGCTGGCGTTTTTCCAGATCATGCGCGCTGTCGGCATGAGCCGCCTTCATTTTCTCCTGCGCCAGTTCGGAGAAACGCTGGAGAAACTGCTCGCTGTTTTTCTCCAAAGCTTCCTGCGCGCTCAAAGCAAACAGGCTGCCCATCTCATCCTGTGCCTGTTCGTGATGGCGTAGCTTTTCCTTTAAAGCCACCAGCCGCGGCAACAAAACCGCCGCCGCGAGCAACAACCCGCCAACCAAACCCATTCCCAGTGATACCCAATCCAGTGTCATTTTACTTTTCCCAATCCTTTTATGCTGTACAATAGCACTGTTATGAGTACCGAATACAAATCTTTTTATTCCTCCGGCGAAAACGGCAACGCGATGATCTATGTTCTGATCGTCGTCGCGTTGATGGCCGCTCTTAATTTTCTTCTGATCCGGCAAAACGACACGTCCGAGGCCGGCTCACTCTCCGAAGAGCGCCTTGAAATCTATGCCGGGAATATCATCACTGCCGCCAGCCAGCTCAAACAAGCGGTCGATATGATGACCTATTCCGGCACACAAATCTCCGACCTTGATTTTACCACGCCGGATGATGAGCCCGCTTATTCTTCCGGCGCGCACGTTGATAAGGTTTTCCACCCGGAAGGCGGCGGCGTGATTCTACCCAAAATCCCCGCCGATATCATCAATCAGGTCAATAACGACCCGACCGCCAAATGGTATATCGGCCGCTTTAATAATGTGGAATGGACGGAGAGCGCCAATCAGGACGTGATCCTGACCGCGCACCAACTTACGCAAGCCGTGTGTGCCAAAATCAACGAACGCCTGACCGGATCGAGCACCATACCGACGCTAACCGGGGCTATTACTCTACGCAATATGTTGATTGACGATGGCCTGCATAGCGGGACCAATGCTGATTTTACGGCCGCAAATTGTGCAGGATGCGAGGGCTGGCCCCAGCTATGCATCTCGAACAACGGTGCCACGATATTCAGCTTTTACAGCGTCATCGCGCAGGAATAATCAGGCCGTTACCTTACAGATCGTGGCCTGCAATTCATCAACCCCGCGTCCTTCATGAGAACTAGTCCTCAGAATTTCATTGAAAGCCGCCGGATGCTTTTTAAGTACCGCTTCAATTTTTTCAACCAGCTTTGCCAGCGGATCGCGTTTAACCTTATCGGTTTTAGTCAAAACGATCCGGTAAGACACAGCTGACTCATCCAGCATCTTCATAATCTCTATATCGCTGTCTTTCAGCCCGTGCCGCGCATCAATTAATATAAATACGCACCGTAGCGTTGATCGCCCGCGCAAGTAATCGCGCAGCAACCTATTCCATTCGTTCTTCTGGGATTTCGACACTTTTGCATAGCCATAGCCCGGCATATCGACCAGATAGAATTTCCCGCCCACATCAAAGAAATTGAGCTGCTGCGTCCGCCCCGGCGTATGAGACGTACGGGCCAGTGCTTTGCGCCCCGTTAGCGCATTCAAAAGGGAAGACTTGCCAACGTTGGAGCGCCCCGCAAAGGCAATTTCCGCTCGGTCATCTGAAGGAAGCTGTGAGAGCGCCGCCACGCCGAGCACAAAATCACAAGGCCCGGCAAACAGTTTACGGGCGGCTTCGTACTCTTCTTTGGAAAATTCATCACTCATTCTTTGTCACCCTCCATCAAACGCACGGCCAGTATAACGCAGGCCGTCGCCAGAAGGAATAACCCCAGCCACCAGCTTTGCCACAGGCCATAGCTGGTCAAAGCCATCGCGATCCCAGCCATTAAAGTCGGCAAAGCGATACGATTTTGCGAAACGCTCAAATGGCTGTACATGGCCTTTAACAAGTAAAGCACAACAGCGATCCCGGCCAAAACCCCGACCAGCCCCAATTCCAGCCAAAGCTGAAGCGCAAAATTATGCGGATGTAAAACGGATGAGCCCGGAAAATAAATCTTGTTCGTGTCAAATTCGATAATGCGCGTTGTCCCTACACCGTGACCGAGAAGAGGATTTTTCAAAGCTTCGCGCGCGACAAAATCCCATATTTCAAGACGCTCCCCCCCATAGGCGCCGCCATCCCCCAAAAGGGATGAAGCATCGACCGCCGAGGCCCCTATTTCAAAAGCCGTCATAACGATCCACGGCATCGCCGTAATACCGACAGCGATCAAAGCCGCCAGAACTATCCACGCCATACGGGCACGGTATATAAAGGACGGCATAGCCGCAAACAGCATCCCGACGATAAAGCCAAGCTGAGCGGATTGACTCTCCGTCTTTCCAAAACACGGCATAAAAAGCAAAACCAAAGCGCCGGCAACAACCCAGCGTTTGCAGGCAGACCAGTCCGGCTGCGCCATAACCACACCCAGAGCGGGAAAAAGCAGCAAGACAAGTGCTACGATAGAACGGTTAGCAACACTCTTGGTCGGAACGGCAACATCAAATGGCAAACCCCGCACCATATGGTAAAAAGGAAAGTCGCCGAAAATCTCAACCGTCATCAAAAGAAACCCCAGCCCCAGCGCGGCAGAAAACCAAAAAAAGCGGCGATCGCGCTCCATAACCCCAGCAGCGATTACAAGCAGGGCGCCGGGCAGAATCACAAGTGCCACCTTAATCGTTCGCCCCCACGTAACATCAGGATCAACCGACCAGAAGGTACTTAAAGCCGCGAGAAGAGCTATACCAGCAACAATCAAGAGAGCGGGATGAAGCAAAGCAAAACGCCTCTTATATATAAAGTATCCAGCCAGAACAGTCCCCAGCCCCACTACGCCGGGCGCGTACGCAAAGAAACGCGGCACCAAAGCCGCAATCAAGGGCATCAATGCGAACATCCCTAAAAAGATAACAGAAAAAGCGAATGATCTAGACAAACAGCTACGACGCTTTGTTACGGGAAATTACTGGAACTCTAACACTTTCATTTCAACGCCGATGGAATCGTCATCATCCATAAGGCGCTCGTCTTTGTTATGATCGTAAAAAATACCGACTTCGCCTTCACCCACACGGTCACGGGTGTTGGTATCACCATCACCACGGTCAATAACCGTGTGCGTCACGTCCGTGTCGAATTTTTTCTCCAATTCTTCTTGAACAGCGCCGCTTTGCTTTTCAGCTTGCGCATCTTCCTGCGATGAATCGCCTGCCGCCGGTTCTATACCCGCAACAGCCGCCGCATCCAAATCGGCATCATCATTCATCATCACATCGCCAAATGCGGGGTGCCCTTGATTGGAAAAGCCGGCACCACCAAAACCTCCAAAATCATCCGCCGCCCGCGCAGAAAACGACATTACCGCTAAAACCACAAAAACACTCAGCGCCAAAAATGTATTTTTTATCATGAATCCATCCCTCTTATCATTCTTTAAGCGACAACATAAAATATAACAGGCTACAGAGAACTCTGCTCAACCAACAACTTTACTTTAAAAAGTGTTTTGAATAGTCTCACCCGCCCGTTCAAGATCGCGGCCGACACCATCAAATGTATTGCTACATGCTGTCATAGCCGGCAAGCAAACAGCCAAAAGAAAAAGCGTTGCCAAAACCCTGTGCATATTCATTGTCCATCCCTTGTCTAGTTTACGAATGCTCTTTGTAACAGACTTCTACAAAAAACGAAAGTTTTTCAATTTCGCGCTATATTTACAAATATCTATCAAAAATTTACGAATGCGCAAAATGGACATAATTAATGGGTCAGGGCCCTAAAATTAAGACAGAATCGAAAATGGCTATAAAAAGACTTCGTTCTTAACAAACGTTACTTTATACTAAGGTTGCATTGGGTCGTTCTTTTTCCTTTCCACATAAGGACCCCTTCCTTTATCACAAACGATCATCGTAATATGAACACGCCCGGTTAATAATGAAGCCGCACTCCCTATGAGAAACACCATGAAATATATCCCGGAAAATTGTTATGTAAATTATAAGCGCCGAATAAACAGTTTTTTAACGTTTAGAGGTGTACCCTTAGGTATACGTGGATTTATATAATTTACGTAAAATTTTATATATATACCATGCATTAGCTAATGGTTAGGAATTGCAAGGGATAGAGCATAATGAAATTTACGAGCAAATACAGACCACTAGGGTTTTTATCGGCAATGGCCGTTTTTGCCTTTGCTTCTATAATTTCTGGCCCTGCCTTTGCAACCGATGCCAACGATGTTGCAGAAAACATTGTTGATTCCATTGATAAGCTGCCGCAACTGATTGCCGTTGCCGCTTACCTCATCGGGCTTATTTTCGGATTCTGGGGCATTATTAAAGCCAAGGAACATGTTGAAAATCCCGGGAACACACCGCTAAGCGCTTCCATCATACGTTTCGCTATCGGTGGTGCATTATTCTCGACACCCATGATGTATGAAATCATGATGACAACCATTAACGGCGGAAGCGGGCCGACGAGCGGCGAATGGGATGATTTCTTCGGACCGCTATCAAGCCTGTTTGGCGTTAGTAGTATTGTGTCCGTCGTCACAGGTCTGGGGATGAATTTTGGCTCCATCCTTCAAAATATGGTTGCTTCGATTGATCACATCCCGACCTTACTGTCTGTGGGCGGTTATATTCTCGGCGCTCTTATGGGCGTATGGGGCTTCATCAAGCTTAAAGAACATGTTGAAAACCCGCAAAATACGCCGTTGCGGGAAGGGCTAATCCGCATATTCACAGGCGGCGCACTCTTCGCCCTGCCAACCATCATGGTTGCCATGAAAAACCTCATCAGCGGCGGTAGTGCCGGCGGCATCATCACGGCAATTGCTTACGGCGATACAGCAGTCAGCGGCATTAGCACCTGCGGTTCATCAGCCGTTACAAGCACCGTGAGCACCGCAGCAGCAGCCGTCAGTAGTGCTGCCAGTAGCGTTGCCAGTGTCGCAAGCTCCATAGGATTATCGAGCGTCGCAAGCTCGGCATCAAGCGTCGCAAGCTCGGCATCAAGCTACATAACGGCGCCCAGAATAAGTGATGTACTTTGTAATATTGTTTTCGCTACGCTGAGCTTTCCGATGTTCTTAGGCGCTCTGGCCTACATTGCCGGGATTATTTTAGCTCTGTGGGGATTGTTAAAACTACGTGATCACGTTTTAAATCCGCAACAAACACCGCTATGGGATGCCGGTGTCCGCTTCGTTGCCGGCGGTGCGCTTTTTGCCCTGCCCACCATTTTAGATATGGCTATTATGACAGCCATCGGTCCGCTAAGCGGCGCATCCGGCCTTGTCTTCTCCAGTTTCACAACCTTCACAGGAACAGGAGCAACGACTGGCCTAGATGGCATGCTTATCGGCTTAATGGGCAACTCGTTCGAACCCATGCGTCTTCTTTTAAAATGGTTCTCGTTTGTTGCCGGAATCATGTTTATTTTGGTCGGAATTTCACGCCTTCTGAAATCATCGCAAGAAGGGCCTCGCGGCCCCGGAGGTATCGGTACAATCATGACATTTCTGGTTGGCGGTATGTTACTATCCGTTGATTCCCTGTTAACCGTCTTTTCTACATCGCTGTTTAATAATCCGACAACAGCCGTCGGGAGCAGCTTAGGATACGCAACAGGACTATCACCTACAGAACAAGCCCATATACATGGGGTTATAAGCGCGATCCTGCAGTTCATGATCGTGCTCGGATTTGTCAGTTTTATCCGCGGCTTCTTTATTATACGGGGCGTCGCGGAAGGAAATTCTCAGGCATCTATGATGGCTGGAATAACACACCTTCTGGGCGGCGCTCTTGCTGTAAATCTGGGCCCGTTACTCAATACCGTACAATCGACTTTGGGATTGAGCGGGTTTGGTGTACAATTCTCTTAACCATGGAAACGAGGAGGACGAAAACCATGATTAAACTACTAAACAGAAAAACTTTGCAAATGAGTGCAGCCTTTACCGTAGGCATGATGGCTGTTTCCGGTGATGCTCATGCAAACAACTTCAACTCCATCTCCGGTAATATCGTGGATTCTATAGCGAACCTGCCACAGCTTCTGTCCGTTGTTTCTTACATCGCGGGTCTGTTGCTTGGTACGCTGGGTGTTCTTAAACTAAAAGATCACGTTGAAAACCCGGGCAACACACCGTTGAAAGACGGCGCGATTCGTCTAGCTGCCGGTGGCGCACTCTTGGCCATGCCGATTGTCTTCGAAGCAATGCTCAATACAATCGACGACGGCTCCGGTGCGGGTGCTATGTCTGATATGACGCTATCAAGTACAGTTATCAACACAGGTCTGAGTTGGTAATCTTGTATGCCGGATTATTTACCTATGACGTTGGGCATTGCGCGGAAATCCGCCGGTGCCCAATCGTCGTCTTCAAAGAACAAAGAAGCACTGCCTGCCGCGCTCAAACAAAAAATTCTAGAGCGCGATGATTATACGTGCCGCTATTGCGGTTTTCGTGCCGAGAAATATCAAGAAATCAACTTCCGCAACGGGGATTCCACCCAGCACCATCCCAAAAACATGGTAACCAGCTGTATCTACTGTCATCAATGCATGAATATGGACAAAGTTTCCGATTTCCGCTCAGGCGTTCTGATATGGCTACCGGAAATCGAGCAAGCGGCCCTTCATCACATCGCGCGGTCAATTTATGTCGCCCGCATCTCACAGGGGCCTATGGCCGAAGCTGCGCGCAAAGCGCTGGAAATATTAATGGCGCGCCGTAATGAAGCTCGCGCCCGGCTGGGAACGGACAACCCCTCCATTCTGGCAACAATCTTACGCGATTATATCCCGGCATCAGCCTACAACGCTCGCTCCGATAAGCTAGATGGCATCCGCCTGTTCCCGCTTGACCGGCGCATTATTAAAGAAGCCGACCTTGAATTTAACCAGTTCCCGCAAATTCTTGCTTACTGGCGCTCCAAAGCCGGACCATTTGAAGGTAAGGCCCCAAACACATGGCTAGATCTTTACCGTGAAGTTATATTGCCGCAACAAGCTGCTTAAACGGAATATATTCTAAAAAGAAAAATACTTTTCGATCGCATCCTGCCCATCGGTCAAAACCAAACTCACCGGTTGACCGTCCAACGCTAGCGAAAGATTTTTCACCTCGTCTGGCGCCGTAATACGCAATTGCGCACGCCGCATATCCTTTTGATCTACCGTGATTTGCGGCGGCCCCACAAGGTAGACATCCTCCCCCGCATCAACGAATAAATCCGCTTTTTCAAAACCGCGCTGAATAAATGCGGTCACAACCAACGCCGCCGGACCGATCACTATATTTTCGATTTTTATACCCGGTATATCACCCTGCACCGGTACAAAATCTTTTGCCTTATCCAAAAGCACGGCGGCCTTTTTATAGATTTTGAGTGTTAAAGATAAGTCCTGAGGAACGCACATCGTCTTGCAAACCATAACCGACAATACCAAAGCAAGATGGGCGGGCCGTTCTTCATCTACCTTAACAATATGCAAGGGAAACAAAACGCGCCCCTCATAACCAAAGCTTTGCAGGCCCATTTCATCAAAGCGGCGTGGCGTCGGCCATAACAAATCAACGCGCTCTATATTTTCCGAATCGCTCCAATCAAGCCGCGGAGCCAGCCCCCCTTCACCCGGCATCCGCCAATAAGCATGCCAGCCCTCTTCTATATCCAGAGCCAATAAAGCCTCATCGCTATCCACCGCCGGAGAGACAAGACGCGCACTTATGTGTTCTGCCGCTTGCACAGAGGGGGTAACAGACACTATAAAAAACAGAGCCCATAAAACACCCCACAAAGCGCCCGTTTGTTTTTTCATCATCATATCTCTCCCGAAAGAATTGCTGTCGCCCTTCAGAATATGCTATTGAATCCTAGGAACAAGGTAAAAAGTTAGATCATGGGACAAATCGACAAAGACCGGAATAAAAGCGACGCATGGTTAGCCGGAAAACTTTTGCTAGCCATGCCGGGCATGGGCGATCCGCGTTTTCAAAAGGCCGTCATATATGTTTGCGCCCATGACGAACAAGGGGCAATGGGGCTGGTCGTCAACCATGTTCTGCCCGACATAAAAATAGACGAACTTTACAAACAACTAAACATCGAGCAAAAAAGCAAAGATGAGAACGATAGACGCGCCATTACGATTATGGGCGGCGGCCCCGTCGAAACAGCACGCGGCTTTATCCTTCATTCGTCCGAATTCGAACGCCCTGACACCGTAAAGATCAACGAGACCTTCAGCCTCACAGGCACCGTTGACGCCATTAAAGCCGTCGCACAAGGCGAAGGCCCGGATCAGCTTTTATTCATGCTCGGTTATGCCGGTTGGAGCGCCGGGCAACTCGATCAGGAAATCCAGCAAAACGCATGGCTGGTAACTGAACCGGAACCGGACCTGATCTTCACCACCAATCCGGAAGACAAATGGAACAATGCCATAGACAGGCTGGGTATCAACCCCGCGATGCTGTCTCACGAAGCGGGGAGAGCATAAAACGGTCATGACAGAACCCACAAAAAACAAAGGATTTAAACGCCTGTTCCGCGCGCTGATTTACTCCCTTCATGGTATCGCCGCCTGTTTCAAAACCGAAGAGGCCTTCCGTCAGGAATTAATTCTATCCGCCATTCTTGTCCCGCTGGGATTATGGATTGGAAACGGCGCACCGGAAAAATTGTTGCTGGCGGGAAGCGTTTTATTAGTCCTGATTATCGAATTGCTCAATAGTGCCATAGAACGCGCCATCGACCGTATTTCATTTGACCGGCACGAGCTTTCCAAAGAGGCTAAAGATATGGGCTCTGCGGCCCTTTTGGTGAGTCTCATTCTGTGCGGTATGATCTGGATTACGATACTGCTATTTCCGGGGCTGTAATCCCCGTCAATCTGTTATACTATGAGAATCTAGTCTTTTGCTGTTTTCAAGGGAATTGTCTTTCATGCCTATCGAAAAAGTTGCCGTTATCGGGTCCGGTGTTATGGGGAGCGGCATTGCCGCGCAAATCGCGAATGCGGGCGTTCCCGTTGTTTTGCTGGATATCAAACTAAAAGACGGGCCGGACCTTGCCAAAGCCGCCATAGACAAAATGCTCAAAACCGACCCTGCCCCGCTGATGAGCAAACGCAATGCGAAACTGATTACGCCAGGCAATCTAGATGACAATCTGGCGCTTTTGGAAGAGTGCGACTGGATTGTGGAGGTCGTTCTGGAAGACCTCGCCATCAAGCACAAGACCTATGAGAAGATCAACAAACACCGCAAAAAAGGCTCGATTGTCTCCTCCAACACCTCGACCATTCCGCTGGAATTACTGGTTAAGGGGCAAGGCAAGGATTTTGAATCCGACTTTTTGATTACCCACTTTTTCAACCCGCCGCGCTACTTACGCCTTTTGGAACTGGTCGTTGGCGACAAAACCCGTAAAGATGCCATCGACACCGTTGTAGAATTCTGTGATGTCCGGCTGGGCAAGGGCGTCGTGCGCTGTAACGACACGCCGGGCTTTATCGGCAACCGGATTGGCGTGTACTGGCTAACCACGGCGCTGAATGTCGCGGTAGAGGGCAAAGTACCTGTTGAGGTCGCCGATGCCGTCATGAGCAAACCCGTGGGCATCCCCAAAACCGGCGTGTTCGGCTTGCTCGATTTGATCGGGATTGATTTGATGCCGCATCTAGCCGACTCACTGCTTTCGACCCTGCCGGCGGAGGACGACTACCGCAAAGCCTATATCGACCATGCATTCATCCACCAGATGATTGAGGCGGGCTATACGGGCCGCAAGGGCAAGGGCGGTTTTTACCGTCTCGACAAAACGGGCGGGAAAAAGGAAAAACAATCCTTCCCGCTGGATGGTAATAAATTCGACGAAAGCGCCTTTACCAAATCCGTCAAACCGAAACTGGCCTCCGTCAGCGCCGGAAAGAAAGGCTTGAAAGCCGTTGTAACCACCGATGATGAAGGTGGGCAATATGCGTGGAAAGTCCTGTCCCGCACGCTGGCGTATGCGGCCTCCCTCGTGCCGGAAATCGCGAGCGATATTGCCGCCGTCGATGACGCCATGAAGATGGGCTATAACTGGAAAAAAGGCCCGTTCGAGCTGATCGACGATTGCGGCCCGGCGTGGTTTGCCGAAAAACTGAAAGAGGAAGGCATCACCGTCCCGTCGCTTTTGGAGAAAGTCGGTGACGGCACCTTCTACAAAATTGAGGACGGCCAGCTTCACACCTTCGGCACAGATGGTAAATACCACGCGATCAAGCGCCCGGACGGTGTGCTGCTCCTCCGTGATATCAAGCTGGCTTCCGAACCTGTCTTTAAAACGGCCAGCGCCGCGCTATGGGATATCGGCGACGGCGTGCTCTGCGCCGAATTCACCGGCAAGATGAACGCGCTGGATGAACAAGTCTTTGAAGTCTACCAAAAAGCGATCAAGCTGATCGGTGATGGAAGTGGCGATTACAAAGCCCTTGTGATCTACAATGAAGGCTCGCACTTCTCCGCCGGGGCCAATCTGGGCCTTGCCATGTTCGCCATGAATATCGCCCTGTGGCCGCAAATCGAAGCCCTCGTCGAAGGCGGACAAAAGATATACAAAGCTCTCAAATACGCGCCTTTCCCGGTTGTCGCGGCCCCGTCCGGCATGGCGCTCGGCGGCGGATGTGAAATCCTGCTCCATTCCGATCATGTACAGGCGCATGCGGAAACCTATTGCGGTCTGGTTGAGGTCGGCGTCGGCTTGCTTCCCGGTTGGGGTGGCTGCAAGGAAATGATCTTACGCTATCAGGCCGAAGAACAAGACAACTACGATAAAGCCACAGGCGGCAAACAAATGTGGTTTAGTCCCAAGACAACGCCGATGGGCGCGGTCCGCAAGGCGTTTGAAACCATCGCGCTGGCCAAAGTCGCCAAAAGCGCGCAGGAAGCCAAAGAAATCAAATATCTAAAGGACAGCGACGCCATCACCATGAACCGCGACCGGCTGCTGTTCGATGCCAAACAAAAGGCGCTGGAACTGGCCAAAGGCTACGAAGCCCCCACGCCTATCGAAGAAATCCGCCTGCCCGGTCCGTCGGGGAAATACGCGCTGGAGATGGCTGTGGCGGACTTGCGCAAATCCGGTAAAGCCACGCCGTACGATGTCACCGTTTCCGGCGCCGTCGCAACCGTTCTGACGGGCGGTGAAAAAGCTGACTGGACTAACCCTTTGTCTGAAGACGATCTTTACAAGCTGGAGCGCACGGAGTTCATGAAGCTCGTCCATAATGACGGCACCATGGACCGGATCGAGCATATGCTGACGACCGGAAAACCCTTGAGAAACTAACTGAGATGTCGACGGGGCGCGGCTCTCGCCACACGCTCAACAGCTGAAAAGGCGGAACGTACCAAAGTATCCAAAACGCCTTCATTTTCAGCGTGCCTCTTAACATCCTCTTTCAGGAAAGCTTTGCTTTCCGTATCACCCAACACGATATATTCAAATAAATCCTTGATGTCTCCTGCCATTCTTTCCTGCGACATTTCGTGGACCTTGGCTTCTGCCCGCTCTTTGAAGCTTTCCACCAAAGCCTTTACCGTTGGCTCTCTGAAAAGAGAAGGAACGATATCTTCCGGGTGAGCAAGGCGTTTTATAACCTCTTGTTCCCGTTTTTGTCTGGCTTCTTTTACAGCCTTGCTGATTTCATTTCCCGTTTCTTCAAAATCGCTTTTATTGTTATCGGTCATATCTTACCAACCCTGATTGTTTTGCAGACCGTAAAATAGCAATGATTTTTAAATTATGTCAAGTCATTTCCACCTTTCCCCCCTTGCCTTTTGAGTGCTTCTTACCTATATTTCTCCCCGGAATATTGAGACAACTTAATAGATGAGGAAATATCTATGAAACGCACGATTTTAACCGCCCTAATGGCTGGCGCCGTCTTCGTGGCCGCCCCCGCTTTTGCTGAAATCAATTTGGCCGAGGAGCCAGTGCAGCCCGTTCCGGCAGCAGCCGAACTGGACGATGCGAAAGTTAATCTGGGCGAACGCATTTTCTTCGACGTGCGCCTGTCCGCAAACAAGATATTATCTTGCGGCACATGCCACAATCCGCAAACGGGCGGGACCATTCCGGGTGTAACAACCTCCGTTCCCGGTGCCTCCGGCGTAACCGTGCCGATCAACATCCCGACCGTGCTGAACAGCGGTGCAGACGAAACGCAATTCTGGAATGGCCGCTCTCCCTCACTGGAAGACCAAGCCGGCGGCCCGCTGGAAAACCCGGATGAAATGGGTGGAAACTGGGCCGACGTTATCGCCATGATGAATGGTGATGAAGCTTACAAAGCCGCCTTTGCTGCCGTATACGGCACGGAAGAAGCGATCAGCGAGCCCAACATTCGCGATGCCGTTGCCACGTATGAGCGCTCTCTAACGACGCACAACGCACCGTTTGACCGCTACTTAAACGGCGAAGAGGAAGCTATTTCCGCACAAGCCAAGCGCGGCTATGAAGTCTTCAAGGAAATCGGCTGTACGGCTTGCCACAATGGCTCCAACGTCGGCGGTAACAGTTTCATGGCGATGAACGAACAATATTTCACTGACCGCGGAACAGAGATCATCGACCAGGATAAAGGCCGCTTTACCGTCACTGGAGATGAAGCCGACATGTTCGTCTTCCGCGTTCCCCCGCTGCGTAACGTTGCGGTGACCGCGCCGTACCTGCATGACGGTCAAGCCGAAACGCTGGAGGAAGCCGTGGAAATCATGGCCAAATACCAGCTCGGTCTGGAAGAAGGCGACCTGTCCACGGAAGACCGTGATGCGATTGTCGCTTTCCTGAAAAGCTTGCATGGCGAATTGGCTGAATAAAATATCCATAATTTTATAATTTTATTAACCTTCCCCTTATATAAATAAAGGGCTGGCGGCTTGAATTTCCAACCGTCGAGCCTTAATAAAAGGGGAAGGTTTTGCTTTATTTACTGCCACTTTTTTCTGCTGTTCTTTGGGGCGTATGCTACGCCTTCATGGAAGAAGGTCTGAACAGTTTTTCAATCGCCACGCTAACATTCTGTTGCGGCGTAGCCGGCATTATCGTGGCCTTTCTCATTCCTCTTCTGGGCGGCGAAGCCATCAATTTCAAACCCCTTCTCGACAAACGCGTTTTTATATTGCTGGTAACGATTATCATCACCTCTGCTCTGGCTGGTTTTATGATTACATATGCCACCAAACATCTTTCCGCGACCTTTGTTTCGATGTGTGAAATTGCCTATCCGATCTTCGTGCCGATTATGGTTTATATTTTCTTTGGACAAAACCAGATTTCAACACACACCATTTTGGGGGGCGCTTTCGTGATTGTGGGGATCTATACCTTGATGACCGGAGAATTCCTGAAAGAAAGAGGTATGGGAAGTTCTGCACCCGTTGTCATTGCCCAAACCGTCGAACGCGGGCGGGACGCGCCCCTTTCATAACCAATCAACAAACGGTATAATAACCTCTTATAGTCTTAGGAGGCCATTTTGTTTAGCTTATTCGGAAAAAAGAAAAAGAAAGACCAAAAGCCCTCGCGTGAAGATTTAATCGCGCAGGCAACGGCCAATGCGAAACAGGCCCGTGAAGCGATCGGCGAGGAAACGCTCGACAAAATCGCCGAAGCCATGCGCCGCAAACAGAATTCCAATCTCGAAAAGGCCAAAGCCAAAATCAAAGCGATGGATCAGGACAAAGTCGCCGATCATGTCCGCCTGTGGCTGGATGAAGAGGATTAATCCTCCTCTTTCTCCCTCTTCCCATCCCTGCATACATCCCCCTTCTCCCCCCCCTCCAGTATCAGATTATGTAAAATAAAAATATATAATATCACACGATCCTTGTCATTCCGAGCGCAGCCGAGGAATCTGCACAATATGATCGCGGGTAAGATCCCTTCACTTCGGTCGGGATGACAGTTTTCTCAATGACGCTTTTTAATCACCGTTTTTATAGCTGTTTCGCTTTATTTTTGCACAAGGCACGAGAAGCGTAGCGTAGTAAACCTACATGAGCGACGAATAACCCACGGTTCGAAGCGCGCAGCGCGGGAACCAAAAGCCCGAAAGGGCTAACATGTGCAAAGATAGAAAATAACTATAAAAAAATTGCGCGTGTCCGGAAGGGATGGGACACGCGCAATGGAGAGACAGAAATGTATGTATACATACATTAGTATTCTCTATATATTAAACTCCCCTAATATTCCTGTCAAAGGTCATTTTGTCGCACCCATCTACAGTCGTTTTATTTTTGCACAAGGCGCAAACGACGAAGCGTAGTAAAGCTACGTGAGAAGTGCAGCAACGCTGTGCAAGAATAAATGAAAATGACTATTTAAAATCTCCATGCTTTGTTGATAAAAATCACCTATACTAACGGGATAATATCGCTTTTCTTATCCTCGGAGACTTCTTCCATGCCCGCTTATAACGCCCCTCTTGATGATATCCGTTTTGTCTTGAACGAACTTTTGCACGCCGAGTCGCTGGCTGAATTGCCCGGCTATGAAGACGCCACGCCCGACCTCGTGGACCAGATCATAGAGGAAGGTGCTAAGCTGTGCCGGGATGTGCTCTTCCCGCTGAACCAAAGCGGGGACGAGGAAGGCTGTCACTTTGACAGCGGCGCGGTCACAACGCCCAAAGGTTTCAAGGAAGCCTACGACACGTTCGCCCAAGGCGGCTGGTGCGGCGTTAGCTCGGACCCGGATTTCGGCGGGATGGGCTTACCCGTTCTCGTCAACACTGTGATGCAGGAAATGATTTGCTCTTCCAACTTTTCCTTCGGCATGTATCCGGGCCTCAGCCAAGGCTGCTATGAGGCCCTCCATCAATTCGGCACGGATGAGCAAAAAGAAACGTACCTGCCCAAGCTTGTAACCGGGGAATGGTCGGGAACGATGTGCCTGACCGAACCGCACGCCGGAACGGACCTCGGCCTGATTAAAACCAAGGCCAACCCGAATGATGACGGCTCTTACGCCGTGACGGGCACGAAAATCTTTATTTCTGCCGGGGAACACGACCTCACAGAAAACATCATTCACCTCGTCCTTGCGCGCCTGCCTGATGCGCCGGAGGGGGTGAAGGGCATTTCCCTGTTTGTGGTGCCGAAATTCCTGCCCGATTCGATGAACGCTAACAATGTGACCTGCGGTTCGATCGAACACAAAATGGGCATTAAGGCCTCTTCCACCTGTGTGATGAATTTTGAAAGCTCTCAGGGTTGGCTGGTCGGGGAGGCCAATAAAGGCCTGAAAGCCATGTTTATCATGATGAATGCCGCCCGGCTGGGCGTGGCGATGCAGGGCCTCGGAATCGCGGAAGTCGCCTACCAGAACGGCCTTGCCTATGCGAAGGACCGGCTGCAAATGCGCGCGCTTGACGGCGTTAAGGCCCCCGACAAGCCCGCCGACCCGATCATCGTCCACCCCGATGTGCGGCGAATGCTCCTGACCTCCAAAGCGATTTGCGAAGGTAGCCGCGCGCTCTCTTACATGGTGGGGATGAATCTCGACATTTCCCACAAACACCCGGATGAAAAAACGCGCCAGAAAGCCGATGATTTTGTGGCGCTCTTAACCCCGGTTATTAAAGCGTACCAAACCGATATGGGCTTTGAGATCGCCAATCACACCATCCAGATTCACGGCGGGCACGGCTATATCGCGGAATACGGCGTAGAGCAATATGCCCGCGACGCCCGGATCGCCATGATTTACGAGGGTACAAACGGCGTGCAGGCCCTCGACCTCGTGGGCCGGAAAATGCCCCAGAATATGGGCCGCTTGCTCCGCCGCTTTTTCCACCCGGTCCATGAATTTATTGAGGCCGAACAAGCCAACCCCGCAATGGCGGAATTTATATTCCCACTGGCCAAAGCGTTTGCGAAGCTCCAGCAAGCCACCGCCACCATCGCGCAGAAAGGCTTAAAAGACCCGAACGAGGCCGGGGCCGCCGCCACCGATTACTTACGCCAGTTCGCGCTTGTGGCCCTCGCCTGGATGTGGGCGCGCATGGCCAAAATCGCGCTGGAAAATCTGGAGAGCGGCAACGGCGCGCAATCCAAAGACTTCTATGAAAGCAAGCTCACCACCGCGCGCTTTTTCATGACCCGGATGCTGCCCGAAGCCGATGGCCGCTTTAAAATGATTATGGCCGGCGCCGAGCCTGTAATGAGCTTAAAAGCGGAAGGGTTTTAAGGTACACCTTTTATTTTTCATAATTCCTTGACGGGGGCGCTAAAATTCCCTATAATATTCCCAGTAATTGAATAAACAGGGTGTAAACGAGGATAAATTATGACATTACCAGCACATAGACAGATTAGCCTTCTAAAGCAAGCATGGACTATCGGCAGCAGCACTCGGCCTGACGAGGCTCGAAAAAAAACAGAAGACCCACGCGGTCAAAGTGCACCCACAGCGCTTGTCCTGCAAGAGCGCCTTGGCGGTACGATTCAAAAGCTAACAGTCCATTTTGAAAATGGCCCGGAGGAAACGCATTACCGGAACGTCATCGACGGTGAAATTGTGGACCCTAGCTGGGCAGAATACGAAAATCACCCAGTTTTGAAAGACCCTCAGATTTCTGTAATTGAAACCGCATCCCGAAGCACCATGTTAAAAGACGAAACCATCAAAGAAAAATATAACCATCTGAAAGAAAAAACCGATAAAATTATTAGCAAACAGGAAGAACGTATTGCGCACGGACGAAGAACTGCGGCTGATATGAGAAATTTTCGACTCGATCCCAGTCACTAACTTAACGCAAAGCTTTTCAAAACCGCGCTTTCGCACAATGTTGTAGAGCGCGGTTTTTTATTAGTATTTTACCGCTTCCCTCAACAGTTCCTGATCCGCCCGCGCTTTACGGATGGCATCTTTGATGCCGTCCTCTGCCGCTTGTGAGACATTCAGGCCCAGTGCATTGGCCGCCGCCATGACATCCCGCCGAATGGTTAGGTTCACCCGCCGCTTTGCTGAAGTTTCCTGAGACATAGAAATTCCTCCCCATATGCGCATTTAATGCATATAATATACACATTTTATACACATATATAAAGAAAAACCATTATGATAAAATCTCCAGCAGGGGCATTGGTATCGCACATCCCCATCTTTTTCGTAACGGGCACATATTTATACACCGGTCCGTTAACAAGAAAAGCTTCACCCCAATCCTAACCTGGATAGCCACCCGCCTTTTTTCTCAGCTAATTGAACATCCGGTTGTTGGCCCCGGTAAGTCGCGCGAACCCGCGATACGTCAAACAATTTTGGGACAAAAAACCTCGACGTACGAGCGGTTAGATTCTGAATCTTGCTAGAGCAATGAGTCAAGATTCTCCTGATGATAAAAAATTGAAATATTTCTCGACCTCCCAGGAATATTTCAACAGAGAAAATGCCAGTATTTTCAATGAGCTCTCTCATTCTCACTCATCTGTCCAAAAACACCCTCCGGTGTGTCGGGGGGTGTGCGGGAGACACGGCGAAAACAGAAAAAACCTAATAAAATCAAGGGTAAATGGCGGAGAAGACAGGATTCGAACCTGCGAGGAGTTGCCCCCAACACGCTTTCCAGGCGTGCGCCTTAAACCGCTCGGCCACTTCTCCGTACAAAAATAATGCCGCAACCTAGCGGGCGCATAAAGAAAATTCAAGTCTTATTTCTTTTTGTGCAGGAAGTTGATAGAATAGACGCCGTTGAACGCTTCGTTTCCTTACGTAAGGCTTATCATTCATGATTTCTTTTATACTCTTTATTCTTGCCCTGCCGGTTGCTGCTGCCGTGGCCCACGATGTTTATTTTACGTACATACGAATGGAGCAAGACAACATCACCTTCCCGGAAGCACTACAATGGAGCGATCTGGGATGGCTGTGGGTGGAGTACGCGCCCGGAAGTTACGACTGGGTCCACAAAACCATCAATCCGGCGTTTTGGGATACTGTTCTTTTGCCGCTTTTGGAGCAAACAGCAGCATTTGTTTCAGCTCTACCCTTTGCGATTGTCACGCTTTATCTGTTGCTGGCATACTGGCTTGGGTTGTGGCCTTTTACACTTTCTGCGCGAAAAGCAAAAAAATCCTCTTATGCATTTGACCGCGTTGACGGACCCAAAGGCCGTATCAAGTATAAACGCCGTTGAGCTCTTCTATCGTTTTATTAATCAACATCAAATCCTGCGGACGGGACAGACGATGATCACCGTCCTTTATCAGCGTAATTTGCACATCATCTCCACTCAAACTTTGAGCGATGGCCGCTGCTTTTTGCCATGGCACATCGGTGTCTTTCATGCCTTGAATTAAACGCACGGGGACGGTTATGGCATTGGTTTTATCAAGAAGACATTGCTTTTCACCGTCTTCTAGCAAGGCACGGGTAAAGATATAAGGCTCATCGCTATATTCGTTTGGAACGAACACGATTCCTTCTTTTTCGATGATTTCTTTTTGGGCGGGGGATAATTGCGCCTCAATCTCTCGCGTAAAGTCCGGCGCGGCGGCCAGTCCCACAATCGCAGCGATTCGCTCCGGTCTTTCCAACGCGCCACGCAAGGCGATCCATCCCCCCATTGAGGAGCCCACCAAAATCAGCGGCCCCTTTGTTACTTTATCAATTATGGCCAGCGCATCATCCAGCCAAGCGCCAATGGTGCCCTCCTCAAACGCAGCACCTTCCGATATGCCGTGCCCGCTGTAATCAAATCGTAAAAATGCCTGCCCGCGCATCTGGCAACGTTCTTCCAGATAGGTAGCTTTGTTACCTTCCATATCCGAACGAAAACCCGGCAAAAACACAACCGTCGGCACAGCCGCATTATGCCCGGCACTGTATTGATAAGCTAATTTGTTATTACGGTGTTGTAGATATTGGATAGACATAGAAGCGCAATCCTTTATTCTTGTGTCGTCGCAAAGCATAGTGTGGTAAATCAAATGTGACAAAACAAGAGACAAAATGAACGGCGCGCAAGAAACAATGCAAAAAATTCCCGTTATCATGCAAGTTATCCCGGAACTTGGCCCCGGCGGCGCGGAGCAAGGCTGTATTGACGTGGCGGCAGCGCTTGTTCAATCGGGCGCGAAAGCTTTGGTTGTTTCAAACGGTGGCGCCCGCGTTCATGAAATCGAGCGGGTAGGTGGCCTTCATATTAATATGCCGGTTCACTCCAAAAACCCGGCAACCATTTTGAAAAACACGCTGGCGTTAAAAAAGCTGATTGCGATGCACGGTGTGGACATTGTTCATGCCCGCAGCCGCGCACCGGCGTGGAGCTGTTACAATGCTTGCAAAAACACCCCAGCACAATTCATGACGACGTGCCATGCGCCCTATAATATCAGCGGTGAGGCCAAGCGGTACTATAATTCCGTCATGGCGCAAGGGGAGCGTGTCATTGCCATTTCAGGCTATGTGTCCCGTTATTTACAAAGTAATTACCGCATGGACCCAGAGAAAATCCGGGTAGTCCACCGCGGCATAGCGCTTGAGAAATTTCATCCCACGGCCGTTACGGCCGAACGCATGATTCAGCTATCACAGCAGTGGCGGGTGCCCGATGGGTCCAGCATTATTCTTTTACCCGGCCGCCTTACGCGCTGGAAAGGGCATCATGTTTTGATTGAGGCCATGGAAACCCTCAAACGGCGGGATGTCTTTTGCGTCATTATTGGTTCCGATCAGGGCCGCAACGAATATCGAAAAGAACTGGAAGAGGCTATTCATGATCGTGGGCTTGGCGGTCATGTGCGTATTGTCGATCATTGCAATGATATGCCGGCGGCGTACATGCTTTCCGCGGTTGTAGTTTCGGCCTCCACCGATCCGGAAGGGTTTGGCCGGGTACCCGTCGAGGGGCAAGCCATGGGCCGCCCGGTTGTGGCTACCGATCATGGTGGCGCCAAGGAGACAATCGTGCGGGGGGAGACTGGATGGCTCGTCCCACCCGGTGATGCGCGCGCCATGAGCCGGGCGCTGGATGAAGCTTTGGCCCTTTCCCCAACGCAGCGCGCCGTCCTTGCTACGCGGGCGATGGCTCATATCGCGGAACATTTCACGCGGGAAAAGATGGCTGATGCGACTTTGGATGTTTATGCCGAACTTCTCGAACAAAAAATGGCTGGCGAACAATCTGTATTGCATACCGGAAAACATCATAACCTGGACGCACTTACACCCCATATGACGAAACAAGGATTTTAGATATTGTAGTCACGAGTTATGCCTATTTCTGTTCGTTTTTCAGATAAAAGGATCAAGTTTTTGGTCCGCAGGACATGCCAAAGCATATTCAAGGAGCAAAAACGATGATAACTTTATCTGAAAAACGAACCCGAAGGGCGCTGCATCTTTTTGCGTCTGTTCGCTCAAAATGCTTAACCGTAGCTATGGCTATGCTCTGCGCATTTTTCGCGCACATTCATCAAAAACCTGCTTGCGCAGAAATGTACATAACACGTAACTACAGTATCTAAATATGTCAGACAAAGATAAAAAGAGAATCCTTGTTATCAAACTCAGTGCTTTGGGCGATTTTGTACAATCACTGGGCCCCATGGCGGCGATCCGGCGGTTTCACCCGAATGACGAAATCACGTTATTGACCACCAAACCCTATGCGGGACTGGCGGAAAAAGCGGGATATTTCGATAATATATGGATTGATGAACGCCTGCGCTGGAGCCAACCTCTCAATTGGCTGGCATTTGCAAAAAAACTAAATGGCGGTGGTTTTTCCCGCGTTTACGACTTACAAAATAATGACCGTACGGGACTGTATTTTAAACTTTTCAAGAACAAACCCGAATGGGTTGGAATTGCAAAAGGTGCCTCCCACCGCAATGTTTCACCAGAACGAACAGCTGGCCGGGCGTTTGAAGGTCATAAGCAAACATTAGCGCTGGCGGGAATCGGAGACGTGACAGTTGACAACCTCTCGTGGATCGAGGCCGACCTCTCTTCCTTTGGCCTTAAAAAACCCTATATTTTATTGGTACCGGGCTGCGCGCCCCAGCATATGCAAAAACGTTGGGCACCACAAAATTATGGAAAAGTTGCAACAATAATAACGGCCCGCGGCTTTCAGCCCGTTGTTCTGGGTACCGCTGCGGAGAAAGCGGAAGCGACCATTATCAAAGAAACCTGCCCGGCAACGCTCGACCTAACGGGCAAAACGGCCTTGCTGGATCTTCCGGCACTGGCGCGCGATGCTAGTGGCGCAATTGGTAATGATACGGGACCAATGCACTTTATCGGGCCGACCGGATGTCCGTCTCTTGTTTTGTTTTCAAGCGCCAGCAACCCTACGCACCACGCTCCTTTGGGTGCGCATGTTCAAACGATACAACGTGAAAAACTGGATGATTTATCTGTTGATGAAGTAATGAAGATATTCGATGAATTAACAACTTAAGAACAATCACGCTCGAAGCAAGATTTCATAGTATTATCAGGGTCATAAATGTCACACAGACATTTCAACAAAGATTTAGCGGCGGCGGTGCCAATCGAATAATAAATCGTCTGCGCTTCACGGCGGGTATTCACGACCTTATCCCGTCGTAATCTCGCTAAATGTTGTGAGAGAGCGGATTGGCTAATCCCGATAATTTTTTCAAGCTCACCAACATTTTTTTCACCCTCATGCAAAGCGCAAACGATCGACAAACGTCGTTCGTTGCTCAACGCTTTCATAAGGCAGGCAGCCTGATGTATATTTTCTTTTAACTCTTCCATATCCATATCCGGTCTCAAAGTCTGTCTCTCTCTTTGCTGCGGATTTCAAAAGTGTTTCAACACACGCCGCTTAACTATAGCACAAAAACAAATAATAAAAGCAATTTCAAAACAAATGTTCTAAAAAATCTTTTTTTAACAATATGTTATTTTAGATACTGTAGTCACATGTTATGCATATTTCTGTTCGCTCAAAATGCTTAACCGTAGCTATGGCTATGCTCTGCGCATTTTTCGCGCACATTCATCAAAAACCTGCTTGCGCAGAAATGTACATAACATGTGACTACAGTATCTAAATATCATCAAGCGGCGCGTCGGGCTTTTGCGGTGCATGTGCCAATAAACGCTGCATCAACGTATAAGGCAATAATCCAATAAAACCGCTCAAAAGATACATCGGCCAGGGAAAAGCTATACGGCCTTTGTTACGTGCAAGGGCCCGTGCGATAATTTGCGCACCACGTTCCGCTGTCATTAAGAACGGCATCGGGAAAGGGTTTACATCCGTCAGTGGTGTTTTGATAAAACCGGGGCAAATGACATTGACCTTTACGCCCCGTCTCATAAGAGCGCCGCGCAGCCCTTCGCCATATAGGCGCACCACCCCTTTTGAGGCGCTATAAGCCACAGCCCCCGGCCAGCCTGAAAACCCGGCCAGTGAACTCATCAAGGCAATCTGGCCACGGCCTCGCTCAATCATGCGCGGCATAATTGGTTCGACCGTATTGAGGATGCCGCCCCAATTTACATCAAAGATACGGCGGAAAAGTTTTGAATCTTCGGCTGTATATAAGCCGCTTGCTCCCGCAGAGATTCCGGCATTGGCGATCACCAGATCAAGTGAACGGGAATCATCCGCCCCCGCAATCCATTCCTCCATCGCCGCGCGGTCGGTGACATCAATAGAATCCACATAAACCGTAGCGCCTTTATCCCGGCATTTTTGAGCAACCATACCAAGCCGCGCTTCATTACGCCCGCCGAGAAAAAGCGTCACGCCATCCGCAGCGTAATGTTGCGCCAGAGCTGCGCCGATACCGCTTGAAGCGCCTGTAATCAAAATGGAGCGAATGGTCATGGTATTTGTTTTAATCCTTTACTCTCAAAAATTGCGCTTCCTATCATTAGAATGCTTAACAGGAAAGCAAAAATGAAAAATCCGGTCACGGAATAATACAGCAAAGGAACGGCTACGATCAAAGTCAGGAAACGCCCGATCCCCAAAGACATTTCCCGCGCAGCCAACCCCTCCAGAGTTTGGTCGTCATACCAGCGACTATTCAGACCGACGGAGAACATATGGCCGCCTAAGCTTTGAAAAAGGCTAAACCATACAAGGCACCACGGCGAAAGCGTAAACATCCATGGCATCCATCCTATGGCTTTTATCGTAGCGCCCCACTGCGTTTCCCGGCCACGGCGCTGATTGGTCCAATGGCCCGCGATGGGAGAAAGGATGATCTTTAATATCAATTGCGCAGCGGAAAACAAGCCGATCCCCAGACCGCCAAGACCAATGAATTTAAGCCAGACTGGGGTGAAGAATTGCGCGGCGAAACTGTATGTCCCTTGCATGACAGTATTCAAAGTCCGGCGTGGTTTTTTAAAAAAAGCATGGATTGGCCCTTGCCCAGCTAGGCGCTTTTGGTGCGCTGGCCAATCACCACGGGCAAATAGAAGAAATTGCAACAAAAGCATGGTCGCCATAAACAAACAGGCATAAGAAAAAATGACAAATCCGATTCCCGATAAAAGGGCGATGGCCGCCCCACCAAGAAGCGATCCGATAATGTTTCCAATATATATGCCAAGCTGAGAGACAGCGACTTCATTTCCACGATTGGCTTCCGTAGTGTTCTTGGCCATCATCGCATGAAATACGCACCAGAACGGCACACTGGAAAATGTAGTGAAAAATCCTACCAAAAGGGCCGAGAGTATTTCATCGCTTATAAGGGGAATGATAAAAACGATGCCCGTCAGGCTGATGATATACAATCCCATAACAATCAGGAAAAAAGCCGGCCCCGGCAATTTTTTCATTAAGGTAAACAAAACGGGAAATAACAACACATTGCCGCCCAGAAAGCGCGGCGTGAAATAGGCTATGAGCGGCCCGGCAGACAGCCCCGCATAGTTAAAAGCCAGATAGAGATTAACGCCGTTAAATCCGATAATCCCCAAAATCGTTATCAAGTAAATACGCAGCATATCCGGGGAAGACAGCGGCAAAATAAAAGCTTTATATAGAATATCTTTCATATCTATCAGAATGAAGCATGGACTTGAGCGAGGCAATCGCTAAAATAACAAAAACAATAAAGGGAAACTATGCCGCAATCGAATCTACAGCGCCGGGGTTTAATGTTTGTCTTATCATCGCCATCGGGGGCGGGGAAGACAACCTTGACGCGGGCGTTGCTTAAACAAAACACCGATCTGGACGTTTCGGTTTCGGCCACCACACGGCCCCGGCGCCCCGGTGAGGTCGGCGGACAGGATTACCATTTTGTTGATGAGTCAACATTTCAAAAAATGATCGACGGCGGTGAGATGCTGGAATATGCGCAAGTGTTCAAACATTTCTATGGCACGCCCCGCGCCCCGGTTGAAGCAGCCTTGCAAGCCGGAAAGGATGTTATTTTCGACATTGATTGGCAGGGCACGCAACAACTGGCGGAAATCGCGCGCGATGATCTTGTAACGGTTTTTATCCTGCCACCGTCGGGTAAGGAGCTGGAACGCCGTCTGCGCGCGCGGGCGCAGGATACCGAAGAGACAATCCGTTATCGCTTATCCAAGGCATCGGATGAAATCTCTCACTACTCCGAATATGATTATGTTCTGATTAACGAGGATATCGACGCTACGCTGGACAAGGTGCAAATGATTTTGGATGCTGAGCGCCTCAAACGCCCACGCGTAGTTGGACTGTCTGGTTTCGTTCGGACTCTTAAAGATGAGCTTTAAGGTTTGATGCCCTGCGCATAGAGCGCCGCAGTTAAGTCACCGTGGATGATGCAACCCGGCAAACTTTTTGCCACCAGCGGTTTGGGATGATAGCCGATCCCCAGACCCGCCGCCTCTAACATCGGAAGATCGTTAGCCCCGTCACCCAGCGCCAGCGTATCGGCAAGATCTATGCCCAGCTCCCGCGTATAGGATTTTAGGAAATTAAGCTTGGCGGTTTTGTCCAGAATCGGCGGTGTAACCGTCCCGGTTAATTTGTTATCGCTAACATCGAGAATATTGCCGTGATGGTGATGAAAGCCGCACATATCCGCCACCGCCCCAGTAAAGAACGTAAACCCGCCCGAAACCAGAACACATGTCGCGCCACTGTCCTTCATCTTGGCAACAAGCGTCTTGGCCCCTTTGCTTAAAACCGTTTGTTCTAAAACCGTATCGAGCAGGGACGAGGGGTGATCCCTCAGAAGCCCGACGCGCTCATCCAGTGCCGCTTTGAAATCCAGCTCGCCGCGCATGGCACGGGCGGTGATGTCCGATACTTTTTCCCCAATCCCGGCTTCGACGGCGATTTCGTCCAGCGTTTCCCCGGTGACGATGGTGGCATCCATATCACAGATCAAAAGCTTTTTGGCCCCGCGTTTGCGGGCGGCGATCGTTGTCACAAACAGATCAATCCGGTCTGTATCCAGCGCCTCACGCAAATCATGAATCTGCGCCATGTCCGGCTTATGGGTGATAAGAATATCGGCGGCTTTGTGCGCTTCCTGCCAATGTGGGTCGCCTTGCTGGCCGAGGCCTTGCAAATCACAAAAGCGCTCCACCCCCGCCAGATGCCCGGCGGAAAGCGGCTTATCGGAAGCAACAAGGGTTAAAATAAAACTCATGCTCTAAAGCATAAAGGCGCCCGCATGCGGACGCCAGTGGAAAATGTATAACGATAAAAAATAAATTAGACGATCATACCGGATGTTTGGGGAACAAGAGCAATTTTGGAAGGCTGCGGCGTTACAACTTCAGATGAATTAAATGCGCATTCACCAAATACTTTGCTCAGTCCGTCGCACAACGGCGTGCCTCGGCCATCTTTGAAAACCATGGATCTTTCGCGGCCGGAAAAATCTCGTTCGTTAACTTTACAAACGCCGTTTGGGTCAAGTTTATATGTATTTCCCATGGATTAATTCCTTTCCGTTTTTCGTACCCCCAAAATAGCAAAGAGCTATTAACGGGCGGTTAACGGGAAACAAAAATCAAGCGGCTTTTTTAGGGGCGGATTGAGCGGGGGCACCCAGAATTTCCTTAACGGTATTATCTTCTGGATTCATCAGCAAGATCGTCGGGTCGTGGGCCTGTGCTTCAGCCTCTTCCATCCGGGCGAAGGCACAGATAATCACAAGATCGCCGGGCTGGACCAGACGGGCCGCTGCGCCATTGACACCGATAATACCGGAGCCGCGCGCCCCTTCGATGGCATAAGTCGTAAAGCGCTGGCCGTTCGTGATATCGAGCACATCCACTTGCTCATAGGGCAGGACGCCCGCCGCATCGAGCAAGTCGCGGTCAACCGTAATCGAGCCCTCATAATGAAGGTCGGCCTGCGTTATTTTCGCACGGTGGATTTTCGCTTTCAGCATCGTTAAAATCATGCCCTAATACATAAGGTGTAACCCGCTATAATGCAAATTTTTTCGAAAAGAGGATATGATGAGCGTTTATGATGACGATAATATTTTTGCTAAAATCCTGCGGGAAGAGATTCCCTGCGACAAGGTGTATGAGGATGAGCATGTTTTAGCTTTCAAAGATATTACCCCGAAAGCCCCGGTTCATGTGCTGGTGATCCCCAAGGGAAAATATATTTCGGTCGTTGATTTCAGCGCAAAAGCCTCGGCAGAAGAGGTAAAAGCCCTATGGGCGGCGGTGGCGAAAATTGCGGAAGAGCGGGGCGTGGCCGGAGAAGGATTCCGCACCATTACGAACACGGGTCTGAACGGCGGGCAGGAAGTCCCCCATTTCCACGTGCATATACTGGGTGGTAAACAAATCGGCCCGATGGTTGCGGCTTGATTTTCAGCCTGCGCATCTGCCGGGAAAGACGATGACGTTATCAGTACCGGGCAGAGCATGAGCGCCATCGCGGGAGGCAACGGGCATGTTGAGTTCCTCCAGCCGGGTTTGTGCCGCTTCGCTGTGAGCGTGGGCTTGTACGGCCAAAATTTCGCACAAATAGGAAGCGATGTTATCATTTCTGGCCAGTGAAGCTTGGATCGTATCAAGCAAATCACCGAGGGCCTCCAAATCTTCCGGAATATAGACCAACAGATCGCGAATCTCTTTATCGCTCAAATCCGTGTTCTTGTTTTTATAGGCCAGCCATAGAGGGGCGTATTCCTCAATGATTCGGTTGCTTTCAATATCCAGAGCATGACAAGTCGGAATATTGCCGAAACGGCCTGCGATTCGCTGCGCACACAGCGCGACGCACAAAAGCGCCGTATCGGGTGCCATCTCGCCGATCATCTCATGGATCGTGTACTCAGCCACATCATCGAGTTCCTCGGTGCCCGCCAGCATGTCGCCGACAACCATCGGAATAATTAAATCAACGCACAGCGTTGCCAAATCTTTATCTTGTATTTTTGTCATGGCTTTTTGCCCTTAAAAATTAGTGTCGCCACTTCCCCTTTTAATCCCCAAAGGTGAACGGGAGGTTAATAAAAACAGGTTTTTTGGAGAGTCCTTTTCTTACACGCCTTTGTGTGCCATAACCGATAGGCATCACAGCTTTAAGGTGTTTAAAGGGGAGACAAAGTGCATGGTCGCACGTATTAATACAGTGGCATTCCAAGGGGTCGATGTTCGTGAGGTGAATGTCGAGGTCCAGATTGCCAGCGGCATGCCGGCCTTTACCATTGTGGGCCTGCCGGATAAGGCAGTAGCGGAGAGTAAAGAGCGTGTGCGTGGTGCGCTTCATGCGCTGGGGATTTCTCTGCCGCCCAAACGCCTGACCGTCAATCTGGCCCCGGCCGATCTTGCCAAAGAGGGCAGCCATTTCGACTTACCGATTGCGCTGGGTTTGCTGGCGGCGATGGAGATCCTGCCTGCGGGGGAGATGGAGGATTTCGTCGTGTTGGGCGAGCTGTCTTTAGATGCAGGGATCAGGAGCGTTGTTGGTGTTTTGCCTGCGGCCGTCCACGCGGCGGCGGAAGGTAAACGTTTGATTTGTCCGGCGGCATGCGGTGGTGAGGCCGCTTGGGCGGGGGAAATTGATATTCTCGCGCCGCGTGATTTACTCCAACTCATTAATCATATGAAAGGCACGCAAGTTATGAACCCGCCACAGGCCAAGCTCGCCGATGACGGGGAAGACGCTTTGAGCGTGCGGGATTTATCTCAGGTACGCGGGCAGGAAACGGCCAAACGCGCGCTGGAGATTGCTGCGGCCGGGGGGCACAATATGATGATGATCGGCCCGCCCGGTTCGGGAAAATCCATGCTGGCCTCTTGCCTGCCCGGTATTTTGCCACCTTTGGCACCGAAAGAGGCGCTGGAAGTCTCTATGATTCATTCGCTGGCCGGGACGTTGCCGGAGGGCGGACTTCTTAAACACCGTCCCTACCGCGATCCGCACCATTCCGCATCGCTGCCGGCTCTAATCGGCGGCGGAACAAAAGCCAAACCGGGGGAAATATCGCTGGCGCACCATGGGGTTTTGTTCCTTGATGAGCTTCCCGAATTTGCGCGCGGTACGCTCGAATCGATGCGCCAGCCTTTGGAAACGGGGGAGACACTAATCGCACGGGTGAACCAGCATGTCACATATCCCGCGCGGTTTCAGTTAATCGCGGCGATGAACCCGTGTCGGTGCGGCTATCTGGGTGACCCGGATCAGGAATGTACCCGTGCGCCGCGCTGCGCGCTTGATTATCAGGCTAAAATCTCCGGCCCGCTGCTCGACCGGATCGATATACAGGTGGACGTACCCCCCGTTGCGATCGCCGATCTGGGGCAGGCCGGAACGGGAGAACGCTCCGAAATTGTCGCCCGGCGGGTTGCTGCCGCCCGTGAAATACAAAGAGGCCGGGGCGAAGGCACACTGAATGCGCATTTGTCCGGGGATGAGCTGGAAACTTTAGCGCCGCTGCGTGATGAAGCCCGCGCTTTATTCCTGCAAGCCGCTGAAAAACTTAAACTTTCCGCGCGAGCGTATCATCGGCTGTGGCGGGTAGCACGGACGATTGCCGACCTTGATGGCGCGCCGGAAACGCTTACCAAATCCCATGTGGCCGAAGCGCTGGGCTATCGACGATTGCGTGCGGCATAAAGTCGTTTAATTTTTGTTTTTCCTTTAAACGTCATTGCGAGGAAGATCGTAGGTCTGACGCGATAAAAAATCATTAGTTTATTGAAATAAAAAGAAAAATTATAAAGTTCTTGCGCCTTTCTTAACGTTACGTTAAATCTTTGCGCGTACAATCTATAATAATGCGAATAATGTGTGAGTTAGAACAGTGACAGCAACAAATGCATTCAGACAAGCAAGCGGGAGAGAGAGTGGCTATGGGGCCGCTCTGTCAAAAGTTGCGCAGAATGCTGAATTTGGCGATATACAGGGTATGCCGGATGGTTATGCCGCTAATCTTATGGAAGTCGCTGCATCTTTCGTTCTTCCCTCACAAGACACACAACCCGATCAAACCGTAGGCATGCAACAACAAACCGCAGGACCAACCAAGGCTATGCAAGACGCGGCTGCGATTAAGGGTTCCGATGCGGCGCAGATCTCAAAAACGCAGGCGACAACTGCGGCGGTCAATCCCGGTGAAGTTAAACAGGATTCACTCCGCAATCAGGCTACTCTCGATCAGGCGATCAAAGATACCACCCGGATGCAAGACGCCGCCAAGCAGGCTAATGAGAATGAGACCAGCGGTAGCAACGTTGTTGGTAAGGCGGCGCTTGGGATCGCGGCGGGTGTTGTAGCCGATATGATTATACCCGGTGCGGGAATGGTGATGAATGCCGCAACAGCAATGCAAGTGGGTACGAGCTATCTTACCGCCCCACTCTCGAAAGATGAAAAAGGGCCAAAAGCCAAAGATGAAAAACCTGGCTACGTATACAAAGGGCCGACGTCTGCGGAAGAACGGCAAGTAGCGGCACAGGCCGGATACAATATGGCACAACCGGGACCAGCCGAATCGGGCCGTTATGATGCAACCCAGACATGGGGCACTTCAGCCAGTCTCAACACGTCCTATAACGGGCTTGATGTCGATCCCGCGTTTTATGATAAACAACTGGCCGGTTTGTATCAGGCATGCGCGCTATATAGCAAGTCGGAGAATACTGTCGAAGATCGCGAAGTGGCCTTCAATCCTGATGCGGCGTTCCGGAACGGAATGGATGTTAATGACATTGCACGATATCGCGGCCTCAATATGAATTTGGCGTAATTGCTCGATTTAAGCTTTCAAAAACCCCTGTTCGCTCACGCAAATATCCGTTATAAATTCTTTGATGATAAACACTTCCTTTGATTTCACGTGAACGGAGAGCCTATGCGTGTTTTATGCTCCTTATTTCTGATTACAATTTTGAGCGTGCCGGGCGCTTGGGCGCAGGGTGCCCCTGTACCCGCGCCGGCGGCCAAACCGGTGACGGCCTATTGCGATACGGTGGAAAGCACGGCGGATCTTTTGGAATGTGTTAATCGCCACCATGAAGAGGCGATGGACCGCCTGAATACCGTTTTTGAAAATCTGGCCCACCCCGCCGTATTAGAAGCGGGAGGGGATAGTGCTACGGAAGATAAAACCGGGGCACAAAAAATTCATAATGCTCAGAAAGCATGGATTACTTATCGCGATGCAGAATGTGACTGGGAAAAAAGCCAGGCGGAAAATCCATCCGACGAGCGCATTGACGAGCTTTCTTGCCTTGCAACTTTGACCGAAGCGCGCACGGAACGGCTGGCTCTGATACAAGGACGGAAAAACGATTCAGAACAACGGAAATACGGCACGTGGCCGCGCTGGATGAATCTGCTTTCACGGGAATATCCGGACACGTTCTGGCGCCATAACAGTTTCATGCGGGTTGATCTCGATTGTGACGGCGATGAAGAATATCTCTTAACGGGCGTGCGGGTTTCTCCGGCGGAAGAGTTAGAGGTTCAAGTCGCCGTTGTGGAAGTGCCCGCGGTTGGTCTGCCGGAAGCAAAAATGCTCTCCATTCCTCTTATTTCACGGGAAAACACGGACGAACAAAACCCATCCTTTTGTAAAGCTTCTGTCGGTATGAAATCGTTTGAGCGCCCTGCCCCAGATAAATCATGTGCGCAAGCTATACGCCTTCAGGATAATTTGTGCTCTCCAATTTTACTTTATCACGAGGCAGGAGAATACGTTTTGTCTAAGGAAAATCCGGCTGTACAATAAAAAGTGGCTATACGATAAAAAATGACTATATTGAAGGGAAGATAGAATCATATCGCGCATCCGTAGCGGCATACAAAGCAAGATAACGGGGACGCTACGGAGATAATTTACTAAAAAATCAATGGCTTATAATCACGAAAAAGAACAGGCAAGCACGTATGCTAAAAAAGCATTCGACCGTTTGAAAAAAGAAGCTTTGGCGCCGACGCCGGAGATCTTCGAGCTTTGGTATGCTTATTATGCCAAAGCGCGGCCTGAGATTATAGAGGCCGTTAACGCTGTGCAGACAAGCGGTGAGAAATTTACCGAGGATAAATGCCGGGAGCTATATAACGGTTTTCTAAGTTGCCGCCGCAGTGAGGAAGCCTACCGTAAAGCCGGGGAACAAATTAACGCAACCATATCCGGCATGAATGATGTGGTCAGAGACGTAAAAGATGCAACGACCGAATATAATGGTAAATTGAGTGGCGTTACGACATCAATGAGTGATCTTGATGACCCTGTGAAGCTTAAAGGGATTTTGGAGACGGTGATCTCTGATACAGCCTCGATGATAGAAACAAACCATAAATTGGAACAGCAACTTGACCAATCTTCACTGGTCATGGAAGAAATGCAGCGTGATTTGGAAATTTTCCGCAAGGAAGCCCTGACAGACGGTCTGACCGGGCTGGCCAATCGGAAAGCTTTTGATGTCGAAATTGAACGGGCCGTTACGGCAGCGAAGAAAGAAGGTCTGGAATTTTCCCTTCTTATGGTTGATATCGACCACTTCAAAAGCTTCAACGATAATTTCGGGCATCAGGTTGGCGATCAGGTCTTGCGACTGGTGGCCAAGACCTTAATTGACGGTGTTAAGGGGCGCGATCTGGTCGCACGCTATGGCGGTGAGGAATTCGCGATTATCTTGCCGGAAACAAAGTTGACATCGGCCGTTACGGTGGGAAATGCCTTGCGCAAGGCGATGGCAACGAAAGATGTGATTAACCGCAGCAATGGTGAGAAATTGGCTCGTATAACCATGTCATTGGGTGCGGCCGAACATGTCAAAGGCGAGGGTATTTCAGCACTGATCGAGCGCGCGGATTCTGCCCTTTATACGGCAAAACGCAATGGCCGGAATCAAGTCGCAGCAGCACCAATGTCCGCTAAAATGTCGTAAGGCGCTTTATTTTCCCGTTCAAATTCTCTATCTATGATGGTTATGTTGACCGTTCACTCCGAAAGCATACCCTTGGAATCGCCTTATCTCTCTCACTTGAATACCCCACAGCGGCAGGCTGTTGAAACAACGGAAGGGCCCGTGCTGGTTTTGGCCGGTGCAGGAACCGGTAAAACGCGCGTATTAACTACGCGGCTAGCACATATATTATCAACCCATAAGGCCTTTCCGGGGCAGATTCTTTCTGTAACCTTTACCAACAAGGCCGCCCAGGAAATGAAAGCGCGTGTAAGTGCTTTACGTGGCGGTGAACCGGTAGAGGGCTGGTGGCTTGGCACTTTTCATGCGCTGGCGGCGCGGATGCTGCGGCGGCATGCGGAGCTGGTCGGGCTTACGAGGGATTTCACCATCCTTGATCCCGACGATCAGATTCGCTTGCTGAAACAGATTATGGAGCGGGAAAATATCGATACAAAGAAAAACCCGCCCAAGCAGGTTATTGCTCTGATTGATCGTTTCAAAGATAAGGGAAAACGCCCGGAAGACCTCTCTATGGACGATGTCGGAAAAGCTTTAGACGGGCGGCTTTTGTCAGTCTACCGCCTTTATCAAACGCGCCTGAAAGAGGTTAATGCTTGCGATTTCGGGGATTTACTCCTCCACATGATTACGATTTTCAAAAATCCGCAAAATGCCGCCGTTCTGGCCGATTACCACAATCGGTTTCGTTATATTCTTGTTGATGAATATCAAGATACGAACGTTGCGCAATATCTGTGGCTGCGCCTGATCGCGCAAGGCTCGCAGAATATTTGTTGCGTGGGTGATGATGACCAGTCGATTTATGGCTGGCGCGGCGCGGAAGTGGGCAATATTTTGCGTTTCGAAAAAGATTTTCCGGGCGCGCAGGTTATCCGTTTAGAACAGAACTACCGTTCAACCGGGCATATTCTTGGGGCGGCCAACGCCGTGATTGCCAAGAACGAAGGGCGGCTTGGTAAAAATCTGTTTACTGCTGATGATGAAGGCGAAAAAGTTGTCGTGCGGGGCCTTTGGGATGGTCTGGCAGAGGCACGATGGGTAGCCGAAGAAATTGAATCCCTGCAAAGTAAAAAATGGTCTCCTGATCAAATGGCCGTTCTTGTGCGGGCGGGTTTTCAAATGCGCGCCTTTGAAGAACGTTTTATACAATTGGGAATTCCCTACAAGGTCATTGGTGGCGCGCGGTTTTATGAGCGGCGGGAAATCCGCGATGCACTGGCCTATTTCCGGGTAATTGTGCAACCCGCCGATGACTTGGCACTGGAACGGATCATTAATACACCTAAACGCGGGATTGGTGATACGACGGTACAAAAGCTTTATGCCCACGCCCGCGGACAGGGAATCAGTCTTTATCAATCCATTCAGGATATTGTGCAAACGGATGAGCTAACGGCGCGGGCACGCAACCCCTTGATGGCTTTGATGGACCAATTTGAGCGCTGGCGTTCACTGATCGACACGATGAAACACACGGAACTGGCGGGGCTTGTTTTGGAGGAATCGGGCTACCTCGCCATGTGGCAAACGAACAAAGAACCCGATGCGCCGGGCCGCGTTGAAAACTTGAAAGAGCTTGTTACCGGCATGGCGGAATACGAGAATTTCCCGGAATTCCTCGAACACGTGGCGTTGGTACTGGAAAACACCGACAACCAAAACGGTGCGCACGTGACGCTTATGACCTTGCATGGCGCCAAGGGGCTGGAATTCGATGCGGCTTTCTTGCCGGGGTGGGAGGAAGGTCTATTCCCCTCTCAACGCTCAATGGACGAACATGGCCTCAAAGGGCTGGAGGAAGAGCGGCGTTTGGCCTATGTCGGCCTTACCCGTGCCCGCAAGCGGGCTTATGTTTCGTTTGTGGCGCAACGTCTTACCTACGGTAACTGGGTTAGCTCTATTCCGTCACGCTTTGTTGATGAACTTCCGGAAGAGCATGTAGCGATGAGCGCCGAAGGCGGTTTGTCCGGCGGTAATGCCCAAGCCGGGCGCTCCGGGCACTGGGATAGTAGCGGTTTTCAACCACGCACACCATTGACAAAAGCACCCGTTGAACGCAAAGTTGTCAGCAAAGACGGTGCGGAATTTACGCGCGGCTGCCGGGTTCATCACGATAAATTCGGCCCCGGTACGGTAATCCATATAGATGGGCATAAACTAGACATTAAATTTGATCGTGCGGGTCAAAAACGCGTTATGGATAGTTTTGTTACAATTGTTGAAAAATAGAAAAGAAGACATGAAAAAAAGTAACGGTTATAAATTTCTTATGGGCGCAATTTTATTGGCTGGTACAGCACATACAGCGCAAGCCGAAGAGTTTTCTCCTTCGCTGTCCGGAGAAATCGTGATCGAATGGCAAAATGAATATACTTATGATTCCGATGATCGGAATAACGAAAAGAATAACTCCTTTTTACGCACGGAAGTGGCCCCAACCATCGGATTGACCGAACATTTCTTTATTGACGGCGTTTTGGTTTTGGAACCCTTCGATCAAGCTGCGGATGGAAATCCCGACTATCATGAAGATATCTTTATGGAAAGCGAAGGGGTTTTTGCTGAAGAATTAAAACTGAATTTCGAAAATGGTTCATACGCCCTTTGGGCTGGTAAATTCAACCCGGCTTTCGGCACGGCATGGGATTGCGGACGCGGTATATGGAGCGAAGATTTCGCCGAAGATTATGAGATCACCGAGAAGGTCGGTGTGGGCGGCGCTTATACATTTGAGCCGCAAGATAGGGGATCTCACACAGTTTCCGCTTCGACATTTTTCAATGACACAACGTTCTTGAGTGATGCTCTTGTTACAAGCCGCCCTCGATTGAGAAAAAGAGACGGCGGTGCCGGAAACACACAAGACTTCTCTTCTTTTGCCGTAGCATTAGATGGCGCGGATGCCTTTGGTGTTGAGGGGCTGAGTTATCATACCGCCTACCGTTTCCTTGGTGAGGGTGATGTTGATGGTATTAACGGTGATGATGAAAGCGGATTTGTGATCGGGACCGAATATGCCTTTCCACTTACTGAAGAGTTGGAAATTGATTTAAAAGCCGAATATGCCTCAATCAATTCTTTCGGTGGCGTTCGTGATGCGGTAACAAACAATTTCCACGATCAAGATTATCTGTACGGCAGCATTATTGCCCGTTACCGGCAATGGAATTTGGCATTGGGCTACACGGCCCGTGACATCGATCGTGGCGCTGGGTTTTCCGATGTGAATGATGACCTTGTTCAAGTAAGCGGTGGATACGATTTTGAAAACGGTTTGACGGCGGAAGTCGGTTATCGTGGAACGGAGGAAGATAACATTAATTCCGATATGGCAGGATTCTTGTTCCGTTATACCTTTGAATTTTAGAAAGAAACGCTATATTCACGTATGTTGATATAGTGGTTTTGCAAAAGGAATAAAATTTGTCAATTGTTAGAAAATTTTTCGTTATGTTGTGTTTGGTGTGTTTGGCACTCCCTGCGCAAGCGCGCCAAACAGCCAGCATTATTGCCGTGGTCAATGACGGGGCTATTTCCTTTGCCGATCTTGAAGACCGCATACGGTTAATTATTGTTTCCTCAGGAATGCCGGATACAAAAGAAATCCGTGACCGCATGCGCGGCCAGGTCATCAATAGCCTGATTGACGAGCAGTTACAGATACAGGAAGCCGATCGCCTTGAGCTTGAAGTAACAGACGAAGAAGTTGACCAGGCATTTGAAGGATTGGCTCAGTCAAACAATTTTACGGCTGAAAAGTTTCTTGATGTTTTGAAACAATCGAAAGTACCGCTTCACACCCTGCGCTCTCAAATCCGTGCCAATATTGCATGGTCAAAAGTTGTTCAAAATGAAGTACGACCCCGGATATCTATCGCCGATACGGAGGTAGATGTCATGCGTGAACGATTGGAGGAAGGCGTTGGCAAAACGGAATATATGGTTTCCGAGATTTTCCTCGCGGTTGAAACGCCAAAGGATGAAAGCGATGTGAAACAGTTGGCTGAAAAGCTAACACGGCAATTGGTTGAAGGACACGTGCCTTTTTCAAAAATCGCTGCTCAGTTTTCCCAATCCGCTGGGGCATCGCGCGGCGGTGATATGGGCTGGGTTCGCGAAGGGCAGCTTGCTGAAGAAATCGACCACGTTTTGCAAAATATGGATGAAGGTGATCTAAGTGCGCCTGTACGCACCTTATCCGGCTATCACATTATTTACCTTCGTAAAAAGCGAACGATCGAAGCCGCTAATATCCCTTCCGCTACTGAGCTCATGAATCAAATCGGACAGCGGGAAATGGAACGCCGGGCGCGGGGCTATTTGATGGATTTAAAGTCCACGGCCTTTATAGAGTTTCGCGATAAAGATCCTGAATAAAATGGATGATCGTTGGGACAATCTGCCGCCGCTGCGTGATGTGATTGCCGCCCACGATTTGCGCGCGGAGAAAAAACTGGGGCAGAATTTCCTGCTCGACTCCAATATCACCGATAAGATCGCACAAAGCGCCGGTAACCTCACAGAAAAAACAGTGTTTGAAATTGGTCCCGGTCCCGGCGGGTTGACGCGCTCGCTGCTCAAAGCCGGGGCAAAAAAGGTCATTGCGGTGGAATTCGATCCACGAGCGGTTGCAGCTCTGCAAGATCTGATAAACCGGGCAGAAGGGCGCTTGACGGTGATTGAGGGCGACGCCCTGAAAACGGATTTATCAGCCTTGGCGCCAAAGGGGCCGCGCGCAATTGTAGCCAATCTACCCTATAACATCGCAACGCCGCTCCTGATTAATTGGCTTAGGCAAATCTATGAAGAGAATGCCTTTTCAAGCATGACCCTGATGTTCCAGAAAGAAGTGGTGCAAAGAATTTGTGCGGCACCGGGCACGAAATCATATGGCCGCCTGAGTGTTCTATCCCAATGGCTGTGTGATTGCCGGAGAGCTTTCGATCTGCCGCCCAGCGCCTTTACTCCGCCGCCGAAAGTAACCTCCAGTATTGTGCAGCTTACCCCCAAAGCGTTGCCGGAGAAACAGCCGGATTTTAAATCCGTAGAAAAATTAACGGCCGCCGCCTTTGGCCAGCGCCGCAAAATGATCCGCTCCAGTCTGAAGGATTACCTGCCCGCTTTGGAAAAAGCCGGGATCGACCCGACCTTGCGGGCAGAACAGTTGTCCATAAGTCAGTTTATTGCCCTCGCTATCCATTGACATAAGCGCGATACCCTTTTAAAGTCCACAACTTCGGTTTTATAGAAAACGAGCGTGATGATGGCAAAGACAAAGAAAAAAGTGGCGCATGAAAAACTATTCCCTCAGCGGTGGGTTAATGAGCCTGCTCCGGTCTTTAGAAAGAGATTGGCATTTGAGGCGCTCGATCTCTCCGATTTAAAAGAGCAAAAAACCGCGATCTTTGCCGATACAAATAACAAGCATCCTTTCGCTTATCAGGTTAAAGATGGTCGTGATATTTTGGGAATCATTGTCCCTGTTGAGCTGATGCAAGATTCGGTTCACCGTTTGGCCGATAAACAGCAAGAACTGGGTACGTGCGAGCATCTTGATAATATTTTCCTTTTGCATTCGCGTTTGTCGAATACAGCGTATGACCGGGATAAACAAGGCTCATTCCTTGTTTATCAAAAACGTAGTGGAGAGCCGGATCAGGTTTTTGGTTTCTTTACCTTCGGACAGCTTCAGGTCTTGAAAAAGAATGAAGCGTTACCGGCCTCTTTGGCAGGGATTGAAAGACCAATCTTTTCAGAAACAGCCGCTCAAAAAACAGCACGCGCTGCGTTTACACCCGTTTCAGAGTCTGCTTTCCCGTCATCTATAACCGCGAAGCCTGTGCGAAAAAGATCCGCGGGATCTATGGCTTACAAAAGTGAAGTGGTTACTAATGATATTAGAGCCCATTGGACGGATGTTGAGGTCATGGTCAATGCGCGGGATAAAGAAGTTCCTGTTATGTGCAGAGATGATCTGTTGTCCTATCTGGTTTCTGAAAATCATTTGGATGAATACAAAGCACTTCCAGACGTAAACGTGATCGACATTTCTGTAGGTGATTTCAGGAAAAATATAACACAGATGCATAAAACCTTAAAATCCAACCAGCTATATGTTGTGAGCGGGTTTAGATCCGGTCACTCTATAGGGTGGATTCATCCGCTTTTGCTGAGCCGGAAAGGAGAGCAAAACTTACATGAAAAACCCGTTGTTATCCCGGCAGAAGATTTTACAGCCGCTTCTGCTCCACAAGAAAGCGCGATTCCGGAGAACATCCCGGAACCACCCCTGTCACCGTCTATTCAGCAAAGCTCTCTAACGGCAACGTATATCCTTCAATATTTTTCCGGGAAAGTTGCTGAGCGGCTTAATGAGGAAGGTGAGGAGCGTTCTATTTATCGTCGTAAGGATTTGATAGCGCATCTCGTTCCTTCTAAAAAAATAGATGCTTATCAAAATATAGAAGGTGTTTGCGGTGAGAAGCTTGATGAGACCTCTTTTAGAAGAAATTTTTCGGCGATTAGCAAAAATCTGAAAGAAAATCAGGTGATCGTTGTCGGTGATGGTGCGTCGGAAAATCGTGTTGCTTTGATACATCCGGCGTTATTTGAGCGAGCGAAGGGACAGGCGTCTATGCCGGCTGTTTCCGCCGATCTGCAAGAAGCTGTGAGTGAGGGAATTGATGCGGGGATATTATCCGAAAGAATCTTCAACAGCTTGTCTAATGGCGGGTACAAAGAAGAACAAACGTCCGAGGGTAAATGCATAGGTATTATTACCGATCAGCAAACACTTAGCGACATTCGGACATTGCGTCGAACACTGAAGTCGCTCAATATTTAATTTTTGATTTAAGACGTTGTCTTTGGTTTTTTCCAACTCTTCCCGGCTTGCGCGGGGCAAGGCTCTGTGGTTTAAATGATTTTCCCATTAACACTATGCGATTAAAGAAACATGACGAACGAACGCTATAACATCAAGGAAACGGAAACCAAATGGCGCAGCCGCTGGGAAGAAGACGGTGCGTTTGAAGTGACAGAGAATAAGGATAAAAAGAAATACTACGTCCTTGAGATGTTTCCGTACCCGTCGGGCCGGATTCATGCCGGGCACTTGCGTAACTATGCGCTGGGCGATGTTGTAGCGCGCTACCGGAAAAGTCAGGGTTTTAACGTCATTCATCCGATGGGCTGGGATGCCTTTGGCCTGCCTGCCGAAAATGCGGCGATTGAGCGCGGTGCGCACCCCGGTGAATGGACCTACCAGAACATTGCCGTGATGCGCGACCAGCTTAAATCCATGGGGCTGTCGATTGACTGGACTCGTGAGGTTGCGACGTGCCACCCCGGCTATTACAAGCACGAACAAAAAATGTTCCTCGATTTTTATAAGAAGGGACTGGCGTATAAAAAGGAATCCACGGTTAACTGGGACCCGGTCGATAACACCGTTCTGGCCAACGAGCAAGTCGTTGACGGCAAGGGCTGGCGGACGGGCGCACCTGTGGAACGCCGCAAACTGAACCAATGGTTCTTGAAAATCACGCATTATGCCGATGAGCTGCTAGAGGGGATTGAGACGCTCGATCGCTGGCCGGATAAGGTCAAGATCATGCAGCAAAACTGGATTGGTAAATCCCGCGGTGCGCAGTTCAAATTCGATGTAGTGGACAGTGACGAACAAATCGAAGTTTTCACCACCCGGCCCGATACGCTGTTCGGGGCGTCGTTTGTGGCGCTTGCCCCCGATCACCCGATGAGCGAAAAGCTGGCGGGCGGCAAGGATGGTTTTGAAGCATTCGTCAAGGAATGCCAGTCCATCGGCACGTCCGAGGAAGCGATTGCGCAGGCCGAAAAACTGGGCTTTGATACTGGGGTACGGGTCAAGCATCCGTTTATCGACGGTGCGGAGCTACCCGTTTATGTGGCTAACTTTATCCTGATGGATTACGGGACCGGGGCGATTTTCGGCTGTCCGGCCCATGACCAGCGCGACTTTGATTTTGCGAAGAAATACGACCTGCCGATTACGGCGGTGGTGAGCGGTGGAGAGGAGCCTCTGACCGAAGCCTACACGGGCGATGGGGAATTGATGAATTCCGAATTCCTGAACGGCCTGTCTGTGCCCAATGCAATCAGCAAAGCGATTGAAAAGCTGGAGGAACTGGATAAAGGCTTTGGCACCACGCAATACCGCCTGCGCGATTGGGGCGTTTCCCGCCAGCGTTACTGGGGCTGCCCTATTCCGATTGTAAACTGCCCAAAATGCGGCACGGTGCCTGTACCGGAAGACCAATTGCCTGTGCAGTTGCCCGACGATGTGTCGTTTGATAAGCCGGGCAACCCGCTGGCGCATCACCCGGCATGGAAGCACACAAAATGCCCGTGTTGCGGGGCGGACGCGGAGCGCGAAACCGACACGTTCGATACGTTCTTTGAGTCTAGCTGGTACTTCGCCCGTTATTGCGATCCGCGTAATGAGGCGATCGGGTTTGATAAGGATAAGGCCGGGTACTGGCTGCCCGTTGACCAGTATATCGGCGGGGTGGAACATGCGGTGATGCACCTTCTTTACTCCCGCTTCTTCACCCGCGCCCTGCGTGATTGCGGCTATTGCGATGTGAGTGAGCCGTTCTCCGGCCTGTTTACGCAAGGGATGGTCACGCATGCAACATATAAGGATACGGACGGCAAATGGCTGTTGCCGACGGAGGTCGAAAAAGGCGAAAGCGGCCAATGGACAAAGATTGATGACGGCTCCCCGGTGACCGAAGGCCGGATTGAGAAAATGTCCAAATCCAAGAAAAACGTCGTCGATCCGGAAGTGATTATCAATACCTATGGTGCGGATGCCGCGCGGCTGTTCATTCTGTCCGACTCCCCACCGGAGCGCGACATCGAATGGACGGAAGCCGGGATCGAAGGCGCATGGCGCTACGTGAACAAGCTATACAAAAGCATCGCCGGGGCGCTGGATGGTTTGCCCGTGGCAGGTGCGGCGGCGCCGGATAAATTCTCCGATACGGCTATGGAATTGCGGCGTAAAGCGCATCTGACCGCCGCCGGGGTGGCGGAGGATATCGAAGCCTTCCTGATGAACAAAGCGGTGGCGAAAGTGCGCGAGCTTTCCAATGCCGTGGACGGTTTCAAGCCGGGTGATGAGGCTGACCAGTGGGCGCTGCGTGAGGCGCTGGAAATCCTCGTCCAATGTATGAATCCGATGATGCCGCACCTGGCCGAGGAGCTATGGCAAAAGCTGGGTCATGAGACCTTGCTGGTGGATACAGGCTGGCCGCAAGCGGACAAAGCCCTGATGCAGGCGGATAGTGTGTCCATCGCGGTGCAAGTCAATGGTAAGGTTCGGGCGACCATTACCCTGCCCAAGGATGCCGATCAGAAACAAGCCGAAGACATGGCGCTGGCCGAGCCGGGCGTGCAAAAATTCACCGAAGGCAAACAGGTCCGCAAAGTGATCGTTGTGCCGAACAGGATTGTGAATGTTGTTGTGGGATAAAGAAAATATGTGTGACGTCATTGCGAGGAGAGGCGGAGCCGCGACGCGGCAATCCAGAACCAAACGGGAAGATTCTGGATTGCTTCGCTTTCGTTGGTCGTTCGCAATGACGGTGTTATGCGCGCTTTTCCTCACCGCGTGCGGGTTTCAGCCCCTATATGGTGAGCTGGGGGCGCAGAAAGACGTTTCCGTCACAGCGGCTCTGAATGATATTTACATTGCCAATATCCCGGAATGGGAAGGACAGTACCTGCGCAATGAGCTGATTGACCGCATGTACAAGGGAGGCGCCCCGGCGGACCCGCACTATACATTGAAGTTGAAACCGGTTAAAGAGCGCATTACCGACCTCGATATTACCAAGACAGCCGATGCCACGCGGGCACAGCTCCGGTTAGAGAGTAAAATGGCGCTGGTAGATAACACGACAGGCAAAGCGGTTTTATCCCGTGATCTCCTTGCTCTGACCAGCTTTAACGTGCTGGAGGGGCGCTTTACTACCCGCGTGTCCGAACGTGCCGCCCGTGAGAATGCCCTCAACGATCTCGCCCGTCAGGTAGAATTGCAACTGACGCTTTATTTCAAGCGCATGCCTTAAAGGACGAATTTTTCTTGACAAAGAAAGAGGACTTCCTGTTTTATGACTCCCCATGAACGAATTGATAAACAGCCCTATGATGATGATTCCCGGCAGAGGATAAGCCCCTCTGCCACTCAAAGCGGCTGCAGCTATTAAGCGTTTCCCAAAATTTTCCTTAATTTAAAAAAATAAACAGTGCCGGGCAGGCACATAAACAAAATGGAAACTTATGACACAACAAAGAACTAACATTATAACGAACGAACCGCAGAATATCATACATTTGAAGGATATCTATGCACGCGCACGCGATGGTTATGTGCCACGGCGCAAAGGGCTTTTCTTGTCGGATAACTGGACAAAAGTTTTAGCGAAAGGCATGGAAAAGCTCGATCTTAAAGGCCAAACTTTACTAGAGGTCGGGGTTGGAATTGGCACCAATATGGCGGGGCTTATTACATCGCCGTTCGGTGTGAAATCCTTTATCGGCACGGACATTTGTGACAAGGCGGTGGAAGCTTCACAAAAGTTAGCGGAGGATTGGGCGTTGCCTAATGTGCAGCTGATAGAATCGAATTTGCTGGAAAATGTTCCGGATCACATATTGACGCAAGTCGATACGCTGTTTGCCTGTATCCCACAAGTGTGCAAGCCGCGTGATTTTGATAAGCTAGCGATACTGACACATGATCCCGATTCAGCCAGCGAATATGAATCGCATTACTATCCGCCGATGGGAAGTATTTATGATCCTTGCGGACTGGGACTCGTTGATTGTTTGCTTGGACAAGCCAGAGATCGCGCATCACAATCAAGGGGTGTTTTTAATCTCGCAGGCCGTCCGGGAGAGGAACGTTTGAACGCTATGTTTAGCGACCACGGATGCAATGTCCATATTTTGCATCAAGAAATGGTTGAACAACATCCGGGGACGACTCTTGTTCCCTTTGCCGAGCAGGAAGAGAAAGAGGGTATATTGTTCGAATTTTATACCGATAAGGATGGCCGTAAAAAAATTGGCGCGGCGCAGGCGGAAGAACGCCGGCAGAACCGGAAGCCTATTTACCACACAGTAAATGTTATGCTGGCCGCGTGAACCTTGATGACAAATTTTGAAAAATTCCTGAACGAGAAAGAGCTTGTGATTTTCCCCGGGCCTGTCGGAACGGAATTGCAGCGGCGCGGCTATAAAACGAAACTGCCCTTGTGGTCGGCCTCTGCCAATGAGGACGCTTTACCGTTGGTTCAGGAAATCCAGGAGGATTATTTCCGGGCCGGTGCGGATATTAATATAACCAATACCTTCAGAACAACACCCCGCATTTACAAGAAAATCGGCCGGGAAAACGATGCCCGACAAGCTATGAGGAATGCCGTGCAAGCCGCCCGGAATGCGCAAGCGGTTGTGACGGATCGCCCGACCTTTATCGGTGGTTCTTTTGCCCCTTTGGAAGATTGCTATAGCCCGGATTTGGTGCCGGACATTGCGGCACTAGAAGCTGAGCATGATCAGCTGGCGCAATGGTTGGCTGAGGATGGCGTTGATTTTCTTATCCCGGAAACTATCAATGCCGTGGCAGAGGCCAAAGTTATGGCCAAAGCGGCTTCTGATACGGGGTTGCCTTTTATCATATGTTTTCTCGTCGATAGTGAAGCAAAATTACTGGATGGTACGCCGATAGAAAATGTTTTGCAGGAAACGGATTTTCCCGGTCGTGTAGGCGTTGGGCTTAATTGCCGGCCGATTGATGTGATTGATGGGACTTATCGCAAGGTCTTGGAAAATTATGACGAGTCTGTCGCCATTTACCCGAACGGTTTTGGTTGCCCGCATGATGATCTGGGCTGGCTGTTTGAAGAAAACGATGATAGTACCCGAAAGTTCGTTGATGTCGCCCGGCGCTGGAAAGCGCAAGGCGTGAAGATCATTGGCGGTTGTTGCGGTATGACCCCCGCTTATATTCAGGCACTTGCCGAATCTGTGGTCAATTAACAGGGGCGAGCCCTAAACATTTTTCTTCCCATGGCGAAATTGATATTATTCGCCTTATGAAACTTTCATTCAGAGATATCGAACCTTTTGTGAAAAATCCTGCCCCGGCGGCGCGGGTGGTTCTTGTCTATGGGCCGGATAACGGGCTGATGAAGGAGCGGGCCGCGACGATGGGCAAAACGGTTGTTGCGGACCTAAACGATCCCTTTAATGCCGTGACACTTTCCACCGATCAATTGGCTGAAGACCCGGCACGCCTTAATGATGAGGCAGGGGCGCTATCAATGATGGGCGGCGCGCGTCTGATACGTATTGAAGACGGTGCGGACAAGCTGACGCCGCTTCTCAAAGCATATCTTGAAAACCCCAGTGCCCAAAATCTCGTGATTATTGAGGCGGGAGAGCTAGGTACAAAATCATCTTTACGCAAATTGTGTGAGACGGCGAAGAACGCCGCCGCGGTGCCGTGCTATGTTGAGGACGAACGCGGCATTGCCGGGCTTATTCGCGATATGATGCGGGAAGCCGGATTGGCCGCAGACCCCGATGCGGTGACGTGGCTGGCCTCCGTTTTGACGGGTGATAGGGCACGGGCGCGGGCGGAAATTGAAAAACTCATCACCTATATAGGGCCGAATGGCGGCAAAGCAACGCTAGCCGATGCGCAAGCGTGCTGCGGCGGCGCAGGGGACGGTTCACTCGATGATCTGGTTTATGGAACGGGTGGCGGCCGCGGGGCGCAAGCGCTTAAATCTTATCATCGCCTGATCGAGGAAGGCGTGCCCGTGATTGTTATTTTGCGCTCTTTACAAAATCATTTCCGCCGCCTTCATCAAGTCCGCAGCGCAATAGCGGCGGGTGACGGGATGGATCAGGCCATGAAAACCTTAAGCCCTCCCGTGTTCTTCAAACAGGCCGATGCGTTTAAATCACAGGTTCAGCGTTGGCAGATGCCTGCCTTGCAAAAGGCGATGGTGCGTTTAGCCGAAATCGAAGCGCAATGCAAACAAACGGGAACACCTGTTGAAACGCTATGCGGGCAAGCGCTTTTGGGACTCAGTCGCGTCCATTGAGAAAATCTTAAGCTGGTTTTCAGATTAATCAAAACAAAAAAATAATACCCGAAAAAACACGCTAATAGTTTGAAACCATTGAAAATTCGTATTATTTTTAGAAAGGTTTTTTAAAGGATCAACCAAGAGATACGCTTCCATGGTGCGCAGGACTGTTCTCCCGGTAAATTTTAGCAAACATTCATCTTTGGGATTGTGCCGGGCGTTTTTGAAGCCCTCCGGAAGGGGGACGTCGCTGCTCAACAAAGTGAGCAAATTAAGGCATCCTCATGAAATTCATATCAGTCATGACGTATGCCGGGCGCATGCTTTTGCTGTGATATGTCAGGCGCACGATGACAACCCATATCTGCCCAAAATTTACGATCATTTTATGCTCAATCAAAATACCTATGTGACGGTTACAGAGCCTCTGACGAAATTGCAGGATATGGAGGATAGTAAAAAGACCGCCATGTCCGGCCCTGTTCGCGCCATAGCCAGCTTTGCACGGGTGGACCATTATCCTGATGGAGAGGACCATGAAGAGGCCCATGAGACACTTCGGGGTGAAGAAAGTCTAGTTAAGGCTGTTCGTCTATTATCTGACTATGCGCTTCAGTCTCTCAAAAATGGCACAAAGCAATGCTTGCTGTTTGATTGCCAGAACGAACACATTTTGTTCAGAAAAGACAAAGCCGGGAATCTCATCTCTCCGGTTTTATTTAATCCTCTTTCGGTTGTTGACGTAACGCCGGGCATTAAAGAAAAGATCAGAAAACAAAGCGAAGCCTTTCCTCTTTCCCCGGCGGAACAATATGCCCGCCGGAGAGAAGTAAACAGAAATAGAGCGCTTGGCTTTTAATTAAGCCGCTTTTTCCTTGGCGGCCTTTTCACGCATAATCTTGGCCGCTTCCACCATGTTTTTCAATGATAGCTCAACCTCGGCCCAGCCACGGGTTTTCAAGCCGCAATCCGGATTGACCCATAGCTGCGCCGCCGGAATGTGCGTTAACGCCGCTTCCAGAAGCTTCACTTGCTCCTCCACCGATGGTACGCGCGGGGAGTGAATGTCATAGACGCCCGGCCCGATTTCGTTCGGATAGTGATAGGTTTCAAACGCTTCCAGCAATTCCATGTCCGAGCGGGAAGATTCGATAGAAATCACGTCGGCATCCATCGCGCCGATGGCTTCGATCATGTCGTTAAACTCGGAATAGCACATATGGGTGTGGATTTGTGTCGCGTCCTTCGCGACGGCGACGGACAGACGGAAAGCATCGACCGACCATTTCAGATATGCATCCCAATCGCTCCGGCGCAGGGGCAACCCTTCGCGGATGGCGGGCTCGTCCATTTGAATGGATGTAATTCCGGCCGCTTCCAAATCGGCGACCTCATCACGCAAGGCGAGAGCAATCTGGTTGCATGTGGTGCTGCGCGGCTGGTCGTTTCTCACGAACGACCATTGCAGGATCGTCACAGGCCCGGTCAGCATGCCTTTCATTGGCTTGTCTGTCAGACTTTGAGCGTATTTCGACCATTCCACTGTCATCGGGTCGGGGCGTGATACGTCACCGAAAATAACCGGTGGCTTAACGCAGCGCGAGCCGTAAGACTGAACCCAGCCATTTTTGGTAAAGGCAAAACCGGAGAGCTGCTCCCCGAAATATTCAACCATGTCGTTGCGCTCCGGCTCACCGTGAACCAGCACGTCGAGGCCGATCTCTTCCTGGAACCGGACGACGGCTTCGATTTCGGCTTTCATCGCTTGCTCGTAGGATTCCGCATCCATATTCCCTTTTTTAAAGTCGGCCCGCGCTTTACGGATTTCCGGTGTTTGCGGGAAGGAGCCAATAGTTGTTGTCGGGAATAGCGCTTGCTCCAATGCCTCATGTTGCAACGGCGCGCGCGTGGCAAACGGGCTGGGCCGGTCAAGCATAGCGGGTGTGACCGCAGCCATACGTTCTCCTACGGCTTTATTATGAATCCGTGTGGAGGTTTTACGGGATTGAACGGCCTTGTTGGAGGCTTCCAGTTCGGCGGTAATTTCTTCCCGTCCCTTGGCCAGCGCCGCAATTTCATCGAGTTTTTGTTTGGCAAAGGCCAGCCAGTTTTTCAATTCTTCATCCAGTGCCGTTTCTCCATCGAGATCAACAGGGCTGTGCAACAGAGAACAGCTCGGACCAACCATGACACGCTCATGGCCCAGATGAGTGATAACGTCCTCAACGATTTTCAGTGATGCGTCGAGATCGTTCTTCCAGATATTCCGGCCATCGACAACGCCTAGCGATAGGCTCATCCCTTCGGGGATGAAAGCCAGCGCGTCTTTGTATTGCTCCGGTGCACGGACAAGATCGAGGTGAAGCGCCTGTACCGGCAGGGACAGGGCAATGTCCAGATTGTCGCCAAGCTCTCCGAAATAAGTGGCGAGAAAGATATTGAGCCCCGGCGCGGCAGCGGCTAATCGTTCGTAAGTGGGAAGATAATTTTCGAGCGCCCAGTCCGGCAGGTCGAGCACGAGGGCGGGTTCGTCGATTTGGACCCAGTTTGCGCCGCGTTCATCCAGACCGCGCAGGATTTCCTCATAAACCGGAATCAGGTCTTTGAGCAGCGTGGAGGGGCAGAAATCACCACGGGCCTTGCCAAGCAGCAGGAAGGTCAGGGGACCGACAAGAACGGGCTTTGTTTCGATTCCCGCTTCTTTGGCTTCTTCATAGGCGTGGAAAACGTGTTCGCAGGTAAGGCGGAAATCTTGTCCTTCTTCAAATTCCGGTACGATGTAGTGATAGTTGGTATCAAACCACTTGGTCATTTCCATCGCCGGGATGCCTTCGGCGCCGCGGGCCATGGCAAAATAAGTGTCGAGGTCAATCATATCGCCGGTGAAATTGTAGCGCGGCGGGATGCAGCCCAGCGTCGCGGCCATACCGAGCATATGGTCGTACAAGGCAAAATCATGGCTGGGGATCAAATCAATTCCAGCATCCTGTTGCATTTTCCAGTGACGCAGGCGCAGTTCCTTCGTAACTTCCGTTAGTGCATCTTGGTCGATATTACCTTTCCAATAGGCCTCTACCGCTTTTTTCAATTCGCGGTTCACACCCATACGCGGAAAACCAAGGTTGGTTGAAAGGGTCATTTTATATCTCCTTAAATTTAGAATTCTGTATCGTTATTAAAGGGTATTGCGTTTACGCGGACAAGGCTTTTATCAGCATGGCCGCTTTGTTCAAAGTATAGATATGGATATGTTCAACACCCCGCTCCGTCAGGTTGCGAATTTGCGTGTTAAAAATATCCTGAGCGATTTTGGCCGCTTCCTCCGGTTTGTCTTCCAGCCCGGCGAAACGCTCATGAAGCCAATCCGGAATGCGGGCACCGCACCGCCCGGCAAAGCTGCACATGCTCTTGTAGTCATAAATAGGAAGAAGCCCCGGCACGATAGGTTTAATAATCCCGGCGGCGCGCACTTCATCAACGAAATTGAAAAACGAATCATTGTCGAAAAAGAATTGGGTAATGGCCCGGTTCGCTCCGGCATCGCATTTCTTTTTCAAGGCTTCGATATCGGCGCTCATATCGGGGGCATCCGGGTGCTTTTCCGGGTAAGCACCCACGGAGACCTCAAAATCATGACGCGCCCGTAGGGCTGCAACAAAGTGACTGGTGTACTGGAAATAATCGCCATCCGGATCGAGCGGCCATTGCAGCCCTTCGGGCATATCGCCGCGCAGTGCCACAATGTGTTTAATTCCGCGCTTCCACATATCGTCCGTCAGGGCAAACAGTTCTTTGCGCGGGGTGTTGATGAACGTCAAATGCATGGCGCAGGGTAGCCCTGTGCGCTCTTGCATCTTTGTAACGGTTTCCAGCGTCTTGTCGCGAGTGGAGCCGCCCGCGCCGTATGTGACGGTCATAAAGGAAGGGGCAAGAGTAGCCAGCTCATCAACAACGGGCCAGAAAGCTTCTTCCGCCTTATCTGTTTTAGGGGGAAAGAATTCGAAACTAAACGTAGTGTTTTTGTAAATATTATCCATTTAAAAATCTCCCGTAAGCATCATAGCAAGGGTAGAGAAAAAAAGAACCGATAATTCCTTCTTTTGTCATTCTGAGGCAAAGCCGAAGAATCTTTTTTGGATCCTTCGCGTATGCTCAGGATGACAATGCCAGAAATTAATAATGTGACTACAATATCTAGACGGCCATCATAAATCCGCGCATCAAAGCCGCCATGGTATTTTCGGCTTTAGCGGCATTGGCAATGGTATGTTCGTGAGACAGGATTTCGTCGCTCATCCCGGCAGCCATATTGGTCACCGCCGAAAGGCCAAGGCATTTCAGGCCGCAATGGCACGCGATAATATTTTCAGGCACAGTCGACATACCGACGAGGTCCGCTCCCAAGGTGGCCAGCATTTTAATTTCCGCTGGCGTTTCAAATGATGGACCAAGCATAGCAGCATAAACCCCTTCATCCAGAGGGATTTTTTGCTCCGCAGCAATTTTTTGCAGTGTCGCACGTAAATCCGCATTCCAGCAATCGCCCATATCGGGAAAACGCGGTCCCCACTCATCATCGTTTGGCCCGACCAGTGGATTAGTGCCGAGCAGATTAATATGATCGCGAATGGCTACAACGCTGCCGGGCGGATTGCTAACTTTTAGGGACCCGGCCGCATTCGTTAGGACAAGGATTTCCACGCCGATGGTTTTGAGGGTACGGATCATGGTTTTCAGACCGTCCGATCCCTGCCCTTCGTACATATGCTGGCGGCCTTTGAGGAAGAGCGCGGGCGTACCTTCAACATGGCCGATCCGTAGACTGCCCTCATGATCCTTAACCGTCGGTACCGGGAAACCGGGCAAATCGCTATAGGGAATAGCGGCCGTTTCTTCCAGCAAATCCGCTACTGCGCCAAGGCCGGAACCCAGCATTACAGCTATGCGCGGTTTTATGTCCGGCGCAACGGCACGAATGGTATCGGCGGACTTTTGGATGAAATCAGGCATACAGGTGGTATTTCTTTATGATACGTTGCGCGCAAGGGGTTCGCTATATTGCCGCCGTGTATCCCACGGGAATCTTATCCATGTATCTTGCGGCACTTCACTGTGGTACAGATCGACAAGCGGCAGTCCTTCCGGTTTGGCGAAAACCGCGACAAAATAACAATTATCCGTTTGGTCCTTAAGCTTTTTAATCGTTGCCCCGGTATCAACAAGATCATCAATAATAAGGGTATCTTTTAAAAATTCTTCCCGGCAGAGTTTGATAATAGCGGGTTCGCTTTTTTGCTCCTGATCGTCATAGGTGTCAATACCGATCGTTTCGACCTGCCGGATGTCCAGCTCCCGCGCAATAATCCCGGCGGGAAAAAGGCCGCCGCGCGTGATGGCCAAAACGCGCTCAAACGAGCGGCCATCCTCAATAATTCGGGCGGCGATCTGGGCACAGGCGGCTTGAATGCCGTCCCATGAAATGAAAAGTTCGTTATTGTAAGTCGTCACGGTTTTTCCTGTTCTTCGCTTAAAGTATGAATCGCCCCTTCCGTGCTGGACAGTCTGGATGTGTTTGTTTACAAACGCAATATGAATATAGCGCTTAACGGGGAAAAACTTATGACACAAGCACAACACGATCACATTCTGATTCTTGATTTCGGTTCACAAGTCACACAGCTTATCGCCCGGCGCGTGCGAGAAAGCGGCGTTTATTGCGAAATTTGGCCCTTCAATCATGCGGATGATGAGAAAATAAGAGCCTATAACCCCAAGGGGATTATTCTTTCCGGCGGGCCGTGCAGTGTGACGGATGTTGACTCCCCCCGCGCCCCGGATTGTGTTTTCGAAATGGGTGTGCCGGTGCTGGGGATTTGCTACGGCCAGCAAACGATGGTCGAGCAACTCGGCGGTAAGGTTGAGGCCGGTGACGGTACGGGCCGTGAGTTTGGCCGGGCCTATGTCGATGTTGTGGCGCATAACGCGCTTTTGGATGGCGTATGGGATGAAGGCGCGCATGAGCAAGTCTGGATGAGCCATGGCGACCGCGTGACGGCTCTGCCACCCGGTTTTGAGATTGTCGGCAAATCCGAAGGGGCACCCTTTGCTATGATCGCCGATGATTCCCGCCGCTTCTATGGCGTGCAGTTCCACCCGGAGGTCGTTCATACCCCGCACGGCGCGGCGCTCTATAAAAACTTTACACACAATGTTTGCGGCTGCGCGGGCGACTGGACAATGGCGAGCTTCAAGGAAGAGATCATTGAAAAAATCCGCGCGCAAGTCGGTGATAAGAAAGTTATTTGCGGCCTGTCCGGCGGGGTAGATAGCTCTGTCACGGCTGTGCTGTTGCATGAGGCCATCGGCGATCAGCTCACCTGTATCTACGTTGACACGGGGCTGATGCGCGCGGGCGAAAGCGAACAGGTCGTGAGCCTGTTTAAAGAGCACTACCACATTCCTCTGATCCACGAAGACGCGAGCGCTTTATTCCTCGGGGCGCTAGAGGGCGTGGATGACCCCGAAATCAAGCGCAAGGCTATCGGCGCGCTGTTCATCGACACGTTCGAAGAAGTCGCCGGCCGCATCGGCGGCGCGGATTTTCTGGCGCAAGGTACGCTCTATCCGGATGTGATTGAGAGCGTTTCTTTCACCGGCGGGCCGAGCGTGACGATCAAATCCCACCACAATGTTGGCGGCCTGCCGGAGCGCATGAATATGGGCCTCGTCGAACCGCTGCGCGAACTGTTCAAGGACGAAGTGCGGGCGCTGGGGCGCGAACTCGGCATGCCCGAGGATTTCATTCGCCGCCACCCGTTCCCCGGGCCGGGCCTCGCCATCCGCATTCCCGGCGCGATCACGCAAGACAAAATCGACATCCTGCGCAAGGCCGATACGATTTATCTGGAGGAAATCCACACCGCGGGCCTCTACGATACGATCTGGCAGGCGTTTGCCGTGCTGCTGCCCGTGAAAACGGTGGGCGTGATGGGGGATAGCCGTTCCTACGATTACGTGTGCGCGTTGCGCGCCGTGACCTCCACCGACGGCATGACGGCGGATTACTACCCCTACGACCATGAGTTTTTAGGGCGCGTTTCCACCCGCATCATCAACGAAGTCCGCGGCATCAACCGCGTGGTTTACGACATTACCTCCAAACCACCGGGGACGATCGAGTGGGAGTAAGGTGATGGAAAAGATTCTAGATTATTTATTGAATATACCTACAGAAATATGGCCTTACGGATATGGAGGTGCTGGTGCAAATGACCCAGAGTACGGTTGGATGTTCTTACTCAAATTAGAAAAGAGTACATGAAAGCCTTTCCCGGCGATGTTAGATTTATAGAGGCGGGTATAGATCATGTCCCAGTAAACTGGGTAAACAAACGCCTCGAAGAACTTGAAGAAAGATGGAGAGTTAATATGGGTGAAGGAGGGTACATTTTACCCAACCTCCGTTGAAGATATTAGTCATGATTTTGATCCTTAAGCCCGGACGCCTCTACCGTCCCAAATCCCGGTAAAAATTTTCGTGGCTGCCGAGACCTAAAAGCGTGAGGGTAATCACTTCATCTTCGTAAGTGTAAGCCAGCAACATTTCTTGTTTTACCATTTTGAATTTGTGAACCCGTACACCAGCCAGATCGCCTTTTTTAAGCTGCCCTATCTCGACATCAGCGACGATTTCTTTCACGGCGATTTCGAGATCACGTCTTTGGTTTTTTTTGAGTTTTTTGGCAACCTTTTTAAAGGACGGTTTTTCAATAATAATCATAACCGTCCCCGCATGTTAATCTTTAAGTTCTGTGAACTCAAAGGGCGTGCCGCCTTCTTCTTCCAAGGCCAGTAAAATGTCCTTAATAAATTCATAGGGCAGGTCGGGATTGTCTTCGCAGGCACGCCCGATGGTCGCCCAGTACTCAATCTGTTTGGGGGTGGAGCGGTGAAACACCGCGCCATATTTCTTTGCTTTCTCGACGAGGTCGTTGGGTAAGTTAACAGTTGTCATTTTGTCGCCTCATAAATTTGCTTTCATAAAATATAACATATTGTGATATTTTACAACAAAATGTTTTAATTTATTGTAAATCGTTTTTCCTTTTCAAATTGAAATCCGCCGTAACGGCCCTATATAGTGGGAAACCAAAACCACACCAACCCCGAAAGACAGTAACCATGCTCGCTCTCATATCCCCCGCGAAGAAGCTGGAATTTGACCCGTCGAAAAACGGGGCGGGGGTAACGCAGCCTGCGTTTTTGGATGAGAGCGAAGCCCTGATCGCTGTGCTGCGTGGGCTGGCCCCGGCGCGGATCAAGGCACTGATGGGGTTGTCGGACAAGCTGACGGACCTTAACGTGGCGCGGTACAAAAATTTCTCCACCCCGTTTGATACGGGCAACGCGGCCGCGGCGGCTTATACCTTCCGGGGCGATACTTACGTGGGCCTCGACGCCGACAGTCTGAGCGCGGAGGATATAGCCTACGCGCAAGGCACCCTGCGCATTCTCTCCGGCCTTTACGGCCTTTTGCGGCCGCTCGACCTGATGCAGCCCTACCGGCTGGAGATGGGCACAAAGCTCACCAATCCGCGCGGCGAAGACCTCTATGATTTCTGGGCGGGCCTTTTGACGGGCGCTTGCAACGACGCGCTCAAGGATCACAAGGACAAGACGGTGATTTCACTGGCCTCTAACGAATATATCAAGGCGATCGACCCGGCGCGGCTTACGGGCGGGTTTGTGACCTGCCATTTCAAGGAGCTGAAAGCCGAGGGGCCCAAGGTCATTGGCCTGTTTGCGAAACGGGCGCGCGGGGCAATGGCGCGCTATATGATTCAAAACCGCGTGGAAACCCCGGAAGGGCTCAAAGACTTCAACGCCGATGGCTATGAATTCCAGCCCTCTTTGTCCAGCGATACGGATTTTGTTTTCTTACGCGAACGGGGAACCTAAGCCGCCTTGTTCAGCTTTCCAGCGGACAGCATATCTTTGTAAGCTTTGATGAGGGAGGCCGTGACGACTTCGCGGCTGAAAAGAGCATCGTAGGTTTTTTGACCCTGTTCGATCAGGCGCGCGCGCAGCGCTTCATCGCTCAAGGCGCGGGTGATTTGCGCGGCCAGGCCGTCGGCGTCGTCGATCTCGTGGAGAAGGCCGTCGATCTCGTGGCTAACATATTGGCTGGCCCCGGCGGCTTTGGCGGCGACCAGCGGCACGCGCGCAAACCAGCTCTCCGCAATGACGGTGCCGAACGGCTCATAGCGCGAGGGCAGGACGCAGACATCCGCCACCCCCAGCAAAGCGGCACGGTCGGTGCGCCAGCCGAGGAACCGTACGCGGGACTCCAGCCCCATATCTTGGGCCATCTTTTTGTATTTTTCGAGGTCCGGCCCATCCCCGGCGAGCAAGAGATAAACGTTATCATCCAGCTTTTGTGCAGCTTCGAGCAAAGTATCAACGCCCTTTTTCCAGTGCATGCGGGACAGCAATAGAACAGTTTTCCCATCGTCCGGCACAGCGAAATCACCGCGGCTGACGGGTTCGTCTTTCTCCAGCGTGCCGAAGGTGTGGACACAAAAAACGCGTTCCGGCGTTTCCGATTTTTCCGAAATGTGGCGGGCGATGTCGCGTGTAACGCCCATATAAAAATCACAGTTCTTATAGTTTTTAAGATCGTAATACCCGCCGAACCAGCCGAGAACGGGAACCTCCACCCCTTTGGGAACGAAGGAAGACGCGCGGCTCATCCATGCATGGACAAGGTCCGGGCCGAATGTTTTGATTGTTTTGGCGATGGTTCTTTGTTCGGTCCATTTGCGGAAACGGTTAAAGGTTAGCGGCGTGTAGGGAATGCCGCGCTCCTCCAGCGCCTTGACGACGCCCTCATGCGGGCGGCAAACCACGTGCTGAGCGATGCCTTGGTCATGAAGCGCCTTGATCGCATCGAGGCAAAAAGTCTCCGCCCCGCCTTGAGGGGCACCCGCCACGATATGAAGAATGCGCATCATCGGCTTACCCTTAACTGGAGAATGTGACTTTAACGCCGCGTTTTTTGAAATAGGATTGCATCATCTTGCGTCCCGCGCGGTTAGGCTGCGGCAGGCGCGCCGGATCAAATACGGCTTCCTTTTCACCACTACCGGCCAGCGCGTCTTTCAACCGGGCGATCTGGAAATCAATATCCTCATTATCGTTTTCCAGCGCCGTGTAAACGTCTTCCATAATTTCGCTAACAGCTACCAATTTTTTTGTCCTTTACGATAGGGTTAAATGGCTAATTGAAAATAGGCTAGCATCATGGGGTTTGTCCAGTCCGTACACACTAAAAAATATTCACATAAAAGCAAATAAAATGCTCGGTAAAATTAAAGGCCTTTTAAGGCGTTTTCGCTAGACTAGGGGCTATAGACGATAGTCGCAGGACTATCTCTTAGAGCCGGGAAGCCGGTGTTTAAAACCGGTAGGCCATATAATTTAAGGGGGCAGCAAAATGACCAACGAAAATCTTTTAAGGGCTTATTTAAGCCGTGTTCAGAAAAACAGTTTTTATAGCGCCTATCACAAAACCTTCAAGGTTGTGCGGGCCGATACCGATTTGATGCGGGAAAAAGCCTATCACCTGCGTCATAAAGTGTTTGTCGAGGAAAATGGATGGGTCAATAAAGCCGGTTTGGACCGGATCGAAACGGACGCTTATGATGAGCGTGCGGTGCATTATTTGCTGATTCACCGCCTGACGAATGAAGTGGCCGGTACGGTACGCTTTGTTCTGCCGCACGAAGATAACCCAAAAACCAGCCTGCCTTTACAGGAATGCTGCGATCATCCCTTGCTGGGAATTGACGATAAAGTGATGCAGTTGGGGGAAATCTCCCGTCTGTGTATGGCGCCGTTTTTCCGCCGCCGGGAGAAAGACGGCTCAATTTTGCCTGCTTATTACGACCCCGAATTGAAGGGAGAAGAAACCAAAGGCGGCAAGCTCACCTATTTCCGCCGCCGCATTCCGTATGCGCCGCTGGGGCTTGTCGGTGCGGTCTTTGAAGCGGCGATTGATGCCGGAGTTATGGATTGCGTTTATGCCGCCTCGCCGGAGGAATTTGATACATTCAAGCGTATCGGGGTTGATTTCCGGGTATTAGGGCCGCGTCTGAGAGGACCGAGTGAGTTGCAGCCGGTTATCTTCAACGTGAAACATGCGCTGGATCACATGGCGAGTGTGAACCCGGAATGTTGGGAAATCGTATCCGATCAGGGCCGCGTCCATGAGCGTGCCAACGAGCGCCTGAAAAATGACTGGTATGAACGGATATTCGATGATGAATGCAAAGAAGCCATCATGCAAAAGCTGATGTAAGGCTTCTTGGAAACGTGAGGAAAACAAAGGGGATGCCATGTGCTGCGGGCGTCCCCTTAATTTATAGTCGTTTCGATTTAGAATAGGACAGAGGCGAAACTGACCGGCTTTTTAAAAAAGCGACGACAACGTACAGTAAGCGTACTTTAAGAAGCTTTTTGAAAAAACGGCTTCATTTGCAGACCTGTCCTGTTCTAAAGAAGAATGGCTATATTTATTTATTTGCGCCGGAAACGGCCCTATGTTCTTATAGGTAAGGAGAGGCAATATTCGAAGCGGGTTCTATGATCCTTTTTCAATCACTATGGCAGAAAATCAAAGATTGGGTATATTCTCCGGCGCGGCCGTGGGGATCGCTATCGTTTGGGGCTTTGCCCTTTCCTTCACTTGGCTTCAAAAGCGACAAGATAAAGATCGCCAATGTGCCTGAGCCGGAAAGCGTAGCGGCACCGGTAGTGGTCCGGCAGGACCAAGAGCATTCTTCTCTGGCGTATAACCAGCTGAAAGCGCAATTCCGCGATATAGGAAAGCTGGCGGCGGTTGAGGAAACAATGGGCCGTGACTTTTTAACCGCGATGCCCGAAGGGGCATGGAAAAGCCGTCTGGGACAAATTTCTTACCTGCAACGCCGCATGCACGAAGACCTCGTAGCCGTCGATGTGGCCAAGCTTCTTGATCGGGCGAAAGATCACAAAGCCAATCACGCCGATGACTGGGATGACTGGGATAGCGCCAATTTGCACGAAATGGAGCGTATGTACCGAAGCGCCTGTCACGTTGACAGCGCCTTAATTGAAAAACGTGCGCGTCTGACTTATGAAGGGCGCCGGGTCCACCGAGAAGTATTAAATGACGGTGACTGGCCGAAAGCGCGGGAATTTCTGTCCCGCGTTATTGACCTGAACAAGCAGATTGTCGAAGCGCGCTGCCGGGCGACGGGGCAAAATTCCCTGTATCAAGGGTTAATCGACCAGTATATGCCGGGGACGAGCGTAGCGGATATCGACGGCTGGTTTGCGACACTGGAAAAAAAATTAACACCTATGGTGCCCAAAATTCTGGAGCGCCAAGCCAGCGGTTCGGAGCCTTTACCGATTAAGGATTTCTACCCCGACAAAGCGCAAATGTGGCTTAACCGGGCGTTGCTAGAGGCTCTGGGCTTTGATTTTCAGCGCGGCGGCCTGTATGAAACCGGGCATAACCCCGTCGAGGGCGGCACGCCGGAGGACACCCGGCTGGTTATCAAGTGCGTCGATACAATGGATTTCACCGATTCCATGCGCAGCACGCTGCATGAAGGCGGTCACGGCCTTTACATTCAAGGGCTGCCGCGGAAAACATGGCGTTACCAGCCTGTCGGGCAAGACCTCGGTGCCGCAATGCAGGAATCACAAGCTTTGTTGATTGATATGATTATCAGCCGAACACATGCCTTTTATGACTTTTTATCGCCGCGCGTGCAGGGCTTGTTCCACGGTTTGCAAAATCCTGTTTTAACCGCCGATAACATTTATGCGCTACGTACCCGTGTGAAACGTACAGCAAATCGGCGGCATGCAGATGAAATAACGTACTTCTTCCATGTGCTTTTGCGCTACCGGCTGGAAAAGGATCTGGTTGAGGGTACGTTGAAAATTGCCGATCTGCCGGAGGCCTGGAACGCCGGAATGGAAGAATTGCTCGGTATCAAGCCGGAAAGCAACGAGCAAGGCTGTTTGCAGGACGTACATTGGTTCGTCGGCAAGTTTGGGTATTTCCCGTCTTACACGCTGGGTCATATGATCGCCGCGCAGCTTCACGACAGCTTGTGCAAGGCTGTGCCGGACATGGATAAACAGGTCGCGCAAGGCCAGTTTGGTGAAATCGTCACATGGCTGCGGGAAAACATCTATAGCAAGGGGCGTCTGCTTTCGTGGGATAAATGCCTTGAACAGGCCACCGGGAAAGCCCTCGACCCGGCTTTCCTTATCAGCCATTTCGAGCGGCGTTATCTGGCTGCGTAAAGCGATCTTCCACTTGAATTGCGGGCCATTCCCCGCCATAATCGCGGCTATGAATGAAATCAAATATATTTCCACCCGCGGGCCGGGGGAGCCAAAGAGTTTCACTGATGTGTTGTTGGCGGGTCTCGCGCCGGACGGCGGGCTATATGTGCCGACAGCCTGGCCGCAGCTGAGCCGGGAGGAATTGGCCGGAATGGCGGGCATGGCCTATACCGATGTGGCGTTGCAAGTCATGGCGCCGTTCGTTGGAAATTCTATCGACCGGGAAACACTGGGCGGGCTTTTGTATAACACCTATTCCTCCAGCGTGTTCGACCGCAATGCCGTGCCGTCTGTTTTCGATCACAGCGCCACGGCGCCCTTGGTCCAGATAGGGCCGAATGCATGGATATTGGAGCTATGGCGTGGGCCAACACTGGCGTTTAAAGATTACGCCTTGCAATTGCTGGGACGCTTATTTGACTATGTTCTGGAACAACGCGGTGAGCGCGTAACGATTGTCGGTGCCACCTCCGGCGATACGGGAAGCGCAGCGATTGAAGCGTGCCGTTATTGCGAGCGGGTTGATATCTTTATCCTGCACCCGGAAGGGCGGACTTCCGATGTGCAGCGCAAGCAAATGACCACCGTCGATGCGCCGAACGTCCACAATATCGCACTGCAAGGCACGTTTGATGATTGTCAGGCTTTTGTAAAGGAAATGTTCGCCGATGAAAAAATGCGCGGCGATTTAAATTTGTCAGCGGTCAATTCGATCAACTGGGCACGGATTATGGCGCAGGTGGTCTATTATGTGACCTCCGCTGTGGCTCTGGGGGCACCGCACCGTCCGGTATCCTTTGCCGTGCCGACGGGGAATTTCGGCAATGTCTTCGCCGCTCACATTGCGCGCCAGATGGGCTTGCCGATTGATAAGCTGATAATCGGTTCCAACCGCAATGATATCCTGACCCGCTTCTTTGAGACCGGGGAAATGAAATGCGAGGGCGTCATTCCGAGCATGAGCCCCAGTATGGATATCCAGATTTCCAGTAATTTCGAGCGCTATTTGTTTGAACTTTTGGGCCGCGACCATGAGAAGCTTTCCGGCCTGATGGGGCGTTTTCGCGAAACAGGCGCTTTCGCGCTGGATGATGATTTGATGGCCCACGCACGGTCTGACTTCATGGCCGTCCGGTGCGATGAAGAAGAAACGCTAGCGACAATGGCGGAATGCTATCAACAAACAGGCTATCTGATCGACCCGCATACGGCGGTGGGGGTTCATGCGGCTATGAGCGCGCAGGATGACCCATCCGTCCCGGTTGTGATTGCTTCGACGGCTCATCCGGCCAAGTTCCCCGATGCGGTAAAACAAGCTGTTGGTTTTGTGCCGGAGGTGCCCGAACGCCTCGCCGCCGTTCTTGAGGGCGAAGAACATTTTACCGTTTTACCTAAGGATATTGAGGCGGTGAAAACCTTCATCCGGGAAAAGGTATGAGCGTTGTTTCTCTGACCAGTATTCTCGTTACATTTTGCGCGGTATTCTCTTATATCAATTACCGCTATATCCGCCTGCCGACCACGATCGGGATCATGACGATGGCGCTGGCCATGTCGATGATTATGCTGTTGATGCCGCTGGTTGGCATTGATGTCCTGCCACTTGTAAGGGACGTTTTCGGCAAGATTGATTTTTCGGCGACGTTGCTCGACGGTATGTTGAGTTTTCTGCTGTTCGCCGGCGCGCTTCACGTGAACTGGAAAGCCTTGCATGCGCAGCGCTTTATTGTCTCGACCCTTGCCTTTTTCGGGACGGTGTTTTCAACGGCTCTTGTGGGTACTGCCTGTTGGTATCTCTTCCCTTTGCTGGGGTTTGAGATTTCCTTTGTCCATGCCTTGTTGTTCGGCGCACTCATATCGCCGACCGACCCGATTGCTGTGATGGCGATCCTGAAAAAGGCCGGTGTGCCGCAAACGCTGGAGACAAAAGTCGTGGGGGAATCGCTATTTAACGATGGCGTAGCGGTGGTGTTATTTATAGCGATTTTGGGTGTTGCCACGCACGGCCATGCGGAGCCGTCCCACGTAGCGATGCTGTTCGCTGAGGAAGCCATTGGCGGCGCGGTTTTGGGCGGCATTCTCGGCTATATCACTTTTTTGATGCTCCGCAGTGTCGATAATTACCAAGTCGAGATTTTCCTGACCCTTGCTCTCGTTATGGGTGGATATCAACTCGCGAGCGCTATTCATGTCTCCGGGCCGATCGCCATCGTTGTAGCGGGTCTGATCGTCGGGAATATCGGCCGCGCGCATGCTATGTCGAACATGACCAAGCAAAACCTCGATAATTTTTGGGAGCTGATCGACGAATTTTTGAATGCGATTTTGTTTATGTTGATCGGGTTCGAACTGGTTATGATCCCCTTTAACCAGACAGCCTTTACGGCTGGGCTTATCATGATTCCGGGCTTGCTGGCGATCCGGACGTTGTCCGTTATTTTGCCGGTTACGGTTTTGCGCCGTATTCGCACGTTTAGCGCCGGGGCTATTCCTATCCTTGTTTGGGGCGGCTTGCGCGGCGGGCTTTCCGTGGCGATGGTCTTGTCGCTCCCGGATGGAGAGCTGCGTGATTTCTTGCTGCTGGTCACGTACTGCATCGTGCTGTTTTCGATCCTTGTGCAAGGACTTACAATCGGGCGCCTGAGCCGCCATTACCACGGTTAATTTACTCATGACAAATACCATTCGTTTGACGACTCTCCCTTCCGGTTTACGTGTGATTACCGATACTGTGACTTCCGTTGATTCCGCTGTTCTCGGCGTGTGGGCCGATGTTGGAGCGCGGCACGAAGACCCGGCGGAAAACGGCGTGGCGCATATGGTCGAACATATGATGTTCAAGGGCACGCCCACACGCTCCGCCCGCCAGATTAATGAGGCCATCGAAAATGTCGGCGGGTCGATGAATGCCTATACCTCTCATGAAAATACCGCCTACCACATGCATGTACTGAAGGAGGACGTGCCGCTGGCACTGGATGTACTGGCCGATATGATCCAGCGGCCCGCCATGCCGCCAGAGGAAGTCGAACGGGAACGCGGTGTGATCTTGCAGGAAATCGGCATGTGCACCGATACACCCGATGATTACGTGTTCGATGTCTGGCAGGGGGCGGCCTATCCGGGGCAAGCGCTGGGTAAGCCGATTTTGGGAACGGCGGAGATTGTCTCCGCCATGGCGCGCGAAACGCTGCTCGGCTATGTGCGGAAATTCTATACCCCGGCGCGGCTGGTGGTTTCGGCTGCTGGTAACGTCCGGCACGAAGATATCGTAGCGCAGGTTGAAAGGCTCTTTGTGGATCTGCCGACGGATAATAATTTTGCTCCGGTCCCGGCCCGTTATGAGGGCGGAGAAGTCCGTGTGCCGCGCGATCTGGAACAAAGCCATGTGATCCTGGGCTTTGAAGGCTATGACCGCCACCACCCGGATTATTACGCGGCGGTGATGCTGGGGCTGATTTTGGGGGGCGGTACGGCCTCCCGTCTGTATCATGAAATTCGTGAGCGGCGCGGGCTGGTCTATAGCGTCTTTGGCTTTCACAACACCTATCAGGATAGCGGCGAGCTGGAGATTTATGCCGGGACCGGCCCGGATAAGCTGCCGGAGCTTATAAATGTCCTGTGTGAAGAAATTCATAAAATCCAGCAAGATATCGCGGCGGAAGAATTGGCGCGGGCGCAGGCGATGTTAAAAGCGCGGTTGTTGATGGCCCGTGAGTCGATGATGAGCCGCGCCAACCAACAGGCCAAGCACTTGATCCATTATGGCGAGGTTCTGGATATGGACACCAAGCGCCGGAAGGTTGAGGCCGTGACGATTGATGATGTGACGCGCGTGGCCGGAAAGATATTTGCCGGGAAACCGACGCTGGCGGCGTTAGGACCGCTGGATAAGCTGGCACCTTACGACACGCTGCTTGAGGCGCTAAGGTAACCCATTTCTCCCCCCGTCCCGAAGTACGGCAATCAAACGTACTTTGAGAAGCTTTTTGAGAAAACGGCTTCATTTGCAGCCCTGTCTTAAGGAGAATGACTATAAAAATCGGTTATACATTTTGCCCGGCGGCATACCCCGAAGACCATGCCCACTGGAAATTATAGCCGCCCAAATGCCCGGTCACGTCAACGACTTCACCAATAAAATATAGTCCCGGCTGGCGGCGCGCTTCCATCGTTTGGGAAGATAGCTCCGCCGTATCGATCCCGCCGTGCGTAACCTCCGCCGTGCGGTAACCTTCCGTACCCGCGGGCTTAATGCGCCATGCATTCACGGCCTGCGCCAATACGGCCAGCGCCTTATCCGGCAAGTCAGCGAGGCGCCCCTTGATATTTTGCGCGGTGCAAATTCCCTCCGCCAGCCGCGCGGGCAAAATGTGGGAAAGCGCCGTATGCACCTCTTGTTTAGGGTGGCTTTTTTTGCGCGCCTTTAAAAGGGCCAGAACATCCGTGCCCGGCGCAAGGTCGATCAGCAACTCTTCCCCTTCCCGCCAGTAAGAGGAAATTTGCAGGATCGCCGGGCCGCTTAAGCCCCGGTGAGTAAACAGCAAAGCCTCCGCAAAAGATGTCGCGCCACACGCTACATTAGCCTCAACCGACAGACCGGACAAATCTTTGCACCATGAAAGCAAAGCATCGGAAAAGGTCAAAGGCACCAAAGCGGGGCGCGTTTCCACCACGCTCAAACCAAACTGCCGCGCGACATCATAGCCGAATTTACTGCTCCCGATTTTGGGGATCGACAAGCCGCCCGTCGCAATGACCAGGGACTGACAATGCGCCTTACCGCGGCTGGTTTCTACGATATATCCTCCATCCGTTGCCACTTCAACCGCCTCAACCATTGTCTCCGGAGAGATACGAACGCCTGCATCTTTGCACTCCTGAAGCAACAAGTCCACGACCTGCCGGGCGTTACCATCGCAAAAGAGCTGACCCAACTTTTTTTCGTGATACGATACGCCGTGTTTTTCTATTAGAGCTATAAAATCCTGCTGCGTAAATTGTTTGAGGGCTGATTTGCAAAAATGCGGATTAGCTGAGACATACGCATCCGGCCCGGCGTGAAGATTGGTGAAATTACACCGCCCGCCGCCGGAGATTCTTATCTTCTCCCCGATCTTTGAAGCATGATCGAGCAGCCAGACAGAGCGCCCGCGCTTACCGGCTTCCTGCGCGCACATCATGCCCGCCGCCCCGGCCCCGATAATAATCACATCGTACGTCTTTCCCATGCGGAACGTTATATCATATTTCCCGCGCCGTGACAGATAAACCGTCAACAAGCCAATCACCTCTTACCCCCCCTGCGTCAATTCGCGCACCCCCTAAATGGGATTAAATGAAATTTATTTCTTGACCCTCTCCCGCATAAGAATACCATATTTAGTGCATATCGCTTCTTTTGGCACACTATCTAGTGCCACCTGCTCAGATATCATATTGAATTTATTTACATCTTTATTTCACGTAAGGAGATTTATTATGCCTCTCAACGCCGTTCTTGCCTCCGCCGATTCTTCCCAAAGCGAGTCGCTAAACCCCGACAAAATCACAACCCTGTTCGGCGGCACGGACGTGGATTGCAGCGAAGCGGTGAGCGAATATATCTCCAAGGAAGACTGGCGAATCAACGCCAATGCGAATACGGGCTATTCCAACGCCGGGATGATTAACAACGTCGCAGGCAAGATCATCGCCAATTTCTGGCTGGATGAAGTCTATAGCGCTGAAGAAGGCCGCGCCCACCGCGAAGGCGCTCTCCACATTCACGATCTTGACTGCCTGACAGGCTATTGCGCGGGCTGGTCCCTCCGGGCTTTGTTAAACGAAGGATTCAACGGCGTCGCGGGCCGCGTGTCCTCCCGCCCGCCGCGCCACTTCCGCGAAGCACTGGGCCAGATGAGCAATTTCCTCGGCATCCTGCAATCCGAATGGGCGGGCGCACAGGCATTTAGCTCCTTCGACACGTACCTTGCCCCTTACGTTTTCCACGACCAGCTCGGTTTTGAAGACATAAAGAAAGCAATTCGGCAGTTTGTCTATAATTTGAACGTCCCGGCGCGCTGGGGCCAATCGCCATTTACCAACATTACGCTGGACATCACCCCGCCGGAAGATTTGCAAAACAACTTCCCCACGGCCAACGATATCCACCTGTTCAAAGGCGTCGAAGACAACGACCTTCTCAAAAAAGCGCAGCAGCGCGACATGGGTCTGCGCACACTGGAAGATATGAGCTATAAGCACTTCGTCCCGGAGATGGAGATGATCGTGATCGCCTATTACGAAGTCATGACGGAGGGCGATTCGAACGGCCAGCCTTTTACCTTCCCGATCCCGACAGTCAACGTGACGGAAGATTTCAACTGGGACACCCCCGTCGCCACGGCGATTTTCGACAACACGGCCAAGATCGGTTCATCCTATTTCCAAAACTTCGTCGGCAGCCAGTACAAACGCGATGAAAACGGCGCCCGCATCCGCAACCCGGAGGCCTACGAACCCGGCGCGGTGCGTTCTATGTGCTGCCGTCTGCAACTGGATTTACGAGAATTGCAAAAACGCGGCGGCGGGCTGTTCGGCTCGGCGGAAATGACCGGCTCGCTCGGCGTTGTCACCATCAACATGGCGCGCCTCGGCTACCAATTTAAAGACGACGAGGCCGGATTAATGGCCGAACTCGACCGCCTGATGGATATTTCCTACTCCACGCTGGAGAAAAAACGCGCCTTCGCGCAAGGCATGTACGACCGCGGCTTGTACCCGTACACCTCCCGCTATCTGCCGTTCTTGCGCAATCACTTCTCCACGATCGGCGTGAACGGCATGAATGAGATGATTCGCAATTTCACGAATGATGAGTACGACATCACCGATCCGCGCGGCACGCAAATGTCCCTCGATATTCTCGACCATATGCGGGACAAAATGAAAGACTACCAACAGGAAAGCGGTAATCTCTATAACCTCGAAGCCACCCCGGCGGAGGGCACGACCTATCGCTTTGCCCGCGAGGATAAAAAGCGCTTCCCCGATATCCTTCAGGCCGGAACGGAGGAAAACAATTACTACACCAATTCCAGCCAGATCCCGGCCGGGCACACGGACGACCCGTTCGAGGCGCTGGAGCTGCAAAACGATCTGCAATGCAAATATACGGGCGGCACGGTTTTGCACCTTTATATGAGCGAACAGCTCTCCTCCCCCGAAGCTTGCAAACGCTTTGTAAAAAAAGTGATTGAAAACTACCAAATGCCCTACATCACAATCACGCCCGTTTTCTCCGTCTGTGACGAGCACGGCTACCTGAAAGGCGAACAACCGACTTGCCCGCATTGCGGTGAAAAAACGAAGGTCTGGACCCGCGTGATGGGCTATCACCGCCCGGTTGATTCCTTTAACACCGGCAAACAGGGCGAGCACGCCGAACGCCAGTGCTTTAAGGAAGACTGGGTCGATACGGGGAATTTGTTTAGTGAGCATTGATAGAGTATCTCTCGCGCAGTCATTGCGAGCGACCAACGGGAGCGCGGCAATCCAGAATCGTGCTTGTGGCTCTGGATTGCTTCGTCAGCTACTCTTTCTCGCAATGACGAAAAACCTCTGTATTTTTCCGTAACCTCTGTGCTTATATAAAAGACATGGAACAACGATTAAGCATTATCACCCTTGGTGTTTTCGATCTGGCTAAAGCGCGCGCGTTTTATGACGCACTGGGCTGGAAAATCGCATCGGAAGATGAAGCCGAAAACATCGTCTGCTACAATCTGAATAACATGGCACTAGCCCTGTATCCGTGGGACAAACTGGCCGAAGATGCACAGGTTCCCGTAGAACGTTCAGGATATTCCGCCATGACAATCGCTTACAATGTTACCAGCGAATGCGACGTGGATACGATTTTGGCCGAATCGGAAAAGGCCGGAGGCACTATTATTAAACCGGGGCAAAAAGTTTTCTGGGGCGGCTATTCCGGATACTTCGCTGATCCGGACGGGCATTTGTGGGAAGTGGCTTTTAACCCGTTTTCTTCCCTCGGCCCGAACGGCGAATTTCAATGGGGTGGGGTAACGTAGGCTCAGATTCCGACCTTGACTTTTTAGGAAAACTATCCTATAACAATCCCGGTGAAAAACAACGAGAGACACAAAACAAAAACGATGGGGCACCCCCTCCCCCCCTAAAAAATGACGAACAAAATGAGTAACTCGAAAACAGACATAAAAACAAGATGTTACAAGGAGCCGCCCCTCCCCCCGCAAAAAACGGCAAACAAACTGATAAACCTGAAAAAGAAAGCAAAAACAAAGAATTACAAAACATCGTCATTGCGTGCTTCATGCATGTAATTCATATAGTCGTTTCGCTTTTTATTTACACAAGGCATAAGGAGCGAAGCGTAGTGGACCTACGTAAGTGACGACATAACGATGTGTAAATGAAAATGGAAATGACTATATAAATGAAACATATCCTGCCTCTCTACGATCTCACCCCCTTCACCATGCTGGACTTCCCGGACAAAACCGCCTGCATCGTGTGGGTATCCGGGTGCAACATGCGCTGTCCGTACTGCCACAACCCTGAGATCGTACGCGGCGGACCGGGGCGCAAAAGCGTGGGCGAAGTCTTTGATTTCCTCGAAAAACGCCAAGGGTTGATCGACGGGGTTGTACTGTCGGGCGGGGAAGCCACGATCTACAAAACCATCATTCCGTTCGCGCAGAAAATTAAAGAGATGGGCTACGCTGTGAAGCTCGACACCAATGGCTCGCGCCCGGCCGTCATGCGGGAAATGCTGGATAAAAATCTGCTCGACTATATCGCGCTCGACTATAAAGCCCCGGCGGAAAAATTCCGCGCCGTCGCCCGCCGCGACCGCCATGCCCCCTTGCAAGAAACGCTGGCGCTGCTCTGCGCACAGAACACCGTACCGTTTGAAATTCGCACGACAGTCCATACGCGCTTGCTGGAGGAGGCCGACATCACCGCCATTATAAGTGACCTCGAACGGCACAATTACAACGGCACCTATTACGTTCAAAATTACCGCGATCACGGGCGCACGCTCGGTCATCTGGGGCCGCAGCCGCGCGACCTTGATCTAGCGGCCCTCCCCACCCCGACAAGCTTCGCCGTCGAATACCGCAATTTCCCGGCTTGCTACCCGGCGGGTGGTTTAGGCGAAGCGCCTCAAGCGGCATAAATTTAGTAAAAACAACAGGTTAATCTATTTCAAATTCTTCGATCTCTGGCTCTTCAATTTCCGGCGTTTCTATCTCTGGCACTTCTACGTCAGGCTCCTCGATTTCAGGAACTTCGATTTCCGGCACTTCCACCTCTGGGGATTCGACTTCGGGCGTTTCGATTTCAGGTGCCTCAATTTCGGGCGTTTCCACCTCTGGCACCTCGACTTCGGGTGCTTCTATCTCAGGTGCTTCTATCTCAGGCGCCTCTACTTCCGGCGCCTCTACCTCATGCTCCAGTTCCTCGTGCTCAGGAACCTCTACCTCATGATCGTCAGAAATCTCAACGTCATCGACCTCGGAAACCTCGACAGATTCATGTTCTTCATGCTCTTCACGGTCTTCGCGATCAACCGTTTCGTGTTCTCTTTCTTCGACTTCGTCCGGCTTTTCAAAATCGTAATGCTCGACAACAACCTCTTCGGCATGAATGGCGCCAGCAGAATCAACCTCACCGAAGACCAGAACACGATCATTATTCGCAATGTTTTGAGGCCGTTCCGGCAAGACCACTTTCACATTCCCGACCATCATCGCGCCTCTATCGGGAAGGGCGGCAACATGCCCCTGAAGGGAAACATGGGTCACACCGGCGGCAAGCGCCACAGGCCGTTCCCCTCTTTCCGGCAATGATGGCTCGATCGCAATCGCGCGCGCCTCAAACAATCCACCGCCGTGCCGCTCCGCCACCAGCGATACAATCTGCCCGATCTTAAGACCATCCGGGGACAAAGCCTCTCCCTCTTTTTCAACGGGCGTGTCGTCCTTATACTCAATTTCAATCCCGTTGACACAGATACTCCCAAACCCGGTGATCCGGCCATAGACCTGCAACACGGCATCCTGCGGCAATTCAAGCTTGTCACCTGTACCGCCTAATCCCGCGCCTGTTGCAGCCATCTGGCGTCCTGTCCCGCCAAGGCCGCTTCCTGTCTCATTTATTTTCTTCCCGGTTCCACCAATGCCTTTATCGGCAAGCTTTTGGCCCGTACCGCCAATACCCGGCCCTTTCCGCGCCATCTCGAACACAAAGCCATCCGGCGTTTCACAAACCGAGCCCGCGAAAGAAGGCAGCGCCGCGAAAAGACAAATACCAAAAACCGCAAACCCAAACAGATTTACAGACTTTTTCACATGCTTGTTTTGACGGATCGTTAAGGTCATCTATTCCTCTTCCTCTGCGGCACTATCGCCATGCATATCACTGTAGAAATAAGTTCCCAGATTAATACGGAAACGCGCAGCGTCAGAATCGCTTTTGTCTTTCTCCGACAAGGCCGCAACCTTCCGGTTGATCCGGTGAAGCATAGCCATAGCTTCTTCCTTGGAATAAAGCTGAATTTGCCGGATTGAATCCAAAGACAAACCATCGGAATAAACACTGCGGTCAAAGAAAGGCGGCGTCCCTCCAAGAATGTTATGCGTTGCCGCCGCGATATGATCGCTCGTATTCTTGCCAAAATAATATAGTTTTTCCTCGAGTCCTTTATCCGAGATAAACGCTTCCGCCTTCAAGGAAACAAGATTATCTGCCTTGCTGTAAGAAATGATATCAAGGCGCACCAACTCATCCAATAAAGCACGAGGCCGCACATCGGTTGAAATTTCTTCTGCCAAGGAAAAAAAGCTCGTTTTCGGATTCTTTTTGTCAATATAGGGAAGCGCCAAAGGGTTACCCTCTTCATCCAGATAGGCATCTCTTCCCAGCCATGCCGCTAACAATTCCGCACCCATAGACAAAGTCGGGGGTGTTCTATCTTCTTCAGGGGAATCTTTTCTGATCTTTCGTACATCTTTCCGGTGCACACCGGTCATCAAACTAATATGGCTGTCTGTGATTTTTTGTCCTTTTTGCCGCAGGCTTTCCTCAGCAACGCCAACATATACCTCCTTCAAGATATCCACGACATATTGCAAGGTGATATTCTTTTCGATCAAAAAGCGAATAAGGGGCGCAAGCAAACGCCGGAGCGCTTTAACCAAAGCTTTGTCCGGTACCATTGTTTCTATGTTTTCTTGCCCTTTAGTCATAAGAAGAAATTAAGTATCATTAAATCAAGTCACGTCAACAGATTTTACAAATCTAATATAAATATATCCCCCTGATGCTATCGCAAATTCTGCCAGGCAGAAAATCGCAAGGCTCGCCGCCGCGTTTTCGGTGAAGCCGTAAGAGTGCAATCCCACACTCAGCAAGTTCACACCAAACCACGCGATAGCAACAACGGCGCTGGTAAAAACCATTCCCGCCGCATAAGCAAGATCACCGAGCCGGCCGCTTAATCGGCCATGCATCAGGCAAATAAGCCATAAGCAAATCAGCATCGCACCATTTTCTTTCGGGTCCCATCCCCAAAAACGGCCCCAGGATTGATCGGCCCAAATGCCGCCTAAAATCGTTCCCAGTGCGGCAAAGAACAAAGCCACGATTGCGGCGCCCTGCATGTTGCGGTGAATTTCGTTGGCTTTGTCTTTTTCCGCTGGCCGGATAATCCGCATCACCAGATAGAGATGAGCCAAAACAGCGCTCACGAGACAGCATCCATAGCCGATCGTAATCGTCGTCACATGTGTTGCCAGCCAAAAATTCGTATCCAAAACAGCTGTCAACATCCCCATCGTGTCGCCATCCGAGTCAAAACGAATCCCCAGAAAATGAAGAAACGCGCCGACACTCGCCGCGATAATAATTCCAATACTGTTTTTCACCCGGCTTTCAAAAACCAAACCGAACAGCACAACGGTTATTCCCACAAAGATGATCGACTCATAAAGGTTCGTCACCGGCGGACGCTCCATAATAATCATCCGGGTTACAAGCCCAACCAGATGAACGGCAAACCCGCTTGCCAGCAAAACCAAGGCCACTTTCCGCAAGCCTCCCTGCCAAACCAACATACTGGCCATAATGGTAACAAACGCGGCTATATAAAGAGACAAGCTAAGAACGAACGGCTTGGCGCCGTTAAAACTAACCTCCATAGAAATCAGACGTTGCGATGCCCCATCCGCAGCCATGTCATAGGCCTGCGTCGTCAGGCTGTCCATCGTCTCATCCCACAAGGGGCTATTGCCCGTTTTGTACGCCTGCACCGCCTGCGCCCACAAATCCATAAAGGCCGCGCTTTTAGGGGAACCATGTCCGAATTGCCCCAAACTCCAAGGAGAAAACCACATACTGCCGTGCTTTTGCTCCCACTGAGGCGGGATAACCATAAAGGCGTTAGTCTGGCGATCGCGGTTAACCTTGTCCATTTGACGGGTCAGCGTGATAAAACGGGCGTCCTCCGGTGTCATCTTGTAACCATCGGTTTTTTGCTTTTCCGCCAGTTTTTGAGAAAACGCTTCAATCTTTACCCGGCGCTGGAGCAAATCACGATAGCTCAATTTCGTATCCGCCGGGATTTGCAAACTCTCGGCCAGTGCCCCCTGCTCTAACATAAATTCCGGGAAGAACAATGACAAAGACCGCGACATATCACCGTAAAGCTGGCTCTTGTTATAAAGCTCCAAAAGCTTTTTTTGAGAGAGTGTTAAATCGTCTTCGTCCATACGGAACAAACCGTGCCACGCCTTAAAGTGAGAGGAAATCGCATCCGTCACTTCCCGGTATGAATAATGATGTCCCGCGCGCGCCGGAAGCTCCAGAGCGTCTTGTACGTCCGGGTTAGGCACATTGAAAATTTCGCGTTTGTAAGCCCGGTCGGGATCGAAAATCAACTCCGCCAACCATTCCGTTGCCGCCATATTCGGCAAGGAAGATTTGCCGGAGAATATCTCCAGATAACTGCGCGCAAACGTATCAATAGGCTTCACACGCCCCTGATCCAAAATCGGCAGCCGGGCGAAGGTACTATAATCATAATCGTAAATCGTGGCCTTCGCGGGCGATGAGATACCCATCAACAAAGCAAACAGAGCCACAACGATCCCCGCTGAAGAAGCCGTTTTCATTTTCTTGTTCCTTATCAGTTTGGGAATTTTAAGCGCCATATGGATCAGCAAACCGATACACATCACAATACTGGAGATATAAGGAAACATGCGCCCGGCATTGCGCACTACGGCAAAGACCGTCGCTTCTTTTTCTCCGTTATCCATAAAAGAGGATTGATAGAACGTATAGCCTTTATAACGCAAAGGCTTGTTCATAGAAACCACATTGCGCCATTCCGTATCGCCCTCTTTCAAGACAATCTCGGATTTATAACTGCGGGGAATCCCTGTGGCCGGGTGATACTGCTTTTCAAAATCAATCAACTGAATTTCAAACGGCAGATAAGTGCGCTGCTTCTGTAAAGCGATATGATAGACTTTGCCCTCGACTTCGACCCACGGGCTGATGTCTATAAAATCGACGGAGAAATGAATGCCATCTTTTTCCTCACTGGCCCCCGCGATACGAAACTGAACACCGGAGCGATTCCGTTCGTCATCCTTTTCCGGCGGCATGGCTTCTATATCGAATTTCTGCGCGCGACCTCTCAACTCTTTGAAAATCGGATCATCGGCCGGTTTCTTCCAAGGGAAAATATTACAATTTTTACACGCCTTGATAATTTCGATCGTAAAGGGCAAACCCGGCACGGCCAGTTTCTTCCCTTCCTGTAATTCGTCGAACGGGAAGGCTGCGATCTTCTCATTGCTATCTTGCTCAAAAACCAGCAATTCACGCGCATGATAATCTGTAAAGAAACCGGATGTCTCCCCTTCGTAAATCGTCATACTGCCTTCGCGGCTATGCAAAGCTGTTATCAATCCCCCCAGCAAAAGCAAAATCGCACCTACATGCGTTATGATGATTCCTGAATTACCCCAATTCCACGGGCTGGCGAATATAAGCTTTGCCAGCAAGCTGACGGCAATCACCCCAATCGTCAGAGCGCCGCCCGGAAGAGGAACCGGTCCCCACCAGAAAACAAACGATGAAAAATAAACGTTCTGCGCTTCATACAAACCGACATATTTTTGGGCAATCGTCCCCACAAACAAAAGAACGATCAGCCACATCAAAGTAAAATAGACGATATCGGCCTTGGCCATAAAGAGCCCGGCAGTCTTTATTTTCTGCATTATCATGTCGTTTTCATATTCCGCTTAAAAGTTCATACGGTAACCGACAGATATAAATGACTCTGTCGATTTTTGAGAAACACCATTCGTGCTCTCATCCCGCCATTCCATGCCGATCTCCGCTTCAAAACGCAGCCACTTTTTCAAACGGTAATCAGCGCGCAAAACAGGACGGATCGTTACACGATCATCGTTACTATCCTTTTCCGTCCGGTAATCGGCGCGGAATTTTGGAATAACCCGAAAATCCTTTGTCACAGGAAAACGGGAATTCAAAGTAAAAGTGTACGTATTGTTATTTTGCGTATCGGAATACCGCACACCGGGAATAATAACGTCGTTGTCCATAATGACATCATTGGTAATAAGCTGCGCGGAATAAAAATATTCCTGCCCCGTTCCCGGCACGGCGGCTACACCACCGGACGCAGGCGTACTATCCAGCTCCGATGTTGTAAGCTCAGCATTGACCTGAATATCGTCACTGATATCGTGCGTGACACCAATTGTCGCGGACTTACTTACGGCCGAACGGTCATCTGCCAGCTTCTTCAATTCCGAGTCAGAAAACGTACCTTTTATATCCGCTATGCTCTCCACAGATTGCCCCTGAATAGCATTATTGATCGTCAACAAAGGGCTACGCCGGTAATCGAGAATAAAGTTAAGAACTGTTTTCTCTCTCACATTCCAGTGACCATTCATCAAGAAAATATTCAGAGAATTAAAAAATACGTCGTAATCCAAAAGCGTGAAAAAGGATTTCACCGGATCGAAATAACGTACCTCACCTCCGACAGCCTGACGATCGGTTAGCCCTTCGTTCGTCTGATTAATCGCAAAGGCTTTGTAGTCCCACTTATCATCATAGGTACCAAAATCGGCACTTACCCCTACAAAACGGCGCGCCGTATCAATGCTTATCTGACGCGTGCTCTGAACCGGAAAACCTGCCACGCCGTTAATCTTGATATGATCCGACAAATCATAAGAGGTATAAAAACCATCGAAACGGCCCAAAACACCGCCGGAGGTTAAAGTCTGACGACCGATTTTCCCTGAAAGGCCGAGGTCTTTGTCTTCAATCTCAGCCGAGAAATGACTAATCCGCTCATCATCCGTATCATCGGTAAGGAATGTCTTGCGGTGCCCGCCGGTAAACTTGGCATGAATATCGTATTTGTCATTCCGCCAACGACCATTCGCATCGACATCGGAAGTAACATCCGAACGGTTCACTTGCGTCTCACCGCCCTCCGGCGTGGTTTGATCGCGGAAAAAGAATTGCGACAAACTACCATAATAGCGCGAAGTCCATTTCGGTTCCTTCTCGGCGGCGGCCATCTTTTTCCCGCCCGTTGTACTTTTCGCTTTCAATGGCGCTTTCGGTTTTTTGGTAGATGTAACCAACCCTGCCAGACGTTGGCGTACCCGGTCAGCGTCGGGACCGGTCGGATAATCCTTCAAATAATTTTCATACTCCGCCCGCGCATGAGCTTTTTGCCCTTTGCGTTCACGCGCCAGACCAAGAAATTCCTGCGCCTGTTTCTTTACATCACCTTCGGCCACACGCAGGATTTTTGTGTAGAGTTGAACGGCACGATTATAATCTTTCTTCGTCATCGCTGCTTTGGCTTCCGCCATCAAAGATGCCAAATTGGCATCCTGCGGCACGATGTCCACGGGCTCGGCAATCGCCGCGACCGGGCTTGCCATTTCTTTTTCCTTCTCCTCTACCTTTTGACTTACATCAGGCATCGGCGGTGTAATGACTTTAACGATAAGAGAGCGCAAATCACCACTGCTGCGCACTTCAAAATCCACATCTTTCGTAAAGAGGAACGTCATTTCCGGCTGTTCCGGATCGCCCCCTTCAAAGGTGATTTCCTGCAAGGGAATTCCCGTTTTCCGTTCCCACCCCAACGTAAAACGCTCCCGCAACAAATCAAGTTCATCCGTCGTTAAAGCATTTTCATTCAGTAAGCGCATTTGCACACGAAGATCGCGCCCCGGTTCACCTGGCGAATGACTTTTATAACGCAACTGGAAAGCAAAATTAATACTCACTTCGTAACCATCCGCAAGCGTTTCAACTTGCACATCCTCCACAACTTGCGCCCAAGCGGATGACAACGGCATCAAAGACACGGCAAAGAAAAACAGGACAAGCCTTGTCCTCACAAGCATTTCACGCAACATATCAATTCTTTCTTTTTCTCTTTATTTCTACTTTAATATTTTGGAAATTAAAATTCTCCGGAAGAAGTCCGGTGTTCACCAGAACGGTATTTTTTAACGGTGCTCATACTGCTGTTCGTATATTCGTGGCAAGAACCACTGCAATCACGTAATTCGCTAACCGTGTACTTTACATCACCATATTTCTTATGATCGCCCGGCTTATAATCGTTCGCATGACATCCCGCACAATCCGGCTTGTAAGCACCATAATCCCACGTTGCCGTTTGGGCATTGGATGTATGACAGTCCAAACAATCCACGCTGGAGCGGTGATCGCCAGGGTAATTCCCGGAAGAGTGCGTGAAATCAATACCGCTGGTCCAGCTGTTAGTATTGTGACATTCATCACACTGCAGGGTCGTCACAAAGTGACTGCCCGGTTTCCCGGTCGCAGAAACACCATTGTGACACGTCGAACAAGAGCCGCTCACCGCACTATGGTCAAAGCTTGCTGGAATCCACGCCACGGTCGAATGACAGTCATCACACGTATTGCCGCTCGCGATATGTGTCGCATTCTTGCCCGTCGCTGTGCTGCCGTTGTGACAGCTGGAACATGTCCCTGTCACCGCACTATGATCAAACACAGCCGGAATCCAGCCATTCGTCGTATGACAGTCATCGCATGTGTTGGTTGAGGTAACATGAGTGGCATTCTTGCCCATCGCCGTCGTACCATTGTGACAGCTAGAACACGTGCCCGTCACGGATGCATGATCCACCGTCACAGCCGGAGACCACGCATTCGTAGAATGACAGTCATCACACGTGTTACCGCTTGCGATGTGCGTCGCGTTCTTACCCGTCGCTGTGCTGCCATTGTGGCAAGATGAACACGTACCTGAAACGGAAGAGTGGTCAAAAGCCACACTCGTCCAGCTACTCGTTGTGTGACAATCGTCACACGTATTGGAACTGGCGATGTGAGTGGCATTCTTGCCCGTCGCCGTCGTGCCGTTGTGACAGCTGGAACACGTGCCCGAAACAGACGCATGATCCACCGTCACAGCCGGCGCCCACGCATTTGTAGAGTGACAATCATCACAAGTGTTGCCGCTCGCGATATGTGTCGCGTTCTTACCCGTCGCTGTGCTGCCATTGTGGCAAGATGAACACGTTCCAGAAACGGAAGAGTGGTCAAAAGCCACGCCCGTCCAGCTGCTGGTCGTATGACAATCATCGCAAGTATTGGAGCTGGCGATGTGCGTCGCACTTTTACCTGTGGCGGTTGAACCGTTGTGACACGAGGAACAAGAACCTGTTACGCCACTATGGTCAAACCGCGCCCCGGACCATGAGTTTGTCGTATGGCAATCTTCACAACTATTAGAGCTTGTGATGTGTGTCGCATTTTTACCCGTCGCCGTCATGCCGTCGTGACACGTCGAACAAGAGCCCGTAATACCACTATGATCAAAACGCGCCCCGGACCATGAGCTTGTCGTATGGCAATCTTCACAACTATTAGAGCTGCTAATGTGATTAGCACTTTTACCCAAAGCTGTCATACCATCGTGACAGGACGAACAGGTTCCCAAAACCTCTGTATGTTCGACATCAATCACAACACTCATACTAGAGGTCGAGTGACAAGAATCGCAATTATTCGTCGTCGCTATATGCTCCATATTTTTCGGGGTCGCGGCAACCGTTCCGCCTTGGCCGTGACAAGCCACACAGCTGCTCGGCGTATCTTTAAAAACACCATGAACATGGCAACTCTCACAATCGAGTGATTCATGCGCCCCGTCCAGCGGGAAACCGGTCTTGAAATGGTCAAATCCACCCTGCGCAAAAACAGGTGTCGCCCCCACTAAAACGAAACAAAACACCAATAGATAAAATATTCTTTGATAAACCATCATCTACCGCCCCATCCTTATATCTTTAAAAGACTCCACCGTGTGGCAACGGTCACAACGCGAACCAAACCGGCCATTGTGAATATCGTCTTTCTCATGACAATCCGCACAGCCCTGTGACAAGCCGATCTGTTCGGCCATCGGTGAACGGTGGAAAGTCTTGATTTGTTTTTCCGAAATTTTGTCGAAAGCCTCCTCAGCGTGACAAAGATCGCAACGTTTTGTTAGTTTTCCGAACGCCATACGGTGAATATTGTCATTGGCATGACAAGCATAGCAATTCTTGTCCATTTTTATTTCACCCGTTACAGGCCGCTTGTGACAAGCGCTACACACCAACCCGTCATGAGAGCCCTTCAGCACAAAGTCCGTTTGCGTATCATGGTTGAATTGCCAAAGATCCCAGTCATTCGGGTTATGACACCCGGCACAATTGTTGCCGAGCGCCTGTTTGTGGGTATCGTCTTTTTTGTGGCAAGATGCGCAATCGGCCTTAGCATCTTTAAAACTGGCCGTCACATGACATTCTCCACAAGATGTCACCGCATGAATACCAATCAACGGAAAGCGTGTCAGATCGTGATCGAAAGCAATGTCCAAAGACCATCCCTTTTCATTGTGACAGTCATCACATTTTTTACCTAAAGAGCCTTGATGGACATCATCGGCCTTATGGCAGCCCACACATGAGGCACTTAACTTCTCCGCCCCCGTGCTTCCCTTGTGACAACTATCGCAAGTTACATCCTTATGGCCGCCACGCAGAGCAAAATCCGTGTCCTTATCATGGTTAAACGTTACTTTGGTCCAGGCTGTCTGACCGTGGCAATCGCTGCACTTGGAACCATTGCGCCCCTTATGGATATCGTCGGCGCGGTGACAATCTATACAGCCGCTTCCCAGTTCTTCCTTAAAATCAAGAGCGCCGTGGCAATCCTCACACAACAGCTTGGCATGCCGTTCTTTCAATTTAAAATCCGTATCCTTGTCATGATCGAATTCCACAAATTCCCAGCCCTTGGCATTGTGACAGTCATCGCATTTGGTCTGAGGCGCACTATCGTGAATATCATTAATCAAGTGACAAGACAGACAATCGGTTTTTGTATCCTTATAGGTTTCATTCAAGTGACAAGCATCGCAGCTCACATCCTTATGTTCACCCTCCAGCTTAAAATCCGTTTCATCGTGATCGAAAAACGTATCCGTCCATGAGGTCGATTTGTGGCAATCCTTACAACTTTTACCGAGCGCCCCATCGTGACGATCATCCTCCTTGTGACAACTGTAACAATCTGAGGGCGCCTCACGGAATTTCTTACCCGCTTTGTGGCAATCGTCACACCCGACAGCCAAATCCGTATGAGCACCCTCCAGCTTAAAATCCGTCATGTCATGATGAAAAAGACGCTCATCCAGAGCGATAATATCAGCATCCCGCCCTATGTGGTCGGTGTGACAGCTTTTACAAGATTGCTCCTGAACAGATGGTTCGCGCCCATGAAAGCCCGACAGCGCCTTGATATCCTTACCAACATCCTCGTGACAAGACAGACACAGATTATCCTGCGTCTCTTTGCTGAAGGGCGCATGGCACTGAGTACAATCTGCCTTGTACTTTTCATGAGCCCTTATAAGAGGGCCGGGCATTACCATACTTTGAAAGGTATGTTCCACTCCGTCGTCCTTCGGGTTAGTTTCATTCTTTTGCGAGACAAGCGGCACTGCGATAATCGAAACAGCGACCACAACAATAGAGATTATTATCAAGACAAATAATCTCATCGGCGGGTCTCACAAGCTTTCATTCTAAAAGGTTATCACATACATTATGGGATATTTTCCCACACTACTTTTACAGAGTTTTACCGCCTGCGTCAAACTTAAAAGCGGCACTTTAGTATAGGTGAACGGCGATTATATGAACCACGATTGCCGTCACCATGATAAAAAAGAGGGGAATATGAAGCACATGCCATAAAGCAAACAAACGCTCATACAGAGAAAATTCGGAAACCCGGACGGCTTGAGTGAGGAATTTATAAGCCTCCCTTTTAAACTGGAGAATCATTTTCTCTTCCCGATCGCTCGTCCAGTGATGCGTTTTCGCATGCGTTTTAAAAACCGTCCGCGCCGCTTTTTTTACCTCCCGGCGAAGAACGCGCACACGATGACCTGTCGTGAATATCCGGAGGATACTGCCCCCCAGCCGTGTTGCGGGCGCACTCACATCCTGCGCAAAAGCCATCAAGCGATCCCGCAGGGCAGGGACATTTCTGAACAAAAGCTCAAGATGTTCTTTTTCGCTTTCCAATTCAGCTTTCAAGCTATTTAGATTTTCTTTACGGCCATAAAGGCCTTTATGAATTTTGCTATAAAAATAACGGCCAAACACGCCACTGAACGCGACAATCAACATACAAAACAGAGCCACATTGCTATTAAGGGATCCTAGATGAAAATTGGAATGATACATAATAAAGAGTGGTCCGAACACGCCCAGTAACATGTGCAGGCGAAACCACAGCTTAACACTTCCGATCGCCCCCCATGAACGGTTCCGTTTACGCAAAGGATAGATCAGCAAAGAGAGCATCAATGAACCGCCCGTAATGCCAAACCAGTATCCCATGCCACTTTCCGCATGAATTAAGCGGTAAGCGCTTAAACGCCATCCAACAAACAGCGCAAACACGGTAACCAGCGTCAACATCCAGGGCATCGAACGGTTTATATTCAAAATGGTGCTTCTCACGTATTCACTCCAAAAATTTCTTTCGTCCAGCCCAAAAGGGTCCAGCGCTCCCGTAAAATATCTTTTTGATCTTGTGTCAAATCATCGACAATCTTGAAAGGTTGATAGGGGTTCGCCCCTTGCGCCAATAAGGTGTGCGCGATAGAATTCCGGTTGTTCTGCAACGCCAGCGATAAAGGGCTCTGCCCCTCTTTATTCAATATATTTACGCGTGCACCATTCGTCAAAAGCATATCGACAAGGGGCGCCTGCCCCGTCCGCACAGCGAACATCAGTGCCGTATCACCATTTTCATCAGCCACACCAACGTCCGCACCTTGCGTCAGTAAAAACGCGGCCACATCCGGCTTACGCGCCCGAACGGAAAAATGCAAAGCCGTATTACCGCGTTTGTCTTGTCCGTCGAGAGCGCTCCCTTCATCAAGCAAGTGCTGCACCACTGTCAGGTGACCGGCCTTAGCCGCAACCATCAAAGCCGTTTGTCCCCCTTCGTTCGTCGCATGAATATCCGCCCCCTGCGCCAGAAAAACATCAATCAGCTCATTCGAGCCCTTGGCTGCCGCAGAAAGAAAAGAATGCGCTACCCGGTCCTGCTTTTCCGCATCAAGAGATACACCCGCATCCATTAACATTTGCGTCACCAAACCGTGAGCATTATCAATGCTGGCCCGCAACGCCGTCACCAATACAGCATCACGCTGCGCCATTTGATCGCTATGCGCCATCAAATCCTCCAAAATCAGAGGAAAGCCCTGCCGCGCGGCAATAACCAACGGCGATAAATCCTCTTTATCATTCACATCCAGACGCGCGCCGTTATCAAGAAGGAGCTTAACAATCTTGTTATGCCCTTTAAACACAGCCCGGCTCAAAGCCGTATGCCCGTCTTTGCTTTGAGCATTAATATCCGGCTTTTGTTTCAAGAGTTGTCTAACGAGCTTTTCCTCGCCACGCCAAGCCGCCAACATCAAAGGGGACCAGTCCTCAGCTTTATTGGTTTTCCCCTTCAGGTTCTCGTCCTGTAATTTCGTGGCAATTGATTTCAGCGCCTTTTCATTTACCTGATCTTCCGGGAATGTAACTTTCCCCGTTTGCAAGAGAATCCGGACGATATCATCATAGCCGCGCGCCTTGGCAAGTTGCAATACGTTTCGTTTCGTTTTGCTTTCTAATGCGGGATCAGCGCCCTTATCAACCAAAAGCTGCACCAGCGATACATTGTTCCGCCGCACCGCCAGCATCAAAGGCGTATAGTCGTGCTTGTTCCTTGTATCAATGGTTGCGCCATTATCGATCAACGTTTTAACAATGGTGCCATAGCCTTTCTCCGCCGCGATCAAAAGGGCATCGTCGCCATTCTTATTACGCAAGCCGGTCTTCGCCCCCTTACCGAGTAAAAGCTGAACGATTTGCGGATGGTTACGCACCGTTGCCTCGATCAAAGGCGTGTGCCCGTAAGAATCCTGATAATTGATATCAGCGCCTTTTTTCAAGAAAGCAGCGACATCATTTGACGCGCCTTGCCCGGCGGCCTTAATCAAAAGTTCCCCCACCGTCATGTCGTTATTAACAGCCCCGTTCAACGAGCCTTTCTGAGCCAATTTAATCTTTTCATCGGCCTGCCTATAGCCTTGCGCCCCGGCCTTACGATACCAGTCGAGCGCCTGCGCGGTATTGCGCTCAACACCCCAGCCATATTCGTACATCTCACCGAGATTATACTGGGCCTTTACGTGGCCGCTTATCGCCGCCTGTTTAAAGAAACGAAAAGCTTTCACATGATCCTTTTTAACACCGCGCCCGGTTTCATACATCACACCCAGCTGATATTGAGCCTCGGCATCGCCATGTGCGGCCAGCTGCGAATAAATCCGGACGGCCTGCGCATAATCCCGCAAACGAACCGCTTGCCGCGCATCTTCCATCGTTTGCGCGCTAGCCATCCATGAAACACTAAGAACGGCCATAAACGCCGCCGTTATTATCCCGTATTTCAGCCGATAAAAAAGATTAGCCATCATCAAGTGTTATTCCGTCCCGAATTTTGTTTCAACTTCAATTCCGATTTCCTTAAGGAAAGGCGTCGGTAGAATACCGCCCGCACAAACAATCACAGCCGTATTGGGCAATGTGATTTCTTCACCCTCCTGATCGAGGACGATTTCATTCTCCCGGATTTCCTTAACATTTGATTTCATCAAAACTTTAAGCTTACCGTCGGCTTCCGCCTGCGCCACCCGGTCACGGTTTTTCTGCTTGGCGCGGGAAAAAGCCTCACTACGGTAAGAAAGCGCAACACTCCCTTCAGAGATATCAGCAATAGATGTGGCAGCCTCCAGCGCACTATCGCCGCCCCCGACAACCAATACATGATCGGCCTGATATTGCTCCGGATCAATCAGACGATAGACCACTTTGGACTGATCCTCACCCGGAACGCCTAACTTTCGGGGCGTACCCCGACGACCAATCGCCAGCAAAATCGCGCGCGTTTTATAATCGCCCTTCGATGTTTTAACGGTAAAGACACTATTTTCATTTGTTACCGTTTCAACCCGCTCGGAAAAATTAATTTCAACACCGGACTGCTCAACAACCCCCTCCCAGAATTCCAGCAGCTCTTCCTTTGTCGTCTCGGTAAAGGTCGTCTTACCCACGACAGGGAGCACCGCCGGCTGAGTCATAACGACCTTACCACGCGGATAGTGCGAAACCGTCCCGCCAAGAGAATCCTGTTCCAGCGTCACGTAACTCAGGCCATGTTCGATCGCGGCCAGAGAGGCCGAAAATCCGGCCGGACCGGCGCCGATAATCACAACATCATGAATATCGTTAGCGGGTTTATTGTTTTTCAAAAGCCCCCTGATTGAATCCATCGCTTGCCGTCCTTGCGTCACCGCATTGCGGATCAGTCCCATCCCGCCCAATTCTCCCGCAATAAAAATACCGGGAACATTGGTTTCAAATGTCGGTTTGACAAGAGGAATATCCACCCCGCGTTTTTCTGTTCCAAATACGAGAGTAATCGCATCAAACGGACAAGCCGTGCGGCAAGCGCCATGCCCGATACAATGCGTAGGCGCGATAAGCTCAGCCTTGCCGTGAATAATCCCAAGCACATTTTTCTCCGGGCAAGCCTCCACACAGGAACGGCACGCCAGACATTTATTCCGGTCAATCACCGGGTGAAGCGACGGCGGCTCCGTTAAGCCCGCGTCAAACTCTTCTTGTTGCAGCACCAGATTTTCGGCATACATCGCCTTTTTGTGTTTCAGGTACAAAAACACAATCGCCAGCAAAGGAAGCAAATATATCAGGGTTAACCCATCCATTTAGTCTTCTGTCTCTCTTTTCAAAAAAATTTATCGTACCGATATACAGGGAAAATAGTCGCTTGTCATTTTTGTGTGTATTTTTCCCATTTTTCCAGAAAGAGATAAAGGGTAACTTAATTATTCGCGGCTTTTTAGAAAAATATGAATGATCGGATGCGCCCATTTTACGCTTGCCCCCCGCCATCAAATTTGGGACAAAGCATAAAACACCGATGAGAAGAGATTAAAATTACCATGCCATACGTTAAATCACCCGCCACGGGCTTTCTTTTTATATTAGCGTTTTCGCTCTGCATGTTTTCTGCCGCTTATGCTGCGGAGAAAAAATCGCCGTACAAGATCACATTAACCAGCGGCATGCACTACAGCTCCGGCGATTACGGACAATCCATCAATACGGATATCCTCTACATTCCTTTCACGACAAAAATTAAACGGGGGTTGTGGACCGCCAAGATTACCGTGCCATATCTGAAAATAACCGGGCCGGGCACCGTCGTGGGCGATGGCGATACCACGGCCACAACGGGAACAAGCACAACCAAAACGACGAAGGAAGGCATGGGTGACATCATACTCAGCCTAAGCCGCGCGTTCCGCCTTAACGACAAGGGCACCTTTGCCGATCTAACCGGAAAGGTAAAGCTGCCGACAGCCGACGAAGATAAAAGACTAGGCACAGGCGTAACCGATTATATTGCCGAAGCCCGTCTGACCCAGATGTACGGCGATATTTATGCCACGGCGAAAATCGGCCGCAAATTTGCAGGTTCATCAGATCGCTATTCACTTAAAGACAGCTGGCGCTTTTCAACCGGCGCCGGCTATAAATTCAACACCAAAATCAGCGCCGGTCTTGATTACAACTTTCGTGAATCCTCATCCCGGAACGGCACGAACCATTCCGAGCTTTTAGGATACGGCCTTTACAAAATCGACGATAACTGGGGGCTGCAACTCTATGCCAGCAAAGGTTTCACCGATGGGACCGCCGACAAAAGTGTTGGCCTGATGGTGAATTATAAATTCGACACAAACTTTCGGTAAGCCCACAAATGATAAGCCGGACGCCGAACAAAACCTCTTTTATTTAAAAACGGCTTTGATTCTTCGCACGCCAGCGGAACTGGATTCTTCCTTCTTGATTTTGAAAGAACCATATTGGCTAATCGCCTCCATATGTTCCACATGCGGCCCGCCACAAAGCTCGCGGCTCCAGACATTACCTTCCGAATCTTCAATGGTATAGACTTTCACCGTCTCCGGGTATTTCTCCCAAAAACTCCCCTCCACACCTGATTCATAGGCTTCCTGTTTACCCATTTCTTTCATGGAGACTTCTGCCCCGGAGGCTAAAACCCGGTTCACGTGCTCCTCAACGGCTTGCTTTTCTTCCGGCGTCATTTTAGCGGGATGGCTAAAATCAAAGCGAATACGTTCTGCCGTGATATTGCTTCCCTTTTGGTGGACGTGATCGCCCAGTACCGTCCTAAGAGCCGCCAGCATGATATGGGCCGTCGTGTGCAGCGCCGTTGTTTTTTCCGAATTATCGGCCAGCCCGCCCTTAAATTTACCGGCAGCCGCCGTACGGCTCTCTTCCGCATGCTGACGCGCGGCCTCTTCGTACAAATGAGCCTCCACAATTTTCTGCCCCGTTTCCGATAACAATTCTTCGGTAAGCTCCAAAGGAAAACCATATGTCTCATAGAAATAAAAAGCATCCTTACCCGTGATTTGCCCGTGGCGGTCAAGGTGCTTTTTCATTTCCTGTTCACCCTGATGCAGGGTTTTCTGGAATTTTTGCTCTTCCTGCAACAAGATATTCAGGATCTGATCTTTCGCACCGGACAGGTGAGTATAAAATTGCGACTCCTCAATAAATATCCGCGCAATATCGGTCAGGAACGGTTTGTCCAACCCCAGCTTTTTACCCTCCCGGATCGCCCGGCGGATCAGGCGGCGTGTGATATAACCGGCATCCGTATTACTAGGCTGTGCCCCGTCACCAATCAAAAACGTCGCTGCACGCGTATGATCCAAAATAACCCTGTATGACTTGGGCGCCTGCTCATAAGTCGCATTGGCAATCTGGCTAAGCGCCGCCTTGGGACGCAAAAAGAACGCTGTTTCATAAATGTCCGGATTGCTGTTAAGTGCCGTCGCGATACGCTCCAACCCGCCGCCGTAATCTATATTCGGCCGCTCCAGAGGGACAAAGCCCTCCTCCTGCTTCTTGTAAGCCATAAACACATTATTCCCGATTTCCAGAAAACGCTGGCTATCCGTAGCCGGATGGTCAAGCGCATCATCATTGGTCTGGAAATCAAAGAACATTTCGCTGTCCGGGCCTCCAGGCTCACCTATAGGCATGCGCTCCGGCACACCGGCACGGCTCCACCAGTTTTCCGACTCACCGTATAAGAAAATCCGCCCGCCCCGTGAAAGACCGTATTGAAGGGGGTATTCCTCCACAACAGGTTCGATGCCGACGGACCGGAATAAATCCGTCCAAATGGCAACAGCCTCGTTATCCTGCGGGATACCCATCGCCTCATTTCCAACATAAACGCTAACATACAAACGTGCCGGGTCCAGCCCCAGCTCTTCAACCTGCCATTTCCAAATCCGTTCAATCTGGCCCTTTTTGTACAATTGCGGATCGCCGCCGAATTCCCAGCGGCCGATCATCTCAAAAAACGTCAAATGGGACAGATCACCGATTTCATCAATATCAACAGTCCGCAGGCAACGTTGAACATCCACAACTTCATTACCGCTGGGGTGTTTCTCACCGAGCAGATACGGGATCATAGGCTGCATACCGCTCCCCGTAAAAAGAGTCGTCGGGTCATTTTCAGGCAACAACGTAGATGAAGGCACAACCGCCGCGCCCCGCTCTTCCATAAAATCCAGATACGATTGTCTGAGTTCATCCGGTGTTAAATCTTCTTTCATTGCAACTCCCAGCTTAACAATGCCTATGGTTCCTCACGCCTCTGCCCCTCAATGGACAAAGGCAAAAATTGTTTATACACGCTCACATATGATACGCAAGTTTTTAGGCAAACATGAAGCAATGCTTTTCACATAAGCTGGGCACTTCCCAACATGCCCCCAAATTTGATTGCTTGAGAAAATCGGAAGTTTGAAAATTATCGCGGAAATGCGCGTTTTGCGCTGGTGCCTATGTGGTACCTAAAGAAAAAACGCCTCGCGGCGTTTCTAGCTAAGCCATTGATTTAATGGAGAGTGAAGGGATTCATAAATAAAATTTAATCTATTGATTATAAATATTTAGTATCAATTCGAACTTTGCAAAGTCCCCCACTTATGCCCCCAGAGATTCTGAAAAGTCATTTGAAGGATTAGAACCGTTATTGATTTTTTTCGGTGTGTTCCTTGATTTGTTTATTTTGCAATATGATGCTATCAACCCTCTGATTCATAGCTCTAACATCATCAGCAACCCTATTTTCTAAATTTTGATATTTATCGAAAATATATTTAGACTCCGAACTTATACTTTCATTTAACGCAGAGATTTTGCTATCAATATGCATGTAAATTGCAGCAGAGAGACCTAGTACGGTTAGCAAAGCAGCAACGTACCTCCAAAGATTTTTAACATCACTTTTTAGCTCTGCGTGGTCAGCAGCGGGAGTGTAGCTTTTGTTAAACTTCTCTGTTTGCTCGTTGATTTGCTTCTGAACCTCCCTGTTGAGCTCAGACTTTAATGCAGGCGGCACGGTGGGCGGTGGCGGAGGAAAGATTGGCTCTGGAGAAGATGTGGATTTATTTCCGCTCATATTGCCCCCACTAGTTTAGTAATGGCAAAATTTATCTCTTTGGAGTTATCTGACAATTCCAAAGCTTTTTTTACTAGTTTTTGAGCTATTTCTGTAACCTGTTCCTCTGGCAAATCTCCGGCTTTAGCAGCAGCGATAAGAGCATCAGAAATCTCAAGAATCTCATTTGAAATTTTTAAATCTTGCGCAGCGTTTGAGCGGGCAAGAGAAAGTACACGATACCAGTCATTTTGTGAGTTTGAGGTCATGGTTTCTTTCTGAACTGAACATCTATTGTAATTGGCCCCTGTTGAACTTGTGTTCGCAATATCAGCTCTTCACCCAATTTAGTTATTTTTACAACACCATCGTAGTTTTGCGGTTCGCGTGTCATCACGCCGTTTTTATCTATTAAACCAACTGTGGGCGGGGTATCTTTAGGGTCAAGCAGGGCTTTAAAAGTTATTTCTCCATTTTCTGGGACACCAAATTGTGCATTCCAAATCACTCCAAGGGCATCTACTCCTGTCAGAGTATTTCCTTCTATTTTTGCCGACCCAAAGCCTGGTTCATAGAAGTTTTCAAGTTGAGGCGAAGATGCATACGTAACATCATATAAACCTTGTAAATCATCCAAAGTGACTGCTTGAGACATTTTTTAATCCTTTGCTTTGTATAAAATCAACATATTAGGAATACTCAGAAAAATCCAGTTTTCGTTTTTATTAATGCATGGCAAGGAAAAGAAAAGCGCAGCCCTTGGCTAGCTCTATAACTACTTTTTTTGAGCGCGTGTTTCTTTTTTCACTGTGTTTTGCCATGTATTTTTCCTTTCTGTTCGTCACCTAGGACTTAATAATCAAGTTTGTATTAAGTCCTAACCCCCTTCCGTCCCCCAAAGGGGGAGACACACACTTCTATTACCCTTGCTTTTCTTAAAAATAAAAAGCACTATCAGGGCAGGTTTGCATTTATGCAGACTTGAGGCTTCGAAACCTCTCCATCAAAAGCGGCTGGCATCAGCCGTTAGTGATGCGCTTCTCAAGAAACGTATCACAGGATGCCGCTCTTCGGTCTTATGGCCGGGAGCGGCGGCTATGTCCAAGGCTCCGGCTCAAAGGCCGTCGGCCATTTTTCTTTTGATGGATGGTTTCGAACTCCCGGCTACCAAGAGGTTTTGCCTCTCGGTAGTCTGTTCGATAACTGGAAATATAAAGGAGCGGCATGGAATTTGTAATTGTTTTATTTTCCATTGGTGTTGCACTTTGGCTCTACATATTCCTTCCTGCGGATATGGCAAAGGCTCGAAATCGGTCAACTGTTATATGGGTGCTTATTTCAATTTGCTTCACACCATTGACAGCAATTTTTGGTTTGTTGGTGCTTGGGCAAGGGAAACCAGAACTTGGGCAGCATTAGATTGTTTAAGAAACAACAGATCTTTGATTGATACGGTCTTGCATCCATGCATCTATTTCGCTTTCACGCCATGCAACAGAGCGGGCGCTTAAATTGATATTTTGAGGGAAATTGCCTTCACTGATGCTGAGATAAATTGCGCTACGGCTTAAACCTGTGCGCGCCATAACGTCTGTTAATCTCAGGAAACGTTCTTTTTTTGATGGTTCTGACATTTGTATCCTTTCTTGTTTGTCCGAGTGGATACAAATATTTTTAATGGAATTTAGGTTGCTGCCATAAAGGTGATGGAAAGAAAATCTCTTTCAAAAAAGATGGATTTTTTTCTACATCGGGAAATAATTATCCCAAGGAGCGTCGCGGCGTTCTTTGAGGGTGTCTTTGATGGCGGTTTCTATTTGGCTTTGTGTGACGTTTGGGTCTAGAGGGTTCATGATAAATAAGAGCAGTTCAGAATCGCTCACTTCTCTTTTGGATATGTATTCTCCCTTGTGGTAGCGGCTTTGTTCGAGCTTGTGACCGAGGATCGGTTCTAACTTAGCAGATAAAATCATAATCCAATGATAAAGCGCTTCGCTTTTGTTTGGTGTTTTTTCGTGTTCAAAGTTTTCGAGTGTTTGCTCAATTCCGTCTGCCATCGCAGATAATAAAACTAAGGAACGGGCAGGAGAGGTAATTGTACCAAGATGGCTTGGTCTTATAATTTCATCCAATAAGCTATGCAATGTCGGGTATCTTTTATCAATGACATCGTACAGGTTATTTATTATGGCTTCACTGTAATATTCTGATGTATAGACTTCGGAAAGCGGGTCTGTGGCTTTGTTTATGTGCTTGAGGGTTTTCTCAAGCTTGTCTTTTATTTCATGAGCTGGAAGCTCTCTTACATGGTTTTCGTAGTTTCTGACATATGCCTGTGTGGCAAGGATAATGGTGCGTTTGAGAACATATTTGTCTTGGTGGGCTGTAAGTCCGATTTTTTGAAACAGCTCTTCAAAAAAATCAGGGGTGTATGAATTTTCATTGCCAATGTTTTTAATGTTGTCTATCGCAGCTTTTCCCATTTTAAAGCTCCAAGCTATCAATATAATCTGCCCATTCTTGCATCATCTTTTTGCGTTCATCCAAAAATTGTGCGCGGTCATAAGCACGTTGAACCATGCTTTTGGGGGCGTGGGCGAGTTGTCTGTCTACGACTTCATGGCGGTAGCCTAGTTTTTCTTTGATTGTGCTCATGGCGAGGGCGCGAAAGCCGTGGCCTGTCATACGGCCTTTAAAGCCGAGGCGGTCTAGCCCTTTTAGGATTGTATTGTTGCTCATGTGTTTGCGTGGGGAATGGTGGCCTGGAAATACCCAGCCCCATTTTACATTACGTTCTTTGAGGTCTTTCAGGATTGCCACAGCCTGTTTTGATAAGGGAACGATATGTTCATTCCGCATTTTCATGCGTTCGGCAGGGATAATCCATTCGGCATTTTCTAAATCGAATTCGTCCCATGTGGCTTCGATAAGCTCTTTTGTTCTTACAAAGGTGAGCATGAGAAGTTTGATTGCTAGCCGTGTGTCTGTATGGAGGCGGGCATTATTAAAATGGATAGCGTTGAGGAGTTCGGGGATTTCTTTAATTTCAATGCAGGCATAATGCGATTTTTTAACGGGTTTAAGAACCATGCTAATATCTGCGGCGGGGTTTGTTTCTGCAATTTCGTGAATAATGGCGAAGCGGAAGATTTGAGAGCAGTATTGACGCAAGCGGTGGGCAGGTTCATATGCGCCGCGTTTTTGGACTTTCGCTAGTACGTCTATCAGGTGTGAGGGTCTAATGTCTTTGATGGGCATTGAGCCTATTTCTGAGAATACGTCTATTTCTAAGCGGCGTAGCACAGTGCCCGCATGTCTTTCAGTCCATTTGTCTTTGAAGGTTTCGTGCCATTTTCGGGCGATTAATTCGAAACTATTTTCTGCGTTAATTGCAGAGGCACGTTTGGCTTGTTTTCTGACGGTGAGAGGGTCTTGATTGTTTTCGAGAAGCTTTTTTGTTTCCAAGCATTTGTTTTCGGCTTCTTTGAGCGTGGTATCTGGGTAGATGCCTAGAGCGATTCTCTTCTCTTTGATTTTGTCTCCGAGCTTGATTCTGTATTTCATGCGCCAATATTTTGAGCCATTGGGCATTATTTCTAGATATAAGCCGCGTCCAGCGCCTAGCTTGTAAGGCTTCTCTTTAGGTTGGGCGTTTTTACATTGCAGGTTTGTAAGTTTCATTTTTGGGGGCACATTTTTTCAAGGTTTCATTTATGCCCCCAATATGTGGCCCCAAAAGTACAAGATTTGGGGGCATATCTTGGGACATCCTTGGATAAAAGGCTGGCACAAAATACCGTGTAAGTCAAGGTATCTTGGACGTTTTGGGAAATTTAGGGAAGTTAAAATGGAGCGAGTGAAGGGATTCGAACCCTCGACCCCAACCTTGGCAAGGTTGTGCTCTACCCCTGAGCTACACTCGCGTCCTAACCGCCTTGCGGCGAAGAGAGTCAGATTTATAGGCATTTTTCCGGCGATTGCAAGAGAAAATAAAACCATATGCTTGATTTTTATGCCGTTGCTCTTATAAGACTGATTTATGAATCAAAATGCACATCAAGAAGAAATGCCTCCTTTGCCTACCACACCGGGGGATTTGTTTGTGTATTTGAAGACACTCGGCATCTCTTACGAGCTTTATCACCATCCCCCGTTCTTCACGGTTGAGGAGGGGTTGGAATTTGAAAAAGATATTCCGGGCGTCCATTGTCGTAATCTGTTCCTGCGCGACAAGAAAAAGAATATGGGGCTGTTAACCTTAGCCAATGAAACGGCTGTCGATTTAAAAAACCTCGCACCGCTTCTGGATATGGGACGCCTGTCTTTCGGTTCAGCAGACCGGCTATGGCAATATTTGGGCATACGGCCCGGATCAGTTTGCCCCTTCACAATCATGAACGACACGGAAAAACAAGTGCGTGTTTTTCTCGATCAAGCAATGATGGATGCTGAATTGGTCAATTATCACCCACTTGATAACAGCATGACCATCGGGATAACTCCGGCGGATCTCTTAAAATTTATTGATTCCTGTGGACATAAACCGCACATTGTAGACTTGGGTGCAGCCGCTCCATAACAGGGAGAATAAATAAATGCTATCACAACAAAACGATATGCCACCTACACCGCCGCAAGCCCCAGATGGCGCCGTTATTTTTGACGCCGATATGGGTAATTTTGAAAGTGCGGTGATGCAAACCTCGATGGAGGTGCCCGTTCTGGTCGATTTCTGGGCCCCATGGTGTGGGCCATGCAAGCAACTCGGCCCTGTTCTGGAGGAAGCTGTAACAGCCGCCAGGGGCAAGGTACGGCTGGCTAAAATTAATATCGACCAAAACCAACAACTAGCCGCAGCCCTGCAAGTGCAATCCGTTCCAACGGTTTTTGCTTTGTATCAGGGGCGCCCAGTGAATGCCTTTACGGGCGCCCGCCCGCCCGGTGAAATCAAAGCCTTCATTGACGAAATTATTAAACTGTCCGGACAGGAAGAGCCGGGAACGCTTGATCTCCCCGAAACCTTGAAAGAGGCCGCTCATGCGCTGGCGGAGGGCAATCTGGGCATGGCGCACGGTCTGTATGCAAAAATTTTGCAACAGGATGAAACCTGCGCCGAGGCTTTTGCCGGGCTAATCCGTGTATTTATTGAGGCTAAAGATGTCACTCAAGCGCGCCACATGGTTGATAGTGCACCGGATGCCATAGCCAAAACGCCGGCCTTTGAAGCCGCACGCGCGGCACTTGAGCTGTCCGAATCCCGCCCCTCGGAAGGCCGGGTTTACAATCTTGCCGGGCGTGTTGAAAAGGACCCGAACGATCACGAGGCCCGCTTTGAACTAGCGCAGGCTTTATTTGCGCATGGTCAAAAAGAAGAGGCGCTAGATGCTCTGTTGGAAATTATTCGCCGCGACCGCGAATGGGAAGAGCAAAAAGCCCGTAAGGCACTGCTTAAATTCTTTGATATTCTGGGAGCAGCTGATCCTTTGACAGCTGTTTTCCGGAAAAAATTATCAGTTTTGCTATTCTCCTAAGGCATTCCCGGTCTATATGAAAGCTTATGAAATGTGCGTCACCCCCATATTTGTTTGAAGATCTACCGGATGAGTTACCGCTTTTCCCGTTAAGCGGCGTCGTGCTTTTACCACGCGGACAGCTGCCACTAAATATTTTCGAGCCGCGCTATCTGAATATGTTTAACGACGCTCTTAAAGGAAACCGGATTATAGGCATGATTCAGCCGCGCAACATATGCGCGGGGCCAACCGCCGATAATGAGCGTTTATTTGACACGGGGTGTGCGGGGCGCATAACAGCGTTTGAGGAAATCGCCTCAGACCGTTATATGGTTACGCTGACAGGCTTATGTCGCTTTAAAATAGCCAAAGAGCTCCCCTTAGAAAACGGTTATCGCCAGGCGATTCCCAATTGGTCGTCCTACGCCTGCGATATAGAAAAAGATCACGATAATGATTTTGACCGAACTCGGTTAGAAACTCTCCTGCGCGATTATCTGCTTTTCCACAATATGGATTGTGATTGGCAGATGATCGACAATACATGCAATGAGAAGCTAATTACTATTTTGGCCATGATATGCCCGCTCGATCACGGGGAAAAACAAGCCTTGCTAGAGGCCGGATGCTGTTGTAACCGGGCCAATTTATTCATGGATATGATTGAAATGGCCATGCACGGCGAACGGGTTGCCGGCTATTCCGTTCTGGCTCATTGATTATGTTTGCCTGCTGGTTTATACAGGATTTATGACACAGAGCGTTGATCCAAAATTACTGGAAATTCTTGTATGCCCGCTGACGAAGGAACCGCTGCGCTATGATGCGGCCACGCAGGAATTGATATCCGACCGCGCGCGGCTAGCATTCCCGATCCGCGATGGCATCCCGATTATGCTGGAAGAGGAAGCGCGCCTTCTCGAAGACAAAGAGGTTAAACGCAAGTGAAACTCACCGCGCAGGAATTCAAAGATTGGCCGCAAAAAGCCATAACCTTGCTCGGAATGTCAGGGGTCGGAAAGACGCGTCTTTCCAGCGTTCTTGCCAAAAATGACTGGTTTCATTATTCCGGCGACTACCGCATTGGCTCGCATTATCTGGACGAGCACATCCTCGACGAAGTAAAAAATCGGATGATGGAAGATCCCTTCATGCGGGAATTATTGCGCTCCAGCTCGATCAAAGTGCGCAATGGCGTAACAATTACCAACCTGGGATTTGCTTCGTCTTTTTTGAGTAAGCTCGGCGATCCGGATAAGGGCGGCCTGCCTTTGCGGGAATTTATGCGCCGCCAGCGCTTGCATCGCGATGCCGAAATTGCCGCCATGCGCGACGTGCCGTACTTTATCGACCGGGCACAAAAAATGTACGGCTTTTCCCATTTTGTGAATGACGCGGGCGGATCGCTCTGTGAATTGGATGACCCGGGACTGCTTGACCTTCTCGACCGGCATACGGTTTTTATTTATATTCAAGCAGGCGAAGAGGATGAACAAACGCTAATCGACCGGGCTGTATCCGATCCCAAGCCGCTTTACTTCCGTGAAGAATTTCTCAATGAGCAGCTCACACTTTACATGAAAGAACGCGCTATTGAATATGCGGCTTTGATTGATCCGAATGATTTTGGCAAATGGATTTTTCCGCGCCTGTTCCGGGCGCGCGTTCCGCGCTATGAGAAAATTATAGAGAAATATGGCTACACGCTACCTGCGCGCGATGTCGCAACCATTCGTGATGAGACGGATTTTACGGCGCTTATGGATGATGTTTTAAACCGCGGGGAAGGGAAATAAATCATGCCTTTGGTTGCCAATTCGGATTTGCCCACTTATGAACGTTTGCGCGATGAAGGCCGGACGATCCTTGATCCCGCGCGCGCCATGCATCAGGATATTCGCGAGCTTCACATCGGTTTTTTGAACATGATGCCCGACGCCGCTCTGGCCGCCACCGAGCGCCAGTTTTTCCGCCGCATCGGGGAGAGCAACCAGATCGCCCAGTTCCACATGCACCCCTTTACCTTCCCGGAATTGCCGCGCGGTAAAGAGGCGCAGGAATACATTGATACCTATTACGAACCGTTCGACAAGCTGGCGGAGGAGGGACTCGACGCCCTGATCGTCACCGGCGCGAATGTGAAGGGCAACGATCTGTCTCAAGAGCCGTTCTGGGAACCGCTGGGCAAAACGCTCGACTGGGCGTGGGATAACGTTACATCGACCATGTGTTCCTGCCTTGCCACCCACGCGGTGATGGAACGCCGCTTCGGCCAGAAACGCCAACCTCTGGCGGACAAACGCTGGGGTGTCTATCCGCACCGGGTCACCGACCGGACGCACCCGCTGATCGCGGCGACGAATACGATCTTCGATGTGCCGCATTCGCGCTGGAATGAAATCGCCCGTGAACAGTTCGAGGAAGCCGGGATGCACGTGCTGGTCGATAGTGAGGACGCCGGCGTCCATCTGGCCGTCAGCGCCGACGGCTTCCGCCTTGTCTGTATGCAGGGCCATCCCGAATACGACATCAATAGCCTGCTCAAAGAATACAAGCGCGAAGTAATGCTTTATCAAAAGGGCGAACGGGCAGATTACCCGCCGTTCCCGGCCCATAGCCTGAACGTCAAGGCGCGGGCGATTCTGGAAGAATACGAAGACCGCATCGCCGCGGGCGAAACGCGGGAATTCCCGGAAGACACACTGTTCCCGCTGCTCGACAATACGTGGCGTGATACCGCCCGCAATATGATCGGCAACTGGATCGGACGTGTTTACCAGACCACCAATGCCGACCGTCAATGGCCGTTCATGGAAAGCGTCAACCCCGACGACCCGCTCGGCTGGCATAAGCTCCGCGCGCAAATGGATAAAGCGGCGTAAATCCATGAAAGGATATGACCCCATGCAAAAACTGCGGATCATCACGATAGCCTTATCTTTCCTGTTCATCCCGGCGTTTATGGCGGGGGTGGCGAGTGTGTGGGCGAGTGAAAATGTAAAAGGGAGTGCTTTGTAATGGCCTTTGTAAATGAACGGACAGAAGATGGGCAATGGCAAACGATTGATCGTGAAAAAGAAGCCGTACTTCTATACAGAGGAAGGTCAGGTGGTGATGAGCCTTATGAATTTGACTTTAGGTTCAAGGGCGAAAACATGCACCTTAGCGCTTTTAGCATAGTAAACAAGATTTCAAATGGCCAAAACGTAATTACGTGGAAAATCGTTAAGCTTTTTATTCCAGCCAACCTGCAAAAACAACATGAAGAGATAAAAGCACTTTTGGTAGATGCTTTCGATTCTTGTGGCCTTTTATTTAGCCGCAAGCATGTGGCATCAGTTCATGTGGCTTTTGAGAATTCAGAGATGTAAAAGGGAGTGCTTTATAATGGCTTTTGTAAATGAAAAAGATAAACAGCGCACGATTGATTATGAGCGTGATGCGATTTTAACGTTGGGCGCAGAGAAGTTTCGTATGATTCCCAGAGTTCCAAGTAATGCTTTCACACTGACGTGGAATGGAGAACAAATAGAATTTGTAGCTAAGCATACTTTGAAACTTCTTAATGATGACGGCTCAAGGACGGAAAAACGTTATGAAATTGTTAAATGTTTTTATCCCGAAAAACTAAAGCCGCTCAAAGCTGAAATTATACAACTGGTTACAGAAGCACTAGATGCTTATGGCATTTCATTTAGTAGACCAGAAGGGACTGATATTTTTATAAAAATTCCCTCTGGATTAGGAAATTTAACTCTTTCTGATTTTGAGAAAAAGCAGCAGCCGAGCAATTCATCAGACGGGCATCAGACGGGGGCACAATAACTATTGTGCCCCCGTGTAAAGCGCGGTTTATATGCTTTATCAACCTGAATTTAAAGACGGTCAAACACAAAGAGAAATTAAACAAACCTTTGATTTAATATACCCCAATGCCCTTGCAACATTTCTTGAGAAAATGAAATAAAACGAAATCCCTAATCCTCCAAAATCGCGTTGAGTTTCATGGCGAGGCCCATAGCGCCTTTGACTTTCAGCTTACCCATCATGAACGCGATATTGGGGTCTTGCGTGCCGTTTAAAATGCCCTCAAACGTGCCCAGAGAACAGGCTAGCGTACAATCCGCGTCCTCATCCTCGTGCGAGAGTGCCGGCGGGTTTTGCGTCCCGTCGACGAACACCACGCCGTCATCGCCGAAATCGAATTTCACTGTCGCATCGATTTGCGGCGCCAAAGCCATTTTTTGTTTTATCTGTTCTGTAATGTTTTCGAGGGACATGAATGAGGTTCTCCTTTAATTCCCGAACAGGCCTTTCAAGCCATCTTTCAAACCGTCGAGGTCTTTTTTCGCGTTATCGAGCAGGCTTTTGCCCATATCCATCTGCGCCCCGATTTCTTTAAGCGCGGCGTCGTCCATGCCTTGCAACATACCTTGCTGACTGGCGGCCTGTGTCGCGGTTTTTGTAACTTTATCCAGAACCTGCGCCACCGCCTCGGAGATCAACACGCCGTTGGTTTTCTGGCCGATCCCGGTCAGGATAATGTCCGGCATAGTCACCGGTTTCATGTCCTGGGAAATAATCATGACCGCCGGGTTGAGCGTCGCGTCGTCAATCGTAAGCTTGCGGATAATGACTTTGATCGGCTCTCCGGCCTCTGTTTTTTCTTCGGCAGACGCTTTCGGCTTTATGTTCTTTTTCAAATCCGACAGGTTGGTGCCTTTTTCAACCACTTCCATATTGATGGTCGTACCGCTGACGGTGATTTCATCAAACACCAAAAGCTCTTTGGAAAAGCTCTCCCCAACCACGCGGATTAAATCGACGCTCATGCTCTCGGCATTTTTATAGCCCGGCGGGTTGCCGATTTTCAGGCCCTTCACCTCAACCTTTTTATCCTGCAGGGAAATATCCATAGCGGCCATGCTGACTTTCACGCCCAGCGTTTCCGAGCCGATTTTTTCGCTCAGCGCCTTGGCAACGCTACCGAGATTGAGATAGAGCAAAACCCCGCCGATCACAAACAAACCGACAACACCCGCCAGCAAGGATAGCAACAATGAACTTTTCTTTTTGGCCATAATAGCCTCCTTTAAAATAACACTTATGATTTTTTAAACCTTTATAGAGGGAACATCAACCGACAGCATTGTCATTTGGAAACTCTTACGCCAATATAGCCGTGAACAAAAATGGTAAATTATATCGTTAGTCGTTTCGCTTTTCTTTTACACAAGGCATGAGGAGTGAAGCGTAGTGGGCCTACGTGAGCGACAAGTAACGATGTGTAAAGGGAAATGGGAACGGCTATACTATGCGAGAAATCGTCCTCGATACCGAAACAACAGGAATGGATCCGGCCGATGGGGATCGCCTGATTGAGATCGGCTGCGTCGAAGTTGAAAATTATATTCCCACGGGCCGGACGTATCATCAATACATCAACCCGGAACGGGACGTACCCGCCGAAGCTGTCGCCGTGCATGGTTTGACGGAAGAATTCTTGAAAGACAAACCCGTTTTTTCGCAAGTGTTTGACGAATTTCTCGACTTTATCAAAGGCGCACGGCTGGTTATTCACAACGCCGAATTCGATATGAAGTTCATCAATGCTGAGCTTAAAACCGTAGGGTTTCCGTCCCTCCCGATGAAAGATGTAACCGATACGCTCAAAATAGCGCGGGAGAAATTTCCCGGCTCGCCCGCAAACCTTGATGCGCTGTGCCGCCGTTTCGGAATCGATAACACCAGCCGTACGCTTCACGGCGCTTTGCTCGATGCGGAATTGCTGGCCGAAGTGTATCTGGAGCTGCTCGGTGGGCGACAGCGCGGACTGGAGCTGGTTGATGAGGGAAAAGCGGCCGGACCGATGGAAAACGACAACTTTTCTTCCCTTGCCAAAGAACATCCTTTCCGGGAACCGCGGCCTCACGCCGCCAGCGCCGAAGAGCAAGCCGCCCACGCCGCCTTGCTCGATCAACTCACCGACCCCATTTGGAAAGGAAAAGCCTAATTCAACATCGGTTTTTGTTTCGACTTTTTGTAATTTTCAACCGCATATTCCTGCCATGACATGCACAATGATGACATTGCTTACCCTCCCTATTTTTGAAACTTAAAAACAAAACATAGGATAATAGGGAAATAAAATGCAAGAGTATGTAAAAAGATATTTACATACTTTCCCCCTGTTTTTTGAAAAGGGCATTTTATCAGAGATTATTAAGCGTTACCTGCAGCCTCTTCTCCGTCACGCGTGGCAGGCACTTCGTCACTGGCAAAGCGTTCCATATAGAGACGTTTGAAGTCGACCGGAGACAACATCAAGGGCGCATAGCCCGCTGATTGTGTCATTTGAGAAATAATTTGGCGAACAAACGGGAACATGTAACGCGGCATTTCAATCAAAAGGAAAGGATGGCGTCTTTCATCGGGAACCTTTTGCAGAGAACACGTCAGGCCGTAAAGAACCTCAACAACAAACATCGTCATATCACCACGCTTCGCCGAGGCCGTTACGCCCAAAGATACTTCGTACAAATCCGCACCTTCTGTCTCACCATTATCGAGCTTACGAGCATCCATAGTAAAATTAACATCCATCACAGGCGCACCGTCTTGCGCGCGGCGGTAAGTTTCCGGCGCATTCGGATTTTCAAGAGAAAGATCCTTAATGTATTGCGCATGGATCATAACCGGTATGTGTCCGAACAAACGGCCATCGAAATGCGCCGGCGGCTCAAGGGTATCGCCTTTTTCTTTACCTTTTGTTTTCGTAGGATCGGTCATCAATCACTCCTAAAATAGCGTAGAATTATTCTGAAATCTTGTTAGCATGCTCCCGGACAAGCCTCAAGGCTTATCATCGTTTTCATCCAGAACCTCAAATTCAGCTTCAATAATTCCGGCTTCTTGATGATGGCGCGTTTGTGAGGAAGTCATACCCACTATATCACCATCAAAGAATTTAGGTGCAACATGAAGAAGCCCGCTGCGAAAGGCGGGAACCAACAGCAAAAAACCAATAGTATCCGTAAAAAATCCCGGTGTAATCAAGGTAGCCCCGGCAACGGCGAGGCATAGCCCGTCAAATATTTCCCGCAAGGGCATTTCCCCATGCTCCATAGATTGCCGCGCGGAAAATAAAGTTGCGAGCCCCTGTTGCCGGATCAAAGTCGCACCAATCATCGCGGTGAGAACGCACAGCAATAATGTCCAGAACATACCGATTTGTTCACCGACGGAAACAAACAAAGCAATTTCAATTAAGGGAATAACAAGGAAAATGATAAATAATGGCATAAGGATGCTCTTGCTCTTTTCGGTTAAACGGCTAAGTTAAGAGCATATATAAACCAAAACCAAGGAAACACCAGTGCCCGCTGATATTTTGATTTATGCCATTGTTGCCGCCGCACTTATCTTTTGGCTGCGTAATGTTTTGGGAACGCGTCACGGTGATGAGCACGACCGTCCCAATCCCTTTGCAGGAGGACTGGAAAAGACAAAAGCCGCGCCGGATAACTCTGATGTAAATACAGGCACCCGTCTTGCTGCTGCAGATGAGTCAACAGATTTGAATGCCACTCTCGAACGTAATATGACGGTCGCAGACGCCGCACAGACAGGACTTTTAGAAATCATGCGCGCGGACCGTTCATTTGATGTACTGCATTTCTTACGTGGGGCACAGGATGCCTTTGCTATGATCGTTGAGGGGTTTGCCAAAGGTGATCGGGAAACGTTGCAAGGTCTGTTAGCCCCTTCCGTTTACGGGGCATTCGAAGGGGTTATAACGGCCCGCGAAAATAAGGGCGAGAAAGCCTTCACGGAAATTCATGCTATCCGTAAGATAGAAATTATAGAGGCTACCCTCGATAAAAAAACTGCACTTCTTACAATACGTTTCGTTGCGGATGAGACCAATGTCTTGCATGATAAGGAAGGCCGTGTTGTTTCTGGTAATTCCGACAGGATCAGCGAAACCATTGATATCTGGACGTTTGCGCGTGATATAAAGTCCCGTGATCCGCGATGGCTCTTAACAGCAACCCGTGATGAAGATGCCGCCGATCACGATCACAAAACCGTTCCGGATTGCTAGATACTGTAGTCACGAGTTATGCCTATTTCTGTTCGTTTTTCAGATAAAAGGATCAAGTTTTTGGTCCGCAGGACATGCCAAAGCATATTCAAGGAGCAAAAACGATGATAACTTTATTTGAAAAACGAACCCGAAGGGCGCTTCATCTTTTTGCGTCTGTTCGTTCAAAATGCTTAACCGTAGCTATGGCTATGCTCTGCGCATTTTTCGCGCACATTCATCAAAAACCTGCTTGCGCAGAAATGTACATAACACGTAACTACAGTATCTAAGAATCATGAAATTCATTTTATCCTCTTGCGTGCTTTTGCTTTTATCGGCCTGCGCGGCTGTTGATCCTGAAACCGCGCCTTTGGTTTTAAAACCCGCTTCATTCCGCGATTTGCCCAGCTGGGAAAAGGACCGCTCCGAACAAGCGCTGGCCGCTTTTAGCTATTCTTGCGAGCGTATTTTAAAACACGAGGCTACACAGGCCTTCGGCCCGGACGGGATCGGCGGGACATACGGCGATTGGCAACGCGCCTGCCGTAACCTCCCCGTTACAAATGCACGCACGTTTTTTGAAACCTACTTCCAGCCTTATCAAGCCACGATGGCCGGAAAGAAAAAAAACGGGTTGTTTACCGGCTATTACGAGCCTGCCTTAAACGGTTCCCGCATCCAGCACGGCCGTTACCAAACCCCGCTTTACAAGCGCCCGGATGATTTGGTGATGGTCGATCTCGGCGCGTTCCGCGATGAATTGAAAGGTCAGCGTATCGCCGGACGCGTACAGGGCGCACACCTGAAACCTTATGAAGACCGCGCCGCCATTGAGCGCGGCGCATGGCCGCATAATGATGAAACGCTGGTCTGGGTCGATGATCCGGTCGGCGCATTTTTCCTGCATATTCAGGGATCGGGCCGTGTAAATCTCGACGATGGTAGCGTGATGCGCGTCGGCTATGACGGCCAAAACGGGCATCCTTACTATGCCATCGGGCGGGAGCTTATAAAACGCGAAGAGCTGACAAAGGAAAATGTCTCCCTGCAATCCATTCGCGCATGGCTGGAATCCCATCCGAATCAAGCCGAAGAGATCATGAATACCAATGCCTCTTACGTGTTCTTTAAAGAGATAACCGGCCCCGGTCCTCTGGGCGGCGAAGGTGTGCCCTTAACGCCGGAGCGCTCACTGGCTGTGGATCGTAGCAAACTGCCCTACGGCGTTCCTGTGTGGCTGGCGCTTGATGCCCCGGTGCCGGATGAGAAACCGGTACGCCGCTTGATGATCGCGCAAGATACCGGCGGTGCAATCCGCGGTGCGGTGCGTGGCGATGTGTTTTGGGGTGCCGGTAAACGCGCCGAATATCTCGCCGGACACATGAAGGCCGAAGGCCGGATGTGGGTGTTGTTGCCGCGGTAAATAAAAAAGATGTCATCCTGAGCTGTAAGCGAAGGATCTTTGTTTTTAAATAGATTCTTCGCTTTGCTCAAAATGACAAACTCTTAAAACTTCAACCGCATCGCTTTTTTATTCTGCGGCAGGTTGGCGACTTCCCCGAAAATCTCATCGGAGAGTTCAGAGTCGAGCGATACAAGCGCAACGGCCTCATCACCACTTTCAACCCGTCCCAAACGGAAGTCCGCGATATTAAACCCGGCGTTTCCGAGCAGAGCGCCCAGCGCGCCGATATAGCCCGGTGTGTTATCGTTGCGGGTATAAAGCATATCGCCCGCCAGCGCGGCTTCAATCGGCACGCCTTCGATATTAACGACGCGCGGCTCCTTGCCCGTAAACAGCGTTCCGGCAACCTGATGTGTCTTGGCTTTGGTTGTGATTTTTACAGTAATCAAGCTGCGGAAATCTTTCGACGATCCCACTTGTGTCTCGGAAAATTCAATCCCACGTGCTTCCGCAGCTTGCATAGCATTCACAACGTTGACCGTATCAAGTTGCGGTTTCAACAGGTTAGCCATCACAAGGGCACTCAGCGCCGCCGTTTTCACTTCCGCTACGGAGCCTTCATAAGAGATATTCACGCCCGTAATAGCTTCATCCGTCATTTGTCCCACGAGTGCCCCCAGCTGTTCGGCCAGCTTCATATAGGGCTTGAGCTTCGGCGCTTCTTCCGCGGAGATCGACGGCATGTTCAAGGCATTCATCACCGCGCCGTTGACGAGATAATCGCTCATTTGCTCGGCAACCTGAATGGCCACGTTCACTTGCGCTTCCGTCGTTGAGGCACCGAGGTGCGGCGTGCAAACCACTTTTTCATGCCCGAACAGGATGTTTTCCTTGGCCGGTTCGACTTCAAACACATCGAGTGCCGCGCCAGCGACTTTACCGGAATCGAGCGCCTCTTTCAGGTCCGCTTCGATTACCAGACCACCGCGCGCACAGTTAATAATCCGCACGCCGTCTTTCATTTTGGCGATGGAATCTTTGTTAATCATACCCGCCGTTTTAGCGTTTTTCGGCACATGGATGGTGATGAAATCAGCGCGCTTGTATAGCTCATCCAGTTCGACTTTTTCAACGCCCAATTCAACGGCGCGTTCTTCGGTCAAGAACGGATCAAACGCCACGACTTTCATTTTTAAGCCCAAAGCCCGGTCGGCGGCAATCGAACCGATGTTCCCGCAACCAATCACGCCCAGCGTTTTGTTATAAAGCTCTGCGCCCATGAATTTGGATTTTTCCCATTTCCCCGCGTGGGTCGAGGCACTGGCTTGCGGAATATCGCGCGCAACAGCAAACATCATGGCGATGGCGTGTTCGGCGGTTGTGATGGAATTCCCAAATGGCGTGTTCATCACCACAACGCCGGCGGCGGTTGCTTCCGGCACATCGACGTTATCAACGCCAATTCCGGCCCGGCCAATCACTTTCAGGTTTTTGGCGGCAGCGAGAACTTCTTTGGTTACTTTAGTGGAAGAACGGATCGCAAGGCCATTATAGTCGCCAATGCAAGCGATCAGCTCTTCCGAGCTCATGCCCGTTTTAACATCGACATCACAGCCGGCTTTTTCAAAAATTTCCGCAGCCAGCGGATTCATTTTATCGGAAATAAGAACGCGAGGTTTAGACATTTTAATACTCCTGATTTTGTCTTGTTCAAGAAAACAGGCCTACAGAAGTATCAGATTGCCGCAGAATAGCAATAGGTCTTTATGCCGCTCACGCCGCTTTTTGCGCGGCTTCAGCCTTCACCTCAGCAAACGCCCAATCCAGCCAGCCGGTCAGAGCTTCTAGATCGGACGTTTCTACCGTCGCGCCGCCCCAGATACGCAGGCCCGGCGGGGCATCGCGATAGCCTTTGATGTCATAGGCTGCCCCTTCGCTGTCGAGCGCTTTGGCCAGCGCCCCGATAAAGGCGGTCTGCTCGTCTTCGGACAGCGCCGTAAACCATGGATCGACGATCTTGATCGTGATGGAGGTCGTGGAGCGCGTTGCCGGATTTTCGGCCAAAAATTCTGCCCAAGCCGTTTTTTCAACCCAGGCCTCCAGCGCCGCGAAATTGGCGTGCGTACGGGCGATGGCTGCGGACAGCCCGCCGATGCTTTCGATCCAATTCAGCGCATCGAAGCAATCTGCCACAGCTATCATCGACGGTGTATTAATCGTAGCGCCTTTGAAAATTCCGGCATTGAGTTTGCCTTTCTTGGTCAGGCGGAATACCTTCGGCAGCGGCCATGATGGTGTGTAGCTTTCAAGACGTTCTACCGCGCGCGGAGAGAGCACAATCATACCATGTGCGCCTTCCCCGCCGAGAACTTTCTGCCAGCTCCATGTCGTGACATCCAGTTTCTCCCACGGCATGTCGTAAGCGAACACAGCCGATGTTGCGTCACAGAAAGTCAACCCTTCGCGGTCGTCGGGAATCCAGTCACCGTCCGGCACGCGCACACCGGAAGTCGTGCCGTTCCACACGAACACTACGTCATTATCGGGATCAACCTTGGTGAGGTCAGGAAGTTCTCCGTATCCGGCTTCATGCGTCGTAACATTCGGGATTTTCAGGTGTTTGGTAATATCAGCGAGCCAGCCGGAAGAAAAACTCTCCCACGCCAGCACATCAACGGGGCGGGCCCCCATCATCGACCACAGCGCCATCTCGAATGCACCGGTGTCCGATCCCGGCACGATGCCGATGTGATAATCCGCCGGAATGCCGAGGAGCGCGCGGTGCTTTTCAATCACAGCTTCCAGCTGCTTCTTACACGGCCCTGCACGGTGCGAACGCCCGGTCAGTGCCTCCAGCGCCGCCAGCGACCAGCCCGGCCGTTTGGCACACGGCCCGGAAGAAAAACACGGATTTTGCGGTTTGGTTATCGGCTTAGCGGTCATAAAAGGCTCCTTGGCTTGAATGAAGTAACTTCCTGTTTTTTAACGCCGGACGGGGCGAAATACAAGACAGGAAAAAACCCTATAAGCCTGAGACATTTTCATCCTTCGGCCAGATAACTTTCCAGCCCAATTTAACATCTTTCCCGGCTTTAGGCTTCAAATCCACAGACCAGCGCAACAAACCTTTGGTATCGTCGGCATCTTGCTCATAGCCATCGGTGGTGGCGTCCTTAATGATTTTGACCTCGATCTTTTCATTACGCGCCGTAGGGATCGTCTCTTCAATGATGATATTAACCGCTTGGTTGTGCAAATTTTCGATCGCGGTCAGGACATGTTTTTCCCGTGTATTATCACGGGAGATCATCCCGGCATCTTTGCGCTCATCCATCATAATTTTGCGTTTAACGGCCATCTGATCATCCACCCCGAAATACATCGTGTATTCTTCAGCCGGACGCAAAAGCGGCAAATGCGTTTGCCCGACAAACGCGCCATCGCGGAACAAACTTGCCGAACCGGGCAAAATCGGTGCCTCCCCTTTCAACTTCGTCTGCGCAACAAGAAAGGCCTCTGTGCTAAGCTGCGGTTTGATATGAACTGCCAGCGCGCTTTCGGTATCAAAAGTGCCGACCATCAACTTGGTTTCACTGCCATCGGCCAAAACGGTAGCCGGGCCGGGAATTTTATATTCGCTGACAAAGCCGCCCATATTGATTTCAGCAACAGCAAATTCAGCGTCCATTTTCTCCACCATCGGCGCGGCCGCAGAAAGAGAAGCGCCCTCCTCCATTTCCATCATTGCATCCATAGCGGCCATCGGCGCGGCAAGTTTTTGCATGACCATACGCTCACGCCGGGGCACGCTATATAGATCAACCCACCACGGATTTAAATCGGGCAAAGATGCACCCCGCTGCGGCTGCGCCGTAGAAAGCGTTAGATCCACACCAGACCAGTCCTCCCCGGTTTGTTGGCGTACCGCACCATATTGCACCAGCCGGAGCATCTCTTTTGCCGTATCGAGACGCGCATCATAAATCGGTGTCCAACCCGCGCGCGGCACCTGATAGCTTAAAGAAATTGTTAAATCAGTCTGCGCGACAGATTCCAACGGTACGCTTACCTCATATGTGCTGCGCTGGCCGGTGCGCAACTGGTTTAGTTCATCACGAATTTTGCGAATTTGTTTGTCTAGTCCACGCTTTTTAATATCCAGCGCCACCTCACTTTTGAGGACTTCATCCATGCCCTCATAAAGCGCCAGAGAGGCACTTTTCCACTGTTCGGGATTGAGATTTAATTCCGCGATTTCTTCATCAGTACGCAGCTGTGCCTGCTTACCAATATTCTCAAGGAAGCTTTTACGCGCAGCCAGCGCCTTCGTTTCTGCCCCAACGAGGCGTATCTGATCGTTCAAAGCCTCCAGTTGATCGTTTAGTTCCTTTTCCTTCGTGGAGGTCAAATCATGAGAAATCACCCGCTTATGTGTTAAAGCCCCAAACTGAACAGACGCTGTAGCGTTGCCCTCTGCCCGCAGCGAATCCGGCACCAGAATTGCCGGCAACCCCTTAAACACAACCGTCTGCTTCCCAGCCGGGATACGCACCGTTGCCGCGCGCGTAACCGTCGCGCGGTTGGTATAAACCGTCACAGCCTTGATCGTACTATCCGCGGCAACCTCTGCGCGCGCACTCAGCGGCAAAACACACAAAACCATCAAAAAAGCAGAAAATAGACGCAGCATAACCGAACTCTCCTTAAACACTTATCGCGTTTATGAGTTTACCGCCTCTGCTAACAAAGAAAAGAGCAAAGTCAGATTCTTTTTGCCTCGTCTTTCAAAATACGCAGCGTTTGCCGCAGAGCGCGCCGGGTCAAGGCAAGCCCGCCCCCCGTGGGAATAACGAAATCAGCCCGACGGCGTTTTTCGTTATCACTCATTTGCACCGCCCTAATCGCTTCAAAACGCGCGGCATTCATTCCCGGCCGGGCCAAAACGCGCTGACGCTGAACGAACGGCGGCGCACTTACACAAAGCGTGACATCAACGCGGGCCTCCGCTCCCGTTTCAAACAACAAAGGGATGTCAAGAACGGCAACCTTAGCGTGACGCCGCTGTGCCAACCGCAAAAATTTCTGCTGTCCCTCTTGAACCAGCGGATGCAAAATCTCCTCTAAAGCCCGCCGTTTTTCAGGATTGTCAAACACCGCTACGCCCAATTTTTTGCGGTCGATACAGGACTTTTCTTTATCATAGGCATCGGGAAAGAGATGAGCGACAGGCATAACACCCTGCCCACCGGGTGCCAAGAGAGTATGAACCTCTTCATCAGCGCAATGAACCGGCACACCCATATCGCGCAAAATGGAAGCTACCGTGCTCTTCCCCATGCCGATGGAGCCTGTTAGCCCTGCGACAATCATTATTGCGCCGCCTCCAATATAATCTCTTCCAACGGCTCTGTTACATCCGGCATAACGCCAAACCACGCTTTAAAGGCCGGGCGGGCCTGATTGAGGAGCATACCGATCCCCGTCACAACCGGATTATGACGGGCCTGCGCCGCTTTAAGAAGATCCGTATAAAGCGGTTTATAGACAATATCGCAAACCAAAGCCGCCTTATTTAACCCTTCCAGATTAATGTCCAAAGCGGGCTGGCCGCTCATCCCCAGCGATGTTGTATTAACAAGTAAATTTAAATCGTCCAGCACGTTTTCGCGCTCATCCCACTCAATAACCTCCAGCCCAAATTCCTGCGCAAGAGTTTGCGCCTTTTCCAGCGTGCGATTGGTGACGCGTACTTCCGGCACACCTTCCGCCTTCAGGGCATAAGCAATCGCACGGGCCGCGCCGCCCGCCCCCAAAATCAGCGCCGCCCCATCTGTAAAATCGAAATCCGGTTGGCTCTGACGAATATTTTCAACAAAACCAAAGGCATCGGTATTCCGCCCTTCAAGGCTACCGTCTTCTCGTACGACAACCGTATTAACTGCGCCAATCGCACGGGCCGTTTCATCAAGATAATCACACAGCGCAATTACAGATTCCTTATGGGGAATTGTCACATTAAATCCAGCATAGCCCTGTCTTATCAATTCCCGCACTTCAGCATTAAGCGTTTCGGGCATTATATCAATGCGCTCATAGTCCCCCGTTAATCCATAATGAGTCATCCAATGCTCATGGATCAGCGGTGACAAACTATGTTCAACCGGATGGCCGATAACGGCGGTTTTAATCATAGGCTTGATCCTTTTCGGTTTTCTTTCTCTGAAGCAAAAGTATAATTTCCGCAGCCGTCTCTTCGACCGAGCGGCGCGTCACATCAATCACCGGCCAACCGTTTTTACTAAACAAACGGCGGGCATCTTTGACTTCTTCTTCAATGTGCTCAATATCAAGATATTCATTTTCATCATGAACATGGCCCGTCTTTTCTTCTTTAAGCCGCGTCCGGCGCAGCTTGGCCAGCCGCTCCGGCGCTTCCGTCAGTCCAACAAAAAGCGGCCTTTTAAGCGTCAAGACGTGTTCAGGGAACGGCACACCAGGACACAGCGGAATATTTGCCGCCTTAATTCCGCGCCGTGCCAAATAAATACAAGTCGGCGTCTTGGAAGTTCGTGACACACCCACCAAAACAATATCAGCGTCCTCAATACCGTCCAAAGATTGCCCGTCATCAAATGATAAAGCAAAATCCATTGCATCAATGCGGTCGAAATAAGCCTCGTCCAGCGCGTATTGCAAGCCTGGGATACCTTTGCTGGGTACGCCTAGATAAGAGGACAGCCCCTTAATCACAGGATCGAGAACCGACATGGCCGGAATGCCCAGCCTTTCGCATTCCTTTTGCAGCCTACGGCGCAGAGAACGGTCAACCAGCGTAAACAAAACCGGCCCCGGACATTCGGCAATATTATGCACAACACGTTCCAATTGTTTTTCTGTACGTACTAACGGCCAGAACCGTTCTTCCGGTGCAATACCGTCGAATTGCGCCAGACACGCACGAGCAAGGCCCTGCAGTGTCGTGCCCGTTGCATCGGAAACCAAATGCACGGTGAAATAATGGAGGTTATTCGGCGTAGCCACTTTATCATTCATAACAGGAATCCTACCAATGAATCCCACGTAATAAAAGATGAATTAAGCGTATGACGGGCGTATTATCCGTCGGGGAAAATCCGCCGGGCAAGATCGCGATCCTGAAACGGCACATTACCAGCCATTGTCACTTCCAGATCATAGATCAAATGCAGCAAATGCGTCTGGTTGATCGGGTCGCTCAGACCAACGAAAAACGGATCGGTGCGGATCGTATTGCCGAGACTCTTCAAATAGCGCATACCATCGGGCAATTCAGACAAAGCCTCAATACAAGCGGCGGATAATTTATTTTCACCAAACGGATTGCGCTTATCAGAAACTTGCAAAAGCTCGTCCAGATGTTCGAGCACATCATGATCGCAACCATCAACACGCCCCTCATCAGCAAACCATTGCCGGAAAGCATGGGCCAGCGCGCTACCATTGAACAACCCCGAAGGATCTCGCTCTAAAAAGCGGGTGAAAATCATGGCCATATCACTTTCACACGTACCGATCAAGTGACGCCAAAGATCTGTGTAGCCCGCACCACGTAGCTCCCAGCCGGAAAGCAAGGCCACACAATCACAGTCAGCTGCACGAATGCGCTCTAACATCAAGATATCTTCCGGCGTATAAAGCTCTTCGAAAGCGCTCCAGCGTTCTTCATGCCAGATATCGCGCAGCGCCTTGATAAAAGTAAACAGGGCACTGTTGCGAAAATAAAGTGAGCGCCCCAGGGCTGCCGGGGTCATGTCATGGCAATCGAGATAGAGTTTCTTGGACGGCACATCAATATGATAGCCGCTATTCCCCAGCGCCGCCAAACCGATATGCCAACCTGTGCGAACAGCTTCGGTCAACAAGGCATTCGCTGCCGGACTGTCAGCCAGAATATCGGAAAACCAGGAAAAAACATCCTCTTCACTCTCAAAGCTATGAGGGCGTTCAATGATATCATCAAAAATATCTTTCTCAGATGTGTAATCGGATAAGGGCGCGATATTCTCATCCATCAAATCCGACGCTGTCAGATCGTAATCCGTAACACCCTGAGCAACAGAGCAAACTATTTTATGCTGGCTTTTGCGGCTGGTGCGATCTGTCTGCATAAGCGTCGCCCCCTCATCCCTCAACCGAGTGTGCAGGGAATGGTATGATCCGCGCGTCAGATCCATCACTGCATGATTCGAGGGAGACGGGGCTGCCGTAGTCCGACAGATTAATGATTTCCGATTCTTTTTCATCGTCGCCAATCCATTGTTTTTTGTTTTTGAATGCGCCCTGACGGTCGTCAGAAGGCTGGACGATGTCTCCCTGTTGCAATTCCTGTTCCGCTTCATTGAAAGAGTTCTCAAACTTGATAAACCAAAGGAAATTGGCGTTTGAGCGATCCCTAACTTCTGTGAACAAAGCATCGCTTACAATCATATGAACATAAGGTGAGAGGTAATTTTTGCCGAATGGCATGCTACCCAAAGCCATAATAAGGTCCGTAGATACACGATCCGATACTTGCAAATCTTCAAACACATAGTTGCTTTGACCGGATAACATGTTCTGGATCAGGATTTTATCTTCCTGACGGCAACGATCAGATAAAAACCAGCTTTCAAAAGCCGCGGCAGCAGCCGTACCATTGTTAAGCGTACGAAAATCCAAATAAGCTTCACGGGCAAAAGCACGGCCCATATCTGCCATAGATGAGTTTTCAATTAACGTCCACGGTCCCTTTTCACCAGCCAGTTGTAATTCCCATGCGACACGAACCATCATTGTCTGCGCATCGGCAATTTGTGCCCGGTTCACAAGGATGGCATGATCCGGATGAAAGGCTAACGGGTGCATTAATGCTCCATTTTTATGTTGCCAGGCACGGCGCAATTCTCTGGCAATCAACAAAATTTGTTCATCGCGTCCTAAAGAAGGATGGATAAAGATACTTTGTGCTTCACGATCATAAAAAGCATTACCAAATTGAGTGCTAAACTTAAGATCTATTCCCCACTGCTCTGCAAATTCAAAGAACGTTTTTCCCAAACGGCTTTGTTCCAGAACAAAACGTAACGCTTCAATATCAGCAAAAGATTTTCCTGCCGGATCGGATTGGCCTGTAATAAAATGAGTTTCAGAAATAAAATCTGATACTAAATTGTTTTCAATATTATTGCCTAAATCAAATGAACGGCCTATTGTTTGCAACCCTGCTTCAATGGCTTCGATCCCGAATAACTCATCAAAATCATCTTCGATGTCATCTTCATAATCCATGTAGAAGAGCGGTTGATCGCCAATCAAGGTACAGCGAACCGGTTGGTCGTTATTTAATGTATAGGAAAAACGCGGCAGCAAAATAGCTCCGGCTTCTAAATTCCCCGTAATGTCATCAGGCGTTTTCCGCATGGGCCCTAACCGTTTTGTTTCTTCGTGAACATATATAACCTCACCATTGCGGCGCGGTCTTACGGGTTCATTATGCTCAGAACTTTATTAACGGTTTATTGCCAAAAACGACGATAAAGGAAGAAAAAACACTTTTTTAAAAATTTTTTTTCCGTTTCTTAACAAAGGCTTAATAGAGCCTTAACAGAATACTAAAATTAGGGATAAAAACCCCTATTTCTCCAGTATCCCTTCGCATAAGGGCATGTCTTCGAGAAGAAGCTCTTCTTTTGATAAATCAATCATGCCGTCCGGGCCTACAGTAATTTGCACACGGAACAACGCATTTTTAAAAACCATAGTTGCTTCCAAAATAAATTGATTGTCTTTCGAAGAAAGAATTGTAAGGGGCGCTATAAGCTCATTGATTGCACGGCGTACAGCTATAGGCGGATCTTCATGCCATTCAATTTCATCAATATTTTCAACAACCGTAAAGCGACCATGGGGGCCACTCACATGATTAAAGAAAAAATGCACATAATCTTCTATATTCTCAACGGTAAGAGCCAAAGGTACTATTTTATTCAAATCATAAATCGACTCACTTGTATCGCTAAGCGGTATAACATCATCTGACCCTACAACAACAAAACACTTTTTATAGGGCATAACATTATGATCGGTCACATCAAGAAAACACCAACCGGGATAAAAAGAAAGTTCTTGATGAAGAACAACACTCGATTCCATATCAAACGGACTGCCGTCTAAAACTGGATTAATTTTTTGTAAAAATAGCGTTGCTTCTTTTTGATTAAGTTTTTTGAGAAAATCTCTAGCCATATTTTCTATCTCCCTTGGAATCTGAAGGATACTCAAGGAAATCATCAAGATAAAAACAATTCATTTTTTAATCCCCAATTCACTGTGGGAATCACAGGATAAAACATGTGCGTAATTCCGGGATGAAACTTATCCCAAAATTATTAAAGTTGAAAAAGGTGAGTCATCCGCAGGGGGAAAACCGTTTTTTAATGTGTAATTGTATATGGGGATGAATCGTTCCGACTCGTATGCTTTTCTTCGAGTCCTAAAAACCTTTCATATGGGGATGAATATTAGGATAATTTTTAATCCCCATGACTCACAAGACCTACTATTTATTAAAACCTTTTTAAAAATATTATTTTTTATTTTGTTAGAATGAATCAATCTGCTTTTATGCCTGTCATGAAAAACGAAATGACCAAACCTTTCTTACAAGCTTTAAACGGTGAAAAACCAAAACATATACCATTCTGGTTTATGCGTCAGGCAGGGCGTTATCTACCGGAATACCGGGAATTACGCGCTAAAGCCGGCGGATTTCTCGATATGGCTTACAACCCGGATTTTGCTTGTGAAGTCACACTTCAGCCGATTCGGCGTTACGGTATGGATGCAGCAATTTTGTTTTCGGATATTCTGGTTGTACCGCATGCGTTGGGACAAGATTTAAAATTTACAGCTGGGGAAGGCCCGCAATTACCGCCGATCCGGGATAAAAACGGCCTGATGAATTTGAACATAGACAGGATCGATGAAATCCTGAATCCGGTTTATGATGCTGTTTCAAAAATTCATTCGGGATTGAAGACGGAAGGATTCGATCAAACGACCTTGGTCGGATTTGCTGGGGCGCCATGGACGATTGCAACTTACATGGTTGAGGGAAGCGGTAGCAAAGAATACGCTCATGTAAAAAGTTGGGCTTATCGTGATCCGGATGGTTTTCAAGAATTGATTGATTTGGTGAGTGAAGCCACAATTCACTATTTATCTCGACAGATCGAAGCGGGAGCAGAAGCTCTGCAACTATTCGATAGCTGGGCTGGGGTTTTGGATGAAACACAATTCTGTCGTTGGTGTATTGAACCGGCCAAGAGAATTGTTGGCGCTTTAAAGATTAAGCATCCGGATGTTCCCATTATCGGTTTTCCGCGTGGCGCTGGGTTTATGTATGAAGCGTATGCCCGTGAAACCGGGGTTGATGGTTTAGGGCTGGATCAAATGGTACCGTTGGAACAGGCGCGGGCTCTACAAAAAATATGCACTGTACAGGGTAATCTTGACCCAGTGGCTTTGCTGGCCGGGGGGGATATAATGGAAAACCGCGTCCGTAAGATTCTTGATATTCTCTCCGGCGGACCGTTTATTTTTAATCTTGGCCATGGCGTGATTAAAGAAACCCCTCCGGAAAATGTGCAGTGCCTGGCGGAGATTATTAAGGATTATGAGTGATGAACAGAACAGCTGTTATCCTGTTTAATCTTGGTGGACCGGATAGTAAGGAAGCAATCAAGCCGTTTTTGTTCAATTTCTTTATGGATAAAAATATTATTGGTGCGCCGCTACCAATTCGTTGGGCACTGGCTAAATATATCTCCCAAAAGCGCGGATCCGGCGCGGCACTAACAAATTATGGTTTTTTAAATTACTGTTCTCCCTTATTGGATAATACCGTGAAACAGGCGGCCCTTTTGGAAGAAAAACTGGGCGAGGATTTCAAAACTTTTGTCTGTATGCGTTATTGGAAACCGCGAGCTGATGAAGTAGCGCTGAAGGTTAAAGCTTACAATCCGGATAAGATTGTTCTTTTACCGCTTTACCCGCAATACTCAACAGCGACAACAAAATCTTCTTTTGAAGAATGGAACCGGGTGGTAGCACGGACTGGTTTGAATGTTCTGACAACGTGCATAAATTGTTACCCATGTAACGCCGGGTTTGTTAAAGCGGCTGCCGATAACATCAAAAAGGCTTATGATGATCTGGCAGAGATAACAGGCTGCAAGCCGCGGCTGCTATTTTCCGCACACGGTTTGCCGGAAAGCGTTGTGAAAAAGGGTGATCCCTATCAATGGCAATGCGAGCAAAGCGCTGCGGCGATTGTGGAGGCGCTGGTGGTAGAAAATCTCGATTGGTCTTTATGCTATCAAAGCAGGGTAGGACCGAAGAAATGGATCGGGCCGAGTACGGAGGAAGAGCTGCATCGTGCAGCCAAAGATGATGTGCCTGTGCTGGTCTTTCCGGTGGCGTTTACGCAAGAGCATGTCGAAACACTGGTTGAGATTGAAATAGAATATAGACAATTAGCGCGGGAGATGGGCGTTCCTGCTTTTGCTCGCGTACCGACCGTAGGAACGCATGAGGATTTTATAGACGGTCTGGCGGGGCTTGTATGTGGCAAAGAGCAGCCAGCTTTACTGTCTTGCCCGGATAAGTTTGAAAAATGTGGATGTAGGATATGACTGATTTTTTGTTTGAGTATTATATGACGCTTAAAGCGCTGCATATTATTTCCGTGATGGCGTGGATGGCGGGGCTGTTTTATTTACCGCGGCTGTTTGTTTATCACGTTACGGCGGAGAAGGGCTCCGATAAATCGGAAACCTTCAAGATTATGGAGTTTAAGTTGCTGCGTTATATTATGACTCCGGCGGCTATTTCAGCGTGGCTGTTTGGCGGCTTGATGCTTTGGGCTAATCCAGATTTACTGACGCAGCCTTGGATGCATGTGAAGCTTTTGTGTGTTGTGCTGATGACGCTCTTTCATCATTTTTTGATGATCTGGCGCAAAGCGTTTGCCTGTGATGAAAATAAGCATTCTGAGAAATTCTACCGGCTTTGGAATGAAGCGCCAACGGTGCTTATGATTGTTATCGTTGTTATGGCAGTGGTAGAGCCGTTTTAAAGTTTAACCATTTTTTCATATATCAAATGTTATAGCTGTCTGTATCTGTAAAAGATGCGGAGCGTTTTTATGATCTGGTTATTAGCGGCTTATCTGGGCAATGTTCTGGAACAATTATTGATTATGGGATTTATGCAAACGGTAAATCCTCTGCTTTTTACGGTGCTTTTTTATTTTTTTGCTTTTGTCTTTACCGGGTTTTGGGTGCGTTACGCTAAAACGGCTCGCTCCCGGGCACACTGGCAAAAAATAAAAGATCAGAAAACACTCATCGTTTTTTATGTTTGCGGCGCTCTTTTGGGTAATGCGACATGGTTTGCGGCGCTTTATTTATCAGGTTTGAGCACGACGGCGATTGTCGGGACGTTTACGCGTGTGATTATTCTTTCTTATGCTTTTCTTTATATGAAAGACCGGTTTCCGATTGATAAAGCGATGGCTATTGTTATCGGACTGGGGGCTTTGGTTTTATTCACAGCAGCCGGGAGCGAGATTGACAAGGGCTGGGGAATTTTATGTGCGATTCTGTCTTGTTTCGGTTATGCAACTGAGAAAATAACATCCAAGAAACTTGCGGAACGGGGCGTTGAGCCGGGCCATGCAAGTTTCCTGCGGCAGAGCGTCCATGTGATTTTCTTTTCTGTGGTTATGCTAGGAGCTTGGCGGGTAGCTGATGTGACTGTAGAGCTGAATAGCTGGCTGATTGCTGGTATTATGTTGACGAGTTTGCTTGGTGGATTGTTGGTCAACGTGTTTTTATTCTATGGCTTGCGGACGGTACAGCTTTCCCGTCATCAGGCGTTAGTTGCGACCAAGCCGATTTTATTGACGCTTATGGCTTTTGTATTGTTCGGTGAACAATTAACCGGTGAACAAATGATTCTGGGGAGCGTGATCTTTTTGTCGTCCTTATATTTTCTTGTGCCGCAAAACTCCCCCTTTGTTTTTATGAAGGGGCTAAAAAGAAACACGCACTGATTCGTTTTTCTTTCACTTTCCTGTCAAGAAAACATTTGACTTGTTTTGATAGGGTGTCTATAAAGCAAAGGTCTAATAGAAGAAAACCCCGGAAATCCTAGATTTTTTACAGGGACGGCCCAGTGGCCGTTGAGAAAAGACAAAAAAGAAACCTTGGTGTTTCTTACAGTTTTTGAACGGACATTTTCGAACAATTTTATTAAAACCGCTTTTCGTATTTGTTGAACACAGCACACCATAGCGAACAAAATATTCTAAATTATTTCAAACACTTAAATTAAACTAAACCAGAGAACCCCTCCCATGAATCTTCAGGAATTAAAAACGCGTTCCCCCGCCGAACTTCTTGCCTTTGCGGAAGAGCTGGGCATCGAAAATTGTAACAGCATGCGCAAGCAAGACATGATGTTTGCCATTCTTAAAGAATTAGCAACACAAGGCGTGCCGATCACGGGCACCGGGGTTTTGGAGGTGCTGCAAGATGGATTTGGATTTTTACGCGCACCGGAGGAAAATTACCTGCCGGGGCCGGATGACATTTATGTTTCCCCCTCACAGGTGCGGCGCTTTGGTTTGCGCACCGGGGATATTATGGAAGGGGAAATCCGTGCGCCGAAAGATAATGAGCGTTATTTTGCTTTGCTAAAAGTTGGTTCTATCAATGGTGAGACGCCAGAAAAAACGCGGCACCGCATTAACTTTGATAACCTAACGCCGCTTTATCCGGAGCGGAAAATCGGGTTGGAGATCGACGATCCGACCAAGAAAAATTATCTCCAGCGTGTGATTGAGTTGACTTCGCCGCTGGGTTTTGGGCAGCGGGCTTTGATCGTTGCGCCGCCGCGGACTGGTAAGACCGTAATGTTGCAGGAAATTGCCCACTCTATCGCGGCCAATCACCCGGATGCTTACTTGATCGTATTGCTGATTGACGAGCGGCCGGAGGAAGTAACCGATATGGCGCGCTCCGTGCGTGGGGAAGTCGTATCTTCCACGTTTGATGAACCCGCCGCCCGGCACGTACAGGTGGCCGAGATGGTCATGGAAAAGGCCAAGCGCCTTGTTGAACATAAACGCGATGTGGTTATCCTGCTCGACTCCATTACTCGTTTGGCACGGGCTTATAACACGGTGGTGCCCTCTTCCGGTAAGGTCTTGACCGGTGGTGTGGATGCTAATGCCTTGCAACGCCCGAAACGTTTCTTCGGTGCGGCGCGGAATATTGAACAGGGTGGCTCGCTTACGATTATTGCGACGGCTTTGATTGATACAGGATCCCGTATGGATGAAGTGATCTTTGAGGAATTCAAAGGGACAGGTAACGCTGAAATCGTTCTCGACCGGAAGATTGCCGATAAACGCGTTTTCCCGGCGATCGACATTCAAAAATCCGGTACACGGAAGGAAGAGCTTCTGGTTGGTAAGAGCACGCTTCAGAAAATGTGGGTGCTGCGCCGGATTCTCAACCCGATGGGCACCGTGGACGCCGTTGAATTCTTGCTCGGTAAAATGCGCGAGACCAAGAACAATGATGATTTCTTCCAGTCCATGAACCAGTAAGAATTATAACAAATCCATCTATGGTCATTCCCGCGCCTGCACCGGCATCGCCGTTAAGGCGTTTGTGTGCGGGCCAGTTCTCTTAGATCGCTATTGATCGGCAAGGTATAATCATAGGCGGCGAGGACGCGGTTGCTTGTACTTTCCAGTATACGCAGATTTACCAGTATGTTTTTCCGGGCGAAGGCATAATGGCCGGTAATGACGGCTTTTTCCGATGGTGCGGTCATAGCGCTGGAACCGTAATTTTGCGCCGTGTAAACGTCCTGTGTTGTATTTTGCGGCATCGCCATGACATCCTGAACGGGGCCGATGGCTGTCACATTATAGCCAAGCTGGACAAACCGGGCACCGATCTGGTCTGTGATGAGTCGGCCGAGCGCCGTTGTTTCATTGGGGGTGCGGATGTCATTTAAAACGCCGATTTGTAGCGGCGTTTCGGCCGTTATAACGTTGCGCGATTGCTGGATCAGCATATCAGCCGCATTATAGCTGTCCTGTGAAAGAGGCTGTTGGTTGGCGTTGTTACCCAGTATGGGCGCGGCACATCCCGCCAAGAGAAAAATTCCAGCCATATAGAAAAAGAGCACAAAGAAACGATAGGATGCGTACGACGTTTTTTGTCTCATGAGCAGCTTTCCTTTATTCTTCCGCGATCAGGGGCGTAGGGCCATCGGTCATCATATCTGTTTTGCTACGCTCTTCTAGCTCATATTCATAGGCGCTGGGGGTTGTATCTGAAGACATTTGTAGCGGTAAGTCGCTTTGCGGATAAATGTCCGAGATTTCTGCCAGTATGCGCTCATCGTCTTTTAAGGTGAAAATGACGGTATCGCTCATCGCGGTGAATGGTTCAATGCGGTAGTGCAACGTGTAAATGCCGGGTTTAGGATTCCCAACGACATTGACTCCTTTGGCATTGAGAATTTCGCGCAGGACGTGACCCAGATCTTTTTCACGATCGGACAGTAAGTCGGATGGGTAGACATAAATGGTTGTCAATGGTGCCAAGCCCATTGTACCCGCGGTCATGCGGTCCGTTAGGTCGATGGAAGCTTGTTGCCAGCGGGGGCGGTCGGGCATTTCATCATTGACGGGAGTGATAGGTTCAGCCGGCATAAGCGGCTCGTAAGGCTCTACGTTGGTGCTGGCGCCCTCTGTCAGAGGGTCCGGCGTATAGCTGTAATCGGGCACATATGATGCTTCATTAGCCGTCGTTACGGCCTCTTCCCCGGCATTATCAGCATTGGCGTCGTCGTCTTTTGTATCGTCCGCAGTGTTGTAAGGCTTGAGGTTATAGCCGTAACCTTTGGGCATATAAGATAGATCATGCAGAACATCGTACTTACTGCCCTTTGTGCAGGCACCAAGAGCGAAGATTGCGACTGTGCAGAGGCAGAGCGATAAATTGCGCGGTGATATCAAAGAAGACATGTGGTTTTTCCCGGTAGGATGCATTAAGAAAGACGGTGGCGGGAGTGAAGAAAAACACGCCACACCCGGCTATCCTACCAATTCTTGTGAAACAGGTACAGTCTTTAATTTATAGCCGTTTATTCCTCGCGGGACTTGGCAATAATATTGGTTGTGCTGTGGCCTTCATAAAGGGGTATGATATCAACCTCTCCGCCATAGGCCAAAACAACCTGTGCTTCGGGCATTTGGTCGACGGTGTAATCGCCACCTTTAAAGATGACATCAGGGCGCAAGGTATCCATAACCATGCAAGGCAAGTCTTGCTCTTCCGGATCGGCAGCAAACAGAACAACCAAATCAACGCTATCCAGACCGCCAATGACAACAGCCCGTGAATTTTCATCATTAATGGGACGTGTCGGACCTTTCAGGCGTTTCACTGAAGCATCGGCGTTCAGAGCCATTACAAGCCGGTCGCAGCGATCGCGTGCTTGTTGCAGGTATGAAACATGGCCGAAATGGACAATATCAAAACAGCCGTTTGTCATGCCGACGCGCAAGCCTTCATCTTGCCAGGCTTTGATTTGTGCACGCGCTGCTTTCCAGTCGCTGGGCCCCTTGATCCAGTTCTTTGCGCCGGCAGGGGCTTCGTCGCCACTCATGGCAGCGCAAAGCTCGTCATGCGTAACGGTTGCTGTTCCAACTTTAGAGACGACAATTCCGGCGGCTACATTGGCGATTTGCGCAGCCTCCGGCAAGGGTGCTCCAACGGCCAGTCCGGCGGCCAGTAAAGCGATAACGGTATCTCCGGCGCCGGAGACATCATAAACTTCACGGGCTTGCGTTGGTAGATGCGTAATGGTGCCATCGTTAGAAACGATGCTCATCCCTTTTTCCGAACGGGTTGCCACAACGTTTTTAACCCCGGATTCTGCCAGAAGTTTTTTGCATGCTGCGATGACCTCATCATCACTTGTTGTGGGTATGCCGCCGGTGGCTTCCGATAATTCCTTGCGATTGGGTGTGATCGCGGTGGCACCTTTATAACGGCTGTAATCGACGCCTTTGGGATCAACCAGAACCGGAATTCCTTGTTTCGCGGTTTCCGTCATAACGGTGTCGATTAAATTTTGTGTCAAAATACCTTTGCCGTAGTCTGATAAAATCACAGCCTGTACATGCGGTATTTGTTCCTTTGCGACCTTGATCGCTGCTTCTTCAAGTATGGGGGAGAGTGAAGCCGTACTTTCCGAGTCGACACGCAAAAGATGCTGGCTTTGTGCCAGAAAGCGAATCTTTGTGCTCGTTGGTCGGTCCGGGTCGGTGAGAAGCCCCGTCATATCGACGCCTTTTTGTCCGGCGATGGTGCGGATTGTTTGTGCGGGTTCGTCATTTCCGACGACGCTTAAAACATAGCTTGTTACGCCGATATCGGCGAGATTGGCTAAGACGTTTCCACATCCGCCCAGCATTAAAGTTTCTTTCTCGGTCGATAAAACAGGCACAGGACTTTCGGGGGAAATGCGTTTTGTGTCCCCGTAAACGAATCGGTCCATCATGATATCCCCGATCACGAGAATCTTGCTGTTTTTCATTTTGTGAGTGTAGTCGATCAGATTAGCATTTTTCATTTCCATAACAATGATTATCGTGTTGTTTTTCTAAGTTTTTTCCATTTTCGGTGGCAAAAGCGACATATTCCTTATTTTGTTTAGAATTTGTCAACCTTTGTCGTTTCTAATGGGTATACGCGGGGAAAGCCGTAAAAACAACTATAAGGAAATAATAAGTTGATGAGGCGCGATAAAGACAGAAAAGAAAGTGCCGGATTGTTAGCGAAACTAAATGCGCTAATGGATCGGAACCGGCTCGGTGAGCTAATGGTTTTGAAGGGGCTGTTAACCCCTCATGAGCTTAAGCTTGTTTTGTCTTATCAAAGAAATCACAAATGTCATTTGGGCCAGATCTTAGTCGAACAGGGTATGGTTTCTCGCTTCTCCCTATACCAGACATTGCTTCAACAGTGGTCTTTGCGTTTTGCCATTATGGCTGTGACGCTGATTTTAGGTGTTTCTTCCGTGGGGGTTAAACAGGCGCGCGCCGGAGGAGTTAAAGACATCCCGCCTCAAGTTAAGCTGGCCAGTGCTGCCAATGTTGCCTTTGCGCCGGTTAAGAATTATCCGTCCTTATTCGGTTCCGATGAGCGCCGTTCTCACAATCTCGATCCTTTCACAAAGTGGACGGGCATGTTTACGCGGTTCGAACAGGCGATAAATACGCCGGGCGGACAGAAAGTCATTAGCGAATGGCAGAGCGATTTGCACGCCTTTCAAGGGCTTCCGCTGGATGTTATGGCTGAACGTGTGAATAGTATGATTAACGGACAGCATTACATCGTCGACAGCCGTAATTGGGGCCAGAGCGATTACTGGGAAACGCCCGTGGAGTTCTTCACCCGTGGCGGCGATTGTGAAGATTTTGCGATTGCCAAATATGTGTCACTGCGCGCGCTGGGGGTGCCGGAAGAACGGCTTCGTGTGGCGATCGTTCACGATAAACAGAAAAATGTTCCGCATGCGCTTTTGATTGTTTACACGGATAAGGGCGCGATGGTTCTTGATAATCAAGATAAACGGATGCGCGCTTCCAGCGATGTTCACCGTTACCGTCCGATTTTCTCAATTAACCGTCAGGCTTGGTGGTTACACAACCGTCCGACGGCGACGGTGATTGCTTCGGCAAATTGATTGGGATTTTAGCAAGGAATGAATGGGGTAGTAGAGAGCGCCGGGGGTCGGCGCTCTTTCTTTTGTGCTTAATCTACCCATGCAATGCGCAGGATGTTGGTTGAGCCGGGTGTACCAAAGGGAACGCCGGCTGTGATAACCAGCCTGTCACCCTTTTGGGCGATACGGTGCGTGCGTGCGACGCTAACGGCTTCTTTCACGGTCGCGGCAAAATTCGTGATGCTTTTTTCATCAGCGACATAAACGGCATGAACACCGTAGGAAAGCACCATACGCCGGGCAACGCGCTCATCATGGCTAAGACACAAGATGGGCACGCCGGGGCGGTGTCGGACAGTGCGCAGAGTTGTCGATCCCGAAGATGTGTAGTTGGCAATACAGGCTGCGCGGATATCGCGCGCGACGTGGTAGGCCGCCGCTGTGATGGCATCGGAGGCATCTTCTTCCTCTGTTTGCGGGTGCTCGGCATCCATGATGCGGCGGTAGTAATCGTCGCTTTCCGTATGTTTGCAAATTTTATCCATGATTGTGACGGCTTCGACCGGATATTGTCCGGCGGCTGTTTCGGCGGAAAGCATGACGGCATCCGCACCGTCATAGACAGCTGTGGCCACATCCGAGGCTTCGGCGCGCGTGGGGGCGGGTGCCTCGATCATTGATTCGAGCATCTGTGTGGCCACGATGATGGGCTTGCCGGCGGCGCGTGTTTGCCGCACGATTTTTTTCTGAACGGCGGGGACTTCCTGCGCAGGGATCTCAACACCCAGATCGCCGCGGGCCAGCATGATGGCATCTGTGAAGTCGAGAATTTCATCAAAACATTCCAGCGCAGACGGCTTTTCGATTTTGGCGATTAGTCCGGCGCGGCCCTTAATCAGTTTTTTAGCCTCGGCTACATCCTCTGGTTTTTGCACAAAACTTTGAGCGATCCAGTCAACCCCCATATCAAGGGCGGCGGTTAAGTCTTTGCGGTCTTTTGCGGTCAGGGCCGGGATCGGCAGAATGACGCCGGGAACGTTAAAGCCTTTGTTGTTTGACAATTTTGTTCCGGCGAGAACTTTTCCCACCAGATAGTCCTTGCCCTTCTCCACAATTTCCATGCGGACTTTCCCATCATCCATAAGGATCAGGGAGCCTTTGTCCAGAGCGCTGATGACTTCCGGGTGAGGTAAGTTTACGCGGCTTTCGTCGCCCTCCGCCGGGTCGAGGTCGAGGCGGATTTCCATGTCTTTTTTCAGGGCAATTTTGCCGTCTTTGAATCTCCCCACACGCAGCTTGGGTCCTTGCATGTCCGCAACGATGCCGATCGGCAGGGATAATTCTTTCTCGATGCAGCGGATAATCTCTACACGTTCGCGGTGATCGTCGTGACTGCCGTGACTAAAGTTCAGGCGGAAAACATCAACGCCCGTTTTAAACAGTTTTTTGATTTGCTCGTAACTGGCGGAGGCCGGCCCTAATGTGGCGACAATTTTTGTTTTGCGTTGGCTGCGCATATATTGCGGATTAATCTTGTTCATGGCGGGAGTATTTCTCCTTTTTCTCTCTTGCATCTTTTCATTTTTATTTTCTTTGTGAATAAACACGAAGAACGGCACATGGTCTAGGGATAAAAACCCCCATTATTTACCGTAATATTGAAATCCTGTTTCTTTTTTGCATGGGGATAGGGTGGTGCATAAGTGAAACTCCTATCTTTTTTCAAAAGCTTGCCACTTTTTTACACAGCTATATGTGTGCAAAAAAGGCCGATTAGGAAAACTGTCATATTGGCACCAAACACGATATCTAGTACTTTTATTGTGAGCTTACCGCAACGGGTAGTGTTTTTATCCACATCTGCCCACAGCCAGCCAAAACAGTATCGCAATGGGATTTACACGTACTTTAAGGGAGTCGGGGCATGTTTGACGTCGCACAAATGGAACGGGGGAATCGCGTCCGTATTGATCGGAGCCGGGATGAAAATTTAACGGAATTTGGGAAGGCCACCTTGACCGACCGTTATTTGTTGCCGGAGGAATCTTATCAGGATCTGTTTGCCCGTGTGTGTATGTATTATGGTGATGATTCCGATCATGCCCAACGTTTGTATGATTATATCTCTAATCTGTGGTTTATGCCGGCGACGCCGGTTCTGTCCAATGGCGGGACAAACCGCGGCTTACCGATTTCCTGTTTCCTTAATGAATGCGGTGATTCGCTCGAAGATATCGTATCGCTCTGGAATGAAAATGTGTGGCTGGCGAGCTTGGGTGGCGGGATCGGTTCTTACTGGGGGAATGTGCGTTCCATCGGTGAAAAAGTGGGCCGTAACGGTAAAACGTCCGGGATTGTTCCGTTCATCAAGGTGCAAGATTCATTGACGCTGGCAATCTCGCAAGGCAGCCTGCGGCGGGGTAGCGCTGCGATTTACTTGCCGATCTGGCACCCGGAAATCGAAGAATTCATTGAGATTCGCCGCCCGACCGGGGGGGACCCAAACCGCAAGGCCCTGAATTTGCATAACGGCGTTCTCATTACCAACAGCTTTATGCAGGCGGTTGAAAATGATGAAGAGTGGGCGTTGAAATCTCCGCATGACGGGCATGTTGTTGACCGTGTTAAAGCGCGTGATTTGTGGATTCGTCTCTTGACGGCCCGGATTGAAACGGGCGAGCCTTATATCATCTATGTCGATCATGTGAACGACTCTATCCCGGCACACCATAAAATGGCGGGGTTGAACGTTAAAATGTCTAACCTGTGCTGTGAAATTACATTGCCGACGGGACGCGATCATCTGGGTAATGACCGGACGGCGGTGTGCTGTCTGTCTTCGCTTAATCTGGAGAAATTTGAGGAATGGCAGGATAATCCGCAATTTATTGAGGATGTTATGCGTTTTCTCGATAATGTTTTAAGCGATTTTATTAATAAAGCGCCGGATAGCATGAGCCGGGCGAAATATGCTGCGGCACGCGAACGTTCGGTGGGCCTTGGCGTGATGGGCTTCCATTCGTTCCTTCAGGGCAAAATGATCCCGATGGAATCTGTGATGGCGAAGGTTTGGAACCGCCGTATGTTCCAACATATCCAGCGTGGCGCCAATGATGCATCCCGCAAGCTGGCTGAGGAGCGTGGCGCCTGCCCGGATGCGGCCGACTACGGGATTATGGAGCGCTTTTCTAACAAGACCTCGATCGCGCCGACGGCTTCGATCTCTATTATTTGCGGTGGAGCGTCGCCGGGTATTGAGCCGATTGCGGCCAATGCTTATACGCACAAAACGCTGTCCGGATCTTTCCCGGTGAAGAACAGCTACCTTGAAAAGGTTTTGGAAGAAAAAGGTCAAAACACGGACGATGTTTGGTCCTCTATCTTTACCAATGAAGGGTCTGTCCAGCATCTTGATTTCCTTTCACAGGATGAAAAAGATGTCTTTAAGACGGCCTTTGAAATCGACCAGCGCTGGATTATTGAACATACAGCCGATCGGACGCCGTTTATCGACCAGTCGCAGTCTGTTAATGTTTTCCTGCCGGCCAATGTGCACAAACGCGATTTGCACCGGATTCACTGGGAGGCTTGGAAAAAAGGCGTGAAATCGCTGTATTACTGCCGTTCCAAGTCAATCCAGCGGGCGGAAAGCGACGCAAGCTGGAAACGTTCTCAAAGTGATGCGCCGACACCGGAGCGTGATAAAGAGCCGGAACTTGAAGCTTTGCTGAATGCGGAGACAGGCAAAGCAAGAAAACCTCAGGAAGCCGAACAACCGCAATATGAAGAATGTCTGGCTTGCCAATAGGTTTGAGTAGCGCAGAACCATAAATATCGGGAACGGTTTTGAACGATGTCTGAGAAGAAAGGGGATGCGGCAACGGCTAAGCCCCTCCGCATTACGGTTAATTTTGAGCTGATTTTTACTCATGTCGCGGTTGCCGTTCTGGGGTTTGTTTGCGCATATTTTTTGCTGCTTAAGATCGCGATTTTTAATGATGCGTTCTATCGGTTTATGTTTGAACAGCCGCGCGAGATTTATGAGCGTTTTGAAGACCAGCAAAATATTATTGATACGCAGTATCACGATATTCTCTGGAACCCGCCGGTTAGCGATCAAAAGGGGCTCGTGACTTATAAGCCGGATCGCGCCTATGACGGGCTAACGATTTACACAACATCCGAGAAACAAGAAGCGCTTCTGATTGATATGAAGGGTAGTATCGTTCATCGTTGGTCTTTGCCATTCCATGAAATTGAAGATATTCCCGAATCATACCGCCATATTTTTAAATGGGGGCGCACACATCTCCTGCCCAATGGTGATTTGTTGATTATTTGCGGTGGGATGGATATGGCTGCTTTGCTTAAGATTAGCAAGGATTCGGAATTGGTTTGGCAATATAAAGAGCCGGTTCATCATGATCTGGATATAGATGATGAAGGGCGCATTTTTACACTTGTTCAGACAATGGAGCCCAAAATCCCGGATTATTTACCGTTGATCGATAAACCGTACTTTGACGATTTTTTGGTGATCCTCGATGCGGAAGGTCATGAGCAAAAGCGCATTTCGATTTTGGAAGCTTTTCTCGATTCTCCGGCGGAGCGTGTTCTGGGCCAGTTAATTCACGATCCGACCGGCGGGCGCCTTAATGCGGGCGATTTGCTTCACACCAATTCTGTTGAAATTATCCGCAAGCCGGAGGCCGGTAAGGCACCGATGCTGGTTGAGGGGCATATTCTTTTTTCCTTCCGCAATAACAGCCTTTTAGCGATTATGGATCCTGAAACAGGGAAAATGACGTGGGCGTCCTATGGGCCGTGGCATAACCAGCACGATCCGCGCTTTATGGATGACGGTTCTATTATCCTCTTCGATAACGAAGGTAATTTAGGGGCCGGTGGTGCGTCGCGGGTTTTGCGTTTTGACCCTGAGACACTGGAAATTCTGTGGCAGTACACCGGAGACGATGAACATCCACTCTATAGCGGTTTTAATTCGTCGGTGGACGCTTTACCCAACGGGAATATTCTGGTGACGGAGAGCGCCGCCGCGCGGCTGTTTGAGGTAACCCCGGACGGAGAAATTGTTTGGGATTACCGCAGCGCTACGCGGGTTGAAGAAGATGGCAAAACACTTGTTCCGGGATTCTTTCGGGGCCGGCGTTTTGCCCGCGAAGATCTGAATTTTCTGGAGCGATAAGCGGCGTATGGGAATAAAAAACCATTGGCGCGCGCGCTGAGAGTGTGATTTAAAACTATTTATATTTTACGATATGTGAAAAGGAGAAAAGACATGTCCGAACAACCGCAGGCACAAATTAATACAAGTTACGAAATCAGTGACGACGTGACAGGATCGGACTGTAAGCTGTTGCAGGAACGGCATGTCTATAAGCCCTTTCTCTATCCATGGTGTTATGATGCATGGCTGACGCAGCAACGTTTGCACTGGATCCCGGAAGAGGTGCCTCTGGCCGAAGATGTACGGGACTGGAAAAAGAATCTTACGCCTGCTGAAAAACATCTTGTGACCCAGATCTTCCGCTTCTTTACGCAGGCTGATGTGGAAGTGAATAACTGTTATATGCGTCACTATTCCCGCGTATTCGGCCCGGTTGAGGTCCAAATGATGCTGGCGGCGTTTTCCAATATTGAAACCATTCATATTGCGGCCTATGCGCATTTGCTCGATACGATCGGCATGCCGGAAGTCGAATATCAGGCGTTCCTGAAATATGATGCCATGAAGAAGAAATATGATTATATGCAGCAAGCCTCCATGCGTTCCCGGCGCGATATCGCCAAAACGATGGCGTTGTTTGGCGGCTTTACGGAGGGGATTCAGCTCTTTGCTTCTTTTGCTATCCTGATGAATTTCCCGCGTTTCAATAAAATGAAGGGAATGGGGCAGATCGTAACGTGGTCAGTGCGTGATGAGACGCTGCACTGTTTGTCCATTATCCGCTTGTTCAAAACCTTTGTTTCCGAAAATCCCGATATTTGGGACGATAGCCTGAAAGAGGAAATCACACAGCATTGCCGCGATGTGATCGAAATCGAAGACGGCTTTATTGATCTGGCCTTTGAAATGGGGGGGATCGAAGGGCTGGAGGCCGCCGAAGTGAAGCAATATATTCGCTGGATTGCCGACCGCCGTTTGCAACAGCTTGATCTGGAGCCGCTCTTTATGATCGAGAAAAATCCGCTGCCGTGGATGGACCAGATTTTAAATGGGGCCGAACACACTAACTTCTTTGAAAATCGGGCGACGGAATATTCCCGCGCTTCGACCGAAGGGGACTGGGAAGATGCCTTTGCCGATTCGATTTTCTCCGGCGGATTTGGTGGCGCGATTGGCGGTGTCGATTCTTCTTCCGAGGCGGCGGAATAAAAGATATGCGGCCGATAATCCTGAAGGATGTGGCGGCTTTACGCTCCTTTGTGAAAGAGCAGCGCGGCGCAGGGAAGACAATCGCGTTGGTGCCGACCATGGGGGCCCTGCATGAGGGGCATTTGACACTGACGCGGGAGGGGTTTAAACGCGCCGATATCGTTATTACCACGATCTTTGTTAACCCGACGCAGTTCGGGCCCAATGAGGATTTTGACGCCTATCCCCGCACGCTGGAGGCTGACGTTGAAAAGCTGGCTGCCGAAGGGGTGCAAGCGGTGTTTGCGCCGTCCGTGCCTGACATGTACCCGGAGGGCTCAGCCACGACCGTAAGCGTCAAAGGCATTACCGAAACGCTGGAGGGGATCTGCCGTCCCGGCCATTTTGATGGTGTGGCAACGATCGTGGCAAAGCTTTTATTGCAGGCTTTGCCCGATATTGCTTTGTTTGGTGAGAAGGATTACCAGCAGTTACAGGTCATCAAACGTTTGACCGCTGATCTTGACATTCCGGTGGCAATTATCGGTGTGACGACGGTGCGTGAGGAAAGCGGGCTGGCCCTATCCTCACGTAATGCTTACCTGACCCCGGAACAAAAAGATATCGCGGTAGCAATTAGCCGGACGCTTAAAGCTATGAGCGCGCGCATTGCCGATGGAGAGCCGCTGGATTCCGTGCAAAGCTGGGGAGCGGCGCAGATCGAATCCGCCGGATTTGACAAGATTGATTATCTGGAAATCCGTGATGCGGCTACGCTCCAGCCGGTCCCAGAGAAAGCAGGGGACTTACGGATTCTTGTGGCGGCGTTTTTGGGCAAGGCGCGCCTGATTGATAATGTGGCGGCGTAGTTTCTGTTTGATCCATATCGACCCCCATTTCAAATCCCATGTGCCGTAAGGTTTCTGCTTCTCGCTTTTCTCCTTCTTGCCGGGCTTCCCAATAAGCTTTTAAGATGGCGGTGTGGCGTTCTTGTTCGCTGATATTAATTTTGTTCATTTTCGCTTTTATCTTTCTTATGGTAGAGGGTGCGTTTTTATATGATAATGATAATCATTCTCAATTAGAAAGGCAAGTCATACTTGGTGAGAAGAAAACAAAGGAGCACGCATATTTGTTTCTCCGCGTGGAAATATCACTGTGGGGGCTTTAAAAACATGATCTGCGGGATAGGAATTCTGGAGTAACTAGAATCCATTCAGGAAAATGAAAACAGGGATTAATAATATTTTGGCACAGGTACCATATTTTCCTCACGTTCTGTGAGCGCATCATCATTGGGATGACGGTGGAGTTAGTCGGGATGACAGTTTTCTCAAGGGCAGGCCTCCCCGTCACCCCCGCGCAGGCGGGGGCTGGTTTTTTGCTGTTGTTGATCCGGATGCCCGCATAAAGCGGGCATGACGACTTTATAATTCCGTCTTATTGCCCCCCTCCTAACCTCCCTTCTCCCTCCCCCATTATCGCATTATGTAAAATTGTTAAAGAGGGGGTGGGAAAACATCAGTTCTGCGGTGTGTTTTATGGTAGGGTAAAATCGAAACGACTATACATTTCCTTGCTGTTGCAGGAATCTTATCCTATAATAGAATCATGAAAAACGAAGGACGAAGCAACAAAAAGAAAGACATCCCCGCCCCCCTGTTAAAAAATGACATCCGAACTAGAGGGGGTGCAAAAGATTCAATAAAAACAAGTAGCTAGCCAGCACCCCCCTATAAAAAATGTGGAGCAAAGTGATAGATATTTAAAGGGGGCGTCTTGTTCAGCTTTACGATTTCGGGGCTTCGTGCCCTTTTGTAAAGCGCCAGTTGAGCGGGTGGAACAGCCCGGCGGCCAGAAGGTTCGCCAGTGCGATACCGCCGAAGATGCCGGGAATGCCCCACCAATGGCCGCCGATCATGGCCAGCGGAATCATGAAAATAATCATTTTGGTGAAGATCAACATAAAGGAGCGCTTGGGTGCGCCGGTGGCATTAAAAACCGATGCCCAAACATGGATCAGGCCGCTGCCCGTATAGGTAATGGGCACGATCCAGAAGAATAATGCGGCGTAAGAAATGACGGCTTCTTCCTCCGAAAACAGACCCGCCAGAGGCCGGGCGATCAGGGCGAGGACAGCGGCGGTGCCCAAAAGCCACAGGGCTGTGAAGCGGAAGGCTTTGTGCAGGGCTTCGTGAACCCGGTCGTATTTCTTTGCGCCCCAGTTTTGGCCGAGGATAGGGCTGATCCCGACGGACAGAGCCATCACGACGATCATGGCAAAGGCTTCCACCCGTGAAGTAATCCCGAAAGCGGCCACGGCGGAGGCGCTGTAATTGGCCAGTAGGGCAATAATGACGGCATTGGCGATGGGCTGCATGGTTTGGGTCAGGCCCGCTGGAATGGCGATGACCAGAAAGCGGCGCGCGGAATTGGCAAATAGTTTGCTGTGGCGGGAAGAGCGGGCAATCATGTCCTTTTTAAATTTCAGGATATAAAGCCCTGTGCCTGCGGCGAATAGATTTGCAATAACGGTGGCAATCGCCGCGCCCTGCAATTCCATGCGGGGAAAACCCCAAAGCCCAAAAATCAACAGGGGATCAAGGATTAAGTTAATTATAGTCGCGGCCATCATAATCATAGCGGGAATGCGGGCGTTGCCGGTTGCCCGGATGGCAGCATTGCCGACGATGGGGATCGTCACGGCCGCGGCGCCCCAAAACCATATGATGATGTAGTCGTGAATAAGCGGTAGCATTTCATCTGTGGCACCCATCGCCCGGAATAGCGGTGTACTGTGGATTAACCCTAGAAGTGTGAAAAACACCCCTAGTGTCAGAGCCATCAAAAGAGCATGGGTTGTTAGGCGCCGTATGCGGCGCTCATTCCCCTGTCCGATTTGGCGAGAAAGGACGGATGATGTGGCAATCCCCAGCCCCATCGTTAGAGCGAAGACAAAATATGTGATCGGAAAAGTGAAGGTAATGGCGGCTAACTTTTGTGTGCCGAGCAGCGAAACAAAGAACGTGTCGACCAGCTGGAAGCTAATAACAGCGAGGATTCCCCAAATCATCGGGATTGTCATGCGGACCATATGGTCGCCGACGGGACCCTCGGTCAGATTTTTTTTCGGAGTGTTTTTATCAGTCATAGCTCCCTTCTTTACAGTTTATTGTTCCGAAAAGAAAGAGGGAGGTGCGCTTTCCTTTCCTTTTAGATACTGTAGTCACATGTTATGTACATTTCTGCGCGGATAGATTTTTGATGAATGTGCGCGAAAAATGCGCAGAGCATAGCCATAGCTACGGTTAAGCATTTTGAACGTACAGACGCAAAAAGATACAGCGCAGAAATGTACATAACATGTGACTACAGTATCTAATCATATCCTTTTGTATTAATTGCACATAAAATATTAACCATTATTATGTTAAATTTAACTTTGGGCGCGTTTGTGTTTAGGGGGGCACGGGAGCGTTGGGACGGGACAGATATGGGAGATTAAATAATAATGGCTGATATAACAGGGACGAATAGTGCCGATTTTCTCTTTTTTTCCGGTACTTTGGGGCAAGTAAGCACGACATTTGTAAATGCCTATTCCGGGCATACGATTACCATCGACGAAGAAAAGAACGTTAATCAATCTACATATGAGGGATTAGCGGGCATCGACACGCTTTTTATGAGTAGTTACGGCGATATTCTTGATCTTGACGCGCCGGAATTTAATGCGCCTGCTGTCTCTAATATCGAGCGTTTTGTTGCGGGTAACGGCAGCGATATTATTGCTTTAGATAGTGCAACGATAGTGCTGGGCGATGTGGTGATTGATGGCGGGAATGCTGATGATGTTCTGTGGGGGAATGCCGGGAATGATACGCTGGAAGGGCGCGGCGGCGATGACCAGCTGGAAGGCGGGCCGGGGAATGATACCTATTTATATACAACTTTTTCAGCAAGTGTGCCGAACGGCCACGATGTTATTTACGATGTTTCCGGTAACGATACGATCAGCGTAACGCAAATCGGGGCGTTTCCTGATGTGAGCTTTTCCCGAAGCGGTATGGATTTGATTATAGATTTTAAAGGGGACGGCCAGCATGTTGTTACAGTGCAGGATCATTTTGTAGCGGGTGGTGCCTACGCGGTCGAAACGCTTACTTTTGTAGGGCGCGCCGATGTCGATTTGACCAGCCTTGTTTTGAATACCGATCCGGTTGCGATGGATGACAGTTTTAACGGTCTTGAGGATGAAATTCTGACGGGCAACGTTCTAGCGGATAACGGCTCCGGGGCCGACAGCGATGCGGACGGCGATGCTTTAATGGTAACGGCGCAGACAATGGTAACGGCGGCCGGGGCAACGGTGGTTTTACTGGAAAGTGGTGATTTCACCTATACGCCGCTGGCTGATTATTTTGGCACGGATAGCTTTACCTATGATATTACAGATGGGTTCGGCGGCAGCGCCAGCGCAACGGTGACGCTTATCTTGGCCGATGTGCCCGATGCACCAGCGGAAATGTATGGCACCGCGGGCGATGATGTCTTAACGGGGACCGATTCCGACGATGCGATTTATGGCGGAGAAGGAAGCGATCATCTGGTCGGCGGTGATGGAAACGACATTTTGTATGGTGAACAAGGCGCTGATTATTTGCAAGGCGGTGCCGGTGATGATGTGCTTCATTACAACGCTGATTCTGCCTGGAGCGCCAGTTTTGTAGCTTGGAACGTAGGGCAGCCCGATGCTTTTGGAACGGATCAAAGAGTGTCGCTTCTGGGGTATAATCGCTCCTATGACACGTTCGATGGCGGTGACGGCTATGATACGCTGGTTTTGGGGAGCGGCAACGACGCCGTTTTTGTCGATGATGCTTATAGCGCCCGTTATGCCGGGACCAGCGGCACGCGCATTCTGGATGTCGAGCGCATTGACGGGGGCGATGGTGATGACATTATTGACTTGACCAGTATGAGATACGATCAAGGCGATGTAACTCTGATTGGGGGAGCTGGAAATGATGTGCTTTGGGCTTCCAGCGGGAATGACCTGTTATATGGCGGCGACGGGTTGGACAACCTTTATGGCGGGATTGGAGAGAATACGTTTCTTTATCAGGATATGACGGAAGCCGGGGATACGATTTATGAATTTGAAACCGGTCCGGCCGGAGATATTTTGAACCTGACCGATCTTTTGGAGGGGTTCGATCCGGGACTTGATGATGTCAATAATTTCATGCGGCTGGTCAATAGCGGCAGCGATACGATGCTGCAAGTCGATGCAGACGGCCAAGGCGGCGACTTCGTGACGCTGGCAACGTTTGTGAACGGCATTGACGGGGTGAGTGTGAACGATCTTTATGCCGATGGAAATCTGGTTGTCGATCAAAGCGTTATCCTTTAGGCTCTGAACCTGTTGAACAAAACAGGTTTTCTTGAATGCCCACTAACTCTGCAAAGGCTTTATTTCTTTGTTTTGATGAGCATATTCGCCCGGCTTTACCGGCAGCGGCGAACATATTGTTTATCAATGCGGGACCGGGCACGCCGGAGGGGATCCTGTGTCAGCAATATTTCAAGCCGGATGCCAATAGGCTGGCGCAAGCCGGGTATGGGGTTCTACAGGATATTCCCGAAAGTGGCACATACGATATTGTGATGGTGTGTGGCGGAAAACAGCACAAAGAGACACGCTTTTTTATGGCTCGCGCTTTGTGTTTGCTGAAACCCGGTGGAACGCTCCTATGCGCGGCGGCAGGCGATATGGGGGGAAAGCGCCTTAAGAAAGATTTATCGTCGGTCGGTCTGAATGCTAGGGAAATGGCCAAATTTCATGCCCGCGTTGTTTGGGCTTCTGTGCAGGTGCCCCCGGAAAATGAAGCCCTGACAGGTTGGTTGAAGGATGGTGCCGTACAGAATGTGAAGATTGGGGAGGCGTCCTATAAGTCTCAACCGGGGATTTTTGGCTGGGACAAGGTGGATAAAGGATCGGCGTTGCTGGTCGCATATTTGCCGGAAGATTTGCCGGGAAACGGGGCGGATTTTGGGTGCGGGTACGGCTATCTGGCGCGGCATGTGGCGGATAAGGGTGCGGGTACGGAAGAGCTCTATGTCATTGATGCCGATGCCCGCGCGATCGCGGCTTGCGGAGATAATCTGTCGAATGCGGGTTTTCCCGTGCAGGCGTTGTGGGCTGATTTGACGATGGCCGTTGACGGGCTGCCATCGCTGGATTGGATTGTGATGAATCCGCCCTTTCACGAAGGAAAAGCAACAAAAGATTCCATTGGGCAGAAATTTATTGAAACGGCGGCGCATCACTTAAAGTCCGGTGGGCGTCTATGGATGGTGGCAAACGCTCATTTGCCTTATGAAGCTTCACTAAAGGCGCATTTTAAGAGTTTCACAAAGTTGGTCGAGCAGGACGGATTTAAAGTTTTTGAAGCGCGGAAATAAATTTGTTACAGGGCTTCCGGGGCAATGCCGACTTCGCTACCGATAATATATTTGATGGCATAGTCAGCAAGCGGCTTGTCGGTGCCGTAATTCATGACCGAATAGGCGCAGGCCGAGTCCATAACCATGATGGATTTATCCGGCTGGTTACGTTTGCGCATGTGTCTTTCGGTGAGCTCAATAATCAAGTGTAACATTTCATCCGGAATTTCGAGACTGTGGTGATCTACATAACCCGGCCGCAGCGCTTGCAGAATGGCGAAAGTTTCCTCCGCGTTGGGGATTTTTAAGTTCACTTTCTGGAAACGCCGATCCATAGCGGGGTCGACGGCCACGTACATGCGGAATTCATCCAGTGTTGTTGCGCCGATCACATATAAATCGCCCGCTGTCAAATAAGGCTTCATGACTTCTGATAAGCCCTTGTAGGAGCTGTTTTCGCAAGTCGGCATGATTTGGTGCATTTCGTCGATAAACAGGATATAGCGCGGATGATCCGGAGAGCCGTAGCGCTCGGCGATGGCTTTACAGAAAGGAACGAAGCGGCCCTGGAACTCGGAAACGGTGGCCGTTCCTGCCGCCATGCTGGCCAGATCAAGTTCAAGAACCCGCGCGTTCTTGAGGAGATCCGGCACATCGCCATTGACGACCGCTTGAGCAAATCCTACGACGGCGGCTGTTTTACCCACCCCGGCAGGCGCTTGTAGTGCAACGTTTTTTCGGCCCTTTTGTAGCAGGATAAGGACCATTTGCTCGATTTCCTTGTCCCGTCCCGTGATGGGCCCATACCGACCCTGCCGTGCGTTCTCGGTGAAGTCCGTGCAGTATTTATAGAGCAGGTCGTTGAGTTCCTCGTCGGAGAATTTGTATTCGCGTTCCATGGGTTTACTATTCGCCCCGGCTGACTTGCGAGACGCGCATTTGGCGCGCCCGCGTTAATATGGTGTCTTCCAGTTGACGGGCCGTTTGTTCTGAGGCCGCCGAATCACGCCATTCTCCGCCGCGGCGAATCTGACGGAAGACTTTGACCTGAACACCATCGGAGCGTAATTGGCGATCAAGAATAAAGACATTGAGCTTAAAGCGTTCGTCCTTGTTTTCCGGTGGAGAATACCAATCAGTCAGAATCACACCGCCAAACGGATCGGCGCTGGCTAGCGGCATAAAGGAAATCGTATCCAGAGAAGCGCGCCAAAGGAAGCTGTTAACGCCGATGCCTGTTGTGCCGGAATCGGCTTCATCATCACTGCCGGCCAGCCGCAGTCCTTTTGATCCGAAAATGCTATCAACATCTTTATAGATGTCTTCTTGCGATCCCCGGTCGGCACCCGTTGGGTATTTGGCCTCTTTCTGCGTGCTGCTGCATGCAGCCAACGAGGCGACCGTAGCAGCAATAAGAGCGAAGCGAATCATTTTTATTTGTACGTTCATGCGTATCTGCACCTTATAAATATAGGAATCCTTGATAATCAATTCTGTTTAGCATGGGAAAAAGATAGGCTCAAGAGCGCGTACAGGGAATATCCCCGTCTTCCTGCTGGAAATCCCTCCCCCTGGTCAGGGGGAGGGATAAGATCGAAACGTCCCTACAGCTTCCCGGTGTTGCACTTTTGTCACATATATTTTTAAAAATGTGACATTTTTGCAAAAGGTTTCTTGACCCTTTTATAAAACGCGTCATAATCTCTAACGTCATTGCTGTGAAAGGCGATGGTCTTGTTTGGGTTCATTCGAGCCTTATTTAAATTGTCCATTTAAGTTGTGTATTGGAGAAATGACAATGAAAAAACTACTACTTGGTACGGCTGCTGTTGCCATGGGTTTCGCTTTTGCTGCCCCGGCTAATGCTGCTGATGGCGTCAAGCTGGGTCTTGGCGGTCACTTTAAAGGTTACGTTTTCTATCAAGATGAAGACGAAACTTCTACAACTCAAGACTTCCGTAGCATCGATGCTCTGCGTGAATCAGAAATCCATTTTTCTGGTGAAACAACGCTGGACAACGGTCTGACGGTTGGTGCTCACTTCGAATTGAACGCTGATGCTAACGTTGCTGATGACTTCGAAGAAAGCTACATCTACTTCTCCGGTTCCTGGGGTCGTGTGAACTTCGGTTCCGAAGATGGTGCTGCTTACCTTCTGCAAGTTGCTGCTCCTTCTGCTGACAGCAACTACGACGGTCTTCGTCAGTACGTTTCACCGTTCAGCTACAACGTTCTTGCTGGTAGCGCTTTGACGGGTGTTAACGATACGGTATTTGATTACGCTCAAGACCAAACCGGTTACAAAGAGAAAATCACGTACTTCACACCTGTTCTGAATGGCTTCCAAGCTGGCTTGTCCTACACGCCTGAAGCTGCTTACAGTGCTGTTGCTGACAACGGTCTGGATGGCGGTTACAACGGTGCATTCGGGACTAACCAAGATGACGTTGCTGACCAATGGGGTTCTTCTTATGAAGGTGCTTTCCGTTACGAAGGTGCTTTCGACCAAGTGAACTTCGCTTTGGGTGCCGGTTACACGCACATCGATCTTGAAAACGATGGCAACACCGGTCTTGATGACGGTAAAATCTGGAACGTTGGTTTGGACATCGACTTCGGTCCGTTCGGTTTGGGTGCTGTTTACACGACAGACAACCAAGGTGCAGACAACGATGCTGACCGCGACACGTACGTTGTTGGTATTGATTACACAACCGGTCCGTTCAAACTGGGTGCTACCTACTTGAACACGGATGAAGAAACATCTGCTACGACGAACGTTGACACAGACCGCTACACCGGTGGTGTTGTTTACACGTACGGCCCGGGCATGACGTTCCGTGGTTCCCTGTCTTACATCAACCACGATATGCCGACAGGTGTGGCTGACATCGAAGGTACCTCCCTTCTGTTGGGTACGCAAATCGACTTCTAATCTGAAGCGATTAGTTTAAAGAATTGAGAGAGGCGCTCTTAGGGGGCGCCTCTTTTCTTTGCAGGAATAACGTCTATAATCTTTTCATGACCATTACCGAAAACATAGCTGCCGTTCGATCGCAAATTACCATCGCCGCGAAGGACGCTGCGCGTGATCCGTCGCTCGTCCATCTGGTCGCGGTGAGTAAACGCCAGCCTCCGGAAAAAATACGAGAGGCGCTTGTCGCCGGGCATCGTTTGTTTGGTGAAAACCGGGTGCAGGAAGCGCAAGAGCATTGGGCGGCTTTAAGGAATGATTACCTCGATTTGAAACTGCATTTGATCGGACCGCTGCAAACCAATAAAGCGAAAGAGGCTGTTGCTTTGTTCGATGTAATTGAAACGCTTGATCGTGAGAAATTGGTCGATGTACTGGCCGCTGAGATGGAAAAGCAAGGGCGCCATTTGTCTTGTTTCATTCAGGTGAATACCGGGGCGGAAGAGCAAAAGGCCGGAGTATCGCCGGAAGAATTGCCGGACCTGTTGTCTTACGCGCGGGATAAGGGGCTGGCGGTCATGGGGCTGATGTGTATTCCTCCGGTGAATGAGCCGCCAGCTCTCCATTTTTCTCTTTTGAAAAAGCTGGCTGCGCGGCATGGTTTGTTACATTTGAGCATGGGGATGAGCGCCGATTTCGAAAAGGCCATCGCGTGCGGTGCTACTTATGTGCGCGTGGGCACGGCTTTGTTCGGGGAGCGCGCCGCGCTGTAGTTGTCCGTTTCTGTTTCTATTTCTGGCATAGGCTGCAATGTGATTTGTGTGATAGGCTGACGGATTGGATCGGGGGCGCTGATTTCTTCCCGCACACGAATCATGGAGCCCGCCATACGCCCATCGGCAGCGGGGATATATTCATAAACTTTTCGTCGTCCGATTCCCTGATCCGTAAAGCCCATTAAGGTGGGTGGCAATGTGGGTTCGCCTTTTGGATTTTCTTCCAGCGCGGCCAACGCCCGGCTTATTTGTGCTTCAGGCTGGATGATGTTTTGTGGCGGTGTGAGTGGCTGAGAAATGTTTTTCTCTTTCTTGACCATGGCCATAACATTGCCGGAGATATCTTTGCCTGTTTCTTCCTCAATGATAGCATTAGCAATGCCGCTGGCGGCTCCGGCCACGCCGCCGTAAAGAGCGCCACCGACAATTTTCATGGAAGGCTTAATTTCATCGCCCGTAACGGCGCGGTAAATATGACCGACAAGAGGTAAGTGTTGTAAGGGGTTCACGATGTCGAGTAAGTCGCCAAGGCCGAAATTTTCGGGTTGTGATGGGGGTGCGACGTTTTTTTCATTCGTTTCCATGGCATAGGCCATAGCGGTATCAAAGCGTTTGTCTTCATGGATTTGTTGTGCGGCGGCATTGGCTAGGCGCCCTTCAATCTGGTTTTGTGTGACAGTGGTTTTTCGGTATTCCCATACAGGCATAGACCCCGCCATCCGGTCGTTGTCGTGCTTCATGCGGAACAGTTTTTCATGCGCCGGTTTGCTGGTTTGCCCGATAGGTGCAGAAAGGGGCATTTGTATTTGGGTTAAATCAATCATCATTAAACGTATCGCAAAAAATGTGCCATAGATATTTTGTTTTATATCAATGTATTATAGGTATATTTGATGGCTTAATTATTCTAAAAGGGAATTTTTCCCGGTAAAATATGCCTTGTTTTACTCTTGTGTAGCTTTTAGGCTCGGAAGGCTATGGATACAAAAAACGGTAAAATTCTGGCGGTTATAAACGATCCTTTCCTGCGGCAATTTATGGAGGAGGGGTTACAGACCTTACCGGAATCGCAAACGGTTCTTTATGAGGAGAGCACCGCGCTTTGGGATGATTTAAGGGATCTGGTTGGTCGGTTTGAAGGAAAAATCGTGCTCATATTTGATTATATCCCGTCTGTAGAAGAAGCGGCGCTATACCGTGATTTGAAACGGAACGTCGCGGTTATACCCGCGATTATAATTACCAATGATCCCACGGGTGCGCAGGACTGGGTTTCGACCCGGAATGATATTTTTACCGTGCCTTTTCGTATGGGCACTTTCCTTGATCGGGTAGCTAAATACTTGCGTGAGGTTCCCTTGACGACGGGACATGATATCAATATGGGCGGTTATTGCTTGTCACCGAAAGATAATACGCTTATTCGGCCTTTTGATGGGGAAACTGTCCATTTAACTGAAAAGGAACGCGATACACTTTTGCGTCTGTATCGGCAAAAAGGAACAGCTGTCGACCGTCAATTATTGCTCGAAGATGTGTGGGGTTATGGGGCTGATCTGGAAACGCACACATTGGAAACACATATTTACCGTTTGCGCCAAAAGATAGAAAAAGATCCCTCTTGTCCGGTTTTTCTTTTGACTGACGGGACGGGATACCGTTTGAGTGTTTAGATACTGTAGTCACATGTTATGTACATTTCTGCGCAAGCAGGTTTTTGATGAATGTGCGCGAAAAATGCGCAGAGCCTAGCCAAAGCTACGGTCAAGCATTTTGAACGTACAGACGCAAAAAGATGCCGCGCCCTTCGGGTTCGTTTTTCAGATAAAGTTATCATCGTTTTTGCTCCTTGAATATGCTTTGGCATGTCCTGCGGACCAAAAACTTGATCCTTTTATCCGAAAAACGAACAGAAATATGCATAACATGTGACTACAGTATCTATGGTTTACGCTGCCTTCCCACAGCAATCAAGTCTTGAAAACGCAAAATCAGCTGGACTTTTCATTCAAGTAGCGTACTCATAAACGCCATGAATCAAGAGCGGGAAAAATCATCACTGGGCCACCGGATCGGCCGCTACGGCAAAGTATCGGGAACGATGGCTTCCCTTGCGGCTAAGCTGGCAGGTGAAAAATATCTAGGCTTAAAAATCGAGCGCGAAGATCACGCACAGCAACTCATGATGGCGCTGGGCAATCTTAAAGGGCCACTGATGAAAATCGGCCAGATTCTTGCCACCATCCCCGAAGCCTTGCCGCCCGAATACGCCCGCGCGTTTCAGGAACTACAATCCAACGCCCCACCGATGGGCTGGCCCTTTGTCCGCCGCCGTATGAAAACGGAGCTGGGGCCGGACTGGGAAAGCCGTTTCAAAAGCTTTGAGCGCGGCTCTTCCGCCGCGGCTTCGCTGGGACAGGTGCACAAAGCCGTCACGCATGACGATCGCCTTATCGCCTGCAAGCTGCAATACCCGGATATGCGCGCCGCCATCGATACAGACCTCAACCAGTTAAAAATCATCTTTTCGATCTATGAGAAATACGACAGTGCCATTTCCACCCGTCTAATTCGCGAGGAACTGGCCGAACGCCTCTACGAAGAGCTAGATTACGAACGCGAAGCACGGCACTGCAAACTCTACTCTCATATGCTACGTGATGAAGAAAACGTATACGTTCCCGAAGTTATAGACGATCTTTCCACCGACCGCCTGCTGTGTAGCACATGGCTGGACGGCAAACCCATCATGTCATATATCGACGCCCCGGCGGAGCAACGCAACCGGATCGCTCTCAACATGTTCCGGGCATGGTACGTGCCTTTGTATTATTACGGTGTTATTCATGGCGATCCGCATCTGGGAAACTATACCGTTCGCGATGACGATTCCATCAATCTTCTTGATTTCGGCTGCGTCCGTATTTTCCCTCCGGCTTTTGTCGGTGGCGTTATAGACCTTTACCGCGCGCTACAGACCAACAATCGCGAGCTGGCCGTCCATGCCTACGAAACATGGGGCTTTAAAAACCTCAGTCATGAGCATATCGACACTCTCAATATCTGGGCGCATTTTCTGTACGGCCCCATACTGGAAGACAAAGTCCGCCCGATCGGCGAAGTCAAAGGCGAAATTTACGGCCGGGAAACAGCCGAAAAAGTCCATGCGCGCTTACGGGAACTGGGCAAACAATCCGGCGGAATCACCGTGCCGCGCGAATTTGTCTTTATGGATCGGGCCGCACTAGGGCTGGGCTCCGTCTTCTTGCATCTGAAAGCGAAAGTCAACTGGCACCGTTTGTTCAACGAAATGATAGAAGACTTCAATACGGAAACACTCACCCGCCGTCAAGCCGAGACCCTGAAGCCTTTCAATATTGAGTGTATTTAAGCTCTGAACTGTATAGTTTTCCTCTCATTTTTCTGATAAATTAATAAATATGGGGGATAGTTATCCTATAGGGACACCTGAAAGAAAAATAAAACAACCAACAACGCAACACTATGGCTGACGATCAGAATACATCGAGTGAAAACGCCAAGGGCTGGATGATTATGGGCGCCATTGGTGCGGCGCTGTTCGCGCTGTTCTGGTATTTTTGGGGCGACTACATAAAGGATGGATTCCGCCTTTTCCGATGGGGAGAAATGTGGCTCCTGTCTTTTATCCTGAGTAAGGATTACACCATCATGTGGGAAGGCTCCCCCGTCGGGTTTCACGCCCTTTTAAATATCGTGCCCGATCTGGCCCCCTCTCAACTGGACAAACATACGCTCGATCTCATTTCTTACACAACACTTTACCCTCTGAAATGGATTTTCATCATCGTACTTTTCTTGATGAGTATCTGGTGCTTTCGCAATGGACCGGGCACACAATTCCGTCAAAAGAAAACGATGACAAACCTGATCGCGACACAGGCAAAAATATTCCCCGTCATCTCCCCTTTTGTGCAATTCAACCCGGCAACACAGCCACCGCGGCCACCGGGCGCACCTGTTCCTGCTGACCTCCCCGCATTTGCCGAAGCATTGGGACCGGAGGAATGGCTTGCCTATAATCAAATCCCGGCGCCTGACGGTAATCTTGATGAACAGGCTTTATCCGTTGCTTTCGCCCGGCAACTCGGCCCCCGCTGGAAAGGTGCGTTAAAACTCAAACCACATCGGCAAATTCTGGTGGCGGCTTGCTGTTTGAAAGCGGCACGAAAACGAACGGAATCGGACGATATGCTCGGACGGATCGCGCAATGCTGGTCCTTTGAGAAAGGGCTGCAACTGGGCAAAGACAAAAAACTTCTCAAAGACGCCCAACGGGTTTTGAAAGACAAAAGCCTATCCGGCCCTACATTGGCCAAGGCCAACCAACACGCTTTTCAAACAAGCGCTCTGCTGCGGATACTGGCAACGGCGCGTGAAGAAGGCGGCGTTTTAGCCCCAGCTCAATTTGTATGGCTGCGCGCTTTTGACCGTGCGCTGTGGTATCCTTTGAATAATCTGGGGCGGCAAGCTTACCACCTAGAGGCCCTAGGCGCGATGAGCCACTACGTCGCCGAAAAACGCACACAGCGCCCGATCCCTAAACCAAAATTGGATGACGCCATTCAAAGCATGGTCGAGTATATGAGTTCCGACAAAGCGCGGCCTATTCCGCAACTGGATTACAGCAAATCAAAGCGTAAAGGCATTAAAAAACCAAAAAGCGCGGGCGTAAAAAAGCCGAAAAAGAAATAACTTAAGAAAAAAGGAAAACTTTAAATGTGTGAACTATGGGAAAAATTGACAGGTAATTACACAACGAAAGCAAAGGTCGTTGATAATGTTCTTATCCTTTCGCTGCCGGATGCTGTAACGCCGGCAATTTGGCGCTTAGAGCTACAAGACGCTAAAAACACATCTTTCGATATAGGACAGGATGAAGAGGGAATATTCCAATTATCCCATAAACCCGCCAAGGGAAACAGCAAAGTCATAGCGGCCTTTGATACACGGGAAAAAGCTGTAAAGGCGCTCATGCTCACAAGCCGTGCAATGGAGAAAGTTCCCGCCGTTTCCACCTCGCCAACAAGCGGAATCACTACCGCAACAGGTGAAACACCGGCACAAATGATCGTCGCTGCGCCACAACCCGCCCGGCCCAAAAAATGGGGGACGGCATTAATCGCCCTGCTTTTACTTTTGCTTCTGGTTATTGTTTTCGCACAAATGGCACCGCAACCAATCTCATCTTTCTCGGGGGACGGTAATGCAGAAATGAAAAACATGCTCGGTGATAATACAACAAGTACAACGGGCGTACCGATGAGCGCCGATGCCTTTTTACAAGGGCGCTAATCGGCAAAACTCAAAAAAAGAAAACATAAAAGACAGTAAATGGCTCTAAACCAGAGAAAATACGAAAAAGCGCATACCGATATCCTCAGGGATATTCGGCCGCTGACTGTGCGCATACAAGACGCACTCCTCGGCCCCAAAATGGCGGGAAGTCTTTTCTTTTTAATGGCCGCGGCTATTTACCTTTCAGACACATCGCCCTTCATGCGCTGGGCCATTCTTTATTCCGATTTCATTTTTGTCATTTTTTGCATCTACTTCATAGCCCTGAGGAGAGCCGACCGGACGCTGGTTTTCAAAATGCCGTACGGGGCCAAATGGAAAGACAAAAACAATATGGGCCCTGGAAAATCCGGGGAGGCCGAAGGTATCCTTTATGTCGGAAACGGCCGGGACTCCAGTGAAGAACTCTGGTTCAGCAACTCCGACGCCCGAACACACATTCTCTACCTGGGGACAACCGGGGCCGGTAAAACCGAAGGTCTAAAGTCAATGGTTACCAACGCCATGGCATGGGCGTCTGGTTTTGTTTATGTTGATGGTAAAGCCGATACGGATTTGTGGTCGTCGCTATCTTCCCTCGTGCGGCGTTTCGGGCGGGATGACGATTTGCTGGTTTTGAACTATATGACGGGGAATTCCGATTCCCGCGCGCCTTCAAACACCATGAACCCGTTCTCCAGCGGTTCGGCCTCTTACCTTGTCAACATGCTGGTGAGTTTGATGCCGGATGCGGGCGGTGACAACGCCATGTGGAAAGAACGGGCCGTCGCCTTGCTGAGCTCGCTCATGCCTGTTCTGACCTATCGCCGGGACAAGCTCGACATTCCGATGTCGGTGACCAGTATCCGGGAATTTATGAATCTTGATAAAATCATCATGCTGTCCCGCGATGAAACGATCCCGGAAGACATGCGCCAAAGCTTAAAAGGCTACCTTGACGAGTTGCCCGGCTATATCGACGCAGCCTTTGACGATCAAGGGAAAGAAAAGCCGCCCGGCCCGGATACCCCGGCTTATGATACAACCACGCCGCGCCAGCAACACGGCTATCTGTCCATGCAGTTCACCCGTTCTCTGCAATCGCTCGGTGACGACTATGGCTACATCTTTGAAACACAGGCCGCCGACGTTGATATGGTGGATGTTGTATTGAACCGCCGGATTTTGGTCGTTCTAATTCCGGCTTTGGAAAAGTCCGGCGATGAAACCGCTAACCTTGGTAAAATCGTTGCCGCAACCATGAAAGGGATGATGGGCTCCGCGCTAGGCGCCACCGTGGAGGGGGAAGCCTCCACCGTGATTGAAAACAAACCCACGCAATCCTCCACCCCGTTTATGACCGTCTTTGACGAGGTCGGATACTACACCGCAGAAGGCATGGCCGTCATGGCGGCACAGGCCCGGTCGCTGGGGTTTTGTCTTGTCTTCTCGGCGCAGGATTTGGCCGCCCTTGAAAAACGGGTCAAGGAAGAAGCCCGCTCCATCACGGCCAACTGTAACATCAAGATTTTCGGTAAACTCGAAGATCCGACCCAGACCAAAGAATTTTTTGAAAAAACCGTTGGGGAAGCGTTTGTCTTTGAAACGCAAGGCTATAAATTCTCGGAAGGGGAATTCGGTTCCTTCATGGATACCGGGCAAGCCGGGCTACAACTCCGCAGCCGGGCCAGCTATAGCGGCCTGAAGGATTACAAAGAGGGTGAAGCGCTCGTGTGCTTTGGTAATGCCCTGATTGACGCGCAAATGTTTTATTCCAACCCCGGCCATGCCAAAGCCATGCGGGTCTCACGCTTTGTACCTCTGCCGCCGCCGGACGAAGAATTAATCAAAAACGCCTCTGTTGTGCGTGATGTGCGTGACAAAATGATGCACAAAACATGGACGGCGCTCAAAGCCGATGTGGCCGTCGAAACACCGGAAGAAATCACCGCGCTGGTGGAAACCTATGCCGCGATGGAAGAATACGGCAAAGGACCAATCGCTTGCGGTCAGGGCGCACTCGTAGGGGTTCATGCGCTTGAAAACCCCGTTTCCCCCCTACCGGAGGGCGGTGAAAGCACAGGCACAGCCAGCGGCGGTGAAACACCCGCTCCGGCGGCACAAACAACACCCGCCGCGCCGGAAACACCTAAACCTGCGGAACCACAAACACCGCCCGCAGACCCGGCCAACCCGATGTCGTTCTTCTCCGCCAAGAAGACCGGGGACAGTGCACAGCAAGAACAAGCCGCACCGCCGCCTACAACACCTGCGGAGGCCACACCACCTGCTGAAAAGCAAGAACCTGTGGCTACCGCACCATCGGGCGATACCGGCAATCCCATGTCGTTTTTCGCCAAAAAAGAGTCCGGAAGCGCTGCCCCCGCCACAACGCCGGAAACACCAAAACAGCCGGAAGTCACGCTGCCTGCCGATGTCGAAAATACCTTGCGTGATGCCGGGCAGGATGCCGCCGCCAAACTCTTCTCCAAAGGAAAAAGCGATGATACCGCCCAGAACTAGCGAAAGCGGTAACGTTTTTCTTATTATCATGATGGGGATCGCCCTGTTCGCGGCGTTGATGTTCACTTTTGCCCGCGGCGCACAGGAAGGCACCGGAAATCTGAGCCGTAAAAAGGCGGAAATAATCGCCACAGATATTATCACCTATGCCCAACGGGCCGAGCGCGGTGTCAACCGCCTGCTCAGTAAATCCGTTTCCGAAAACGATATCAGCTTTGAAAACGGCATCGAGGCCGGCTATACCAACGCCGGATGCGCCGCTGACAGCTGCAAAGTCTTCGCCCCGTCCGGCGGCGCGATCAGCTGGGCCAACCCGCCGGAAGATGCTAATGACGGCAGCGCCTGGATCTTTACGGGAGCCAACTATGTGAAGGGATTAGGCGCGGCCGCCGATGCCACAGATGCGGAGTTGCTTTTAATCCTGCCCAACGTTAATCAGACCGTCTGCACACAAATCAACAAAAAGCTCGGCATTTCCGGCATCCCGCAGGAAAACGCCGACAGCCTGACCACCAAATTTACGGGGACCTTCGCCGCGGCGCCGGAGCTGATCGAGGAAAACAACGGCGGCACCGCCCTCGACGAAGTCCGCACCGCCTGTTTCGAAGGGGAAAACACCCCCGCGGCAGGAACATACCATTTTTATCACGTGCTGCTTCAACGGCCTTAAAGAAGACTCCTAAACGCCGCACGCACGCTGCACGCGCCTCCCTACTATCGTCCCCACGCCCCTTTATCATCCC
>JBNKRZ010000004.1:0-4362 GCA_050297015.1 Alphaproteobacteria bacterium | reverse complement strand
TAGATTCTTCGCTTCGCTCAGAATGACAATTCACGGTATAATGATCTTATGGACACAAAAAATTACATCACTCGCGAAGACAAATATCTGGCCCATAACTATCATCCCCTGCCTGTCGTTCTGGCAAAGGGGGACGGTGTTTGGTTGTGGGATACGGATGGGAATAAGTATCTCGATTTCCTGAGCGCTTATAGCGCGGTCAGTGCCGGGCACTGCAATGCCCGAATCAAAAAAGCGATGGTCGAACAGCTTGAAACACTGGATGTGCCTTCCCGCGCCTTTTACACCGACAAGCTCGGCGCATTTGCCGAAAAGCTCTGTGACTTAAGCGGTATGGACCGGATGTTGCCGATGAATACCGGGGCGGAAGCGGTCGAAACCGCGATCAAAGCGGCGCGGCGCTGGGGCTATGATGTGAAGGGGATTGCGGAAAACAAGGCGCGGATTATCGTCTCCGAACATAATTTCCATGGCCGGACAACAACGATCTGTGGTTTTTCTACGGAAGAGGCTTACAAGCGCGGTTTTGGACCATTCGACTGCGGGTTTGACGTGGTGCCCTTTGGTGATGCAACGGCGCTGGAGGCCGCGATAACGCCGGATACGTGTGCTTTCCTGACCGAACCGATGCAGGGCGAGGCCGGGATTAACATCCCGCCACAAGGCTGGCTGAAACAGGTGCAAGAGATTTGCCGAAAACACAACGTGCTTTTGATTTTGGATGAAATCCAAACCGGACTTGGGCGCACGGGGAAAGACTTTGCTTTCCAATATGAAATCGACAAGCCGGACGGGTTGATCCTCGGCAAAGCGCTCGGCGGCGGGATTTATCCTGTATCCGCCTTTCTGGCCCGGAAAGAGGTCATGGATGTATTTGATTATGGCTCCCACGGTTCCACATTCGGCGGGAACCCGATTGCGGCGACGATTGGGCTGGAGGCGCTGGCGATCCTTGAAGACGAACAGCTCACCGCGCGCAGTTTTGAGCTAGGAATCTACCTTAAGAAGCGGCTGCAAGATATTGATGATAAAGCTATTATTGATGTCCGCGGATCGGGGTTGTGGGTTGGCGTAGACATTGACCCGGCGCTTGTTTCCGCCCGCGCCGTATGCGAACGCCTTAAGGAAAAAGGTTTGCTCTGCAAAGAAACGCATGAGATTACCGTGCGCTTCGCCCCGCCCCTTACGATTGAGAAGGCCGAAATTGACTGGGCCGTGGAGCGGGTAAGAGAGGTTTTGGAAGATATCTAAATCTGCTTGATCCGGTCAGATACCCCATCAATCCGGGCTACAAGCTGTTCGATAATTTCTGCCGCGGCGGACGCTTCCTCCTGCGCTGCGAAATCCGCAGCTGGCGCTTGCTCTTGTGCCGGCTGAGCGGATTGCATCTGCGGCGCATTACTCAGGTTTTCAATCGTATCGCGCTGCTCGAAAATCTCGTCAGCCATCACCAGACCGGCGAGAACCAGGAGGTGCGATTCGGTCGTTGCGGCCCCTGCCCCGGCGATTTCACGCAAGCGCTGATCGACATAGCGGCCCAATTCCTGAACACGCGCTTCTTGCCCGTCATCGCAGGCGATTCCATAGGATTGACCGTGGATTATTACATTGACTTCAGCCATGATTTAGCCCTCCCTCAATACTTCTTCAACACGCTCGATAGCCACGTCCAGCTTTTGCGCTAGTACAGCCGGATCGGGCGCGGGATTACCGTTGGCGGCCCCTGCTCCACCGGCGAACAGATCTTGCTGCCCGGCGGATTGTATGGCGCGCGCAATACTATCCTTCATGCGGCTTTCCGATGATTCAAGCTCATCAACTGAGCGTTCCAGTTCGCTCAAGGCGTTCAATAAAGTCGACACCGTTTGATATCCTTTTCGCAAATAAAAACAGACATAGATTATGTAAGCGTCCATAGCAGGCAAAAAGATGTCCGGTCAACAAAAGCACGCATTTTTTCTAAGATCGCCTGTTGAAAAGATGGGATATCTGTTTCTCACGGCTTTACTTTTTCCGGGTACACGTTGTAGAAAAATCACAGAAAACAACAACATTTCCGTCGAATGAGGGTAGAAAACGACCATGCAAAACGCCGAGCAAGAAAACAACGCCGACCAACTGGATTATACAACAATGGCGAATGCCATTCGCGCTTTGGCGATGGATGCTGTGCAAAAGGCTAATTCCGGCCACCCCGGCATGCCAATGGGCATGGCCGATGTTGCAACGGTTTTGTACTCTCATTTCCTGAAATTTAACCCGGCTACGCCTACTTGGGCCGATCGCGACCGGCTTATTCTCTCCGGCGGGCACGGTTCCATGCTGCTCTATGCTCTGAACTACCTGACGGGCTATGATAAAATGACCCTTGAGGAAATCAAAAATTTCCGCCAGCTCGGTAGCAAAACCCCCGGCCATCCGGAAGTCGACCCGGAGTGCGGCGTTGAGATGACTACCGGCCCGCTGGGGCAAGGGATTTCCTCCGCCGTCGGCTTTGCGCTGGCTGAACGAATTATGGCGAATCATTTCCCGGATCTGATGAACCACTATACGTATGTGCTTTGCGGTGACGGTGACTTGATGGAAGGGATCAGCCATGAGGCTTGTTCCCTTGCCGGCCGGATGAAGCTGGGCAAACTGATCGTGATGTACGATGATAACAATATCTGCATCGACGGCCAGACCGACATGACCTTTACCGATGACACCCCCAAACGCTTTGAAGCTTACGGCTGGGACGTACAGGAAATTGACGGTCACGATCATCACCAGATTGCCGATGCCCTTATCAAGGCGCAAATGCGCGGTACGCCTTCTTTGATTTGCTGCAAAACGCACATTGGTTTTGGGGCGCCGACAAAACAGGATAGCTCCTCCGCTCATGGCGCTCCTCTTGGTGAAGAAGAAATCAAGGGCGCGCGCGAAAATCTGAACTGGCCCTATGAACCGTTTGAAATCCCGTTAGAGGTTATGGAGCAATGGCGCATGGTTGGCCAGCGTTGCGAAGAAGATTACAAACAGTGGCAATCGGCTTTTGAGCGCAACCGTTACAAAGACCGCTTCCTCAGCGTTATGGATGGCGATGTCAGTAAAGAAATCGAACCGCTGATTTTGCAAATCAAACAAGAGTTCGCTGTCGAAAAACCAAAGATGGCCACGCGCCAGACCTCCGGCAAAGTGCTGGAAAAGCTTGTGACCGAGCTGCCCTTTATGATTGGCGGTTCGGCTGATTTGACGGGCTCCGTCAACACCAAAGTCAAAGGCCCGGAAGATATCACCCCGGAGAACGACTATAACGGCCAGTATATTTACTATGGTGTGCGGGAATTCGGCATGGCGGCGATCATGAACGGCATGGCTCTGCACGGCGGGATTATTCCTTACGCCGGGACGTTCCTGCAATTTGCGGATTATTCGCGAGGTGCAATCCGTCTGGGCGCCTTGATGAAACAGCGGGTTGTCCACGTCATGACCCACGATTCCATCGGTTTGGGCGAAGACGGCCCCACGCACCAGCCGGTCGAGCATCTGGCGGCTCTGCGGGCGATTCCGAACCTCAACGTTTTTCGCCCGTGTGACGGTGTGGAAACGGCGGAATGCTGGGAGCTTGCCTTGCAAAACAAGGATACGCCGTCCGTTATGGCGTTGTCTCGCCAAGGGATGCCGACGGTCCGCGATGAAGTGACGGTCTCTAACATGTGCGCAAAGGGCGCTTATGTGCTCTCCGATTGTGATGGCGCGCCGGATGTTACGATCTTTGCTACGGGTTCGGAAATCCAGATTGCTCTGGAAGCCAAGGAAAAACTGGCCGGAAAAGCCGTACGTGTAGTTTCCGTACCGTGCATGGATTTATTCTTCGCGCAGGACGGCGAATACCAAGCGGGCTTGACCTGCAACAATTCCATCAAAGTTGCAATAGAGGCCGCGATCCGGCAAGGCTGGGACCGCTTGATCGGCCCGCACGGCACCTTTATCGGCATGGACAGCTTTGGCGATTCCGCTCCGGCCCCGGAACTGTACAAGCATTTCGGCATTACAGTTGACGCCGTTGTGGAAGCGGTGGAAGCGAAATTAAACGCGAAGTGATGTAAAATGTCATTGCGAGAGAGCGTAGCGACGCAATCCAGAGCCACAAGTAAAGATTCTGGATTGCCGCGCTCCCGCTGGCCGCTCGCAATGACGAGGTGATTTTTAATTGTGAGAAATAAAATGAAAATCTAAGGGTTCCGGTGATAGCTTTTCATCAAATTAACAAAACGCCATCACAGGCTATTCACATTATCACTGACAAGGTTTATAGCTATTCAAACGACGATTTAATTTCAATGCTTACGAAAGCGCTTGATAGATAGAGGAGATTTT
>JBNKRZ010000003.1:0-7296 GCA_050297015.1 Alphaproteobacteria bacterium | reverse complement strand
CAAGGCGCAAATCAATCAGCGCATAGTCCGGTTTGTTCGCGGCGGCGGTTTCAATCCCTTCGGCGGCGCTATAGGCTGTGCTGACGGAAAAAGCGCGATTTTCCATTGCGCGTGCTAGACGGTCGGCCAGAATGCGGTCGTCATCGATAATCAGTAATGTTCCTTTTATGGTATCCATAATAGATGTCTTCTACAGTGTTCTTTGGCTCGCTTCAATGGTTTTTCGCGGCCAGCGTATTTTTACCTCTGCGCCGCCATAAGAGGCATTTTTGAAGCTTAGGCGTGCGCCGCTGCTTTCAAGAAATGATTTGGCAATAAAAATGCCCAGCCCCATATGAGAGCGGTCATTGCTGCGGGTGGAGATATAAGGCTCTCCGATCTTGGAAAGTATGCCTGAGGGGAAACCGTTCCCATCATCATGGATCAGTATGGAGAAATCATTTTCATCCCAGAAAAGATCGATTTCAATGTAATGACGGGCGAATTGCAGAGCGTTCTGGAGAAGATTTCCCAAGCCGTAGGATAGCTCCGGTGTTTTATAGAGTAAGGGCGGCGGGATATTTTGCTCGCCGCGCTCCCGGATATAGATTTTTGTATTTGGGTGATTTTCCCTGTGTGGTGCGATAATGACATCTATTAAAGCCTTTGGCGGAATAGGAACCATCGTCTTGTCATTTATGCGCTCGTCTTGCGAATGACTCATCTCATAGAGAATATCCTGACAGCGGGCGATTTGACTGTTGAGTAGCGCTATGTCTTCTTGCACGCTCTTTTTAAAGCCTTTTTCTTTGCGCATGTCTCCGGCAATGACGGCTATGGTTGCCAAGGGGCTGCCAAGCTCATGGACGGCGGCCGTAGCTTGCGCACCCAAAGCGCCGAGCTTTTGCTGGCGGGCGAGAGCCATTTTTGTGATGTGAAGGGCCGCCGCCATTTCACGGGAGTCTTGGGTCGAGCGCCAGATGTAAAAACTCATGAACATGCTGGAGATAAAGAGCGCACAGAAAAATGCGATCTCTTTGATATGGTGCATTTCAAAGTGATCGACGGGCCACGCCAGAGGGATGTGCCAGCGTTGCAAAAACAACAGCAAAAAAACGTTCAGAGTAACCAGCACAATTATATGCCGTAGGGGAAGAAGACTCGCAGCGATTAAAAGCGGGGCGACCAGCATAATCGCAAAGGGATTATCCAGTCCGCCGCTTAAATAGAGGAGCGCGGCCAATTGTATTGTGTCGTGAAGGATATAGAAAAAGGCTTGCCGTGTCGTTAAGGCTACGCGTCCATGATATTTTATGGCGAAGATATTGACCGAGATCGAGAGGAATATGTAAGTCGCGAAAGCGGGCAGGAGCAAATGTATCCCGAAAACAAAATGCGCGATCACTGCCGCAGCGCTTTGACCTATAATCGCCAGCCAGCGTGCAACGATCAGGGTATGGTTGCTGATGTGCGGGTTGGTAATCTCTCGTGCGGAAAGCTCAGGCGGCATGGCGTTTATTGACCTGTAGCAATGTCAGGGCTTTGATCTGAGGGATTTGCAGGGCCGCTTCAATACTGGGGTCTGCTCCCCCGCCTACAGGGGGGATAATTTCAAGGCTCGTATTATCCAAAAACCATGAAAGGACGGTTTCCGGCGCTTGTCCGGCAAAGAGGCAATGATCGGCCAAGGCGGGTTCATGGGCGGTTAAGACAGCCAATGCCGCCAGTCCGGCCAAGCTGTCGAGAAGCACAGGTGTGGCGGCTAGCCGGGCGGCTAAGATCATGCCCGCCAGTGCAGCGGTTTCGAATCCACCCGTTTCACAGAGAGCAGCAAGTCCGTTTAAGGCGGTGTTGTTTGTCCGCTCTCTTATCGCTGTGGAGAGCTCATTGTTTTCCGCACCGCAAATCAGGGAAAGTAAAGCGCGGGCGGATTCGTTCGTTCCGGCCCCGAATGCGCCGGGGGCGAGCAGGTCCGGGCCTTTTTCCGCGGCCATCATGCCATAGGCCATGGCCGTTACCATTTGCTCTTCGCTCATGGCGCTTTCTTCAAAAGCGTTACGGGTTGGCGTGGAAAGGTCCATTTCATAGATCCGTAAGTCCGCATTCGCAAATTGGCATAGATCGTGGGCGCGGCCTTGACCTTCTTGTATGGCCTCAATCAGACTGGCGGCGTTTTGGCGCTGTGCGGCGTCGTCAAAGGCAAAACCGTGATGCGCGCAAAACAGAGCAATGCGCGGGTGATTGATTGTCGCGCGGCATTTTTGTTGCGCGCGTTTTAGCCACGCCAAAGTAGGGGGGATGTCTTCTCCCTTGCCGCGCCGGGGCAAGGGCTGGATTTGTGCGATAAGCGTTTCAATTTCCTGTAGCGGGAGGGGTTCGTCTGTCATAGTCTTCTCATTATTGATTATGGAGTGACACTAAATATGAATAAGGATAAAAGCAATGCTTGACTTTTATCCCCATCTTCGCCTATTGTCCGCACCTGATTTTAGAGTTTTGGGTCAAAAGCCCCGTTTAATGTGAAGGAAAAAAACAATGAGCCGCCGTTGCATGGTTACAGGAAAAAGCGTAATGACCGGGAATAATGTCTCCCACGCGCATAACAAAACCCGCCGTACGTTCCTGCCGAATATTCAGGACACGAGCGTTTTTAGTGAGTCTTTGGGCCGCAAGATTAAACTGCGTGTTTCTACGGCCGGTCTGCGCACGATCGAGCACAAAGGCGGTCTGGATGCTTACCTGATGGGTACGGCGCCGACGAAGCTTGATCCGGCTTTGCGCCCGATTAAAGCTCAGGTCGAAAAGGCTGTTGCTGCGAAAAAAGCTTAATCGAGCTGAATAGACGATATTATGGGGCGCCCGCGGAAAAAAAGAAAAAAGGCCGAGGCGCCCTTAATTTATGTAGATCCTCCCCAAAGTATAGACTACCAGAATTTCGGATTTGACATTACGCACCGCGCCCCTGACAGCAAAGCGCGGGTGGGGCAGCTCAAAACCCCGCACGGCACGATCGAAACGCCCAATTATATTTTTTGCGGAACAAAGGGCGCGATTAAGGCGCTTTCCCCGATGCAGATGCGTGAGGCTAAAACCGACATTATTCTTGGGAACACCTATCATTTAATGATCCAGCCGGGCGCTGATCTGATTGATGAGATGGGCGGCTTGCACGAATTTAATCGCTGGGATGGCCCGATGATGACCGATAGCGGCGGCTTTCAGGTCTTTTCCATGGGGCACGGTTCCTGTGCCGATGAAATCAAAGGCCGCAACAAGGGTAAGATGGAGCGCAAGGGGCTTATGAAGATCACGGAGGAAGGCGTGGCTTTCCGCAATTACCGTGACGGCAGCAAGATGATGCTGACCCCGGAAAGCTCGATGGAGCTGCAACGCAAGATTGGCGCCGATCTCGTTTACCAGTTCGATGAATGCACACCCTATCAGGTGACGAAAGACTACACCGCGAAATCTATGGAGCGCTCGATGCGTTGGGGTGACCGCTGTCTGGCGCAGTTTGAGAAGACTCACGAGGGGCGGCAGGCTGTCTATGGCATTATTCAGGGTGGTGTTTATGAAGACTTGCGCAAGATCAGCACAGAATACACCGCCGACAGACCCTTTTTTGGCACGGCGATTGGCGGTTGTCTAGGGGGCAGCGATCAGGAAATGATCGACACGGTTGAAGCTTGTGTGCCTTATATCCACCCGGACCGTCCGGTTCATTTTCTGGGGATCGGGCGTATTCGTGATGTGTTTATGTTTGTCCGGCGCGGAATTGATACGTTCGATTGCGTGATGCCGACCCGAATCGCGCGGCACGGTATGGCGCTTATGAAAGGCGTGCCCGGAGAGCGGATCAATATTATCAACGCGAAATATAAAAACGACCCGGAGCCTCTGGACCCGTCTTTGGATATTCCAGCTTCTCGCGATTTTTCCAAGGCTTATATCCACCATTTGTTCAAGGCGCAGGAAATGCTGGGGATGCAGATCATGGCTCAACACAATGTCGCTGTTATCAACCGCTTGATGCGGGAAGTGCGTCAGGCGATTAAGGACGGTACGCTTGATGCGCTGGAGCGCGAATGGCTCGCCGAATAATGGGCGGAATAAATTTTTTTAAATCAGCGCTTTATTAACTAATCAGACAGATTTATCCTTTAGCTTGAAAGATGTAGTGGAAAGGGAAGTATCCTAATGGCGCTTAGCTATGATTCTGATACCAAGATGATGGAAGCGTTATCTCCTATGATTGGGGATTATGTGGCGTGGCATACTCAGCTTATACGCTCGCTTTTCTATGCGGGGCAAGACGAACATTTGCCTCTTGAAGAACTCCCTTCCAGTTTTAAGGTATGGCTTGCCGATGTGAGTGCCCTTGAAGAAGGGCCGGATCTCGAAATGGTTGAGAGCCTGAAAACACTTTATGATGATATGATTAAGGCCGCCCGTGCGTTGTTGGCGGTCTCTTCCGTAGGGGGGCAGGGTGCTCTACCCGATATTGGGCTCTTCGATTCGTTCAGTAATAATTATGAAGGGTTTATCGCTGCCATTCGCCGGCTGGAGGAAGATGCTGTGCGACGGGATAGTGGCTTTGATTCCCTGACAGGGTTGCGGACAGCCGGGGTCTTGCATGATGATTTGGGCCGTGAGATGGAACGCCTGTCCCGGCAGGGCCGTCCCTTTTGTCTGGCTTTTGCCCGCTTGGACCATGCGTCTCAAATTCTGGCTCACTTGGGGCAAAATGATTATGATGAAATTTTAAAGACGATTGCCGGGTTGATTAAAAAATGTATGCGTTCCTTTGATGATGCGTATTGCCTTGATGACGGTGATTTTATCATGAGCCTGAAGCAGACGGATACAAAGGGCGGCGCGGCCGCTGTTGAACGCTTGCGAAAATTTCTTCTGGAAGAGGCTATGACGGTTGAACTGGAAAACGGTAGAATGTTTCCCGTTACGATGTCTTATTGTGTTTCCGAACCCGTCGCCGGCGACTCTGTTGATGGTGTGTTGTCTGACATGCAGGAGGAGCTTGATCGTTATAAAAATGAAGAGGAAATGGCACTGGAGCATGTTGAGCAAAGCCCGTTGCAGCGTTATATCAAAACGATAGACGGTGCGGAATAAGTGTAATTTTTAACTGAAACGACTATACCTCTTTTAATGCTGAAAAGGCTTTGTCTTTTTCGTAAGGCTTGGTTAAGCTGAATCTCATATCATTTTCTTTAACAGAAAGATTTTCTTGCCATGAATCCCCATGAAACCTTTCCTAATCTTTATGTTGCCGACCACCCCTTGATCTTGCACAAGTTAAGCCAGATGCGTGATGTGGCATGTCCTAAATCCCTGTTTGCCGCCCTGCTGAAAGAGATATCCCTCTTGATGGGGTATGAGGTAACCAAGGGCTTGCCGATGACCACAACGGAAATTGAAACGCCGCTCTGCCCGATGGATGCGCCCGTTATCAAGGGCAAAAAGCCTGTGATCGTTCCCATTTTGCGCGCGGGGCTGGGAATGTCTGACGGGCTGGCAGAATTGATGCCTGCGGCGCGGATCGGCCATATAGGGCTGTACAGGGATGAAGAGACGAAACAGCCGGTGGAATATCTGGTCCGTTTGCCCGATCCGGAAGGGCGGATTTTTATTCTTGTTGATCCCATGCTGGCGACGGGGCATTCCGCTAAATATGCATTGGATCTGTTGGTGCGTCATGGCGCCGATCCGGATCAAATACGTTTTATGGCGCTGGTCGCGGCCCCGGAAGGTGTAAAAGTGTTGCAGGAGGCTTATCCTCAAGTGCCGATTTATACGGCCGCCCTTGATTCTCATTTGAATGAGAACGCCTATATTGTGCCGGGGTTGGGGGATGCGGGTGATCGTCTTTTTGGTACGAAAGCAGTTTAAGAAAGTTTAATAATATATTGAAAATAAAGTTTAAAATTAATATTCAATTCAGGTTTTAACGCTACGATAATTCTGGTGTAGCACGGGGCAAACCGTAAGGGAAGCGGGGATACGGACTTGTATTGCGAAGAGCTGGACTATAAAGGGATTTTCTATGATATGCCCTTTCCGCGTTTCTTTCTCGAAGGCGGAAAAGGTGGCGCGCCGTTGCGTTTGATTGAATGTAATAATTCGGCCTTGTCCCTGTTTGGTCAAAAGCGTGAAGCCCTGTTGGGAAAGCCTCTGAAAGATATTCTGCGTTCGGAAATCAGAAAGCCGTTAGAGCGTACCGCCACAAAAGTGATGGAAGATAAAATTATGATCCCGATGGTTTTAAATGATTTGCCGGGGGATCAGAGTGGCATTGGCGGCTTTTGTGTTATTCCGCGCTTTAACGATGCCGGCGCTGTTGTGACGCTTGATGTGACGGGCTATCCGGCGGCTGAGACAGGGGCCAGTCTGGAGCGTGAGCGCGATGATGCTATTTCGCTTTTAACATCTGTCTTTGATGTAAGTGAAGTCGGGATTGTCGTTACCGATTCCAATCACCGCATTGTGCGGGTGAATGACAGCTTTGTCAGAATTTACGGCTGGTCCCGTGATGAATTGCTGGGAAACGATTTTACGGATTTTGTCACTCAGGAAGAACGGGAACGCACGCGCCAGCAACATGAAGAATTTGTCCGTAGCGGCATCCGGGCCTCTGGTGAGGTGAAGCTTGTGCGCAAAGGGGGAAATACGGCGAATGCCCTGTTTACGACGGCGGCTTTAGAGCTTAGCTATGGCCGGCGTTTTCAAGTTACGACGATCATGGATATTACTTTGCGAAAACAGATGGAATCCTCTTTGCGCAAGGCCAAAGAACAGGCGGATTCTGCAAACCAGGCGAAATCGACGTTTCTTGCCAATATGAGCCACGAGCTACGCACGCCGCTTAACGCAATCATCGGTTTTTCAGAGATTATCCTGAACGAGACGTTCGGCGCGCTGGGGAATGATAAGTATAAGGAGTATCTCGGTGATGTGCATTTGAGCGCCCGGCATTTGCTGGAAATTATCAATGAGGTCCTCGATATGTCTAAAATAGAGGCCGGACGGGTTGAACTTGATGAAGAATGGTTTGATGTGAAGCAGATGATCGATTCTGTTATGCGGATGATGGAATCCCGTGCGTTCAGTGGCGGTTTGAAGCTGGAGGATGATGTCACCGATAACCTTCCTGCTCTTTACGCTGATCCACGGCTTATACGGCAGATATTGATTAATCTGGTTGGTAATGCGATCAAATTTTCCAGTACGGGCAGCAAAGTGAGTGTACATGCTTCTACGATGGGAAATGGCGGTATGTCTATTCTTGTTGCCGATACCGGG
>JBNKRZ010000002.1:0-13247 GCA_050297015.1 Alphaproteobacteria bacterium | reverse complement strand
TTATCATTCCGGGAATACGCAGTTCGACCTTTGTGATGGTGTGAGTGGCTGGCAATCCATTGCGACCAGCTCCGGCGGAAGTCTTTGGGAAGACAATAGTGATGTCATTCGCTCGGCCAGCGGCACGGTGAATTACGCCTCTGCTGACTTCGTCTTCGGTAGCCCGCAATTGGCGGATGATGGGGATGCTACCCATGATGCGCGCATGTTCTTTGACAAGTCCAAAGGCGCTTTCCGGGCTGGAGTAGTCACGGCAACGCAATGGGACGATGCTAATGTGGGTGATTACTCTATTGCTTTGGGTGCGGGGAACAGAGCCTCTGGTGTTTCTAGTTTTGTTGTCGGTTTAGGAAGCATATCCAGTGGATATGGTAGCGTGGCTATAGGTCAGGGGCTCGAATCCAACGGCCAGAATAGTTTTGCTATGGGACGCATTGCGATAGCCGATGGCAATTATAGTGCGGCATTTGGTCTTGGATTTTCTGCAGGCGCGACACCACGAGTTACCGGCGCGTCATCCTTCGGTATCTTTATGGGCGATCAGTCGGGCGTTGATTTGACGGCGGCGAACACGGTGTCGTTCATGGGGGCGAGCGGCGGGATCGGGATCGGGACGGTTAGTCCCGCCACGGCTTTGGATGTGGTTGGTGCGGTGAAGGTTGATTACGACAGCACGGCTTGTGCGGTGGGCATTCAAGGAGCGATCCGCTTCGATAGCGCGGGCAATGCCTTAAATTTCTGTGACGGTTCAACGTGGCAGACGATTGCCAGCGGCGGAACGACGGGTATCTGGTCTGTTGGGACGGGCGATGATATCTACTATAACTCCGGCACGCCGCAGGTCGGGATCGGGAATACGTCTCCAAGCTATGAACTTGATGTGACCGGAACAATCCGCACGTCCGACAGCCTGATTATCACAGGGCAAGCCGGAAACGCCCCGACCAGTAATCTTGTCAGTGATTTCGTCGATCTGGGTGATACGCCTGCGAACTACACGGGGGCCGGCAGTTACCTTCTTGCGGTTAACTCTGGCGGTACGGCGGTTGAATTTATTTCCGCTTCGACCTTAAGCACGAGTGCCACACCCGCCGGGAATGATGGTGAAATCCAGTTTAATTCCAACGGTAGTCTGGGCACAAATTCCGGTTTCTTCTGGGATAATGCAAACGCTCGTTTGGGCGTTGGCACGGCGACGCCATCTGCTTCTCTTCATGTGAGAGGGGCTGCTGCTCATGCTCTGGTTCAGACGACGTCTACCGGCAGTGATCCCATTTTGACACTTGAAAACACAAATGGCGGCGGGAATGCGGCCACGATTTCCTTCCGGGTTAATAGTGCTGAGTCCGGAAAAATCGAATCGTGGGACAGCGGCTTGGGTATATACCAGACAGGAAACAATCCTATCAGTTTCTATACGAATAGTAGCAACCGCATGACGGTTGAAGGTGCTGGCGATGTAGGGATTGGCGATACGACACCGGATGCCGCGCTGGAAGTTGTCTTGAATGGTGGTGATAACCTGTTGTTGCTTAGCTCCGCTGCTGCGAATGATGGTGATTTGTTCATGTTTACCAGCGCCGGGCGATTGGGGATCGGTAATACGACGCCGAGTGTTGCTCTCGATGTAACGGGCGATATCGAATATACGGGCACGATTACCGACGTATCCGACCGCCGCCTGAAAACGGATATCACGCCGCTCAACAGCGAAGAGATGGTCGCGCGCCTGATGCAGGTGGATACCTATTCTTTCCGTATGAAAGACGATCCGAAGGGCGCTCTCGAATACGGGGTCATGGCGCAGGAGCTGGAGCAATTCTTCCCGGAACTGGTCAAGACGGCGCATGACGAAATGGGTACCAAGTCTGTGAACTATATGGGCTTGATTGCGCCGTTGATCGAAACGAGCAAGGTTCTGGTCGATGAAAACGAAGCGATGAAGGCTGAAATTAAAGCTCTGAAAGCGCAGCAGACTGCGGATGTATCCGCCGAGATTGATGCTCTGCGCCGCGAGGTTAACGGCCTGAAAGCGCACACGGGTTATGGCGTGGATAAGGCCTCGTTCGAGGGCTGGATGGTCTGGGCAATGCTGGCCTTGTTTGGCGGTTCGGTAGGGTTCTTTATTGCCGGGGCGTTGCGTCGCCGTCAGACACAATAGGGGAGGGGCGGCATGCGGTTTCTTTTCCGCTTTTTAAATACCATATACCGTCATCTCGTTGGCAAGTCCGCAGGACTTTTGCACGAACGGGATCCAGAAAAGACGGTTTGTAAAACAAACCGACATCATGGATCCCCGCCGTGTCAATACGCTTTCGCGTATACCGCGGGGATGACGGTTGTTTTATTGCTTCTGGTTCTCCTGCCCGCCGCCGCGTACGCCCAATGCGCCAGCCCGGCCGGAATTGCGGGGGAAATTACCTATAATACCAGTGAATCGATGGCCCAGTATTGCGACGGGACAAACTGGATCGCCATGGGCCGCAAGGCCGTGGTCGAGCTGAACGGTGATTCAATGCCGACGGCTGGCCTTGTCGGGTACTGGAAGCTGGATGAAACGAGTGGGACGACTGCAACGGATAGTTCCGGGAACGGCTATGATGGGACAATGTTAAGCGGTTTGGATGCCGGAACGAATTCTGTAGCCGGACGAATTGGTACGGCGCTTGATTTTGGTGGTCGTATTGATATTGGGGATAATCTTGATTTGATCGGTAGCCCCTTGACGTTGTCGGCATGGGTTAACCCCGATACGATAATGCTGGCTGATGCCATTATAGATAAATTATCGGGGGGGGGGAATTACAGATTGGTTCTCACTCCGACAAATCGAGCGTGCTTTGGTATCCGTAGTTCAGGTGGAACTTACGAGGAAACATGCACGGCTAATAATACCGTTTCCACCGGGGTTTGGACTCATATTCTGGCGACCTTCGATGATGCAACGACAGGACAAATCTATATAAATGGTGTATTGGCATCCAGCAAAACGGATTTCTCTGTTTCTCGGGGGGATAGCACGAATCCGTTATATCTGGGGTATTCTTTAAATAACTCTCAATGGTTTGACGGTCGCATTGACGATGCCCGCATATACAACCGTGTATTATCAGAGAGCGAAATCAAATGTCTGGCCGGGACGGGGCCGTGTCTGGATGCCGGGCTGGTGGGGCATTGGAAACTGGATGAAACCAGTGGTGCGTCTTTGGTGGACAGTTCGGGGTATAGCCATACAGGAACATGGGTGGATGGCGTGGACAACGATGTTTCCGGTGAAACGGGTACGGGAAAAATCACAAATGCCATTACGTTTGACGGTTCTGACGATGTTGCCACTGTGACACGTACGGCGGTTGTTGATGATCTGGGGACGGCAAGTGGCCTTTCCGCATGTCTTTGGATGTACCCGCATACGAAGCCCGTTAGTGGTGGGTATACCATGTTTGGTAAAAATAGTGGATCGGCAGGCTGGCGCGGCTGGAATATGTATCTGATCTCCGATAGCTCTGGCGAGGTGGGGTTTTCCAATAATTATGGCCGATGGAAAGAGACGGGCAATGTGACTTCCATGCTTAACAGCTGGCACCATGTTTGTGCGACATGGAACGGCGGTTCGGCCACCAGCGATATTATTATTTATATAGACGGTGCAAATGCCGGTGCCACAGGAGGAAGCGGGGGAAGTGTTTCTCTCTATAGTGATGCGACGTATGACATCAAAATGGGCGATAACGTGACGAGTAATGAGCCGTATGATGGAGCGCTTGACGATATACATCTCTACAATCGTGTTTTGTCTTCCAGTGAAGTTGTTCAGCTTTACTGCCAAGGGGGGCCGGGAAAAATCGATTATGATACGAGCTTGCACGTGATGACGTTTTGTTCGGAAAATGCCCTCCATGTCATGGGACCGCCCGGTGACGGCGGGGGCGGGTGCTCCAACCCGGCCGGGGTTGAGGGCGAAATGACCTACAATACGACATTCAATACCATGCAGTATTGTGAAGGCGATACATGGATCGCGATCGGGAAATAGTCACTCCGCTTAATAATTTTCCAGGGCTGCAAAAAGCGCTTTTCTGCGTTTCCGGTGCTCACGTATCTTTACGTACGCTGCGCGCCGGTTCTCGCAAAACACTTTTTTTGCCACCGTAAAATCCTTAATCGAAGCAACTATATTTTTAGGGGGGGGGATTATTTCAGATGAGAGTGGTACGGGTAGTCAGAGTCGAACTGACACGTCCCGAAGGACACCAGATTTTGAGTCTGGCGCGTCTACCAATTCCGCCATACCCGCATACCAATCTGAAGGTTTATTTTGTTAGCAGTTATCGCTTTTCAGGGCAAGAGGGTTATTTCAACATTTCTTTCAAAAACTGTCCTGTGTAGCTTTCCGGGGCTTGGGCGATGTCTTCCGGCGTTCCTGTGGCCACGACGTTGCCGCCCTTGTCGCCGCCCTCCGGGCCGATGTCGATAATATGATCGGCGGTTTTGATGACATCCAGATTATGTTCGATGATGAGCACGGTGTTGCCTTGATCGACGAGGGCGTGTAACACCTCAAGCAGTTTTTTTACATCCGCGAAGTGCAGGCCCGTTGTGGGTTCGTCCAGAATGTAGAGCGTCTTTCCGGTCGAACGGCGCGCGAGCTCTTTGGATAGTTTGACGCGCTGGGCTTCGCCGCCGGACAGGGTGGTCGCTTGCTGTCCGACATGGATATAGCCCAGCCCCACGGATTTCAAGGTTTCCAGCTTATCGCGGATGGAAGGGACAGCTTTGAAGAAATCGGCGGCTTCCTCAACGGTCATATTCAAAACGTCAGATATGGATTTGCCCTTGAATTTGATGTCGAGCGTCTCTCGGTTATAACGTGCCCCGCCGCACTCATCGCACGTCACGTAAACATCAGGCAGGAAATGCATCTCGATCTTGATAACGCCGTCACCGGAGCAGGCCTCACAGCGCCCGCCCTTCACATTGAAGGAAAATCGCCCCGGTTTGTAGCCCCGGACTTTTGATTCCGGCAGGCCCGCAAACCAGTCGCGGATGGGAGAGAAAGCACCTGTGTATGTCGCCGGGTTGGAGCGTGGCGTCCGCCCGATCGGGCTTTGGTCGATGTCTATGACTTTGTCGATGAATTCCAGCCCCTTGATTTCTTTAAAGGGCAGGGGTGTTTCCCGCGATTTGTTCAGGCGCTCGTTGACGGCTTTATAGAGCGTGTCGAGCGTCAGGGTTGATTTGCCCGACCCCGAAACCCCGGTAACGCAGGTGAATGTGCCAAGTGGGATTTTAGCATCGACATTTTTGAGGTTATTGCCAGAGGCGCCTTTGATTTCGAGATATTGTTTTGGCTTACCTTTGCGGCGTTTTTGGGGAACGGAGATTTCTTCCGCACCCGTTAGATAGCGCCCGGTCACGCTGTCCTTACATTTCATCACATCGTCCGGTGTGCCTTGCGCTACGATTCCGCCACCGTGCGTTCCGGCACCGGGGCCCATGTCGATCAGGTAGTCGGCAATGCGGATGGCGTCTTCATCATGTTCGACGACGAGGACGGTATTCCCAAGGTCACGTAATCTCTGAAGAGTTTCAAGTAACCTATTGTTATCTTTTTGATGAAGACCGATGGATGGTTCATCCAAAACGTATAAAACCCCGGTCAGACCGGAACCGATCTGGCTGGCTAAACGGATGCGCTGACTTTCCCCGCCGGACAGTGTGCCCGATGAGCGGGAGAGTGATAAGTAGTCCAATCCCACATTGGTCAGAAAGGTCAGGCGCTCGTTGATCTCTTTTAGGATTTTCTCGCCGATGGCTTGCTGTTGGGTGGTCAGAGTTTTGTGAATGGCGGCGAACCACTTCTGGGCTTCACCAATGCTTAGCTCGCTGATTTCGGCAATGTGTTTTCCGCCGATTTTGACGGCTAGGGCCTCGGGCTTAAGACGCATCCCTTCGCAGGCTTCACAAGGGGCACTGGATTGGAAGGCTGAGAGTTTTTCTTGCTGGCTTGCGCTTTCCGTTTCGAGAATGCGGCGCTCAAGGTTCGGAATGACGCCCTCAAAGGGCTTTCTGCTCTTGAATGTGTTTTCGCCCTTTGTTTCATAGACAACGGGAATAACCGTTTTGCCGGAGCCGTACAGGATAATTTCTTTGTGTTCGTCCTTCATGTTTTTCCACGGCGTGTCGACATCAAAGCCGTAATGGGCGGCGACGGCCTCCATCGCTTGCAGGTAGAAGGTTTTGAACGCCCCGTCCCAAACGGTGATGGCACCCTCGCGGATGGTTTTTGTAATGTCGGGGACGATCAGCTTACGGTCCATATACAGGCGCACGCCCAAGCCGTCACAGGATGGGCAGGCGCCATGCGGATTGTTGAAGGAAAACAGCCTTGGTTCGATTTCGGGGATGGTGAAGCCGGAGACGGGGCAGGCGAATTGTTCGGAAAACAGGGTTTGTTCGCCGGTGCTGGCATCCTCGGCGATGACAAGGCCATTGGCCAATTGTAGAGCTGTCTCCAGGGAATCCGCTAGCCGTGTGGCAATATCATCACGGATCACGAGGCGGTCGACGACAACCTCAATGTCGTGCTTAAATTTTTTGTCGAGGGTGGGGGCCTCTTCGATTTCATAGAGCGTGCCGTCGATTTTGACGCGCTGGAATCCCTTTTTACGTAGCTCGGCCAGCTCTTTCTTATATTCGCCCTTACGACCGCGTACGATGGGGGCGAGGAGGTAGAGTTTTGTACCTTCGGTCAAGGCCATGATCCGGTCTACCATTTGTGTGACGGTCTGGCTTTCGATCGGTTTTCCCGTTGCGGGGGAATAGGGTACACCCACCCGTGCCCAGAGCAGGCGCATATAGTCGTAAATCTCCGTCACCGTACCGACGGTGGAGCGGGGGTTTTTGCTGGTGGTTTTCTGCTCGATGGAAATGGCGGGTGAGAGACCCTCTATGCTATCCACATCCGGCTTGGCCATGAGTTCAAGAAACTGGCGGGCGTAGGCGGAAAGGCTCTCAACATAGCGGCGCTGCCCTTCGGCGTAGATCGTGTCAAAGGCGAGGGAAGATTTCCCCGACCCCGACAGGCCCGTAATGACCACGAGCTTATCGCGCGGAATGTCCACGTCGATGTTTTTGAGATTATGTTCCCGCGCGCCGCGGATCGAAATTTCCGTCAACATTTGAAAAGATATAGAGGGGACGAGGTGAAAAGGCCAGTATAAAACTTCAGGAAAACTGCGAAAAACATCTTTCTTTCCGCGCGGTGGACGTTATAGTCACTCATAGTTTTATAACATCATTGTAGGGAAGAATTATGGCTGGTAGCGTCAATAAAGTTATTTTGATCGGGAATTTGGGGAATGAGCCGGATGTGCGCTCTATGCAATCCGGGGACAAGGTTGTGAACCTGTCGGTTGCAACATCGGAAAGCTGGAAAGATAAGGCTACCGGGGAGCGCCGGGAAAAAACGGAGTGGCACCGTGTAGTTGTGTTTAACCAGGGCCTCGTCAATGTTTGTGAAAACTACCTGCATAAAGGCTCTAAGGTTTATATCGAAGGTCAGTTGGAAACCCGCTCATGGGAACAAGACGGCCAGAAAAAATACACAACCGAAGTGGTCTTGCGCCCCTTCCGCGGGGAACTGACAATGCTCGATTCTCGTAATCAGCAAGGCGGCGGTTACGGCCAACAACAGGGCGGTGGTTTTCAGGATAACGCTGCGCAGCCCTCATACAGCGCGGCGCCGCAACAGGCCGCTGCCGCCCCCGCACCGGTTGATGAAATGGAAGATGAAATCCCGTTCTAGGACGTTTTTACGAAGGAAGTGATTATGATGGCACGGACTTTATTGATCTTGGTTTTTGCCCTGATTTTGCCTTTTGCCGCGCAAGCGCAAGATGAGGCACGAAAACAGGAAGAGCAGAACGCTGTGCAGGAAGACGTTGCGGAAGGTAAGGGCGAACGTCTTGCTCTGGCGCGTAAGATGCACGATATTCGTCCTGCTTATTTGCAAGTGGAAGAGGCGATGAACATCATTGTTCAGCAATTGCCCGAAGATAAGCGAGAGCTTTTTGTTAAAAAGCTTCGTGAGGTCATGGACTATGAAGTGTTGACCAACGCGTCCGTTCAGGCGATGGCTGAAACATTTACAGCGGCGGAGCTTGAGAAAATGATTGACTATTTTGGCTCTGAAGAAGCCAAATCGATCGCCGATAAGCTGCCCGTTTATCAGGCCATTATTCAACCCGAAATCACCAAGATGCTCGATGAAGCGCTCATGGATATTCGTGTAGGCGCGGAAACCGACTCCGAATAAATTAAGACGACCATAAAACCTTAGAAAACTGCGCATTATCCATTGCCTCACGGGCGTGGATTTGCTAGGTATTAACGGTTAAATTGAATCACTAAAAATATAAGAAAACCATGACCGAAACGACCGTCACCGACGAACCGCAATTGCCGACGATTTCTCTTGAAGAAGAGATGAAAACCTCTTACCTCGATTATGCTATGAGCGTGATCGTGAGCCGGGCGCTGCCGGATGTGCGCGATGGTCTGAAGCCGGTGCACCGCCGGATATTCTATGCGATGAAAGATGGCGGTTATACCTCCGACAAGCCGTACAAAAAATCCGCGCGGATCGTCGGGGATGTCATGGGTAAATATCACCCGCACGGTGATAGCGCGATTTACGAAGCGCTGGTCCGGATGGCGCAGGACTGGTCTTTGCGCTTACCGCTGGTTGACGGGCAGGGGAACTTTGGTTCTATGGATGGCGATCCGCCCGCTGCTATGCGTTATACCGAGGCGCGTTTGGCAAAATCGGCGGAATCACTTCTGGATGATATCGATAAGGAAACGGTTGATTTTACACCGAACTATGACGAGTCTACGATGGAGCCGGTGGTTCTGCCTTCCCGCATTCCGAACCTGCTGGTCAATGGTGCCGGCGGAATTGCCGTGGGGATGGCGACGAATATTCCGCCGCATAATCTGGGCGAGGTCATTGACGGTTGTTATGCCTATATCGATAACCCGGAGATTACCAATGAGGACCTGATCCAGATTATTCCTGCGCCGGATTTCCCGACGGGGGGTGAAATTTTGGGTCGGAGCGGCGCACATAAGGCTTATACAACGGGGAACGGCTCCATTGTGATGCGGGCCAAGGCGTCGTTTGAGGAAATCTCCGGCGGGCGTGAGGCCATCGTAATTCACGAGGTGCCGTATCAGGTTAATAAAGGAAAGTTGCTGGAGCGTCTTGGCGAAGTGGGACGTGAGAAAATTGTTGAGGATATTTCTACCGTTCGCGATGAATCCGACCGTGACGGCGTGCGTGTTGTCATTGAGTTGAAAAAAGGTGCGGTGGCTGATGTTGTCTTGAACCAGCTTTACAAGCACACGGCGCTGCGCACAAACTTCCCGGCGAACATGGTGGCGCTCAACCACGGGCGGCCGGAAATGCTGCTCTTGCGCGACTTTATCAAGGCGTTTGTGCAATTCCGCGAAGAAGTCATCACCCGCCGGACGATTTACGAACTAGGCAAGGCGCGGGATCGGGCGCATGTTTTGGCCGGTTTGGCTGTGGCTGTGGCCAATATTGACGAAATTATCGCCCTAATCCGTGCAGCGGCTAGCCCTGTAGAGGCGCGCGAAGGCTTGATGGCAAAGCGTTGGCCTGCGCACGATGTGGCGCCGCTTATAGCGTTGATTGATGATCCGGAATATCCTGTCTATGACGATGGCACATACCAGATGAGCGAAGCGCAGGCGCGGGCCATTCTCGATCTGCGTTTGCACAAATTGACCGGACTGGAACGTGACAAGATCGGTGACGAGCTACGCGAGATTACGGATGCGATTGCCGAATATCTGGCCATTTTGGGTGACCGGGAGCGCTTGCTGGAAGTGATGCGGGAGGAATTGCAGGACATTAAAGACCGCTTTGCAACGCCGCGCCGCACGCAGCTGGTTGATGCGGAATTTGAAGAGGACATCGAAGATCTGATCCAGCGTGAAGATATGGTCGTGACCGTGACGAATGGCGGTTACATCAAGCGCGTACCTCTCGACACATACCGCGCGCAGAAACGCGGCGGGAAAGGGCGTAGTGCTACGGCTTTGAAGGATGAGGATTTTGTTTCTGACTTGTTCGTAGCCTCGACACATACGCCGATTTTATTCTTCACCAGTCGCGGTATCGTTCACAAGATGAAGGTCTGGCAATTGCCGCTGGCTACGCCGCAAAGCCGCGGCAAGGCGCTTGTGAATCTGTTGCCGTTGGAGCAGGGCGAAAATGTCACTGTCTATATGCGCTTGCCGGAAGATGAAGAGATTTGGAATGAGCTTGATATTATGTTTGCCACATCTCATGGTAGTGTGCGGCGGAACAAGCTTTCCGATTTTGGTAATATTCGTAAGAACGGATTAATCGCCATGAAGCTGGCTGATGATGAAAATCTTGTTTCCGTCAAAATTGCGCGAGAGGATGAAGACGTCTTCCTCGCGACGCGCTCAGGGAAAGCCATCCGCTTCCCCGTTGATGCCATTCGTGTCTTTGCCGGTCGTGCCTCTACCGGGGTGCGCGGGATTAAGTTGCCCAAGGGCGATGAGGTTATGTCCATGTCGATCCTCAAACGTGAGGCTGAGGGTGAGCAGGGGCAGGCACTTCTTTGTGTTTCTGAAAAAGGCTTTGGTAAGCGGACCTATGCTAGCGAATACCGTACGACGGGGCGCGGCGGTTCCGGCGTTATCAACATGGATGTGACCGCCAAAACTGGTGAGGTTGTGGCAACTTTCCCGGTCACCGACGATCATCAGGTTATGCTGGTCTCCGATCAAGGGCAAACCATCCGCACACCTGTGGCAGACGTTCGCTTTACGGGGCGTAGCGCGCAGGGCGTGACGATCTTCAAAGTCGCATCGGGCGAAAAGGTTGTTTCCGTTGCGTGGCTCGTTCAGGATGATGAAGACGAGGAAGGCACTGGCGTTGAGGGCGAAGAGGGTGCCGTTGAGGACGCTGTACCTGAATCACCAGAAGCTTCGGAAGAGTAACCCCCTTACATGCTCTCCTACCAACATATCTATCACGCGGGCGGCTGGTTTGATGTTCACAAGCACGCCGTCCTTTGTGCGCTCTGGGCGCTTATGGCCGAGCAAACATCCGGCTCTTTGACTTTTGTCGACACCCATGCCGGGCGCGGCGTTTATGATCTGAAATCGCAGGAAGCCCGAAAAATCGCCGAATATGAAACGGGGATTACGCGGCTGGATTTGGGACGTTTGCCGCTTCCTTTTGCGCCCTATGTGCGGGCGGTTAAAGATTGGCGGCCGGATTATCCCGGCTCTGCAGGCTGTATTGCGGCGTTGAAACGTGGCAATGACAAGATGAGCTTGTGTGAACTTCATCCCGGTGAGCTTGGGCATCTGCAAGCGGCACTTGGTTCTATGCCGGGGATTTCTATCCAGCAAAAGGACGGTCATAAAAGTGCCCTGACTTTGCTTGATGGAGGCGATGACACGCTGGTTATGATCGACCCGAGCTATGAGGTTAAAGCCGAATATGAACAAACGGCAGAAACGGTCAGAGCCGTTCTTGATAAAGCACCGGGGGCTAAGATAGTGGTTTGGTACCCGGTTTTGGCCGGTGGCGGTTATCATAAAATTCTGCTTAAGGCGCTGGGGCCGTTGATGGCTCAACAGGCGCTTCATGTTGTGATTAATGCACCGTTCCCGGAAAAACCCTCCAAGGGCATGGTGCAAAGCGGTTTGATTGTTTTCAACTCACCGCCGGGGTTGGAAAAGGCCGCAAGTACGATTACCGAATTGCTGGGGCGGTTGTTGAAACGGAAAGTTTGAGTTTCAGCGCGGGTTTTTAGTTTCCATGCTTAAGAATATAGAAAGCATGCCGTTGACCATCTGGATATTCTTTGTGGCGTTGCGCGGCATCGGGATTTTATTGTCCATGCAAAAGCGGAGCATTGCGGCGGCCAGAAAGCCGTGATCCAGCTTCTTTTCTTCTATCTTGCCGCTGATCCGTTCTATGGTGACGGTGATAGATACGGGGATATCTTCGTTCACTGTAACTTTTTTCAGAAAAAATTCCCTGCCCTTTTCTTCGCCGTGCAAGAGCTGGCGCATAATGGCGGAGTTCAATTCCTCTTTGTTGAAGGAAATAATTTTTATTTCCATTATCATGGTAAAGCGTCTTTTCTTTTTTGAAACGGCACAGGACTTTTATTTTACGTTTCTCGTTCTATCGCGCAAGAGTATCTAGGGTCAGGACCCATTAATTTTGTACAATTCTGTTAAACATGAAAGGGCAAGATACAATGAAAACAAGTAAAAGCATAGCCAAAGCTATGGTGAGCTTGTTTGAAGATGGAGATTGCTTTTTCATGTTTAACCGTCTATCCGGCGCGGTAAATTTTTGTATTTATTTGCTCAAATCGCTTGAACGTAGCTTTGGCTATGCTCTACGCGATTTTTACAAATATCTATCAAAAATTTAAAAACGCGCAGAATGGACATAGTTAATTGGTGCTGACCCTAAAAGAAAAACTTTACGGCGTTTTGTGTTTTGTGCTTTAAGAGAATTTATGTCGGAAGAAAACAGTTTAAAACAGCGTATCGGTGTTTATCCCGGTACATTCGATCCCGTGACAAAAGGGCATTTGCACCTTATACGCCGGGCAAGCCGTCTGGTCGATCATTTGATCGTTGGCGTGGCCGATAATACGCGCAAGGGGCCGCTTTTCACGATTGACGAACGCTTGGCTATGCTGCGGACGGATATTGAGAATATGCGGGAAAAGCATTGCCCCATTACGGTGCAGAGCTTCGATAATTTGTTGATTCATTTTGCACGCGATGTGGGGGCCTCATGCGTTTTTCGCGGGCTGCGGGCGGTGTCTGACTTTGATTATGAATTCCAGATGACGGGCATGAATGCCAAGCTCGACCCGGCGATTGAGACGGTTTTTCTTATGGCGGCGGATAAATGGCAATTTGTGTCATCGTCTTTTGTGAAAGAGATTTATTCGCTGGGCGGGGATGTGTCTGAAGTTGTAACCCCAATGGTTGAAGAGCTCTTGAAAGATAAATTTGCCAAATAGCACAAAGAAAACTTGACGGACGCTGTGCAAATCCATAAAGTGCCGCAGTCTGTTTACGGGGTTTACCCCTGTACCTTCCATGACCGGTTAGCTCAGCTGGTAGAGCAACTGACTTTTAATCAGTAGGTC
>JBNKRZ010000001.1:0-14308 GCA_050297015.1 Alphaproteobacteria bacterium | reverse complement strand
AATGGTGATGCCGGGCGATAACTGTAAAATGGTTGTCGAACTGATCGCGCCGATCGCGATGGACGAAGGTCTGCGCTTTGCTATCCGTGAAGGCGGCCGCACCGTCGGCGCCGGCGTCGTATCTAAAATTATTGAGTAAGCTTTACTCATTATAATAGCTTTAAGAATTAAAGGCGCCGTTTATGCGGCGCCTTTTTCTTGTGCGGGCAGTTGGATGAGCAGGATACGGCTATGGCTGTGATGCTTGCGCAAGGGATGAAAATGGTCGCTTTGCATGAACAGGGCCGCTCGGATTTGGCCGAACATGTGACTACAGTATCTAAGTCGCTAGGATAGATAGAACATGCCCACAAAAAAAGCCTGCGGTTTTATCCGGCAGGCTTTTTTGCATTCTGTGTTGTTGAGGGCCTTCCTTTAGAATTTATGGCTCAGGCTCATATAGACACGCGGGTCGTCATCGCGCTGTGTCTGGACAATGCGGGTGAGCGGCACAGCCACGGCGAAGTTGGCGCTGGTGTTTTCAAGAATGTCGGCGCGCACACCAAAGCCCGCCGAGGTTGCCGTATTGCGTTTTTGGCTGCTGGTGGTTGGGTCGTCGTTCCAGACAATCCCGGCATCATAAAAACTATAGAGTTGGTAATCTGTTACATTGGAAACTTCGTAATGCGGTGTCCATTGTAGTTCCAGCTTTCCACCCAGTCCTTCATCGCCGAGGATTTCGGAAGGGTCATAAGCGCGTCCGAAGTTGGTGCCGCCGAATCCGAATTCTTCGGAGCTTACCAAGGGCGATGCGGACCACTGTCCTTCAGCCCCCATCAGGAGGTTGAATTCCGGTGAAAGGCGTTGAATGCGCTGTAGCTGCGCCTCAATCTTTTTAAAATTCATGTCAGCGCTCGGACGGGAGGAATTTGCGCGCCCGCCATCCGTCGCATTGAAGATATCTATCCCCTTTGAGATTTCAACATTCAGGAAGTTAAAGCCCGGATTTCTTTTACCAAAGGTGGTGTCCAAAAATTCCAGCGTTCCCCCAACGCGAGCGGCGCGGATGCGGTCTTCACGTTTGGCTTCGAAATTGTTGCGGGTTTCAACATTGCGCAAGTCCATTTTTCCGTAGGCGTGAAAATTCAGGGCGCGCGTTCGTATAAAGGGGTGATCCAGTGTGACGCTGGCATATTCCGAACGGCCTTGCACATCAAAAGATTTGAGGTCAAAGCCCGGATCGGTGTCGGTAAGGCTGGCTGTGATTTCCACCGTTGTTCCATACTGGCGGAAAAGCGGTTGTAGATAAGATAGTGAGCCGTAGGCCAGTTCGAAACCATCGCCCGGATCGGGGGCTACAGCCAGCTGACCTGTGATTTTTTCGTTAAATCCGAACAGGGAGTTGTAAGAGGCAGCCCCTGTTAATTGTACGGGGCCTAAATAGCGGCTGCCGTAATTGTCTATCCCCACCATGGCGTCATATTTTTTGCGGGATACTCTGACGAGCAAATCAGCCGCGCCGCCTTGTGAGGCAGAAGGGCTGATAACCGCGCGGGAGGAAATGCCGGGTAGGTCGTTAATGAGAAGAAGAACACGCTCAAGGTCCTTTACATTTAAAGGCGCGCCATCCTGAACGTGGGCCAGATAGTCATTCATGAGCTTTAGCGTCGCATCGTTTTCGCCCTCATCGCCTTCGACGCGCACATTGCCGAGATATCCTTCGACCACCATCAGGCGGGCTGTGCCGTCTTCAATTGTTTGAGGCGGGACGACGACTTGCGTTAGTATATAGCCATCGTTCCGGTACTTGCGCGTCAGATCGGCGGCGATGCTATATAAATCAGCCAGTGATATGGTTTTTCCCAGAAAGTCACCATAGACGCTTGCCGCTTGATCCGCTGTATAGACGGTCATCCCCTCCAACTGGAGCTCTTTTAAATCAAAGGTGATTTTATCGGCCCCTTCCGGCGCGGCCTGTGTGGCGGCTTCGCGGACCTCTATTTTAGGCTGAATGCGCAAGAGTGTTTCAGGGACGCGGATTTGTTCTTCCGCCCGCCCGGCGCCAGCCGTTCCTGTTTGTGCTTCAGGGACCTGTGCGTGTGCTAGAGGGGGCAAACCATTGAGGCAAACCATAGCTGTTGCACAGAGTAGCGATAAGCGTACGGTGTTTTTGGTCAACGGATTTTTAATCATAATCTTATGCCTTATCTTATGCCTTTTAAAATTTTCAGTGCCGGATAATTGAGAATCAAACGGCCTTATACAGGAAAAAGGACCCTATAGGAACCCCTTACGCATTCTGCTCTTTTTTTTGTAAAAAGCCAAGCCCCCTTGCTGTGCATGCAACTTTTGCGTGATGCTGCGCTCAGTAAGGGGTTGTGGAGGCTGCCTTTATAATTGTTAAATTTTACTTAACAAAAGCTTGAAAAATATTCTCAAACAGCGTTATAAGAATACCATTCATAAGAATAGGGAAGCTGTATTTAGAACAAAACTAAAGACGTTACGGCTTTATTTTTAACAGGGCGCTGTCTGTGAGTTTTATATGTTATGGCTGCGCAAGTACGGATAAACAAGAAAGTAAGGTACCCCTAATGACCGGATTGATGAACGAAGAGAAAAAAGGCCAATCTTTACGGATCGCGAATAAACGGTTGAAAAGACTCTTGTCGACTTCAGCGCTCGTGGCTGCCGGGGTTTTGGCTTTTGCAGGAACGGCCCGCGCTGTCGATAATCTTGAGGTGCCGGTCGATGGGAAGATTACGGGCGGCGCGGGAACGATTGATAATTCTCAGGCTGCGGCGGGTATCCTTGACATCAATCAGTTTTCCGGCCGTATGACGATTGACTGGAAAAGCTTCAATATTGGGAAAGATGCTGTAACGACTTTCCATCAGCCGGGTTCCGATTCCATTGCGGTTAACCGTGTGACTTTCAACGATGGCGATCCTTCCCGCATTCTGGGTACCTTGCGGGCTAACGGTAACGTCTACGTTTTGGATGCCAACGGTGTGTTCTTTGGTCGCGATGCTACGATTGATGTGGGCGGGATTGTTGCTTCGACCGGTGAGCTTATGAATCAGGCGGATTTTCTGTCCGGTGCCAATCCGGTTTTCGGTAATTTGGGCGATGGTGCGATTATCAACGAAGCCACCATCAATGTCGCCGATGCCGGGCTGGCCGCTTTTGTGGCGCCGACGGTTATCAATAACGGCGTGATTAATGCGCGCTTGGGGCGTGTTGCTATGGCTGCCGGTGAAACGGTGACGCTCGACCTGTACGGTGACGGTCTGATGGAAGTTGCTGTTGACGGCGAACTGGCCGATGCGCTTCTCGAAAATAACGGCGTGATCAATGCCGAGGGCGGTGTCGTGAGCATGACCGCGGCGGCGGCCAAGGACGTTGTTGATAGCGTTATTAATATGGACGGTGTTATCAATGTGTCTTCTGTCGAGGTCAAAGGCGGGAAAATCATCCTGTCCGGCGGCGATAAGGGAACGGTTTCCGTCACAGGCACGATGGACGCATCCGGTACGGAGGGCGGCTCCATTGACGTGACGGGTGAGCGCGTTGATCTGGCAGAAACTTCAACGCTCGATGTCAGTGGCGCGACCGAAGCGGGCCGTATCTATGCCTATGGCGATAATTTATTCTCTTACGGTAATTTATTTGCGCACGGGCGCAACGGTTTTATTGAAACCTCTATGATTGGCGCGGGCGTGATCGACGGCAACGTGGAAATGGGCGAGGGCGGTGAATATCTGATCGACCCCAATAATGTCTGTATTGCTTCCGGTCTGGGAAGCTGTAGCCTTGTCGGCGCGACACTCGTTACGACGAACTTTGTAGAGACCACCTTAAGTAACCCATCTCTTTTCGCTCTTTCTATTTGGACACATGGTTCAGACGCTGAAGATGGTGATATTGAGATTGCTGAAGCTATTAATGCGGCGACGACAAATACAAATCTCCCGACATTCTATTTAAATGCGTATGACGATATTTTCGTGAATGCGGATGTTACCGATTCCGGAAATGGCTTTGATTTTGTTTTGAACGCAGATTTTGACGGCAGCGGTAACGGCGGTGTCGGTGGTGATGCCGAGATATTCATTAACGCCAATATCGACACCAACGGCGGTGATTTTACCGCTAACGCCCCCGGCAGCTTCAACCTTGCTTTCGGGAATGGCATTGATGCCGGCGTTGCGACCCTTAACACACCGACGGTTAATCTGGCGGGTACGATTGATGCCTTGACGTTGACGGGGACCGCAACGGTTGCAAATATCTCTGACGGTGGACGGATACAAAACGGGGTTGATGTGGTCGTCGACGGTTCAACGATGAACGTTGGTGCGGGTACGTATAATGAGTCCGTTACGGTTGATGTGACGGGCTTGACCATAAATGGTGCTAATGCCGGGCTGGTCGGTAATGATGCCGGCCGTGGCGCAGAATCGGTTGTTAATTCTTTCGTTGCGCCGGCTTTTGCGGTGACGGCTGATGATGTAACGATTGACGGCTTTACCATTGAAGGTGTGGCGAGCCCCTATAGCGTTTTGGTTGCCGATGCCGACAGGGCTGTGATTACCAATAACGTCATTGCCGGAAAAGGCACAAGCAACGGGGTTTTCCTTCTTAACAGTAATGGAAGCGTTGTGAGCCGTAACTACATTCACGATATTGCGGGAACGGCCGTTGATGTCTCCGGCAGTGCTTTCGGCACCTCGGTTTCTGATAACTTTATCAATAATGTAGAAGGAAACGGGATACACCTGTTTGAAATTGCCGGGAACGTTAATGTATTCTCTAATGAAATTCAGAATGTTGCTCATTACGGTGTCTGGTCCGAAAGTCCGGAAGTATTTTCCTCCGTTAATGTAAACGATAACGCTGTTAACGGCACTGGCGAAGGGGGGATCCGGGTTGACGGAAATGCACTGGAGGTCGTTGGGAACTCTGTGAATAACACGGCCGGAGATGCGATAGAAGTTTCTAATAGCATGGGCGTTTCTATTCATAATAACCTGATCGGATTTTTCGGTGGGCCGGGCAGCATCGGTGGCGAGGGCATTGATGTGAACAATTCTCCCGTGGCCAGTATTGTTTCAAACACGGTTATGAACACGGTTTCTAACGGCATTTCCGTGAACCCCAGCCCTTATAGCGTGATCTTTAATAACACGCTTGATTATATCGCCGGGCACGGAATTTTGGTGGATGGAAGCGATAATGTCATGGTTATGGCCAATAATATCGGCCAGCTCAGTGGCGGTTTGTTCGCATCGGGTGATGCTATCCATATCACAAACGGTGCTAATAGTGCCGTGGTTGAGGCGAACCTGATTAGTACAGCCGGACGCGGTGTTGCTGTTGTGGGTGGTGATGACCACTGGATTGACGGCAATACGATTGTTGGCGCCACGCAGGGTGTTTCTGTCTCCGGCGGGAACGGCGTGCAAATCCAAAACAACGCTATTTCCCAGACGAGCGGTACGGCGATTGATGTTTTGAATAACGGCGATGTTCTTGTTGCAAGCAACATTATCCGCGATGCTGGCGGTAACGGGGTTTCCGTCCAGTTTAACGAGGGGCGTGGCGGCTTTGTTCGAATCGCAATGAACGATATTGCGGGTGTGGCTAACGATGGTATCTTTGCGGCAGAGATTGATACGATGCAAGTTGACGGCAATACGGTGACGGATGCCGGTGCCAACGGGATTGGTATTCTCCGTTTCTTGAATGCGGAAGTTCTGGACAACACGGTTAGCGATGTCGGTGGGAACGGAATCTTTGCCGATGGTTATAACGATGATGGGCTTGGCTATGCCATCATGGTAGCTGACAACACGGTTAGCGATGCTGATGGAAACGGTATCCAGGTCGGCTACACCGATGATACATCTATTCTTCGGAACACGGTCCGCCGTGTGGGTGTTGATGGTGTTAATGTCTACAACGCAAGTGAAGCCATTGTGGATGATAACGATGTCCGTGAAACGGGCGATGACGGTATCGAAGTCAGCAATAGCGGTTATACGAAAATCCGTAATAACACGCTTCAGAATATTGGCTATTATCTCCCTGTCGGCGACCTTCCTTTCAAGGGCGAGGGACCGGGATACAATGAAGCTGACGGTATTTCCGTTATGAATGTTGCCGGGATCAATGTTGGTTCGGGGGACTATGTTGAACTTCCGGGTTCTAACGTTGTGATCGAAAATAACCTTATCCGTAAAACGGGCGACGATGGTATTGAAGTCAGCAATAGCGGTTCAACATGGATTGCGGGTAATACGATTTACGATGCCGGTTACTATGGCATGCCTGACTTAAATGGTTACGGGGCGGACGGCATTCGCGTGCTCGCCGGTCTTGATTCCTTCTATGGGGGCGAATTCTATCTTGCTAAGCCCATTTACGTTCCCGGAATTTCGTATACAACGGTTCAGATTGTTGACAACACGGTTGATACATCCGCGGATGACGGTATTCAGGTTGTCGGCGCCACGGATGTTCTGGTCGATGGTAACTACGTCGTAGATTCCGGTGATGACGGGATCAATATTCTGGGCTTTGCCGGCTATTATGATGAGGCGACTAACTCAGATATTCAATATGCGAAAGTAGCCTTGACGGATGCATATCCGGTATGGCCGACTTTCTATGCTGAGGTGACAAATAACGTTGTTGAGGCCTCCGGTACGACGGAAGCGCCAGCTGTGCTGTCTGATCTCAAATATCCGCTTCAATCTTTGGCTTCCGGCGGTGATGGCATTCAAGTTGAAGGTTTTGATTCTGCCTTGATCGCAGGAAACGAGGTTACGGATAGTGCTCAAAACGGCTTGTATGTTTCCGGCTTTAACAACGGCTATGTCGGCGTTTTCGGAAACACCTTCACAAGAAACGATATCGGCGCTCAGTTTGAGAGCGGTTTGATTATCCTGACGGAAGAGGGTAACGAATTTGTTGGCGGCCGAGTAGGTATGCGCTTTGCGCCGTATGATTTCGCTTCCGTTTACGGCGGTGAAGGTTACTACTATGGTAATACTGAGTGGGGTATCTACGCTGACATGTACTCTTATCCTTTCTCTGTACCTTATGCGGGCTACGCACCGCTGGCATTGGTCGATAATGACGGTGTGGGCGGCTTTGGCGGTACGATCGGGGCGCAGTCCTTCAATGGTCAAAGTGAGTACTTTGTCGAACTTGCCAATGAAGCGTTCTTCGCGCCGGGTGAGCCGACAATTCTGGATGGCCTGGAAAGTACCTATGTTACACCGTTTGGTGCGGTTCTTCCTGCCACAACAGGTTTGAGCATACAGCAGGCTAATTATCTGGAAGATATGTTCTATCACTACGTGGATCAAAACGATCTGGGGCTTTTCTTCTTTGGTGCAACTGCTCAGAATGCGAATATTGATCTGGAAGATATCTTCAAAGAGTTCGATCCGTTCTTGAGTGGCAGCGGCGGCGTTAATGTCCAGATCCAGGGTATGCCGACACTGCCGAATCCGCTTGCTTTGCGCTTGGCGGGAATTGCTCCTGCGGCCGGTGATGAGGAAGGTCAGGATAATGGCCAAGGAAATGGTTCTCCTGCCGCAAATGAAGATGTTGCTGATATCGAACCCGCAGCTGGTGGGCAAGGTCAGGATGTCGCTTGTTGGGGTGACGCGATTGCCGATGCTTCGGCGGGCGTGACAACAACATATAGCTTCGGTTTCGGCGCGGATGAAATTCTTTCTGATGCTTCTGGATGTCAGACAGAGTTCTAGATACTGTAGTCACATGTTATGCATATTTCTGTTCGTTTTTCAGATAAAAGGATCAAGTTTTTGGTCCGCAGGACATGCCAAAGCATATTCAAGGAGCAAAAACGATGATAACTTTATTTGAAAAACGAACCCGAAGGGCGCGGCATCTTTTTGCGTCTGTACGTTCAAAATGCTTAACCGTAGCTATGGCTATGCTCTGCGCATTTTTCGCGCACATTCATCAAAAACCTGCTTGCGCAGAAATGTACATAACACGTAACTACAGTATCTAAGTCTTCGCTTTGAATAAGAGATTTTTAAAAAGCCCCGGCATCGCGTCTGGGGCTTTTTGTTTGTTTTAGTGTTTTGTTTTCGGCGCTTAAGCGTTGTTTTTCGGAGCTGGGTAATAGACTTGTACCGTTTCAATTTTGAGAGCTGATTATGACTATGATAAAAAAGGGGGTGATATTTATGTGCTGTGAAGGTATAATAGGGAATAGATAGTTCTTATCGTATTGACAAAGAAAGTCCCTTCTGGGCGGTGTATCATGACATATTTTACGAAGTTTTCTTCTTTTTTAGGGTTATTTTGCGTGTGCGTTGTGGCATGTTCCGTTGCTTCTTTAGCGCAGGAGCCGGGGTTCGCGGGCTTAATTCCGCCACAAGCAACTGTTGATATCGTCGAGGGCAAAGATATTGCCGTTGCTCCGGGTGAGGAAACACACCCGCCTTTGCGCTTGACGCCGGATCGTTCCGAACTTGTCCGTGTTAAAAAGCCGATAGCCAGTATTGTAATCGGCAATCCAGAGCATGCGAATATCTTGATGGATTCACCTAATCTTTTGGTCGTTGTGCCGCGTACGCCGGGGGCTACATTCTTTACCGCTCTTGATGGTGATGGCAATGTGGTGATGCAACGCCATGTCATTGTCGCGGGGCCAAAGAAAAATTATGTGCGTATTCGCCGCAGCTGCGCCAATGCCAGTGGATCATGTCAGGAAACCAGCGTATTCTATTGTCCGGATATGTGCCACGAGATCGGCGTAAGTAGCGAGGGAGGCGATGGGGCTTCCGGAGCGTTGAGTAGTGTAAGTGGTGGTGCCGCTGGAATGGCTGATGCGACGGCCGGGGCTGCTACCGATCAAGGCGAAGAGGGGGGCGGAGAATAATTTCTCCCCCTTATCGGGCAGTTTTAAGGGATTAAATCAAAGAGGTATGAGCGCATGGCACGGACAAAAAAACCGGTAGGGTTGTTACTTTTGGCAACGGCTGTTGTTTCATTGGGTGGGCTGACGGCCTGTCAAACGACGGGAACAACAGGGGCGCGGCAAGATCGTAACGCGCAGATTGATGCCGTTTTGGAACGTGCTGCCGATCAGGCGGAAGAGTCGGGTAAAGCCGGAGAGTCTCTGGCTTTGCTTGAGCGTATGTACCGCCGTAAGGGCAATGATGCGGCGGTGGCTCTGAAATATGGCCGGGCGCTTCGTGAGGCAGGTGAATTGCAGCGCGCAGCGGTTGTGATGGAACCTCTGGCCCGTAATGAAAAAGATCAAAATGCCGAGGCAAAAATTGAATATGCCTCTATTCAGATGGCACTGGGCAATTATATGACGGCGGAAGATTTTGCTCGTCAGGCTGTTTTGCTGACACCTGAAGCCGGGCAGGCATATCACTTGCTGGGTATAGCTCTGGATGCGCAGGGACACCATGAACAGGCTGAAACGGCATTTCGCAAAGGACTGGATAACTGGTCCGGTGATCCGGGACCGATCCTGAATAATCTGGGGCTAAACCTTGCCTCTCAAGGTTTCTTGGATGAGGCTATAGATGTCTTGCGCAAGGCGCAGGCTTCCTCTCCGGATCGGATGGAGATCGAACGGAATTTGCGGATTGTCAAAGCGCTTCAGGTTCAACCGCCGCAAGATGGCTGGATTATCGTTCCCAAGCCGGGTCACAAGCCTGATTTTACCGGCAATGAAGAAGACTAAAACGCCACGTTTTATTCCTGTTTAATCACCAATTTTCCGCCAGTTCTGCGTGATTGAGCGGTAGGAAAGCGGCTGCGTCAACTCATATAACGGCAAGGGAGAATCAAGCGCTTGTCCGCTGTCGCGCCCTTGCGGCGCAGCTGTCAGACGGATAGCACTTCCCTCCGTCAGATATTTGCTATTCCCCAAGGGCATGCTGAATTTTAGGCCGCTATAGACATGCGTTGTACCACCAAACAGATCGTAATCTGCATTATCCGTAGCCGTAACGAAAGCCTCGACTGTCGCGCCGTTCTCAAAGTCGCGTGATAAGGCCAGTGTGCCGCCCACGTCCTCCGCCAGATAGCGCCCGATTCGCGCCTGAACGGTCAGCGGCGTTTGCGGAATTTCGTACCAGCCCTGCACATGACCGCTTAGAAGATGGTCGCCGTTTAAGGCCAAATGCATGGCCGTTGCCGGATCGCGCTTAAAAGCCAGCCAGCCTTCTGCCCCCAGCGCGAATGTTTTGCCAAAGGGTCGCCACAGGAATTCTCCACCTGTCCCGGCATACATTTCTTCGAGATGCCCAAAGCTTAAGGCCAAATGCATGTCGGTTTTTACGGTCTTTAGCCAGCCGGCAAACAAGCGATCCACCTCTATCCGTTTTTGCGTGAAATGGTCTATATCGCTGCGTACGGGCAGGGCTGCGGCGGGGCGAATACGGCTGAGGCGTCCTAGATTATCCTTGATGTTCAAACGCAGATCACCGCCCATCAAGAGGTGCGGCGTCAACATTTTGCGCTCTTCCATAACCAATGATGTACGGTACAAAATGCCGCTATCTTCCTCGGACAGGCTCAGCGTATTGTCGAGAAAAAAGCGCACATTGCCAAAATTCGTCCTTGATGGGGGCGTAAAGGGGAATATCTTACCGGCGCTTTCCGGCGGCGGCGTGTCTTTAAAAGCGGCATTATACCATATTTCCTGCGGGCTACCGCGCAAGGAAGTGCCCAATGCATTCTCAATGTCGCGGCGGTTTAAATGTAACGTGTGACCTTTTAGCCCATAAATGGTCGGTGTGATGATAAGGGTCTCGGCGCTCTTCATTGCGTGGTTGCTCATGTGACGTGCTGTCCGTCCGATCTGACGCGGAAGAGGCATAGAGGGCCTCGCAGAAAGCAAAGCCCAACTTTGTTCTTCATTCCCTCCGACATTATAGAGGTCTATGTTTTTCGCAGCGGCGGCGATCGCGCTCTCCCGCGGTGTGCTGTGTGTGCTGCGATAAGGGTATAGGAGCTGGGGCTTTGTTTTGTTTTCCGGGCGCCCCGGCCAGCCTGCTACAGGGCTTTGAAAGCTGATTTGTCCCATGAGCTTATCTGTGCCAAGGAGTGCACCGCCAATCGACACCCAGTCACGGGGCGTATAGTTAAAACCGATGGCCCACGGCGCGGGCGGGTGGTAATCAAAAGCCGCCCTCTCGGCACGATACTTGTCAGCCCCCCAGTCGGCCTTAAAGGTTAAGCCTCTGATCCATGGTGCATCATAAGCTACACCCCCGAAAAAACCGATATCGCTGCCTGTAAACCAGTTATGGGGCGTATGAGGCATTTCACCGTCCAGCGCGCGCGTCTTATCAAAATGACCCCCAAAGAGTGCTAGCGGATTTTTGACATGCCCGGCGCTCCCCAGCCGTCCCCATGCCATGCCGGCGGTGAAATCAAAATCTTTGTATCGTTTGGAAAAAGCAAGATATTCACTCGCCATGCGCTTATGCCCGAACGCAGAGATCATACCCAGCGCCATTTCCGGAATATAAGCGCTTTCTTCGTGCAAGCGCAGCTTGAAATCAACGCCGGGGTAAAGACGGTCAGCGGCATCGTTGAGGCTTGAAACTTCCGCACTTTGCCGAAGCGTCAGGGTTAAGGGGGATGCTATTTGCATGTGGAGGCTGGTGTGAATATAGGGGTCAACTGTGGCAATATGGGCGCGGATGGTCCCTGTGTCATCTATACGGGCACTCGGCACCGTGTTAAGCCCCAAAGAGCCGTAAAGGGATGCTGTTGATGCGCGCACTTCACTGGCAAGCATCACAGAAAAACATAAGCAAAAAAGGGCGAACAAGGCGCGCATTTGTCTGAAATCTAGGGCTATTAACTTCTTGTGATTGTAAAGATGCGAGGGAGTGAGTCAAAAAATTGTACTCTTCCGGCGGGGCACGCCTGTGTATAACGTCTTGATATCGGGGGACTTCCTACCCTTTTAGGGAAAAGCTCTTTGCATTCTTTCCGTAGTTGGCTTATATAGAAACCCGGTAGAGTTAAAAAATGCGCGAAAGGGCCGTTTAAGAGTATGGCAAAAGAAGACTTAATGGAATTTAAAGGCGTGGTCACGGAAGTGCTGCCCAATGCCATGTTCCGGGTAAAGCTGGAAAACGATCATGAAATTTTGGCGCACGCCGCCGGAAAGATGCGTAAGCACCGCATTCGCGTGCTGCAAGGCGACAGTGTTGTTGTCGAGATGACTCCCTATGATCTGACCAAAGGCCGGATTATTTTCCGGGAGAAATAATGTTCATCCTCGCGTCCGCCTCGCCCCGCCGGCTTGAATTGCTCGCGCAGGTCGGTATTAAGACGGACGCCGTTATCCCCGCCGATATAGACGAAACCCCTCTTAAAGGAGAGTTACCTCGCGTATTAGCTGAACGGCTGGCGCGAGAAAAGGCTGCCGTTATCGCGGAAAAACATCCGCAAGATACCGTTTTGGCCGCCGATACGGTGGTGGCGGTCGGTCGGCGCTTGCTCGAAAAACCCGCGGATGAAGCCGAGGCGTGCCGTTTTTTGGAGCTTTTATCCGGGCGACGGCATAAGGTAATCGGCGGGATTGCTCTGGCCTCACCGGATGGGAAACTGATAAGCCGCACGGTGGAGACAGTCGTGCAGTTCAAACGCCTGACGGAAGCAGACATATGTACGTATGTGGCCTCCGGCGAATGGGAAGGCAAGGCTGGCGGCTACGCGGTGCAGGGATTGGCAGCGTCCTACGTTAAATTTATTTCCGGCTCTTATTCGAATATTGTGGGCTTGTCCCTTTATGATACAATGCAGCTGTTGAAGGGCGTTGGTTTTTCCAATTTGTCATCCTGAGCCTCAGGCGAAGGATCTTGAATTTTCTGTAACATGAGATTCTTCGCTTCGCTTAGAATGACAAAAGACCTTGGAGGTTTTATCTCTTGGAAATCCTCATCGAAGAATTGAGAGAAAGTCTGTGGACAGCCGCTATTGAGAATGGGCAGCTGGAGGGCGTTGAAGTCGATCCGGCTGATGAAGAGGTGCGCTGGGGTTCGATTTACTGGGCGAAAGTGGCGCGGATTGATAAATCTCTCGATGCGGCATTTGTTAACCTTGATGGAGAGAATATCGGTTTGATCCACAATGCCGATGTGCGGATTAAACAAAAAGACGGCACTTACAAAAAAGGTGGTGATGTTGCGATTGGCAAATTGATCCAGCCCGGCCAGATGATCGCCGTGCAGGCGAAGAACGGCTATTTACCCAAACCACCGGAGGAAGAAAGCTGGCGCGAGGATAAAAACCCGCGCGTAAGCATGAACATTGCTTTGCCGGGCCGCTATTTGATCCATGCACCGCTCGAAAGTGAAAACCGGATTTCTCAGCGTATCCGCGACAAAAAGCTGCGTGAACAGATGATGAATATGGTGGAAAGCATGGGGGGCTGTTCAGGCTGTATCCTGCGGGCGGCTTCCGCAGATATTCAGACCGATGTGCTGGTGCGGGAGGGAAAACTCCTCCATGCCATATGGGATCAGTTGCAGGATTATTTCACCGGTGATGAGCCATCCTTGATTATGGAGGGGCCAAACGCGATTCAGCGTCTGATTAGCGACAATGCCGGGCGGCGTATCGATCGGATCGAAATCACAGTGATGGACCATTTTGAGCTGGTTGAGGAATGGTGTGAACTCTATGCCCCCGATCTTGTAACAAAGATCGAACCTGTGGAGATGCCGGGGGCGCATGACGATCTGGCGCTGTTTGAGGCGCGCGATATTATCGGCTCAATTGAGGCCCTGTTCCAGCCTTATGCGATCTTGCCATCGGGCGGTACGGTTATTATGCAGGAAACGGCGGCGCTTATGGCCGTTGATGTGAACCGGGCGGCGGATACGCGCGGGGCGCTGGCTATAAATATCGAGGCTGCACAAGAAATAGCGCGTCAATTGCGCTTGCGTAATGCCGGCGGGATTGTTGTCATCGACTTTTTGAAAATGAAGAAAAAGGTCGAGCAAACAGCACTGAAGAAAGCGCTGGAGGATGCGTTTAACCTCGATCCCTGTACGGTTCAGGTTCATGGCCTGACGAATTTGGGGTTGATGGAAGTGACGCGCCAGCGCCGTACGCCGACGTTGGCGGAGCGTGTGGAAAACACTTCTGCATAATTTTTGACTTTCGGCTGGACAGAGCGCGAGAATTTTTCTATAAGCATGTCTTCATTACCCCGCTATCGGTTTGCCCAGGTAGCTCAGGGGTAGAGCAGGGGACTGAAAATCCCCGTGTCGGTGGTTCGATTCCGCCCCTGGGCACCATT